>JBFWWZ010000043.1:0-27292 GCA_050245915.1 Microbacteriaceae bacterium
CGTGCCAGCGGGGGCCCTCGAGCAGGGTGAAGCCCTCAGCCGCGACGGTGGCCGTCCGCTGCAGCGTCGCTGTCATCCCTTGTCGCCCATGCCGACGTCGCCGCCGACGATCATGCCGCCGTCGACCGGGATCTCGACCCCGTTGACGTACGCCGACTCGTCGGCGGCGAGGTACACCGCGGTCGACGCGAGGTCGTCGGCGCGTCCGATGCGCCCGACGGGGATGCGGGCCTCGTACTGGCCGACGACGTCGGGGGTGTAGACATCGGCGTTCAGCCGGGAGTGCACGGAGCCCGGCGCGATGGCGTTCACGGTGATGCCCTTGGGACCGAGCTCGACGGCGAGCGCGCGCGTCAGTCCGTAGATGCCGCCCTTGCTGGTCACGTAGGCGGAGCCGTTGGTGAACGGCTGCACAAGGGCGACCGAGCCGACGTTGATGATGCGGCCGGCGCCGCGCGGGATCATCGAGCGCGCCGCCACCTGGCACCCGTAGAAGTAGCCGTTCAGATTTGAGCCCAGCTGCGCTGCCCAGTGGTCGTCGCCGGTCTCGAGGAACGGCTTCACCATCAGCCGGCCGGCGTTGTTGACCCAGATATCGGGTTCGCCGAGCTCGGCGGCGACCCGCTCGCCGAACTCCTCGACCGCGGACCGTTGCGACACGTCCCCCTGGTGGGTGAGCACCCGGCGGCCCATCGCTTCGATCGACGAGCGGGTGCCGTCGATGTCGTCGTCGGTGGCGTAGATCGTGGCGATGTCCGCGCCCGCGCTCGCGAGGCCCCGCGCTAGCGCCTGGCCGATTCCGCTGGATGCCCCGGTGACCACCGCGACCTTGCCGGTCAGATCGAACATCGCCGTCCTCTCCCGCGCCGTCGACACCGACCGCGCATTTGTCATTACAATACGATAGAAGCCGCTCGCCGGCCATGTCGAGGAGGACGTGTGATCACGCTGGAGAGTCCCGCCATCCGGGTCGAGGTGGACGACGAGCGCGGCGCCGTCGTCACGGCCGTCCGCGACGCGTCGGGGCGCAACGCCCTCGCGCACTACGACTGGGAGACGCCGATCCCCGCCTCCCGCGGGCTCAGCTACGGCAATGACGACCTCGACTTCCACTCCGGGTTCCGCGGAGGCTGGCAGGAGACCTTCCCCAACGCCGGGCAGTCGGCGCTCGTGGACGGCGTCCCTCATCCGTTCCACGGGGAGGCGGCCAGCTCGCGATGGGATGTCGTGGAAGCCACGGCGAGCCGGTGCGTTCTGCGCGTCCCGGCCCGCTCGCCGCTGGTGCTCACCCGCACCATGACGGTCGATCCCGACGGCGCCGTGCTGAGCATCGAGGGGGAGGTCACCAATGTCGGGCAGGTGCCGGCCGACTTCGTCTGGGGGCACCACCCCGCGTTCCCCGCGACCGGAGGAGCTCGCATCGACTACCCCGCGGGGGCGCGTGTCCGCCCCGACGTGGAGCGCACCGCCGGCGTCTCCCTCCAGGCCGTCGCATGGCCGGAGGCCCCCCTCGACGCCGGCGGCTCGATCGATCTCAGCCTCATCCCGGACGAGCCCGTGCACCGGCTCGCGTACCTCGACGGCCTCGACCAGGGCTGGGCGGCGATCCGCCAGCCGGGCGACGGGGTGAGCGTCGGACTGGCGTGGGACCTGGCGGCGTTCCCCTGCTCCTGGCTGTGGGTGATGCGGGACGACCCGGGCTTCCCCTTCTACGGGCGCGGCCGGATGCTGGCGATCGAGGCGCAGACCGCGTGGCCGTATGACGGTCTCGCGAACGCCCGGCGGCGCAACATGGCGCATCGGCTCCGGCCGGGGGAGTCGATGACCAGCTGGTACACGATGACGTTGTTCGACGGCGGCGAGTCGCCGGTGACCGGCGTGAGCCGGGAAGGGGTGGTCTCACGTGGCTGACATGGTCGCGGTGGTGAAGAGCCGGCTGGGCGAGGGCGGCGTGGCGGTGGGCACCTGGCCGGTGCCGGTGGCCGGACCGACCGACGTCATCGTCGAGGTGCACGCCGCGGGCGTCTGCGGCACCGACCTGCACCTGCTCGAGGACGGCTACCCGTCGCGGCCGCCCGTCGTGATGGGACACGAGGTCGCCGGCGTCGTCGTGGAACTGGGTGCCGAGGTCGACCCGACCTGGCTCGGCGCGCGCGTGGCGTGCGAGACCCACCACCAGGTGTGCGACTGCGACCTGTGCCGGGCGGGCAAGCGCAATCTGTGCGACAACAAGACATCGATGGGATCCTTCGTCGACGGCGGTTTCGCGGAACGCGTGAAGGTGCCGGCCCGCCTGCTCCACCGCGTCCCCGATGGCGTGGACCTCAGCGCAGCGGCCCTGTCCGAGCCGCTGGCCTGCGCCACCCACCTCCTTCTCGACCCGCCGGTGATCGGCGCGGGCGACCGGGTGCTCGTCACGGGACCCGGACCGATGGGGATACTGTGTGCGCAGGTCGCCCGGGCGATGGGCGCACGGGTGGTGCTCGCGGGGCTGCCCGCCGACGCCGTCCGGCTGGAGTTCGCCCGCTCGCTCGGCTTCGAGACGGCAGAGGGCGCGGTCGAGGCGGGGTTCGACGTGGTGGTCGAGTGCTCCGGCAGCTCGGGCGGTGCGCGCGTCGCCCTGGAGGCGGTGCGCAAGGCGGGGCGCTATGTCGCCGTCGGCATCCACGGGCGCGACGCCACCGTCCCGTTCGACCTCGTGCTCTACAAGGAGCTGACCGTGACCTCGGGGTTCGCGGCGACGGCGGAGTCGTGGCGTCGCGCGATGCGCCTGCTGGAGCTCGGCCTCGTCGACCTCGGTGCGCTGGTGACCTCGATCGAGCCGCTGGCGAACTGGGATGGCGTGATCGCCCGCCTGCGCGCCGGGCAGGGGATGAAGATCGTCTTCGACCCGCGGCTGGACGCCGTATGAGCCCAGCGCTCGACGTCCTCGCGATGGGGAGGTCGCTCGTCGACCTCTACCCCCGTCAGGACGGACCTCTCGAGCGGGTGACCGAGTTCCAGCCGTCGGTGGGCGGCAGTCCCACCAACGTGGCGATCGCGGCGGCGCGGCTGGGTCGCCGCGCGGGCGTGATCTCGCGCGTCGGCGACGACGGGTTCGGTCGCCTGGTGCGTGCCGAGCTCGACCGGATCGGCGTGGACACGGCGCAGGTGCTCCCGGTCGCGGGCCGCACGACCGCGGTCGCGATCTGCGAGATCTCCCCGCCCGACAATCCGCTCACCATCTACCGCCCGGATCCGGCCGCCGATCTCGCGATCGAACCGGAGCAGCTCGACCTCGAGGTGGTGCGCGATGCGGGCGTGCTGTGGCTGTCGCTGAGCGGGTTCTCCGGCGAGCCGAGCCGGGCCGCCCATCTGCGTGCGGCACGGGAACGCGCGGGCCGGCCGACCGTGCTCGACCTCGACTACCGCCCGGCGTTCTGGCGAGGCGAGCAGGATGCCGCGGCGGCCGCGAAGGACGTGCTGGGTCTGGCGACGGTCCTCATCGGCAACCTCGAGGAGTGCCGGATCGCGCTGGGAGCGGCCGATGCGGCATCCGCCGCCCAGGCGATGCTCGACGCGGGCGCCCACCTGGCGGTCGTCAAGCTCGGAGAGGACGGGGTGGTGGCGCGCACCGCGGACGAGACGGCCCAGGTCGCCCCCATCCCTGTCACGCTCGCCAACGGCCTCGGCTCGGGCGACGCGTTCGGCGGCGCGCTGTGCCACGGGATCCTGTCGGGCTGGCCACTGGCTGAGGTGCTGGGTTTCGCGAACGCCGCGGGCGCCCTCGTGGCATCCCGCCGGGGCTGCTCGTCGGCGATGCCGACGGTCGCCGAGGTCGAGGCGCTGCGGCGCTGACCTACTTGTCGACCAGCGTGAACTCGATGGAGTACCGGTCGGGGCGGTAGACGTGCCGGGCCAGCTCCACGATGTTGCCGGAGTGATCGTAGGCGGTGCGCGCCAGGGTCAGCACGGGGCTGCCTTCGCGCATGTCCAGCAGCTCGGCCTCCTCGTGGGTGGCGGCGCGGGCGCTGACCAGCTGGCGTGCCACCTTGAGGGTGGTGCCGCGCTTGCGGATGAGCTCATAGAGGCCGCGATGCTCGAGCGCCTCGAAGTCGACCCCCGACGGGTCGAGCACGTGGTTGTCGAGCACGGCGATCGGGCCGCCGTCGGCCGAGCGCACACGGCGCAGGTGCAGCGGCGGTCCGCTGAGCGGAACGCCGAGCGCCTCGGACAGTGCGGGCGTCGCCGGGACCACCTCGAACACCAGCACCTGCGTCGTGGGCTCGCGGTGCTGGTGAGCCAGGTCGTCGTAGAGGCTGCTGAGCTCGAGGCGCCGGGTGATCGAGCCGTGCACGATCTGGGTGCCGACGCCGCGGCGCCGCACCAGCAGCCCTTTGTCGACGAGCACCTGGATCGCCCGGCGCATGGTGGGTCGCGAGAGCCCGAACCGCTCGCCCATGGCGATCTCGTTCTCGAGCCGGGTGCCGGCGGGCAGGGTGCCGTCGGAGATTAGCGCCTCGATGCGCTGCGAGACCTGGGCGTACAGCGGCGTCGTGCCGTCGCGTTCGAGGTCGCTGAAGAGCTCGGCGGGGAGCGGTCTCTCGGTGCTCACGGCTGCTCCTCGGCGACGGGTCTTGGATGCGGTGGTGTCCATGATGTGCTGACAAGGGTAGCGCCGGGCACCCGCGCCGTCTCGCATTGTTTGAGAGGACATTCGCGGTGCGCAGGATGGGGCGCAACATACGCACGGTGCTGGGCGCACGTTAACGTGGGGGAATGCCCGGTCGCCCCGATGTCAGCGCCGACGACCTGCGCGCGCTGCTCGCCGTGGCGCGGGCCGGCCGCATGGTGTCGGCTGCCGCTCTGCTCGGGGTCGACCACACCACCGTGCGGCGGCGCATCGACCGGCTGGAGACGGCCCTCGGCGTGCGATTGCTCGACCGCGGCGCCGACGGCTGGGAGCTCACCGCCATCGGGCGCGATGTCGCGATGCGCTCCGCCCCGCTCGAGGAGGTCGTGGAGAGCGCGGTCGAGGCGGCCTCCGGAGGCGACCACGGCATCCGGGGCACCGTCCGGGTGGTCGCCCCGGAGGGGTTCGCGGTCACGTTCGCCGCGCCGGCGCTCGCGCGGCTGCGCACGACGAGCCCCGGTCTGCTGGTCGAGCTGGTCACGTCGACCCGCCCGCTGAGCCTGCGCGGGGCCGGTTTCGACCTGGCGATCACGATCGGGTCCGCGGCCGGGTCGCGCATGGCGTCCGAGCCGCTCAGCGAGTACGCCGTGCGTCTGTACGCCTCGCGCGAGTACCTGGCCGCACACGAGAGGATCCGCACGGTGGCGGATCTGGATCAGCACTTCCTCGTCTACTACGTCGACGCTCTGCTGACGGTGCGCGAGCTCGACCTGGCGCCGCTCCTCGGCGGCATGCGGGTCGGGTTCGGCTCGACGAGCGCGGTCGCGCAGCTGGAGGCGACGAAGCGCGGCGCGGGGATCGGCCTGCTGCACGCGTTCGTCGCCGAGCGGGAGACGGCGCTCGTGCCGGTGCTGCCCCGCGAGGTGGACTTCCGGCTGCAGTTCGCGATGTCGGTGCGGCCGGAGAGCCGGGGGCTGGCGGCGGTCGCAGCGGTCCGCGACGCCCTGGTCGACGAGGTGCGCAGCCGTCGAGACGAGCTCGTCCCGTCTGCGTAAACGCACACGCACCGTGCATGATCAACCCTTGATCGCAGATGGGTTCGCGGTCACCATGGGTCACATGGCTACTGAGATCCTCGACCACTGGGTCGCCGGCACGGCTTTCACCGGCGCATCGACGCGCACGTCCCCCGTCTACAACCCGGCGAAGGGCGTCGTCCAGCGCGAGGTGCGCCTTGCCACGACCGCCGATGTCGACCACGCCGTCCAGACCGCGAAGGCGGCGTTCCCCGACTGGGCGAACGCGTCGTGGGCGAAGCGCACCGCTGTGATGTTCGCCTTCCGCGAGATCCTGAACAACCGCAAGGACGAGCTCGCCGCGATCCTCACCTCCGAGCACGGCAAGGTGCTGAGCGATGCGGGCGGCGAGATCGCCCGCGGTCTCGAGGTCGTCGAGTTCGCCTGCAGCATCGCGCACCTGGCGAAGGGCGAGTACAGCGAGCAGGTCTCGACCGGCGTCGACGTGTACTCGCTGCGGCAGCCGCTCGGCGTGGTCGGCATCATCAGCCCGTTCAACTTCCCGGCCATGGTGCCGATGTGGTTCTTCCCGATCGCGATCGCGGCGGGCAACACCGTCGTGCTGAAGCCGAGCGAGAAAGACCCGAGCGCCGCGATCTGGATGGCGGAGGCGTTCAAGGAGGCGGGCCTGCCGGACGGCGTCTTCAACGTCGTGCACGGCGACAAGGAGTCGGTCGACGCCCTCCTCGAGCACCCCGACGTGGCATCCATCTCGTTCGTCGGCTCCACCCCGATCGCGAAGTACGTCTACGAGACCGGCACGAAGGCGGGCAAGCGCGTTCAGGCCCTCGGCGGCGCGAAGAACCACATGCTGGTGCTGCCCGACGCCGACCTCGACCTGGTCGCCGACTCCGCGGTCAACGCGGGCTTCGGCTCGGCGGGCGAGCGCTGCATGGCCATCTCGGTGCTCGTCGCGGTCGAGCCGGTCGCCGACGAGCTCATCGAGAAGATCACCAGCAGGATGTCGGGGCTGAAGGTCGGCGACGGCACCCGCGGCTGCGACATGGGTCCGCTGATCACGAAGGAGCACCGCGACAAGGTCGCGGGCTACCTCGACACCGCGGAGAAGGACGGCGCCACGATCGTCGTCGACGGTCGCGGCATCTCGGTCGACGGCGACGACGCCGGGTTCTGGCTCGGCCCCACCCTCATCGACCGGGTGCCCACCACATCCGACGTCTACCAGCACGAGATCTTCGGCCCCGTGCTGTCGGTGGTGCGCGTCGCGACGTACGAGGAGGGCCTCGACCTCATCAACTCGAGCCCCTACGGCAACGGCACGGCGATCTTCACCAACGACGGCGGCGCCGCCCGGCGCTTCCAGCACGAGGTGACGGTCGGCATGATCGGCATCAACGTGCCGATCCCGGTGCCGGTCGGCTACTTCTCGTTCGGCGGCTGGAAGGATTCCGCGTTCGGCGACACGAAGGCGTACGGTCCGCACGCGGTCCATTTCTTCACGCGCGAGAAGGCGGTCACCTCTCGCTGGCTCGATCCGTCGCACGGCGGCATCAACCTGGGCTTCCCGCAGAACTAGCGCGGGAACCAAAGGGCAGGGTCCGCAGAACTGGGTAATCTCCTCCCATGGCGGAGGAGCGGGGCACCACGCGGCGCGACGTGATCGCGGGGGCGATCGGCGCCGTGGCAGGAGCAGGCATCGGCGTTGCCGCGACCGCGGCCGCGCTCAACCCGGGCGCCCCGATGCCCGTGCCGGGCCCGAGCCTCACCCCGCGGCCGGAGGGCACGGGGTTCGATCACCTCGTGGTGGTCATGTTCGAGAACCGGTCGTTCGACAACCTGCTCGGCTACCTCTATGAGGGTCCGGACGGCGTGGCGGCACCGGCCGGGCAGAGCTTCGAGGGCCTGCAGCGGGGCTACAGCAACGACGCCCCCGACGGCTCGACGGTCGAGGCCCACCCGTACGACGGCACCACCGACCAGATCATGCGCAGCCCCGACCCGGACCCGGGCGAGGAGTATCCGTTCGTCAACACGCAGCTCTTCGGCGCGTTCGTCCCGGCGGCGAACGACCACCACGACATCGGCAGGCTCGAGAAGCCGTACAACGCACCGGCCGCGGGGCAGCAGCCGAGCATGTCGGGATTCGTCGCCGACTACGTTGCGAAGTACCGGCACGAGCACAAGCACGACCCGACGCCGACCGAGTACGGGCAGATCATGGGCGCGTTCCTGCCCGGCATGATGCCGGTGCTGTCGACCCTCGCGCGCTCGTTCGCGGTCTACGACCACTGGCACTGCGCGGTGCCATCGCAGACGTTCCCGAACCGGTCGTTCTTCCACGCGTCCAGCTCGCACGGGTTCGTCACGAACGGCGAGAACGGCGGCTACGGCAAGTGGCTCGACCCGGACCGCAACACGGCGACCACCATCTTCAACAGGCTCCAGGATTCCGGGGTCGGCTGGGCGGTCTACTACGACGACCGGCAGCTCATCTCCCTCACCGGGCTCCTGCATGCCCCGCAGCTGGAGCCGTACTGGAAGACGAACTTCCACACCATGTCCACCTTCTACGAGCAGGCCGCGAACGGCACCCTCCCCGCCTACGCGTTCATCGAGCCGCGGCTGCTGTACGACCACAACGACATGCATCCGCCGGTGGGCGCGGCGACCGAGATCGACATCGACGGCAGCGTCATCACGGGACCCGGCATCTCGGATGTGCGCGCCGGGGACGCGCTGCTGCACGAGCTCTACACCGCGATCCGCACCAGTGCGTCGACGACGGGTTCCAACGCGCTCAACACCGCGCTGCTGGTGACCTTCGACGAGCACGGCGGCACGTTCGATCACGTCCCGCCGCCCGCCGCCACCCCGCCCCACCCGCAGAAGGACACCGAGATGGACTTCGGGTTCGACCGGCTCGGGGTGCGGGTGCCCGCGCTGCTCATCTCGGCCTACACGCCGCAGGGCGCCGTCATCAACGACGCGATGCACCACGCCGCCGTGATCGCGACGCTCGCCGAGCGCTGGGGTCTCGACCCGCTGAACGCACGGGATGACGGGGCCGCCACGCTGGGGAACGGGTTCACGCTCGACGCGCCGCGGCATCCCTCGACCTGGCCGACGACGTTCCCGTTGTACGTGCCGAAGAACCCGGAGTCGGACGACCCGATCCACGAGGGTCAGCACGAGCACCCGCTCTCGCCGCCCGGGGTGGGCCTGATGTCGATGCTGATCGCGAAGTACGGCGAACCGGGGGAGCAGGTGCCGAAGACGTACAAGGACGCCTGGGCCGCCGTGCGGAAGCACGGCCAGGGGCTGTTCGGTGTCTGAGACGCTCCGTTCCGGATCCGGGGCCGCAGGCGTCGCCCAGCTCGTCGCGGCGGCCGGACTGGCGGCGGGACCGCTCGTCGACCTTCTCGGGCGCGGTGATGTGGATGCGGACGACGCGGCCGCCAGCGTCGCCTACCTCGTGCGGGACCCCGCACCGACCGTGATCTCCGGCCTGCTGCTGCTGGTCGCCGGGTCCGCGCTGCTGGTCGCGGCGGTCGCCATGCGGCGGCCCCGCATCGCCATCGTCGACGAGGTGGCGGGGGTCGCCGGGACGACGTCGGGCGTCCTGCTCGCGCTCGCGGGCATCCTGCGCATCAGCGCCCCCGGACCGATCGGGTACATCGCCGGGATCGCCGACGAGGATGGGCGGGCCGCCTACCTGGTGGTCCAGACGGTGGGGACGCAGCTGCTCTACCCGGCGGCCACCCTGGGCATCGCGGTGTGGATCGTCCTCGTGGTGGTCCCGGGTCTGCGGCGGGGCGAATGGCCGCCTGCGCTGGCCGCGATCATGCTGCCGGCCGCGGTCGTCATCCTGGGTGTCGCGGGACCGCTGCTTCCCTCGGTGCCGGACGGGCTGTTCGCGGGCAGGGTCGCGGCCCTCGTCGTCGGGCTCCCGCTCGCGCTGGCGGTGCTGGCGGCGGTGGTGCTGGTCAGGACGCGGCGGCCGCCGGCGCGACGAACGTCGAACTGAGCCGCACGCCCGCGCGCTCGCCGAGCTCGGGCAGGTCGATCGCGCCGTAGCGGTCGGCCGCGTGGATCATGATGGCCGCGCAGGCCTCGGCGTCGGCGACCGCGTCGTGGTGGGGGAAGTCCTCGAACCCCGCGGCCATCGCCACCACGGGCAGGCGGTAGGAGTCGAGGTGGTAGGTCTTGCGGGCGACCTGCAGGCTGCACATGTAGCTGTACGCGGGGACGGCCAGCCCGGTGGCGACACACGCCGACTTCAGCACGCCCATGTCGAATCCCGCGTTGTGGGCGACGAGGACGTCGCCGTCGATGTAGGCCTGCAGGTCGGCCATCTGGTCGACCCAGGTGGGCGCCTCGAGCACCATCTCGGGTGTGATGCCGTGGATGCGGATGTTCCAGTCGACGAAGTGGTCGTGCCCGAACGGCGGCTGGATGAACCAGCCCATGCGATCGACGACCTGGCCGTCGCGCACCTTCACCAGACCGACGGAGCAGGCGCTGGCGGGGGAGCCGTTAGCCGTCTCGAAGTCGATGGCGGTGAAGTCGAGCGGCACGTGGCTCACTCTGACATGGGGCACCGACGCAGCCTCGTCGGCTCGCCGGTGCCCCATGAACAGAGGGCTCCGTCATCATCCGATGCGGATGAGGCGGGCGGATGCGATGCCGGCGCCTTCGCGGTCCAGGGAGGCGAGGGCGAGCTGGCGGTCGCGGTGCAGCAGGGCCAGTTCCGCGCGGTTCACGCGGCGCTCGGTGCGCTGCGCGGGGCGGCGGCCCCACTTGATCAGGGCGACGCCCAGGTGGAGGGCGGCGCGGTCGAGGAGACCGACGCGGTTCGCACGCGGTGCGAGGGTCGCGAGGGACTCGGTGGACGGATGGGCATGCATGGTCTGCACGATGTATTCCTCGTCGTGAGAAACGGGTACTGCGGAAGGGGGATCGACCACTCGAGGGGTCGTGGAACGGCGGCTATCTTCACTGAGCGTCGCCACCGTCGTGGACGGCGGCGCAGAAGCGCTCTGCTAGCAGTCCGTGACGGAGGGGACGCCGGTGAAGCCGGCGGTGCGGATGTTGGTCATCTTCATGTCACGGCTCCTTTCTGTTCTCGGCGTGCTCGGCCACGTTAGTGACACCCGGGCGTGGCGCGCAACCGATTCGGCGCGTGTTTGATCACGATCAGGCCACGACCGCGAATTGGCCCCTTCCCGGCCGCCGGTAGGCTCGACTCCCGTGGCTCTCACCATCGGAATCGTCGGCCTTCCCAACGTCGGCAAGTCGACGCTCTTCAATGCGCTGACCAAGAACGATGTGCTCGCGGCGAACTACCCGTTCGCGACGATCGAGCCGAACGTCGGCGTGGTGAACCTGCCCGACCCGCGCCTTCAGCAGCTGGCGGACGTCTTCGGCAGCGAACGTCTGGTGCCCGCGACCGTGTCGTTCGTCGACATCGCCGGCATCGTGAAGGGAGCCTCCGAGGGCGAAGGGCTGGGCAACCAGTTCCTGGCGAACATCCGCGAGGCGGACGCGATCGCCCAGGTGGTGCGCGGCTTCGACGACAGCGATGTGGTGCATGTCGCCGGCGCGGTCGACCCGAAGTCGGATCTCGAGGTGATCACCACCGAGCTGGCGCTCGCCGACCTGCAGACCCTCGAGAAGGCGCTGCCGCGGTACCAGAAAGAGGTCACGGGCAAACGCCTCGACCCGGCCGTGCTCGCATCGGCGACCGCCGCGGTGGACTGGCTGAACACCGGGAAGCCGCTTTCGGCATCCAGCATCGATCTCGCCCCGATCAGGGAGCTCGGCCTGCTGACCGCGAAGCCGATCATCTACGTCTTCAACGTGGATGAGGCGGTGCTCACCTCGGACGCGAAGCGTGCCGAGCTGGCCGCCCTCGTCGCGCCGGCGAAGGCTGTCTTCCTGGACGCGAAGATCGAGTCGGAGCTGATCGACCTGTCGCCGGAGGACGCCGCGGAGCTGCTGGAGGCGACCGGGCAGACCGAGTCGGGGCTCGACCAGCTGGCGCAGATCGGGTTCGACACCCTCGGGCTGCAGACCTACCTCACGGCGGGGCCGAAGGAGGCGCGGGCGTGGACGATCGGCAAGGGCTGGAAGGCGCCGCAGGCCGCCGGGGTGATCCACACCGACTTCGAGCGCGGGTTCATCAAGGCGGAGATCGTCTCGTTCGACGACCTCATGGCGGCCGGATCGATCGCTGAGGCGCGGGCGCGCGGCAAGGCGCGCATCGAGGGCAAGGATTACGTCATGCAGGACGGGGACGTCGTGGAGTTCCGCTTCAACGTGTAGGGGATCGGCGGAAGCCGTGCATCTCTGGTCCCCCACCGTGACGGGATCGGGCGATTCTCCACCGGGCGCCGGATCCCGATGCTACTTTTCGGTAGCGTGTGGTGAGCTCTTCCCATGGAACTCCTCACCCGTCCGTACGATCCGGCGCAGGCCGATGTGCGGGTCGAGTTCGGGTTCGCCCGCCTGGAGCACGCGTTCCGTGCCGCGAATCGGGCGACGGCAGACCAGTGGGCCGCGACGGCAGAGATCCTCGCCGAGGCGCGTACGCATCCCGAGGTGTTCGTCGACCCGCTCGCCCGTCTCAGCGCCGCCGAGCGGGTGGAGTTCGCCGAGCGGGCAGCCGCTGCCGACATCGCGGTGCGGCTCGGCCTGTCCGAGTCGATGGTGCGCGCGCACGCGTTCGACGCCGAGACCCTACGACGACGGCTGCCCCAGGTCTGGTCCGCGTTTCGGGAGGGGGAGGTGGTCGTCGCCAATGCCCGCTGCGCGGCAGAACTGGTCCGCACCCTCCCCGACCACCCTCACCTGAACGCTGCGTTCGACAAGCAGTTGGCGCGGCTCACCGGCCTGACGCCCACGAGGTTCCGGCGACGTGCGCGGGTGCTGCGTGAGCGGCTCCACGACATGCCGTTGACCGAACGCGTGAAAGCCGCGACCGAGACGCGCGACGTGTGGCTGGACGACGACGTGGACGGCATGGCGCACCTCACGCTCCGCCTCGATGCCGTCTCGGCGCATCGGGCCTTCGCCCGCATCGACACGGGCGCCCGCGATCTCGCGCGGCTTCCCGGCGAGCAGCGCACCTTGGCACAGCTGCGGGCGGATATCGCGGCCGGCATCCTGCTCGGCACGGTGAGCGGTGCACCCGCGACGCGGGTATCCATCGCGGTCACCGTCCCGGTGCTGACGTTGCTGGGGCGCTCCGACGAGCCCGCCACCCTCGAGGGTTACGGACCCGTCGACGCCGAGACGGCGCGCCGCCTCACCGCGGAGGCGCCGTCACTGACCCGGCTGTTGACCCATCCGGTCTCGGGGGCGCTGCTCGACATCGATCGCACGACGTATCGAGTGCCCGCGGACCTCAAGCGCTGGCTGCAGCTCGTCGATCAGACCTGCCGGTTCACGGGGTGCGGCAGGCCTGCCCGAACGAGCGACATCGACCACACCGTCGATTTCCAGTACGGGGGAGCGACGCGAGCCGACAACCTCGCGCACCTCTGCCGGCATCATCACCGGCTCAAGCACATGACGAGGTGGAATGTGGAGCGGGATCCGGGCGATCCGGTGCGCCTGACCTGGACCAGCCCCACCGGCCACCGGAGCACCGATGACCCGCCGCCGTTCTGAGAGCGCCGTGCTGAGACGGCTTCGCCAGGCAGCGCCGCTATCGCGTCGTGCGCTGCTGCCCGTCGTCGATCTCGACCCCGGCCATCTTCGCCAGAGCGACGATCGCGGCACGCAACTCCGTCACCGCCGCGAGCACATCCGGCGAGACGCCGGCGTCGGCCCGCGCCCGCTCGAGCGCGTCGGTGGCGAGCCCCAGATGCAGCCGGGCGACTTCCTTCTGATCGATCCACGCCATGGCGACGACCCTAGCGACGTGCGGCCGAGCGCGATAGCCGTCACCCGGCGGCTAGCGTGGGCCCGTGCACGAAGTCCTCGCCGCCGCCGTCGAACGGCTGAGCGCATCCGGCGCGCGGGACGAACTGCTCGTCGACCTGGTACGTCCCCGCTGGCTCGGGGTCCGGCTCGCACCGCGGCTCGACACCGTCGAGCGCGTGTGGCGGCTCGGCGTGCTGCTCCTCGGGCACAGCGGCGCCCTGTACGCGACCGGCACCACGCTCCGGGTGAGCGAGCCACGGCACCCGAACGCGCAGTCCCGGCTCGCCGAGGATCGCCGCGAACTCCGCGCCCTCGCCCTGAAGTCCGGGATCTCGGGGGGCGAGACGATCAACCTGGACGCCGTCGACATCCCGCTCGACGCCCTCGGCCCCGCCACCCGTCCCGTCGCGAAGACCGGCGAGGGCTACCTCGTCGCCTGGGCCGCCGGATCCGACCTGACCGCGCTCGGCGCCTACCTCGACGAACGCATCGCCCTGCTGGTCGACCCGCCGCAGGGAGCGTGACATGCTCGGACCATGGCATCCCCTGAGACCTGGTGGCCCGAGCTCGACCCCGAGACGCAGCACTGGCTGCAGCATCACATCGGCGACGCGCTGACCGAAGAGATCCTGGATGCGGTGGTCGCCGCGGGCGGGGAGCCGCAGGGCGAATTCGTCCCCGGCGCGCAGGAGGCGCCCGACCGGTACGACCTCACGCGCGAGGACTGGGACTGGATCGCGGCCCAGACGCACTCGCACTAGCCCAGCAGCGCGGACCGCAGCTCGTCGGGCATCCCCGGCGGGACGATGTCCACGACCCCGAGCGCACTGAGCACGCGGGAGTAGTGGTTGCGGGCGCCCGCGGCCAGCGCGATGTCGACGATCTGGCCGTCGGTGAAGCCGTGCTCGCGCAGCACGAGCGAGTCGGCGTCGGTCATGCCCGCCGCGTCGGTGCAGACCTTCACGGCGAAGTCCATCATCGCGACCTCGGCAGCGGTCAGCTCCGCGTCGTGGAAGTCGCGCCCGATGCGCTCGAGCTGGGCATCGTCGAACAGCTTCCGGGCGAACAGCCCGTGTGACAGCAGGCAGGGCTGGGAATCGAGGGCTCCCGCCGCCGCCAAGGTCACGAGCCGATAGTTGCGCACGCCGAGGCTGCGCGAAATCGCGCCGGTGAGCGCGTCGAACGCGTTCGCCGCCGCCGGGTTCAGCGCCATCACCTTGGCGTGTTCGGACACGTACCCGAAGATCGCGATGTCGTCCTCGTAGAGGGCGGCAACCTCACCGGTCGCCTCGTCCTCGGGGACGGTCTGGATGATCGACATCCCGTGATCCTGACATACCGTGTCCCCATGAGCACCCTGCCGATGTTCCCGCTCGGCTCGGTGCTGTTTCCGGCGATGCCGCTGCCGCTGCGGGTATTCGAGGACCGCTATCTCGCGATGGTCGCGCACGTACTGCGGGACGAGCCGCCGGAGTTCGGCGTCGTCTTGATCGAGCGCGGGCAGGAGGTCGGCGGCGGCGACGTACGGTTCGACATCGGCACAGTCGCGCAGATCTCGGAGCTCGACGTCTCCGAGAACGGCGTCACGCTCGTCGGCCTCGGCAGCCGGAGATTCGTCGTCGAAGCGTGGGGCGACGACGACCCCTTTCCGCAGGCGGAGGTCCGGATCCTCGACGAGCTGATCTGGGACGAGAGTCGCCGCGACCTTCTCGACGAGACGGAGCGCGTCGTGAGGGCGGGGATGGCGGTCGCGAGCGAGTACGTCGAGCTGGCCTGGTCGCCCGCCATCGAACTCGCCGAGTCCCCCGTGGATGCCGCCTGGCAGCTCGCGGCGATCGCGCCGCTCGGCCCACTCGACCAGATCACCTTGCTGCGGTCGCAGACCGTCGACGAGCTGCTGTCGACGACGATCGCTCTCACGGGGACATCCCTGGACTCGATACGGTTCTCGTGGACCGACCTGCAGGACGACGAGGAGGACAGCCCGTGATCATGTTCCCGATCCCCACCTCGGAACCCGTGAGCCCCGTGCTCATCGTGCTGCTCGCGCTCGCCGGCGCCGCAGGGTTCGTCGCCATCGTGTTCCAGGTGGTCCGGTACTTCCGCAACAACGGGAGCCGCACCGACGTGTTCGGCCCCGAACTGCCGAACGACGACGGGAAGAAGGACACGGAATGAGCGAGCTCCCGCCGTACACCGGAAAGACCTCCGGACCGGTCACGAAGCCGGCCGCCGCGAAGGCGCGGTCCGCGAAGGCTGCTGCCGCGCTGCAGCCGCCGGCCGCGGCCGATCTCGTCGAGGCGGCACAGGCTCCCACCCCGGCGCCCGCTGACTCTCCCGCCCCGGTCGCCCCGGTGGTCCCCGGTCCACCGCCCGCCTACGCCGTCGTCTGGCACAGCCGCGCCGTGCTCATCGGCGTCGCCGGCGCGGCCCTGCTCGCCGCCATCCTGACCGGGGTGGGCAGCGCGAACTTCCCCGGCGCCGCGCCGGTCGAGCAGCTGTACGCCTTCGGCCTGATCGTCGACCTGATCGCCGTCATCGTGGCGGTGGGGGCGCTGATCATCGTGGAGTTCGTCCGCCGCGCCAACCCGCTCCGGGTGGCCGCGCCGGTCAACGCCCGCCCGTCGGTGTTCGCGATCGTCGCGATCGTGATGGCCGCGATCGCCTTCGTCGGGTTCGCGACGGCCGGCGGCGGCGAGCAGCTCACCTACCTCATCCAGGGCATCCGCGGCCGCTACATGTACTGGACCGGCGCGCTCTTCGTCGCCGGCATCCCGTGGGCGCTCGCCGCCATCTTCGGGGCCTGGGGGTTCCGCCCGCGCGGTCACCTCGTCACCAACATCCTGGCCGCGGTATCGCTCGTCGCCTGGCTGCTGCTCGCCGCCCTGACGACGACCGCGGCCCTGATCTACGGCGCCGGGCTCAGCGACTAACGCCCGAGCTCCGCGAGCAGCTCCCGCTCGTCCGCATCCGTCAGACCTGCTCGGCGCTCGCCGGGGTCCGCGAGCTCCCAGGCAAGGGTGTCGGCGAGCGTCTCTGCGAGCGGCCGGGTCCGCAGGCCGAGCCGCACGGCGCGGCTGGTGTCATGCGCGTTCAGCCCGATGGATTCCGCCGGCAGCCACAGCGGAAGCGAGCGCGGCCCCATCCACGGTTCGACATCGTGCGCGGCGAGCCAGTCCTCCCCGGCCACGTCCCACGAGCCGGTGAATCCGCTGACTCCCCGCACCGCCTCCAGATGCTCGGCGAGTGTGTGGGTCGGCCCGCCGGCCGTCGCGATGCCCGCGGTGCCGCGTTCCGCCGCCCGCACCAGCCAGGCCGCGAGGTCGCGCACGTCGAGCAGCTGCACCGGCACGTCCGGTGCGTCGGGCACGAGCACGCGACCCTCCGGATTCGACGGCCGGGCCATCCGGCGCGGCCAGTACCCGGACCGCCCCGACCAGTCGCCCGGCCCGCCGATGAGGCTCGCCCGTGCGATCAGCGCCCGCTCGCCGCCCACCACGTCCAGCACGGACCGCTCGCACGACACCTTCGCCGAGCCGTAGGTCTCCATGGACTCCATCACATCCCCGCCGAGCGGGGGCAGAAGCGCGGCATCCTCGTCCTGGCCGATCGTGACACCGTCGGCGTAGACGGACGCGCTCGACACGAACACCCAATGCCCGGTGCGGTCGCTCAGCGCCTCGACGGCCCGGCGCACCTGGCCGGGCTGCCGGGAGACGTCGATCACGGCATCCCAGGTGCTGGCCTCGACCGCGGCGTACGCCGCGGGCTTGTCGCGGTCGGCTCGCACGAACCGTGCGCCGTCCGGAACCGCGCCGGCCTCGCCACGCGCGAGCGCCGTGACCTCGTGCCCCGCCGCGAGCGCCGTCGTGACGAGGTGGGATCCGAGCCAGGCCGTGCCGCCGAGGATGAGTACGCGCATCAGTTCAGAGTAGGCTGACCCCCACAACCGAACATCGGGCCGCAGGCGATGCGGGAGAGCCGGCCGACACTGGGCCGGCACCGAAGGAGCAAGCCTCCCCGCCAATCTCTCAGGTACGCGTACCGCACCGCACAGGCCGCTCTGGAAAAAGCCCTCCGGGGCTGCCGAAGGTGAAAGCCCCCCACGATCGAACGCCCGTGGGTGACGAAGCTCTCAGGTACCGATGACAGAGGGGGAGTTCACTCGAATCGCAGAGGACTCCGCCATGCCCCAAACGCCCCTGTACGACGTGCACGTCGACGCCGGCGCCGCGTTCACCGACTTCGCCGGATGGCAGATGCCGGTGCGGTACAGCTCCGATCTCGCCGAGCATGCCGCCGTCCGCACCGCGGCCGGCCTGTTCGACCTCAGTCACATGGCCGAGATCCTGGTGGTCGGGCCGCAGGCGGGGGAGGCGCTCGACTACGCGCTCGCGGGCAAGCTCTCCGCGATCGCCGAAGGGCAGGCGAAGTACTCGCTGCTCCTCAGCCCGCAGGGCGGCATCCTGGATGACCTCGTCGTCTACCGCACCGGCCCCGACCGCTACCTGGTGGTGGCGAACGCCGCCAACCGCGAGGTCGCGGCCCGCGAGCTGCTCGAGCGCTGCGCCGGGTTCGACTGCCTCGTCGAAGACGAATCCGACGACATCGCGCTGATCGCGCTGCAGGGCCCCAAGTCGGAGGAGATCCTGCGCAACGTCGACGGGTTCGACCTGCCGGGCCTCGACGACCTGAAGTACTACCGTGCGATCCCCTGCGACTTCAGGGGCCACAACGTGCTGGTCGCCCGCACCGGGTACACGGGCGAAGACGGTTTCGAGTTCTATGTCGCCCCGGATGCCGCACCGGCTCTCTGGACCGCGATCGCCGAGACCGGGGCGGGTTCCGGCCTCGTCCCGGCCGGGCTCGCGGCTCGCGACACCCTGCGCCTCGAGGCGGGCATGCCGCTCTACGGTCACGAGCTCAGCACCGAGACCTTCCCGGTGCAGGCGGGCCACGGCCGGGTCGTCGCGCTGGCGACGAAAGAGGGCGACTTCGTCGGCCGCGCCGCGGTCGAGCAGGGTCCGCCGGCCGATGCCCGCCACCTCGTCGGGCTCGTGTCCGACGGCAAGCGCGCCGGCCGCGCCGGGTACCCCGTGCTGCACGGCGAGCGGGTCGTCGGCGAGGTCACCTCCGGCGCCCTGTCCCCGACGCTCGGCCATCCCATCGCCATGGCGTACATCGACCCGGATGTCGCCCACGCCCTCGATCTGTTCATCGACGTGCGCGGCTCGCACATCGCCGCCACGATCGTCCCTCTCCCCTTCTACAAGAAAGAAGCCTGACCATGAGCACCGCACCCGCCGCCGACCTGAAGTACACCGCCGAGCACGAGTGGGTCGCCGTCGACGGCGACGTCGCCACGGTCGGCATCACCGCGTACGCCGCCGAGAAGCTCGGCGACGTCGTCTACGTGGACCTGCCGAAGCAGGGCTCGAACGTCGCCAGCGGCAAGGTGGTCGGCGAGATCGAGTCCACCAAGTCGGTGGGCGAGCTGTTCGCCCCCGTCGACGGCGAGGTCGTGGAGTCCAACCAGGCCGTCGTCGACGACCCGACGCTGGTGAACAGCGACCCGTTCGGCGCCGGCTGGCTGATCAAGGTGCGCTTCGCCGAGCTCCCCGCCCTGCTGACCGCCGACGAGTACAAGGCACTGACCGACTGATGACAGACATCTTCTCCGAGCGGCACATCGGCACCGATTCCGTCGCTCAGCTCTCCATGCTCGACGCCGTCGGCTACGACAGCGTCGACGCCCTGATGGATGCCGCGGTCCCCGCGGGCATCCGCGTCGCCGACGCCGACACCGGCATCCCCGCCGCCGCCACCGAACGTGAGACGATCGCCGAGCTGCGCGCCATCGCCGCCCGCAACCGGGTGACCCGCTCGATGATCGGCCGCGGGTACTACGACACGATCACACCCGCCGTCATCCAGCGGAACGTGCTCGAGAACCCCAGCTGGTACACCGCCTACACCCCGTACCAGCCGGAGATCTCGCAGGGCCGCCTCGAGGCCCTCATCAACTTCCAGACCATGGTCACCGATCTGACCGGCCTGCACACCGCGAACGCGTCGATGCTCGATGAGGGCACCGCCGTGGTCGAGGGCATGCTGCTGGCCCGCCGCGCCTCCGGGCAGGCGTCGAACGTGTTCCTCGTCGATCCGGATGCCTTCCCCCAGACCCGCGCCCTGCTCGCGCATCGCGCAGAGGCGGTCGGCATCGAACTGCGCGACCTCGACCCCGACGACATCGGGGAGGCCTTCGGCGCTTTCATCCAGTACCCCGGCGGCTCCGGCCGCATCTGGGACCCGAGCGCCGTCATCGAGGCGGTTCACGCTCGCGATGGGCTCGCGGTCGTCGCCGCGGACCTGCTCGCGCTCACGCTGGTGAAGTCTCCGGGCGAGCTCTCCGCCGACATCGCGGTGGGCACCTCCCAGCGCTTCGGCGTGCCGATGGGCTTCGGAGGACCCCATGCCGGCTACATGGCGGTGCGCGAAGGTCTCGAGCGTCAGCTCCCCGGCCGTCTCGTCGGGGTGAGTCAGGATGCCGTGGGCTACCCCGCCTACCGGCTCAGCCTGCAGACCCGTGAGCAGCACATCCGCCGCGAGAAGGCCACCTCCAACATCTGCACCGCCCAGGTGCTGCTGGCCGTCATGGCGAGCATGTACGCGGTGTACCACGGCCCCGGCGGCCTGAAGCGCATCGCCCACCAGGTCAACCGCCTCACCGCCCTCGTCGCCGACGCGCTCGGCGAGCGGGTGACCAACGACACCTTCTTCGACACCCTCACCGTGACGGTCGACGACGCGGATGCCGCGGTCGCCTCCGCCGCGGATGCCGGCATCGACATCGAGCGGGTCTCGCCGTCGAGCGTGCGGTTCTCGCTGGATGAGACGACGACGCCCGACGACGCGGTCGCGCTGCTGCGCGCGCTCGGGGTCGACGCCGGGCTCGGCGTCAAGCCGCAGGCGCAGGGCATCGGACAGGCGCTCGCCCGCACCTCGACCTATCTCACGCACGACGTCTTCAACACCCACCGGTCCGAGACGTCGATGATGCGCTACCTCAAGTACCTGGCCGACAAGGACTACGCGCTCGACCGCGGCATGATCCCGCTCGGCTCGTGCACCATGAAGCTGAACGCCGCCACCGAGATGGCCGCGATCACCTGGCCGGAGTTCTCCGGGCTTCATCCGTTCGCCCCCGAGGGCAACAGCGCCGGCTACCGCGACATGATCGGGCAACTCGAGGCGTGGCTCGCCGAGGTGACCGGGTACGACGAGGTGTCGCTGCAGCCCAACGCGGGCTCCCAGGGGGAGCTCGCGGGCCTGCTCGCCATCCGCGGCTACCACCGTTCGCGCGGCGACCTGGGCCGCGTGGTGTGCCTCATCCCGTCGAGCGCGCACGGCACCAACGCCGCGAGCGCCGTCCTCGCCGGCATGAAGGTCGTCGTGGTCGCCTGCGACGACCTCGGCAACGTGGACCTCGCCGACCTGCGCGCCAAGGTGGCGGAGCATGCCGACGACCTCGCCGCGCTCATGGTCACCTACCCCTCGACGCATGGGGTGTACGAGCACGACATCCGTGAGATCACCGCTGCCGTGCACGAGGCGGGCGGTCAGGTCTACATCGACGGCGCGAACCTCAACGCCCTGCTCGGATACGCCCGCTTCGGCGACATCGGCGGCGACGTCTCGCACCTGAACCTGCACAAGACGTTCTGCATCCCGCACGGCGGCGGCGGACCGGGTGTCGGACCGGTGGCCGCGAAGGCGCACCTCGCGGAGTTCCTGCCGCGCGGCGCCGCCAACCCGGTCAGTGCGGCGCCGTACGGCTCCGCCGGCATCCTGCCCATCAGCTGGGCGTACGTGCGGATGATGGGCGCCGAGGGCCTGAAGCAGGCCACCGGTGCTGCCGTGCTGGCGGCGAACTACGTCGCGGCGCGACTGCGCGAGCATTTCCCGGTGCTCTACGCCGGAGACAACGGACTCGTCGCGCACGAGTGCATCCTCGACCTGCGTCCGTTGCGCGACACGACCGGGGTCACGGTCGACGACGTGGCGAAGCGCCTCATCGACTACGGCTTCCATGCGCCGACGATGTCGTTCCCCGTCGCCGGCACCCTCATGGTCGAGCCGACGGAGAGCGAGGACCTCGCCGAGATCGACCGCTTCATCGAGGCGATGATCGCGATCAAGGCCGAGGCCGACGCCGTCGCCGCGGGGCGCTGGCCGGCGGACGACAACCCGCTGGTGCATGCGCCGCACACGGCGCAGGCGGTCATCGCGGGGGAGTGGGACCATCCCTACTCCCGCGAGGAGGCCGTGTACCCGGTGCGCGGTCTGGTGCACCGCAAGTACTGGCCACCGGTCCGCCGGATCGACCAGGCGTTCGGGGACCGCAACCTCGTGTGCGCGTGCCCGCCGGTGGAGGCGTTCGCGTAGCGAGCGCCGCATGGCGAGCAGAGCGCTTTCGCCTAGCGAATGCCGAACAGCTCGGGGAACGCGCCGGCCGCCCACGGGTAGCCGACGAAGATCGCGGCATCGATGAGCACGTGCGCGATCACGAACGGCACCACCCGGCCCCAGCGGCTGTACAGCCAGCCGAAGATCAGGCCCATGATCACGTTGCCGACGAAACCGCCGAAGCCCTGGTACAGGTGGTACGTGCCGCGCAGCAGCGCCGAGCCGACGATGATCTGCCAGGTGCCCCAGCCGAGGTCGCGCAGCCGGGCGAACAGGTAGCCGATCACGACCAGTTCCTCCTGCAGCCCCGCCCGAAGGGCGGACAGCAGCAGCACCGGGATCGTCCACCAGTACTGGTTCAGCCCCGCCGGGTTCACCGTGACCCCGAGATCGAGCGCCCGCGCACCCAGGTAGACGGCGATGCCGCCCGCCCCGATGATCGCCGCCAGCACGATGCCCCGGATGCCGTCCGATGCCGGGCGGGCCCCCTGCAGTCCCAGCCGCGCCAGGTGGGGCCGCTGCGGCATCCAGAGCAGGAAGCAGACCAGCAGCACCGGAGCGAGCGAGAAGGCGATGTCGAGCAGCTGGTAGATCAGGTCGAAGATCTCTCGGTCGCTCAGAGACGGGTTGAGCGTCGCCGTCTGCTGCGACAGCGACTGCTCGCGGGTCAGCCGGTTGACGATCGCGACGATCGCGTACACGGCGGACTGGCCGAGGCCCAGGGAGAGCACGATCGCGACCTCCCACCACAGGCGTCCCCGGCTGGGCACCGGGCTCAGGGGCGGGGGAGTGCGCACGCGGGCGTCCCTCCGGGCAGCCGGTGGCGGTACTTCGCGATGAGGTTGTAGCCGAGAGCCGCGACGATCGAGAACGGCGGGGTGGCCAGCAGGTGGCCGGCGAAACGCAGCCCGATCGTGGGCTGGTCGCGCAGGATCGCGGCGAAGCACATCGCCCCCGCATAGCTGTGACGCGGGGTGACGTACCACGCGAAGTCGCGGACATCGTCGGGCGTGAGGCCGAGGGCGGGCAGGTCGCTCCACTGCCACGGCACCGCCTCGGGGAAGCGCGGCAGCCAGTCACGCAGACGATTCACCCAGGCCGTGCAGAAGGCGCAGTCGCCGTCGAAGATGAGAAGAGGTGCCACCCCCCGATCGTATGCGGAGACACCGATTTCGCTCGGCGAGCGCGATTTCGTGCACGAAACCTGCGTGAGACGCAACGATCGTGACGATTCGTTTCCACGATGTAACGATTGCTCCAACAGATTTGCCAGCCACTGACCCCCGTCTTAGGGTCTCAGTTATCGGTGCGACGATGCACGTCCGCGTGCGCGTCGCCGAATTCTGCACAGGAGGAACGTTGCGTATTCCAAGAATCACAGCACTGGTCGGTGCTGTCGCGGTCGCGTCGCTCGCGCTCGCGGGCTGCTCGACCGGCGGTGGCACAGGGGGCGGGAGCGCGTCGACAGGCGTGGTCAACGTCGCATGGGCTGAGCCCGAGAACCCGCTGATCCCGGCCAACACCAACGAGGTGAACGGCGGTCAGGTTCTCAACCAGATGTTCGCGGGGCTCGTCTACTACAAGGCCGACGGCCAGTGGGACTACGACGCCGCCGAGTCCATCGAGAGCGACGACAACAAGAACTGGACCATCAAGCTCAAGGCGGGTCAGACGTTCTCCGACGGCTCGCCCGTGACGGCGGAGTCCTTCGTCAACGCGTGGCAGTGGGCCGCCGCTGACCCGGAGCTGCTGAACCAGTACTACTTCATCGACGGCGTGGCCTTCGAGGGCGGCACCTACGACGGCGGCGAGGACACCCTCGCGCTCGACGTCGTGGATGACACCACCTTCACGGTCGAGCTCGCCACCCCGCGTGCCGACTTCCCGTCGGCGCTCGGCTACACGGTGTTCTACCCGCTGCCCGAGTCGTTCTTCGACGACCCCGAGGCATTCGGTGAGGCCCCGATCGGCAACGGCCCCTACAAGTTCGGCGAGGACGGCTGGAAGCACGGCGAGTCCCTCGAGCTGGTCCCGGCGGACAACTACACCGGACCGCGCAAGGCCCAGAACGGCGGCCTGCTGTTCAAGGTCTACGCGACCCAGGAGGCTGCATACGCCGACCTGCTGTCGGACAACGTCGACATCGTCGACGCGATCCCGACCTCGAACCTGGCCACCTTCAAGGACGACCTGGGCGACCGGGCCGTCGACCAGGCCAGCGCGGTGTTCCAGTCGTTCACGATCAACGTGAACCTGCCGCACTTCGGCCAGGACGAAGAGGGTCAGCTGCGTCGTCAGGCGCTCAGCCACGCGATCAACCGCGAAGAGATCACCGACGTGATCTTCGAGGGCACTCGCACCCCGGCACGCGACTTCACCTCTCCGGTGATCGCGGGCTTCGACCCGGACAGCATCGAGGGCTCTGACGTCCTCGAGTTCGACCCCGACCTCGCGAAGGAGCTGTGGGCCAAGGCCGACGCCATCTCGCCGTGGGAGGGCACGTTCCAGCTGGCCTACAACGCAGATGGCGGCCACCAGGAGTGGGTCGACGCTGTGGTGAACTCCATCAAGAACTCGATCGGCATCGACGCTGTCGGCCTCCCGTACCCGGACTTCGCCGGGCTGCGCACCGAGGTCAACGACCGCACGATCAAGTCGGCGTTCCGTACCGGATGGCAGTTCGACTTCCCGTCCCAGGCGAACGGCCTCGGCCCGCTCTACGCGACCGGCTCGGGCTCGAACGACGCGGACTACAGCAGTGCGGAGTTCGACAAGTACTACGACGAGGGTCTCGCAGCCCAGAGCCAGGAAGAGCAGGGTCAACTGTTCAACAAGGCTCAGGGCGTCCTGTTCAAGGACCTGCCTGCGATCCCGCTGTGGTACAGCTCGGTCACCGCGGGCTACTCGACGCTGGTTGACGACGTGGAATACGGCTGGGACAGCTGGCCGATCCTCTACGCGGTCACGAAGGCCGAGTAACCCCCTTCACGACACCCCGTGGTGCGGCGTTCGCGTCGCACCACGGGGTGCGTGCTGACAGTCTGGTAGTCCCATGTTCTGGTACATCGTCCGGCGCCTGCTGCAAGGCATCCCGGTCTTCTTCGGCTCCACCCTGCTGATCTTCGCGATGGTCTTCGCGCAGCCCGGCAACCCGATCCTGCGGATGTTCGGGGATCGCACCCCGAGCGACGCGCAGATCGCGGCCCTCGAGGCGGAATACCACCTCGATCAGCCCTTCTTCGTCAGGTACTTCCTGTACCTCGCCGACGTCTTCCAGGGGAATCTCGGCACCACGTTCGCTGGACAGTCGGTCAACGAGATCCTGGTCCGCACCTTCCCCACCACACTCCGCCTGGCTCTCCTGGCGGTGCTGATCCAGCTGGTGATCGGCGTGACGCTCGGCCTGATCTCGGCGCTTCGCAAGGGCGGGATCGTCGACAACGTCTCGCTCTTCATCTCCCTGATCCTGATCTCGCTTCCGGTGTTCGTGTTCGCGTTCGTCGCGCAGTTCTTCTTCGGCATCCAGCTCGGGTGGTTCCGCCCCACCGTCGGCGCCGGGGCACCATGGCAGGACCTGATACTCCCGGCCATCGTGCTCGCCGGGCTCAACATGGCGTACGTCATCCGGCTCACCCGCGCATCCGTGCTCGAGACCAAGCAGCAGGACTTCGTGCGCATGGCGTACGGCAAGGGGCTCCTGCAGCGACGCGTGATCCCTGTGCACATCCTGCGCAACTCGCTCATCCCGGTGACCACGAACCTGGCGGCCGACTTCGGCATCCTGATCGTCGGCGCCACCGTCACCGAGGGCATCTTCAACGTGCCCGGAGTGGGTGCCGAGCTGTTCAAGGCCATCAACCGCCACGACACCCCCGAGATCGTCTCCATCGTCACCGTGCTGGTGATCGTGTACGTGCTCGTCAACCTGGCGATCGACCTGCTCTACGGAGTGCTCGACCCGAGGATCCGCTATGTCAAGTAAGAACCCTGTCCGTCGCGCCCCGCGCTATGTCGCCGAGGTCGACGAGGGCGGACTCGGCGCCGTCGACGCCGTCCGCGTCAGCGACAAGCGGTCGAACCTGTGGCTCGACGCCTGGCGCGACCTGCGCGGCCGCTGGCTGTTCTGGGTGAGCGCGATCATGATCGTGTTCATCGTCTTCGTCGCGCTCTTCCCTGGCGTGTTCACGAACGAGCCGCCGAATGACGCCTGCTACCTGTCCGCCGACCCGAGTCACGTCGGCAACCCGGACGCATCGAGCAACGGCCCGCCGTCGCCTGGTCACCCGCTCGGCTACACCAAGCAGGGCTGCGACGTGTTCTCGCGCATCGTGCACGGCACCGGCACCTCGTTGTCGGTGGGCATCATCGTGACCGTCATGGTCGCGATCATGGGCATCGTGCTCGGCGCGGTCGCCGGCTACTTCGGCGGCTGGCTGGACTCGTTCCTGATGCGCATCGGCGACATCTTCTTCGCCATCCCGTACATCCTCGCGGCGGTCGTCATCATGTCGATCTTCCTCAAGGAGCGGAACATCTGGATCATCTCGCTGGCGATCGGCTTCTTCAGCTGGCCATCCACAGCGCGCATCCTGAGATCCGAGGTTCTGCGCGTCAAACAGCTGGACTTCGTGATGGCGTCCGAGGCGATCGGCCTCTCGCGCCTGCGCACGATGTTCACGCACGTGATGCCGAACTCGCTCGCGCCGGTCATCGTCATCTCGACGGTCGGGCTCGCGGCGGCCATCACGGCGGAGGCCACCCTGTCGTTCCTGGGGGTCGGCTTGCCGAACAACATCTACATGTCGTGGGGCAATGACATCTCAGCCGCCCAGACCAGCCTGCGTACGGCGCCGCAGACGCTGATCTACCCGTCGATCGCGCTGTCGGTGACCGTGCTGTCCTTCATCCTGCTCGGCGAGGTCGTCCGCGACGCCCTCGACCCGCGATCGCGAGCGACCCGATGAGCCCGGCGCAGGGCGGCCTGAGCCAGGCGCACAAGGGGATGCCCCTCCTCGAGGTGAAGAACCTCGAGGTCGGCTTCCAGACCTCCGACGGGCATGTCGCTGCCGTCCGCGACGTCAGCTTCGACGTCTTCCCCGGCGAGACCCTCGCCATCGTCGGCGAGTCCGGCTCGGGCAAGTCGACGACCGCGCACGCGATCATCAACCTGCTGCCCGGCAGCGGCAAGATCACCGGCGGGCAGATCATGTTCTACGGTCGCGATCTCAGCAAGCTGAAGCGTGCCGAGATGGAG
>JBFWWZ010000044.1:0-25746 GCA_050245915.1 Microbacteriaceae bacterium
GGACGGAAAAGATGCGGCGTTCGAGGATCAGGCGGCGTCCGGCACCGGGAAGCGGATTCTCGCCGACGACCGGTGGGGCGACTTCACGCTGACGGCGACCGTCTCGTTCTCTCTCGACTCGCCGAATTCTCACGCCGACCTGCTGCTGCGAGCAAGCCAGCTCTCCGAGGGAGGCGAGGGCGACGACGCCCGGCTGGGAATCGACTTCCTGCTGGGTTATTCAGTGCAGTTGCATCACGATCGCGTGCTGCTTGCCCGGCACGCCTACGACCAGCGGATCCTCGCCGAATACGCGATGCCGCTGGATCAGACCCGACCGCACGCCATCCGCGTGCGCGCTGAAGGGGCCACGTTCACCGTCGACGTCGACGGCGACGAGGTCCTCCGCGCCGATGACCCGCACGCCTATCTGGTGGGTCGCGTCGGCATCCGCACCGACGACTGCGACCTGCTGGTCGAGTCGCTCACGATGACGAAGGAGTAAAGGACATGGTCTTCTCGATCGAATCGCGCCGCAGACTGCTCGTTGGGGCAGCCGTGGTCACCGCGCTGTTGCTCATCCTGCAGCTGTTGAATCCCATATCGGCGTCCGCATCACCGGGCACCGTCGTCGCCGCGCCAACCTCGGGAACCGGCGTGGAGAACAACGACTATCCGCGCATCATCCGGCTCGCGGCGAGCGCCGACACCACGAAGCGCGGCAACCTGCTCGTGATGTACAGCATCAACGACACAGGGGTGCGAACCCACTCCGCGGTGAAGCGCAGCACCGACGGCGGCGCGACCTGGACCACGATCAGCACGCTCTACTCACCGACCCCCGGCTGGGGCATCTACTTCGGATCGATGTACGAGCTGCCCGTGGCGAGCGGCGGCCTAGCGGCCGGCACGATCATCGCGGCGGGCAACGCGTGGGACAACGTCAACTGGGGCTTCCAGGAGGTGCAGACCTTCATCAGCACCGACTACGGAGTGACCTGGACTCCTCGCGGCAACTGCGTCACGAAGTCCGGCAGCCCCAGCGGGATTTCGACAGGTCTCTGGGAGCCGGAGATCATCCTCAACGCCGATGGCAAGCTCGCGTGCCATTTCTCCGACGAGCGGCTGCGCTCGTCGGGCTACTACCAAAAGCTCGTCATGGTTACCTCCAACGACGGCGGGACCACATGGGGTGGGTCCGTGGATGTGGTGGCGATCGGCGACAGCAGCTCGCGGCCCGGCATGCCTGTGGTGCGCAAACTCGGCAATGGCACCTACGCCCTTGCCTATGAGCTCTGCCGCGACTCGGTCGGCAACGCGGATCAGACCTGCCGCGTCTACCTGAAGAGCTCAGCCGACGGCGCCGCGTGGGGCGCCGCATCCAGTCTCGGCACTCTGGTGCAGACCGCGGACGGCCGCCAGCTGCTGCACACGCCCGGATTGGCTTGGACGCCAAGCGGCGGGCCGAACGGCACGCTCATCATCGCCGGACAACGGGTGGTGACCGGATCCGACGGACCGACGACTGTCGTCAAGCCCGAATCCGGCCGGGTCGTCTTCACGAACACAGCCAACGGTGTTGGTTCGTGGCAGGCGGTATCAGCCCCACTCACCATCTCCCCGACCGGCGACTACAACAACGGCCCCGGAAAGCACTGCGGCAACTACAGCCCGAGCATGGTGCCGACGGCATCCGGAACCGCGGTGATGATGGTAACTCCGCGCTTCCTGACCGGTTCGACAACGCGCTGCGACGTCCGGTTCGGGATCGGGCCGATCGGAACGCTGCCGCTGTACGCCCCGTTCGACTCGGGAAATGACATGGGCTGGTCCACCTACGGAGGGACATGGTCGGTCAGCGGCGGGGTGTACTCCCAGGCCGGAGCGTCCTCCGGCCCGAAGGCGCTCGTCGGCTCCACCGGGTGGACCGACGTGACGATCACGACGGACCTCCGGCTCGACAGCTCAGGGCAGGCCGGTGTGCTGCTTCGAACGACTTCGCCGGACGTCGGTGCCGATAGTCATAACGCCTACTACGTCGGCATCGAGACGCTGGGAAACGTTTTCATCGGCAAGCAGACCTACGGATGGACCGGGCTGGCTTCCCAGCCCGTCTCGGGCGGGGTCAGTACCGGCGTCTGGTACAACCTGCAGGCGAGCATCGTGGGCTGCACGATTACCGCGACGCTCAAGAGGGACAACGCGACGGCAACCACCACGGTGAGCGCTACCAATGCCGGATGCCTAGCGTCAGGTCAGGCCGGCGTCCGCAGCCACCTGACGTCCGCATCGTTCCGCAACTTCCAGGTGACACCCGCGGCGGCATCCACCGCATCGACGTACAGCGACAGCTGGGCGTCGGGCGCCTCGACCGGATGGAGCACCTACGGCGGAACCTGGTCGACGGTTGCGGCCACGGGGACCCAGCGCCAGACGGGAACGGGCACGAACGGTCCGAAGCAGACGTCGCCAGCCTCAGGTGACGCCTATACGGTGTCGTCCGATGTGAAGATCACGAGCCTGAGCGCGCCGAGCGGCAACGGCGGGGTGATGGCACGCGTGGGCTCGCCGAGCACCGGTCCCGATGCGTATCTCGGATTCTTCGCCGGGGTCGATGCCAGCACGTCGCAATTGTCGCTCGGCCGTGCGAACTCGGGCACGTGGACACCGCTTGCGAACACGACAGTGCCCGGCGGCGTCGTACTCAACGCCTGGTACCACGTGACCCTGCGGGCGACCGGATGCGTCATCACAGCCACCGCCCAGAAGACCAGCTCGTGGGACCAGGCGGTGGTCGGCGTGACCGATGTCGGCTGCCCCGCGACCGGGTCGACAGGGATCCGGGGCATGGTAGCGGCGACGGACTTCAAGGAATTCGCAGTCACCAAGGGCTGAACACGCGGAGGCGCGCCGCCGACCAGGTTGGCGCGCCTCCGACCTAATCTGCGGTGGGCTGACCTCAGTCGCCCTCGGCGCTGACAGCCGGGATCCGCTCGACGAGCACTCCGATGAAATCGTCGAGCTCTGCTGGATCGAGTGGAGGGAGATCGATACAGACGCCGAGGTGAATAAGTGAAGGCACTGCTACCGAGGACTCCCTGGGGGGACTTCGAGTTTCTTGACCGGTTCGCCGAGTGGCTACAAAATGGCTACCCACGCTGACGACCGCAGCTTCCGGCACGCACTCCTCGCACCGCAACCTTCAGCACGAACAAGGCGTCCGCGCGCTTGTCACGGCGGAGTGGGCGTCCTGAATCCCCTCTCACGGCGGTAACGCGGGTTCGAATCCCGCTGGGGTCACTTCATCCGGTCTGGTGCTGAGCCACCCATCCGTCGCATTCTGCTGCTCGCGTGGCGCTTTCGCCGCCGCTTGCGACGGATCGACGGCATCGATGCGCCGCGCCAGCGCGAAATGTTATATACAACATCGCGTTGGTTAGATTGAACAGCGCTGCGCTAGGCTGCGCATGTGATCCGGGTCGGAATCGTGGGTGCCGGCTACTGGCCGCGATTGGTCCAGCTCCCGGCTTTCCAGTCCATTCCCGGCTGGCATGTCTCGGGTATCGCCTCGGGGCGACGCCAGAGTGCAGACGCGCTGGCCGCTGAGTTCGGCATCCCGAGGGTCTACGACGACTACACCCAGCTGATCGACGACGACGACATCGATGTCGTCGACATCGTGACCCCGAACCACCTGCACCGGGAGATCGCCGTGCGCGCCATGGCGGCGGGCAAGCACGTGATCTGCATCAAGCCGCTGGCGCATACGCTCGCCGATGCAGAGGCCATGGTCCAGGCCGCCGAGGACCACGATCGTCGGCTCTTCTACGCCGAGAACATCCTGTTCACGCCTGCCCTGCGTGCGTTCAAGTCGCTGGTCGACGCGGGCGAATACGGCGACGCCTTCCGGTTCACCTCGCTCCAAGGGGTCGGGGCCCCGCATTCCGCCTGGTTCTTCGACCGCCGTCTCTCCGGTGGCGGGTGCATCGTCGATATGGCCGTGCACGGTCTCGCGTACCTCGACTGGTTCGCGGGCTACTCGGGGGTGCGCAGCGTCTACGCGGACGCCGGCAACTTCCTCCACCCGGCGCACCAGGTCGAAGACACGTCCGTCGTGCAGCTCCGGTTCGACGACGGACGCATGGGGCAGACCAACGACAGCTGGGCGACGCCCGGCGGGTACGACCTGCGCTACGAGGTCTACGGTTCGCGCGGACATGGCTTCGCCGACCTGCTCTACGGTCAGCCGATCCGCTCGTTCACGTCGGGCCACGTCGAGGGGAACGCGAACAGCCTCAGCTATCACCCGGTGGACAGCCACTACATCAAAGACGGGCACCGGGCGATGATGCAGCACTTCCTCGACGTGCTGCGCGACGGAGTCGCCCCGGAGTCCACGGGATGGGAGGGTTTCCGGGTGATGCAGCTCGTGGAGGCGGCCTACGCCTCCATCGAGTCCGGTGGTACGACCGCCGTGAACCTGGTGACCCAGAGATGAAGGAAGACGGATATGTCTAAGCGCGACGCGCGCCAACGTTCCATCGTCGCCGCGGTTCTCTCCGAGGGCTCGATCCGGATCGAGGACCTGGCGGAGAGGTTCGATATCAGCGCCATGACGGTCCACCGTGATCTGAACGATCTCGAAGAGCAGGGGCTGCTCCGGAAGTCGCGGGGCGCCGCCACCGCGTTGCCGAGCAGCGTGGTGGAGTCGAGCGACGCGTTCCGCATCGGCCAGCAGAACAAGAGCAAGACGGCGCTCGCGAAGGCCGCGCTCGAGCTGATCGAACCCGGTCAGGCCGTCTTCCTCGACGACTCGACCACGGTCAGCCACCTCGTCCCCCTGCTGGCCGGGGTGACGCCGCTGACGGTGATCACCAACTATCTGCCGAACATGGAGGCGCTGAAATCGATGGCCGGCGTCGAGCTCGTGGCGCTCGGCGGGATCTACCGGCGATGGTGCAGCTCCTTCATGGGGCGGGCGACGACCGAGTCGATCGAGCAGATGCGTGCCGACCTCTTCGTGACGTCGACGGCGGCGATCATCGACGACACCTGCTTCCACCAGAGCCAGGAGACGGTCGACATCAAGCGCGCGATGTTCGAGGCGAGCGCCCTTCGCGTGCTGACGGTCGATCACACCAAATTCGGCAAGCGAGCGCTGTACCGGCTTGCCTCCCTCTCGGAGTTCGACCACGTCATCGTCGACGCGGACACGAGCGCCGACGACGTCACACGGCTGCGCCAGCACGGTGTGAATGTGACGGTGGCCGGCGCGACGGCCGCGCCGCAGGGGGTTTGACCGCATCCTGTTCTAACTTTTTTCATAACAAAATCGCATATCGGTTGTTTGATTGGGATTTGTACGGCACACTTGTGCCGTCGGCCGCACAGACGCGACCGTCGGATCAGGCAACCCGCTCCCGGAGCGGGTAACGCAACCAGTCACTCAACAACCGGCCAGCGATGGCATCCCAATGGAGGGAACCCGACACATGAAACTGAAATCAGTCCTCGCGGCCACGGCGGCGACCGGGCTTCTCGCGCTCTCGTTGTCTGCATGCGCCGGCGACGGCGGCGCAGGCGACGGCGAGGTCGCAGACTCGATCACCATCTGGCACAACTCGGCGACCAAGCCCGCGGTGCTCAACCTGTTCGAGAACTTCACCGAAGCGACCGGCATCGAGGTCGAGCTGGTCCCCATCCCGGCCGACGCGTTCCAGAGCACCATCAACACCAAGTGGGGCACCGGCGACCGTCCCGACATCCTGGAGTTCCACCCCGACTTCCAGCCGATGCTCGCGCTGAACCCGGCCGAGAACCTGCAGGATCTCTCGGACATGGACTTCGTCAAGAAGTCCGGCAACCTGTACGACAACAACGCGTCGTACGACGGCAAGGTGTACGGGGCGATCACCGGATTCCCGTCGATCTTCGCGCTGTTCTTCAACAAGAACGTGCTCGCCGACCACGGTCTGGAGCCGCCGCAGAACTTCGCCGACCTCAAAGAGATCTGCACGGCGCTCCAGGGCACCGGCATCGCGCCGATCTACGAGTCCGGTGCGAGCCTCTGGCCCACGCAGCTCCTCGTCTCCCAGTACCTCGTCGACCTCGACGTCGACAGCGAGTACGGAGACAAGGTGGCGACGCACGAGGTGGAGCTGACCGACCCCGACGGGCCGTTCATCGAAGCGCTCGACGCGTACGTCGACCTGCGCGACTCCGGATGCTTCAACAAGGACTACTCGACCGGAACGTTCGAGAACGCCCTGGCGAGCGTCTACGAGGGCACGTCGGCCATCACGGCGCTGCACTCGGATGTCTACCCCCAGCTGCTCGCCGCGGCGGGTGACGACGCGCAGTTGCTCTCCGACACCGTCGGATTCGCCACCGTGTCGAAGGACACCCCGCGGGGCCTCTACATCCCCGGTCCGCTCGGCACCTTCTTCGCCCCGAAGACCGGCAACGCCGCCAAAGAGGCAGCCGCCCGGGCCTTCATCGAGTACGCGACCGGTGACGGATACGCCCAGTTCCTCGAGGACAGCGACGGTGTGCCGATGATCGACGGGTACCCGCAGCCGGAGGGTCTGACCCCCCTGCAGGAGTCGTTCCAGGCGTCCTTCGACGGCGCTCAGACGGCCCTGCTGTCGCGACTGCCCGGCTTCGGATCCTTCTCGGTCGAGATGGGCAAGCTCCTCAACGGTCAGCAGACCTCCGAGGAGACGGCCGCGAACATGCAGGCCGCCGTCGCACAGGCATCGAAGGCGGCGGGTCAGCCCGGATGGTGATCTCGGCTCTCGAAAGAGGCCCCGCATCGAAAGAGGGGGCCCGCCGTCCGCGGCGGGCCCCCCGCGGCGGGGGCTGGGTGTGGTTCCTCGCCCCCTCGCTGATCCTGGTCGGGGTCTTCTTCGTCCTGCCCTTCCTCCTCAACATCCCCTTCGCCTTCTCACAGTGGAGCAGCTACAGCAGCACCATCCCGTTCGTCGGCGTCGACAACTTCGTCACCCTCTGGAACAGTGGCGCGCTCGGCGGTGCGATCCTCACGACCCTCGTGTACGCCGTGATCGCGATGGGCGTGCAGAACGTCGTCGCCCTCTCCCTCGCTCTCGCGCTGCGCGAGACCACGCGGGTCAACAGCTTCTTCCGCTCCCTCTTCTTCCTCCCCGTGCTGATCTCGCCCCTCGCCGCCGGGTACATCTGGCGTGGGATCGTCGATCCCGCCGGTCCCCTCAACGGAGTCATCGGCCTCCTCATCCCCGGATTCGACTACGCCTGGCTGGGGCACCCGGTCACCGCGCTGATCACGGTCGCGTTCGTCGACGGCTGGAAGTGGTCCGGCATCGCGACGCTGGTGTACATCGCCGGTCTCAACAGCATCCCGGCGTCGCTCACCGAAGCGGCCGCCATCGACGGCGCCAACGCGTGGAGCCGCTTCTGGCGCGTGAGCTTTCCGCTGCTCGCGCCGGCCATCACCTTCAACATCACCACGACACTGGTCGGGGCGCTCAGCGCCTACGACATCATCGCGGCCGCGACCAGCGGCGGCCCCGGCACCAGCACCACCACCCTGAACGTCGCGGTGCAGCAGCAGTTCAGCTACGGCTACTTCGGCACCGCGAGCACCCTGAGCCTCACCGTCACGGTGCTGGTCATCGCGGTCGCGGTGCCCCTCGTCTCCTGGCTTCGCCGACGCGAGGTGGCGTGATGACGTCGAACCGTCGCAGCGCGCAGTCGTGGCGCAAGCCCCTCAAATACACGCTCCTCTCTGTCTTCGCGATCCCGTGGGTCGTCGTGCCCGCCTGGATGATCCTCGTCAACTCCTTCAAGGCCGAAGGGGAGGCTGCGCTGCTCTCCCTCGAGCTGCCGCGCACCTGGGCGATCGTGGAGAACTACTCCGCGGTGTTCGTGCAGGGCAACTACCTCGCCGGACTCCGCAACAGCCTGCTGGTGGTCGTTCCCACGGTGATCGTGGTGCTGTTGCTCGGGTCGATGGCGTCCTGGGCCTACGCGCGCTCCGGCCGGCGTGCCACCCAGTTCTTCTTCTACCTCACCTCCCTCTCGATCCTGTTGCCGCCCGCGGTGATCCCCACCATCTTCCTTCTCAAGGGGATGGGTCTCGACGGCTCCATCGCCGGCTACTCGCTCATGATGATGGGGGCACGGATGGGCCTGGTCGTGTTCCTCACGACCGGCTTCGTCCGGAGTCTTCCGATCGAACTCGAGGAGGCCGCCGCGATCGACGGCGCCTCGCGGCTGCGTACCTACTTCTCCGTGCTGCTGCCGATGCTGCGCTCGATCCTGCTCGTCGGAGCCGTGCTCATCGTGATCGTGGTCTGGAACGACTTCTTCTTCGCCCAGCTCATGCTGAAGACCTCGGCCAACGCGACACTGCCGCTCACCCTGTACTCCTTCGCGTCGGCGTCGATCTCCGGCCTGAGCTGGAACCTGGTGTTCGCGCACCTCGTGATGTCCAGCCTCCCGCTCGTCGTCATCTACCTGCTCGCCCAGCGACGCATCCTCGCCGGCCTCACCGAGGGCGGTCTCAAAGGATGAGCGCTCCGCCACCCCCCGAGAGGAACCCCATGGAGCCCGCCCGCCTGACCGTCAACAACGCGTTCACCGTGGGGACGGTGAACCGCCGCATCTTCGGATCGTTCGTCGAGCACATGGGCCGCGCCATCTACGGCGGGATCTACGAACCGGACCACCCCACCGCCGACGAGGAGGGCTTCCGCCAGGACGTGCTCGAGCTCGCGAAAGGGCTGCACATCGAAGGCATCCGGTACCCGGGCGGCAACTTCGTGTCGGGGTTCAAGTGGGAGGACAGCGTCGGTCCGCGCGAGACGCGTCCCGTCCGACGGGACCTCGCCTGGCATTCGACGGAGACCAACGCGGTCGGGCTGCACGAGTTCGCCTCGTGGGTGGAGAAGCTCGGCGCCGACCTCATGCTCGCGGTGAACCTCGGCACGCGGGGGACCGCGGAGGCCGTCGACCTGATCGAGTATGCGAACGGGGAAGCCGGCTCGGCACTCGCCGACCAGCGGATCGCGAACGGCCGCACCGAGCCGTTCGGGATCCGGACCTGGTTCCTCGGGAACGAGATGGACGGTCCGTGGCAGATCGGCTACCGCAGTGCGGAGGAGTACGGCGCGCTCGCGTCCCGGACGGCCAAGGCGCTGCGCCAGTTCGACCCCGGCGTCCGGCTGGTCGTGTGCGGGTCGTCGCACCACCACATGCCGACCTTCGGCGAATGGGAGCGGGTCGTGCTCAGTCACACCTACGACGACGTGGACTACATCTCGTGCCACGCCTACTACGAGGAGAAGAACGGGGACCTCGCATCCTTCCTCGCCTCGACGACGAGCATGGACGCGTTCATCGAATCGGTGATCGCGACGGCCGACCACGTCAAGGCGCTCAAGAGGAGCAGCAAGACGATCGAGATCTCGTTCGACGAGTGGAACGTCTGGTACATCCAGAAGGGACTCACCGACACGGATGGGATCTACCGCAGCGAGGAGATCCGGGGTGCCGACTGGCCGGTCGGGCCCCGCGTCGCGGAAGACCTGTACTCGGCCGCCGACGCGGTGGTGGTCGGCAACATGCTCATCTCGCTGCTCAAGCACGCGGATCGGGTGACGGCTGCGTGCCTGTCGATGCTGGTGAATACGATGGCGCCGATCCGCGCAGAGAAGGGCGGCGCGGTCTGGCGGCAGGCCACGTACCACCCGTTCGCGTTGACGTCCCGCTGGGCTCGGGGTGTCTCGTTGCGGGTGCCCCTCTCGTGCGGGTCGTACCTCAGCGGCGAGTTCGGGCAGGTGCCGGTCGCCGACGCTGCGGCGACCTACGACGAGGAGACGGGTGAGTACGCCGTCTTCCTGGTGAATCGCTCGATCGAGGAGTCGCTCGATCTCGTGGTCGACCTCCAGCACACCGGGCTGACGGTCGTCGAAGCGGTCATGATCTCCGAGGACGACCCGTACACGACCAATTCTCCGGAGCACCCGGAACGGGTCGTGCCGCGGACCAACGAGTCGGCCAGGATCGAGGGCGGTGTGCTCGGTGTGACGCTGCCGCCCGTCGCCTGGTGCATGATCCGGCTCGCCACGACGGAGAGAAGCTCGTGACGCGGCTGATCAACGACCCCCGCGACTTCGCCCGGGAGATGACGGAGGGCTTCGTTGCCGCGCACCCCTCGTACGTGAGGTCAGTCGACGGTGGCGTGGTCCGTGCGAGCCGGCTCGGCAGCGGGAAGGTGGCCGTCGTCATCGGCGGCGGGTCCGGCCACAATCCGGCATTCGCGGGTCTGGTGGGTGAGGGACTCGCGTCCGGTGCCGCCATGGGAAACGTGTTCGCCTCACCGGCAGCCGAGCAGGTGGCGACCGTGGCACGAGCCACCGAGCGGGGCGGCGGGGTCCTGCTCACCTACGGCAACTACGCCGGCGATGTACTGAACTTCGACGAGGCACAGGAGCGGTTGCGCGCGGACGGAGTGCCCTGCGAAACCGTCGTCGTGACAGATGACATCTCCAGTGCCGCAGCCGGCGAGGAGGGACTCCGGCGCGGCATCGCGGGAGATCTGGTCGTGTTCAAGTGCGCAGGCGCCGCCGCCGAGGCCGACTACCCGCTCGCGGAGGTCGCCCGGGTCGCGCGCCTGGCGAACGCGCGGACACGCACCATCGGTGCGGCTTTCTCCGGGTGTGCGCTCCCCGGGGAGACGGAGCCGCTGTTCGCCGTGGCAGCGGGTCGGATGGCGCTCGGGATGGGCATCCACGGAGAGCCCGGGATCGCCGAGACCGACCTGCCGACGGCTGATGGGCTCGCGGAGATCCTCGTCGAGCGGCTGCTCGCCGAGATCCCGGAGGGCATCGGCGACGCCGTCGGCGCAACCGTCGTGCCTGTCCTCAACGGACTCGGGTCGGTGAAGTACGAGGAGATGTTCGTCGTGTACCGGCGCGTCGCGCACCTTCTGGAACATCGAGGAGTGCAGATCGTCGATCCCCAGGTGGGCGAGTTCTGCACCAGCTTCGACATGGCCGGGATCTCCCTGACGCTGTTCTGGCCCGACGACGAGCTGCTGCGGCTCTGGCTGGCGCCCGCCGATTCCCCGTCGTTCCGCCGGCACGGATCGGTGAAGCCGGTGGATGTCGTCGATGACGTGGTCAGGACGGCAGCGTCCCGCACCGCGGCGACCCCGCAGTCGCAGGAGCTCTCCTCTCGGATCGTCGGTCTGTTCGAGGCGGTGGCCGACGCCGTCGACCGCAACGCCGACGAATTCGGACGACTCGACGCCGTGGCCGGCGACGGGGATCACGGGATCGGCATGCAGCGTGGTGCCACTGCCGCGCTCGCCGCAGCGCGGTCGGAGGCGGACGGCGGCGCCGGAGCGGGAACCGTGCTGCGACACGCGGGTGAGGCATGGGCTCGCGAGGCGGGAGGCACGTCGGGGGCGCTCTGGGGCGGCGCGCTGCGCGCCATGGGGGAACTCGTCGGGGACGAGACGGTGCCCGAGTCCGCGACCGTCGGCTACATCATCGGCGCCGGTTCCCGCCGGATCCAATCCCATGGCGGGGCGCACGTCGGCGATAAGACGATGGTCGACGCCGTCGTGCCGTTCGCATCGACCCTGACCACGGAGCTCTCGCGGGGGGCGTCCCTGGCGGACGCCTGCGCATCGGCCGCGCGTTCCGCGGTCGCGGCCGCGGCATCCACGGCAGACCTCCTGCCCCGGGTCGGCCGTGCGCGCCCTCATGGCGAGCGGAGCCTGGGCACGCCCGACGCCGGGGCGCATTCGTTCGCGGTCATCGTGACCGCCGTGGCTGACACCGTGGCGGCGCGCTGGGGCGAGGTGGACGCGTGACATGAACCATCGCTTGCGGGTCGTGATCGGGTGCGACGACGCCGGATACGACTACAAGAAGGTGCTCCTCGACGACCTCGAGCGAAGCGATCACGTGTCGGCCGTCGTCGATGTCGGCGTCGACGCGGACGGCCACGCCCCGTACCCGCGCGTGGCCTTCGCCGCCGCCGAGCTCGTGGCCGCCGGTGAGGCGGACCGAGCGCTCCTGATCTGCGGAACCGGGCTGGGTGTCGCGATCGCCGCCAACAAGGTCCCCGGCATCCGGGCAGTCACCGCGCACGACAGCTATTCGGTGGAGCGTGCGATCCTCTCCAACAACGCCCAGGTGCTGACGCTCGGTCAGCGGGTGGTCGGCATCGAGCTGGCGCGCAAACTCGTCCGCGAATGGCTGGAACTGCGGTTCGAGACCTCCTCGCCGTCGGCGGCGAAGATCGCCGTGATCGACCGGTACGAAGCGACGGGCGCGTGCTGAGCTCGCCCGTCTACATCGGGGTGAGTCTCAAGATGTACTTCGGCTATCGCGACGGGGTCGAATGGTTCCGCCGGGTGGCGGCGACCAGCGCCGCGCACCCCGCTGTGATTCGCGGCGACGTGATGCTCTTCGTGCTGCCGTCGCACCTGCAGGTGGTCTCCGCTTTGGAGGCCTTCCGCCACACCCCCGTGGTCGTCGGAGCCCAGGACGGCGCGGCGGAGGACTCCGGCGCGTACACCGGCGAGGTCAGCGCCTCCGAACTGTCCGAGGTGGGAGTGCGGCTGGTCGAGGTCGGGCATGCCGAGCGGCGCGACCTCTTCGGTGAGGACGACGGCACCGTCGCCGCCAAGACCAGCGCGATCCTGCGAAACGGCATGACGCCGCTCATCTGCCTGGGGGAACCCGCGGGGCTCTCGTCGCCTGACGCGGCGCGGTTCGTGACCGCGCAGTTGAGCTCAGCGCTGCAGAGCGCACCGGCCGGCGCGGTGCTGGTCGCCTACGAGCCGACGTGGGCGATCGGCGCCGACGAGCCGGCATCCGCCGCCCGGATCGCCCTGGTCTGCGGAGCTCTGCGCGGCATCCTGGCCGGGCTCGCGGGCCGGGAGGGCAGCGCGGTGATCTACGGCGGCGCAGCCCAGCCCGGGCAGCTGGCGCAGGTCGGCGAGCACGTCGACGGTCTGTTCCTCGGGCGGTACGCCCACGATCCCGATGCACTGCTCGATGTGATCGAGGAAGCTGCCTCCCTGACGTCACCGGACGCCCGGCGCAGGCCGGGCCCGTTCGGCGCCACCCCCGACGATGATCATCCCCACCCGGAAGGAAGGATCCGCCCATGACACATCGAGCCCCCGACCCGTTCCTGGACAAGCAGATCTGGTTCGTCACCGGAAGCCTCGACCTGTACGGGCCGGCGACCCTTCGCCAGGTCGAGGAGCAGTCCCGCTCTGTCGCGTCGCAGCTCGGCGAGGCGCTGACGACCCCCGTCCCGATCGTGGCGAAAGAGGTCGTGACCGATCCGGAATCGATCCGGCGCGTGATGCTCGATGCGGAATCCGATGACCGGGTGATCGGCGTCGTGACCTGGATGCACACCTTCTCGCCGGCGAAGATGTGGATCGCCGGTCTCGGGTCGCTCCGCAAGCCGCTGCTGCACCTGCACACGCAGGCCAACCTCGACCTGCCCTGGGCGACCATCGACTTCGACTTCATGAACCTCAACCAGTCGGCCCACGGCGACCGCGAATTCGCGTACATCGCCGCGCGGATGGGGGCACCGCACCGCATCGTCGTGGGACACGTCTCGGACCCGCGAGTCGCCTCCGAGGTGAGCACGTGGTCGCGCGCCGCCGCGGGGTTCGCGGCGGTGCGGTCGCTCAAGATGGCCCGCTTCGGAGACAACATGCGGCACGTCGCGGTGACCGAGGGCGACAAGACCGAGGCTCAGATCCGCTTCGGGGTGCAGGTCGACTCGTGGGGGGTCACCGAACTCGCAGACGCGACCGCCGGCGTACTCGACTCCGATGTCGATGCGCTGATCGCCGACTACGAGGAGCTCTACGCCGTCGCCCGCGAACTGCGTCGTGGGGGCGAACGGCATCAGTCGCTGCGCGACGGCGCCCGCATCGAGCTGGCGTTGAGGGTCTTCCTCGAGGACGGCGGCTTCGGCGCGTTCACCACCAGCTTCGAAGATCTCGGCAGCCTTCCCCAGCTTCCGGGTCTCGCGGTTCAGCGACTCGTCGCCGACGGGTACGGGTTCGGCGCCGAAGGCGACTGGAAGACCGCCATCCTGGTGCGACTGGCCAACGCCATGGGGCATGGACTTCCCGGTGGTGCGAGCCTCATGGAGGATTACACCTATCACCTGGAGCCCGGCAACGAGCTGATCCTCGGTGCTCACATGCTCGAGGTCTCGCCGTCGCTGACGACGGCGACGCCCGAGCTGCAGGTGCATCCGCTCGGCATCGGGGGGAAACCCGACCCGGTGCGACTGGTGTTCACCGCGGACCCCGGACCTGCGGTCGTGGTCGCCATGTCCGACATGCGCGACCGGTTCCGCCTCGTCGCCAACGTCGTCGAGAACGTCGCGCTGCCGCAGCCGATGCCCCGGCTCCCGGTCGGCCACGCCGTGTGGAAGCCGGCTCCCGACTTCGCGACGAGCGCGGCCGCCTGGCTGACGGCGGGGGCGGCGCATCACACCGTGATGAGCACGGCGATCGGCGTGGAAGCATTCCGCGATTTCGCGACGATGAGCGACACCGAGCTGCTGGTGATCGATGAGACCACGACCCTTCCCGAGTTCGAGAACGCGGTGCGCTGGAACGCGGCGTACCACCGCCTCGCCCGCGGCATGTGACGCTCTAGACTCGGGCGGTGCCCGCCGAGTTCACCGTCCGCGAGCACGCGGCGGGCTCGGGATACGGTGAGCTGGCCACCGCGGGAAGCGCGGTCGTGCAGGGGGACGCGCGCAGCATCCTGAGCGCAATGCCCGACGGGCTCGCCCAGATGGTGGTCACCAGCCCGCCGTACTGGTCGCTGCGCGACTACGGGATCGAGGGTCAGCTGGGCCTGGAGCGCAGCGTCCACGATTTCATCGACGCGCTCGCCGACGTGTTCGACGAGGTGCGGCGCGTGCTGTCGCCCGACGGCACCCTGTGGCTGAACATCGGCGACTCGTACACCTCCGGCAACCGTGGATGGCGCGCGCCCGACCGCAAGAACGTCGCCAGGGCGATGAGCACCCGCCCGCCGACCCCGGAGGGCCTGAAGCCGAAAGACCTGATCGGCGTGCCGTGGCGGCTCGCGTTCGCGCTGCAGGAGCGCGGCTGGTTCCTGCGCAGCGACCTGGTCTGGAACAAGCCGAACGCCCAGCCCGAGAGCGTCGGCGACCGGCCGACCCGGTCGCACGAGTACCTGTTCCTGCTGAGCGCGACCGAGAAGTACCGCTACGACGTGGATGCGGTGCGCGGCCCGAACGGCCGGCGGCTGCGCAGCGTGTGGGACCTGAACACGCAGCCCTCGCGCGACGCGAGCGGGCATTTCGCGACGTTCCCCGAGAGCCTGGCGGAGCGCTGCATCCTGCTCGGGTCGCGCGCGGGTGAACTGGTGCTCGACCCGTTCCTCGGCTCGGGCACGACCGCGGTCGCGGCGGCGCGGCTGGGTAGGCGCTTCGTCGGCTGCGAGCTGAACCCCGAGTACGTCGCGATGGCGGAGCGCCGGCTGCGCGCCTAGTTCTCGGACGGCTCGATCAGCGATGCGTCCTGCGGGTCGACGGTGCGCGAGTTGTTCACGCGGCGATCGACCTCGTAGGTGGTGATGGTGGATGCCACCCCGGTCGACACGCGATCGAGCGTCGCGAGCAGGTCGTCGCGTTCGCCGTCGTCGGTGAGCTTGCCGGTGTCGAGCCAGCGGTCGAAGAGGTCGGGGGTCAGGAACGCCGGCATCCGGTCGTGCACGGCGCCGGAGGCGTCACGCGCCTCGCGGGTGATGATCGCGGTGGACACCTCCCATTCGGGCTCACCCGATGCGGAGGGGACCTTACGGGCGGTGGCGAGCCCGGCGGCGGCGAGCATCGGCACGTCGCCATGGATGAAGTACGGGATCTTCACCGGCTTCGCGGCGCCGGCGTCTCGTTCCGTCCACTCGTAGTAGCCGCGCATCGGCACGATGCAGCGGTTCGAGGCGAACGCGCCTTTCCACATCCCGCTCGTGGTGAGGGTCTCGATGCGGGCGTTGAACTGGGGACGCTTGGACTCTTTCACGAACGCCGGGTGGAAGTCCCAGACGGCGGGCTCCACCTGCCGGGTGACCTCGCCGGTCGACGAGCTGCGGCGCTCGCGGATCACCGGGATCACGTCGGTCGGAGCGATCGAGTACGACGGCACCCAGTCGCGGTAGTCGTTGCCGTCGAGCACGAACGCCTCGATGAGGTCGTTGGTCTTCTCATCCATCGCGAACCGGCCGCACATGCGACCAGTCTGCCCGGTGCCCCCGACGCCTGACCGCCGGCTACGGCGCGGGGGTGCCCCGCTTCGACTGCATGCGCGCGACCTCGGCGTCGATGTCGGCCTCGGTGATGGTCCGGCGGGTGACGCCGTAGGCGTCGAGCCCCGCGAACACCGCGGCGATGCTGAGGCCGAGGATCGGCCAGACAGGCCAGAAGTAGCCGGTGCCGCCGGTCGAGAAGAACCAGACCGCGACCAGGATCAGGATGATCACGATGAAGATCGCCAGCATCACCTTGAAGTCGTTGCGCGCCTTGAGGTTGTGGCGCGCCGCCTTGCGGAGTTCGTCGTCAGACATGCGAATCACCCTAGCGGCGGCACCCGCATAGGATAAGGAACGCGAAAGGGAGTATCCCACCCACGTCGCGGCCGTCATCACGGGCTCCAGCGCTGCAGCCCCGGTCGCGACCGGCGACGCCGCGGGAGAGACTTTCGGACTTCACCCACCCCGAAATCCGAAAGGCCTCGTGTGAACCTCGAGATCCCGCTCTGGTTCGAGATCGGCACCTACGCCGCGCTCCTGCTCATCCTCGCCGCCGACGTGTTCATCGCATACCGGCGCCCGCATGTGCCGTCGACCCGCGAGTCGGCACTCTGGATCACGTTCTACGTGGTGCTCGCGCTGATCTTCGCCGGTCTGATGCTGCTGCTCGGCGACGCGGAGCACGCCGGGCAGTTCGTCGCCGGCTGGCTCACCGAGTACAGCCTGTCGATCGACAACCTGTTCGTGTTCCTCATCATCATGAGCCGGTTCTCGGTGCCCCGGAAATACCAGCAGGAGATCCTGATGGTGGGGATCATCCTGGCGCTGCTGTTCCGCGGGATCTTCATCCTGCTCGGCTCCGCCCTGATCGAGAACTTCAGCTGGATCTTCTACCTCTTCGGCCTGTTCCTGCTCTACACGGCGGCGAACCAGGCGTTCACGAACCACGACGACGAGGAGGCGAACGAGAACCGCCTGATCCGCATGATGCGCCGCCGCATCCCGATCACCGACACCTACGACGGCGCCAAGCTGCGCACCACCATCGACGGCAAGCGCCTGTTCACGCCCGTGCTCATCGTGTTCATCGCGCTCGGCACCACCGACCTGGTCTTCGCGCTCGACTCGATCCCCGCGATCTTCGGCATCACCACCGAGCCGTTCCTGGTGTTCACGGCGAACGTGTTCGCGCTGATGGGGCTCCGTCAGCTGTACTTCCTGCTCGGCGACCTCGTCGACAAGCTGGTGTACCTGAAGTACGGCATCGCGGTGATCCTCGCCTTCATCGGCGTGAAGCTGTTCTTCCACGCCCTGCACGAGAACGAGGTGCCGTTCATCAACGGCGGCCACCCGGTCGAATGGGCGCCCGAGATCGACACATTCACCTCACTCGGCGTCATCGTCGGCGCGATGACCATCGCGGTGCTCGCCAGCGTCGTCAAGCTGCGGCTCGACCGCGGCAAAGTGCCGGTGGGGGACTCAGCCGAGTAGCTGTGCCTGGCGCGGTGGGCCGCCCGCGGCGGTGTTACTCTCGACCCATGCTGACGCGGCTTCTCCTTCCCCGCCGCGACGAGGCCTAACCTCCCGGTCCTCCTCGTCGCGGAGTCTGTCGTGACCGACCCGACGAGAAGAGAAGGAATATCCATGGGCAAGACACTGGCCGAGAAGGTCTGGGACGCGCACGTCGTGAAAGCCGGCGAGAACGGCGAACCGGACCTCATCTACATCGACCTGCACCTGGTGCACGAGGTCACCAGCCCGCAGGCGTTCGACGGTCTGCGGCAGGCGGGGCGCCCGGTGCGCCGGACCGACCTGACGATCGCCACCGAAGACCACAACACCCCCACCCTCGCGATCGACAAGCCGATCGCCGACCTCACCAGCCGCACCCAGATCGAGACGCTGCGCCGCAACTGCGCCGAGTTCGGGGTGCGCCTGCATTCGCTCGGCGACATCGAGCAGGGCATCGTGCACGTCGTCGGACCCCAGCTGGGACTCACCATGCCGGGCATCACGGTGGTGTGCGGCGACAGCCACACCAGTACGCACGGCGCATTCGGCGCGATGGCGTTCGGCATCGGCACCAGCGAGGTGGAGCACGTGCTCGCCACCCAGACCCTGCCGCTGAAGCCGTTCAAGACGATGGCGATCACCGTCGAGGGCGAGCTGCGCCCCGGCGTGACCGCGAAAGACATCATCCTGGCGGTCATCGCGCAGATCGGCACCGGCGGCGGCCAGGGCTATGTGCTCGAGTACCGCGGCTCGGCGATCCGCTCCCTCTCCATGGAGGGGCGCATGACGATCTGCAACATGTCGATCGAGGCGGGCGCGCGCGCCGGCATGGTCGCACCCGACCAGACCACCTACGACTACCTGAAGGGCCGCCCGCACGCCCCGCAGGGCGCCGACTGGGATGCCGCGGTCGCCTACTGGGACACTCTCGTCACCGACGACGACGCGGTGTTCGACGCCGAGATCTTCCTCGACGCGGACACCCTCGAGCCGTTCGTCACCTGGGGCACCAACCCGGGGCAGGGGGTGTCGCTGTCGGAGCGGGTGCCGGACCCGGCATCCATCGCCGACCCCAACGAGCAAGCCGCCGCCGAGCGCGCCCTGGAGTACATGGACCTCGCCGCCGGCACCCCGATGAAGGAGATCCGCGTCGACGCGGTCTTCATGGGCTCGTGCACGAACAGCCGCATCGAAGACCTGCGCGCCTTCGCGAGCGTCATCAAGGGGCGGAAGAAGGCGGATGGCGTGCGCGTCATGGTCGTGCCGGGTTCCGCCCGGGTGCGCATCGAGGCCGAGGCCGAGGGCATCGACAAGATCGTGGAGGAGTTCGGCGCCGAGTGGCGGTTCGCCGGCTGCTCCATGTGCCTCGGGATGAACCCCGACCAGCTCGCGCCGGGGGAGCGCTGCGCCTCCACCAGCAACCGCAACTTCGAGGGGCGTCAGGGCGCGGGTGGGCGCACGCACCTGGTGTCGCCGCTGGTGGCGGCCGCCACTGCGATCCGCGGGACCCTGTCGTCGCCGTGGGACCTGGGTCTCGACACGGCCGTCCCGGCCTACTCGACCGGCGGAGAGGACCGCTGATGGACAAGATCTCGCAGTTCACCGGAACCGCCGTCCCGCTGCAGCGCAGCAACGTCGACACCGACCAGATCATCCCGGCCGTGTTCCTGAAGCGGGTGACGAAGACCGGGTACGACGACGCCCTGTTCCACGAGTGGCGCAAAGATCCGGAGTTCGTGCTCAACGACCCGGCGTTCGCGGGTGCCACCGTCCTGTTCGCCGGCCCCGACTTCGGCACCGGTTCGAGCCGCGAGCACGCCGTCTGGGCGCTGCGCGACTACGGCTTCCAGGCGGTGTTCAGCCCCAAGTTCGGCGACATCTTCCGAGGCAACTCCGGAAAACAGGGCCTACTCACAGGAACGGTCGCGGAGGCCGACATCGAGCGGTTCTGGGCAGCGATCCAGGCACAGCCGGGAATACCGGCCACCGTCGACCTGGTTGCCCGTACGGTGGCCGTCGGCGACCTCGTAGCCCCCTTCGAGATCGACGATTACACTCGATGGAGGCTCCTCGAGGGTCTTGACGACATCGGCCTCACACTGCGCGACGAAGCGCGGATCACGGAGTTCGAGGGCAGACGCGAAAGCTGGCGGCCCCGCACTCTTCCCGTTCCCTAGCTAGGTGGTACTTCTTGGACTCGCTCACCACGGACGCGGCGAAAGCCGGCCTGCGAGTCGGACTCAAGTCCGACGCGATCGTCATCCGCGGAGGTAAGCCCCTCACCGGCACCGTGCACGTGCGCGGCGCCAAGAACCTGGCGACGAAGGCGATGGTCGCGGCGCTCCTCGGCGAGACGCCGTCGCTGCTGCAGGACGTGCCGAACATCTCCGACGTCGGCGTCGTCACCGGCATGCTCGGCGCGTACGGCGTCGCGGTCACATCGCCGGAGGAGGGGCAGCTGCTGCTCGACCCGACGAACGTCGAGCGAGCGCACTTCGCGGAGATCGACGCGCTGGCCGGCTCCAGCCGCATCCCGATCCTGTTCTGCGGGCCGCTGCTGCACCGCCTGGGCGAGGCGCTCATCCCGGACCTCGGCGGCTGCCGCATCGGCGACCGTCCGATCGACTTCCACATGGATGCGCTGCGTGCGTTCGGCGCGGTCGTCGACAAGTCCTACGAGGGCATCCGCATCACCGCCCCCGAGGGCCTCCACGGCGCGAACATCGAGTTGCCGTACCCGTCGGTCGGCGCGACCGAGCAGGTGCTGCTCACCGCGGTGCGAGCGCGCGGCGTCACCGAGCTGAAGAACGCCGCCATCGAGCCCGAGATCATGGACCTGATCGCGATCCTGCAGAAGATGGGCGCCATCATCTGGATGGAGCCGAACCGCACCATCTTCATCGAGGGCGTCGACCACCTCACCGGGTACACGCACCGCGCGATCTTCGATCGCAACGAGGCGGCATCCTGGGCGTCGGCGGCGCTCGCGACCGACGGCGACATCTTCGTCCAGGGCGCGAAGCAGCAAGAGCTGATGACGTTCCTCAACGTGTTCCGGAAGGCGGGCGGCGGGTTCGACGTGCGCGAGGACGGCATCCGGTTCTACCGCGCCGGCGCGCTGAAGCCGGTTCAGGTCGAGACCGACGTGCACCCCGGGTTCATGACCGACTGGCAGCAGCCGCTCGTCGTCGCCCTGACCCAGGCCGACGGCGTCTCCGTGGTGCACGAGACCGTGTACGAGAACCGGCTCGGCTTCACCGAGGCCCTCAACGAGATGGGTGCCGACATCGTCGTGCACAGCGCCGGGCTCGAGTCCCTCACGCGGCGCGTGCCGCGGCGCAAGCTCGAGCAGGCCGCCGTCATCACCGGCCCGACGCCGCTGCACGGCGCCGACGTGCGGGTGCCCGACCTGCGCGGCGGCTTCAGCTACCTGATCGCGGCGCTGACCGCCGAGGGCACGTCGACGATCACGAACCTCGGGATCATCAGCCGCGGGTACGAGCACTTCCTCGAGAAGCTCGAGGGCCTCGGGGCGGACTTCACGATCGCAGCCTGACCGTGGCCGAGCGTCGCGAGAAGACCTTCATCTGGCGCTTCCTCGCCGCGCTGGTCGTGCCGGCGGTGCTGTTCCTCGCGCGGTTCCGCTTCCGGCATCCCGAGCGCATCCCGGCCGAGGGCGCGTTCATCATGGTCGCGAACCACTACAGCGACTTCGACCCGCTGGTCACGGCGTACGCGCTCTGGAAGCACGGCCGTGTGCCGCACTATCTGGCGAAGGCGAGCCTGTTCCGGGTCCCGGTGGTGGGCGCGGCGTTCCGGGCCACCGATCAGGTGCCGGTCGAACGCGCGATCGGGGGCGCCGAGCCCCTGGCCGCCGCGAAGAAGCTGATCGACCAGCAGCTCGCACTCGTGATCTACCCGGAGGGCACTCTCACCCGGGAGCCCGGCCTCTGGCCGATGCGCGGCAAGTACGGTGCCGCGCGGCTCGCGCTGCACTACGACATCCCGGTGTACCCGGCGGCGTCGTGGGGCGCCCAGCGGGTGCTGCCGCGCTGGGCGAAGCGGATCAGCCTGTTCCCGCGCAAAGACATCGAGGTGATCTTCGGCGAGCGGCTCGACCTGGCGAAGTGGGCGGGAAAGCACGAGTCCCAGAAGGCGCTCGCCGCCGCGACCGACGCGATGATGGATGCGATCACGGCCCTCGTCGAGGAGCTGCGGGGCGAGAAGGCCCCGGCAGGCAAGCGCTGGGACCCTGCCGATCACGGACAGCCCGAGTTCGGGCGGATCACGCCCTAACCGAGCACACCCACCCCGCGCCGCGTCTCGAAGATCAGCTGGGTCTCCGTCTGCCGCACCACCCGGTGCACGGTGATGTGCTGCAGCACCAGGTCCCGCAGCGCCTCCGGGCTCTCGACGGCGACGTGCAGGTGGAAGTCGTCGGCGCCGGCCACGTGGATCGCCTCGATGACGCCGGGGATGCGCACCAGGTCGTCGTAGAGGCTGTTCACGAGCTCGGCGCCATGACTGCCGAGCCGCACCTTGATGACCGCCTGGATCGGGTAGCCGAGCGAGGGGAGGTCGAGCCGCAGCTCCTGGCCGACGATGACATTCCGGTCGCGCAGGGCGCGCACGCGGTACGCGCAGGTGGACTCGGGCAGGCCGAGCCGTGCGGCGAGCGCCTTGTTGCTGAGTCCGCTGTCCGCGGAGAGCGCGCGCAGGATCGCGAGATCGGTGGCGTCGAGTTGCGTGTTCGGCAAGGACCGTCCCCTTCGTCGCGCCAGATGTTGCACGAAACACAACCATCATGACATCTCGTCGTCGATCGGTTCATTCTGGGAGGCATGAACTACGTCGATGGCGACTCTCTTGCTGTTCATGCCGGCCGCGAGGATCTCGAGGGGCTCGGCGTCCACGCCCTCCCCATCGACCTCTCCACCACGAACCCGCTGCCCGGCATCGAGATCGGCGGCGACTCCTACGAGGCGCTCGCGACCGGCGGTCGTCCCATCGAGGGCGGCTCCCACGTGTACGCGCGCCTCTGGAACCCCACGGTCGCCCGGTTCGAGAGCGCGCTCGCACAGCTCGAAGGCGCCGCCGCGTCGGTCGCGTTCGCGTCCGGCATGGCTGCGATGACCGCCGCGATCCTCGCCACCACCCGCGAGGCCACGCACATCGTGGCGGTGCGCCCGCTGTACGGCGGCAGCGACCACCTGCTCGACTCCGGCCTACTCGGCACCGAGGTCACGTTCTGCGCCGAAACCGAGGTGGCGTCGGCGATCCGGCCCGACACGGGGCTGGTCGTCATCGAATCGCCCGGCAACCCCAGCCTCGAACTGGTCGACATCGCCGGCGTCGTGCACCAGGCCGGCGACGTGCCCGTGCTCGTCGACAGCACCTTCGCCACCCCGGTGCTGCAGAACCCGCTCGCCCACGGCGCCGCGTACACGCTGCACAGCGCCACCAAGTACCTCGGCGGCCACGGCGACGTCATCGGCGGCGTCATCGCCTGCAGCGAAGAGCGCGCCGAAGGTCTGCGCCGGGTCCGCGCCATCACCGGCGCCCTGCTGCACCCCCTCGGCGCCTACCTGCTGCACCGCGGGCTCGCGACACTGCCGATCAGGATGCGTGCGCAGCAGGCGACCGCGGCCCGCCTCGCCGCGTGGCTGGCCACCCGCGACGAGGTCGAGCAGGTCTGCTACCCGGGCCTCGACGGAGACCCGCGCGGCCTGCTCCGCACCCAGCAGCGCGGCACCGGCGCGATGATCTCGATCCGGCTGCGTGACGGCTACGACGCCGCGAAGGCATTCACCTCGGGGGTGCGCATGTTCACCCACGCGGTGTCGCTCGGCGGCGTCGAGTCGCTGCTGCAGCATCCCGCCGCCCTGACCCACCGGCCGGTCGCCGCCGACGCGAAGCCCGATCGCGCGCTCGTGCGGCTGTCGATCGGGCTCGAAGGGTACGACGACCTGATCGCCGACCTAGAGCGGGGCCTCGCCGCGACGCAGGCCGTGCGCCTTCACGAGGTCACGCACTAGGTGCGTCGCGCCCGCCACGGCGGGTGCCATGACGACGATCGCGCCACCCGGCACGAGGAAGCAGAGCTGCACGGCGACCCCGAACCCGAGCACGCGTGCCCGCCGGGCCCGGATGAGGGCCTTCCGCTCCGGGTGGGGGATGGCGCGCGCGTCCATCGGGCGCGACATCAGCTCGCGCGCCAGGATCCGCCCCGAGAGAACGACGCCGAGCACCGCGCCGAGCGCGGCGCCCACGAGCGGTACCAGGCCGGCGGCGGACGCCAGGAGCGCGCTCAGCGCGGCCGGGATGATGAGGCGCAGCGAGTCCGCGACGCCCCGCCAGAAGCCCGGCTCGGAGGCCTCGCCGAGCCCGCCGAGCTGCTCTTCGACAGCGCGCCAGATGCGCTCGTAGAACCAGTCCCCGAGGATCAGGGTGAGGGCGGTGAAGCTGAACGCGGCGACCACGACGAAGCCCGCCAGCAGGGCGAGCGCCAGTGCCACGCGGAACAGTGTTCGGAGGGTCGGATCCCACGGGTCCGCGAACGGGGTCAGCCAGCCGACGAAGCCCTCCCCGCCGCCGATGATCAGCACCCCGACCGCGATCAGCCCGGCCGCGACGATCGCCGCCGGAACCAGGCCGAGCAGCATCAGGTCGGGCCGTCGCCTCCACCACGCGAACCCGCGGAACAGGGTCGCGAAGCCGGTGAAGAACTCGCCGACGACCCCGGCGGCACGCGTGCGAGGCTCCTGCATGCCTGCCAGCGTAAGCCGCCTGACAGAATGGCGAGGTGGCCTCCCTCCCCGGTGATGCGGTGAAGACGATGCAGCTCCCGATCGTGGGGGTGCCGCACGTCGCCGTGATCGGCGCCGGCAGCTGGGGCACCACGTTCGCCAAGATCATCGCCGACGGCGGATCCCGCGTCGCCGTCTGGGCCCGGCGCCCCGAGCTCGCCCGCGAGATCATGCAGTCCCGGCGCAACTCCGACTACCTGCCCGGCATCAACCTGCCGCGCGGCATCTCCGCCAGCAGCCGGTTGCCCGAGGTGCTCGAGGGGGCGGAGCAGGTGTTCCTCTCCGTGCCGAGCCAGTCGCTCCGCGAGAACCTGCGGATCATCCGCGACCTCATCCCGCCGACCGCCATCGTCGTGTCGCTGATGAAGGGCGTCGAGATGAGCACCCGCTCCCGCATGAGCGAGGTGATCCAGCAAGAGCTCGAGATCGGCGACGAGCGGATCGCCGTCGTCTCCGGCCCCAACCTGGCTCTCGAGATCGCGAAGGAGCAGCCGACCGCCGCGGTCGTGTCCTCCACCGTGCTCGCCACGGCGACCGAGGTCGCGAAGGTCGCGACCAACCCGTACTTCCGCAGCTTCGTCAACACCGACGTGATCGGCACCGAGTTCGGGGGTGTGCTGAAGAACCTGATCGCCGTCGCGATCGGCATCGTCGACGGCGTCGGCTACGGCGAGAACACGAAAGCCTCGATCATCACCCGCGGTCTCGTCGAGATGACCGACTTCGCCGTCGCGTACGGCGCGCGGCCCGAGACCCTGAGCGGGCTCGCGGGCCTCGGCGACCTGATCGCCACGTGCGAGTCCCCGCTGTCGCGGAACAATACCGCGGGGCGCCTGCTCGGGCAGGGGTACGCGTTCCAGGAGGTCATCGCGCAGATGAACCAGACCGCGGAGGGGCTGGGGTCGGTCGCGCCCATCCTCGAGCTCGCCGGCGCGAAGGGCGTCGAGATGCCGATCGTCTCGCAGGTCGCCGAGGTGCTGGCCGGTACGCTCGACCCGAAAGACATCGCACCCCACCTGACCACCGACACTCACGAGCCCCAAGGCGAATAGACATGCCCACCCGCGTCGCGCTGCTGTTCGGCGGCCGTTCCAGCGTGCACTCGATCAGCTGCGCCACCGCGGGCGGCGTGCTCG
>JBFWWZ010000045.1:0-23350 GCA_050245915.1 Microbacteriaceae bacterium
CGGGCGGCAGATGTTCGAGACCTGGTACCTGATGACGGCGATGCTCGGATCCGGGCTCGACGTCTCGCCCGTCATCACCGACCGAGTCCCGGCGGACCGCTGGGACGAGGCGTTCGCCACCGCGCGCGCCGGCGCCGGCGGCAAAGTCCTGATCGAATGGGGAGAGAAGTGATCACACCCGAGACCATCGCCGAGTTCGAGCGGACGCTCGCCGAGATCCAGGATGCGGGGCTGTTCAAGGCGGAACGCGCGCTGCAGTCGCCCCAGGGTCCGCGGGTCACCATCGACGGCCGCGAGTACCTGAACCTCTGCACCAACGACTACCTGGGGCTCGCCGACCATCCGGATGTGGTGGCGGCCGCCCACGCGGCCCTCGACCGGGACGGGTTCGGCATGGCCAGCGTCCGCTTCATCAGCGGAACGCACGAGGAGCACAAGGCGCTCGAAGCCGAGATCAGCGACTGGCTCGGCACCGACGACACGATCCTCTTCCCGTCGTGCTTCGACGCCAACGGCGGGGTCTTCGAGACCCTGCTCGACGCCGAGGACGCCGTCATCAGCGACGAGCTCAACCACGCCTCGATCATCGACGGGGTGCGGCTGTCGAAGGCCCGCCGCTTCCGGTACAAGAACCGCGACACGGCCGACCTGAACCTGCAGCTCACCGAGGCGGAGGGGTCCCGGCGCATGCTCGTCGTCACCGACGGCGTGTTCTCGATGGACGGCTACCTCGCCCCGCTCGAAGACCTCTGCGAGGTCGCGGAGGGCCACGAGGCGATGGTGATGGTCGACGACTCGCATGCCGGTGGCATCCTGGGCCCGACCGGAGCCGGCACCCCCGAGCTGTTCGGGGTGCGCGACCGCATCGACCTGGTCTCGGGGACCCTCGGCAAGGCGCTCGGCGGGGCCTCGGGCGGGTACGTCTCGGGACGCGGGCCCCTCATCGAGCTGCTGCGGCAGCGCGCGCGGCCGTATCTGTTCTCGAACGCGGTGCCCCCGATGGTCGTCGCGGGTTCCCGTGCGGCCTTGCGTCTGGCGCGCGAGGGCGCCGACGCGCGTGCCCGGCTCGCGGCGAACGCGGCACGGTTCCGTGCGCTGATGACCGAGGCAGGCTTCGAGCTGCTGCCGGGCGAGCACGCGATCGTCCCGGTGATGATCCCGGATGCCGCCCAAGCGGTCGCGATGGCGTCGCGCCTCGCAGAACTCGGCATCTATGTGCGCGCGTTCGCGTACCCCGTGGTGCCGATGGGGCGTTCACGCCTGCGGGTGCAGCTCTCCGCCGCCCACACCCTGGAGGACATGGATCGCGCCGCCGCGGCGTTCATCGCCGCGCGCTGATCACTTTCCCGTCGCTAACTGCCGCCTTCGACCTCGGATAGCGGCACTTTGCGACGGCAACGTCACGTCAGGGCACGCATCACACGGCGGATCGTGTCCTGGGGCGCAACCAGGACCCCCCGCTTCCTCACGCGGATCACCTTCCACCCGAGTTCGGCAGCGGCATCGAAGCGGGCGATGTCCCGTTCGTACTGGCGGGTGGACGTGCGGTGGATGTCGCCGTCGTACTCCGCGATCACCCGGTGCGCCGGCCAGGCGAGATCGAACCACCCAATCCGCGAGCCGTCCGGGCGGCGGAGCTCGTACCCGCATTCTGGCTTGGGCACTCCCGCCCGCCCCAGGAGCAGCCGCAGCCGGGTCTCCATCGGGGACTCGACACCCTCGCGCGCCAACGCGACGGCACGCCGGGCGAGTCGCACACCGTGGCCTCGGGATGCTGCCAGCCGCTCCGCGAGACCCGTCCGGGTCGCGTGCGGGCGAGGGTCAGCGGGGTCCAGGATGCGGGGGTCCAGTACGAGGTGATCCGCAATGGCGACGAGATCCCCGAGTGCCAGGAGGGTCGCGCACTCGAGGAGCGTTTGAGCGGGGTCGGAGACGGGCACGCCGGAACGCTCTACCGGGTCGATGGGAACCGATTCGTGGCCGATGCATCCGCTCGCACGGACGCGTTGCGCCAGCGTGGATGCGACGTGCACCTCCGGTGCGTCCTCGAAGTCTCGCGGAAGCGGGGCGCCCCAGAGCTGCGCCGCCGTGGTGTGACTGAACCTGTCGCCCGGGCGGAGTCGGGGGACGTACGCGCGTACCGCCGGAACGGGAGACGTGGTTCGGACGCCCCGGAACGGGGTCGCCAGATCGCTCGCACGCATCCGCTTCGGCGTCTCCCCGCCGGCGAGCGCATCGGCCACCCGGAACACCCCGCCCAACGCCGGGTCGATGGGGCGCGGGGGATGCATGGCGCCACCCTGCCGCAGGGGTCCTTCCGGGGATGCGCAGCATCCACACCCGCGCTTTCCCGTCGCTATCTGCCGCTCTCGACCCCGGATAGCGGCACTTTGCGACGGTAAAAGGGGATTCAGCGCAGGAGCTGCGTGATCCGGTAGGGGATGAGCTCCCCCATGGAGAGCGAGGTCTCGGTGCGCTCGACCCCGTCGATCGCGAGGATCTCGCCGTCGATCCGGAACAGGTCGTGCGCATCCCGCGACACCACCTGCACCATGAGGTCGGAGGTGCCGCTCATCCCGAGCGCATGCAGCACCTCGGGGATCTTCGCGATGTCGTCCACGATCCGCGCGATCTCCTTCTGCCGCACGGTGACGGTGATGAACGCCGACAGCGGGTACCCGAGCGGCTCGGGGTCGATGCGCCGGTCGAACGGCAGGAACGCCCCCGACGCCTCCAGCTGGGTCATGTGGGCCTGCACGGTGTTGCGCGACAGGCCGAGGCGGTCGGCCAGCGCGACGTACGACCCGCGGGGGTCGTCGGCGAGCGCCTCGAGCAGGGCGAGGTCGATGGCGTCGTATCCGGGCATAGTGCACAAGATAGCAGGATGCGGTAGGCAACACGCGTGCATAATGCCCAGCCAGCGCGGCGGTGATTGAGCCATCTGCGAATCCGGCGTACCGTACCGGAAACCCGACAAGGACGTTGGAGGCACACAATGCCGGAACTGATCACCCTGCTCGACGAGCACGGGGACCGCACCGCCGCCCCCGAGTGGGATCGCTGGATCGACGACCTCGACCCGCAGACGCTCTCCGACCGCTACGTCGACATGGTGGTGCTGCGGCGCATCGACTCCGAGGCCACCGCTCTGCAGCGCCAGGGCGAGATCGCGCTCTGGCCGCCGGTGCTCGGGCAGGAGGCCGCCCAGATCGGCTCCGGCCGCGCGCTGCGCGACGACGACTTCGTGTTCGGCAGCTACCGGGAGACCGGGGTCGCCTACACCCGCGGCATCGACCCGGTGCAGATCGCCCGCGTCTGGCGCGGGGCTGCCGCTTCCGCCTGGAACCCGTACGAGGTCGGCATGGCCACCTCGCAGGTCATCATCGGGGCGCAGTCGCTGCACGCGACCGGGTACGCCCTCGGCATCCAGAACGATGGATCGGACGCCGTCGCGGTCGCCTACTTCGGCGATGGGGCGATGAGCGAAGGCGACGTCAGCGAGGCGATGGTCTTCGCCGCCACGTACGGCGCACCCGTCGTGTTCTTCTGCCAGAACAACCAGTTCGCGATCTCCGAGCCGGTGACGCTGCAGTCGAAGACGCCGCTGGCCGACCGTCCCGCCGGATTCGGCATCCCGTCGGTGCGTGTCGACGGCAACGACCTGCTCGCCGTGACCGCCGCGATGCGCGAGGCGCTCGACCGCGCCCGCACCGGCGGCGGCCCCTCCTTCATCGAGGCGGTCACCTACCGGATGGGACCGCACACCACGGCCGACGACCCCACCCGGTATCGCGACCCCGCCGAGCTGGAGCTGTGGGCGCAGCGCGACCCGATCGCCCGCCTCCGGGCGCACCTCGAGCGACTCGGGATGCCGGGCGCCGAGCTCGAGACCCGCGCCGCCGGGGAAGCCGACCGCGTCGCGGCCGAGTTCCGCGCCGGGGTGATGGCGATGGAGGACCCGGAGCCGATCACCGTGTTCGACCACGTGTACGCCGAGCCGCACAGCGAGCTCGAGCGTCAGCGAGATGAGTACGCCCGCTACCTGGAGGGGTTCGTCGCATGACCACGATGACGATGGGCAAAGCCCTCAACCGCGGACTGCACCGCGCGCTCGCCGATGACGACCACGTCATCCTGATGGGCGAGGACATCGGCAAGCTCGGCGGCGTCTACCGGATCACCGACGGGCTGCAGGCCGAGTTCGGCGAGCGCCGGGTGATGGACACCCCGCTGGCCGAGTCCGGCATCCTCGGCACCGCGATCGGGATGTGCTACCGCGGCTACCGGCCGGTGATCGAGATCCAGTTCGACGGGTTCGTGTACCCGGCGTTCGACCAGATCGTGTCGCAGGTGGCGAAGATGCACGCCCGCACCCGGGGTCTGGTGAAGCTGCCGATCACGATCCGCATCCCGGTCGGCGGTGGCATCGGCGCGGCCGAGCACCACTCCGAGTCTCCGGAGGCCTACTTCGCCCACACCGCCGGCTTGCGCGTCGTCAGCGTCTCGAACCCGCAGGACGCCTTCACGATGCTGCGCCAGTCGATCGCGAGCGACGACCCGGTGGTGTTCTTCGAGCCGAAGCGCCGGTACCACATGAAGGGCGAGGTCGACGAGACCATCGACTTGGCCGCCGCGACCCCGCTCGGGCAGGCGCGCGTGCTGCGCGAGGGCGCCGATGTGACCCTGGTCACCTTCGGCGGTCTGGTGCAGGTGGCCCAGGATGCCGCTGCCGCGGCCGAGGACGAGGGCGTCGCGATCGAGGTGATCGACCTGCGCTCCCTGTCCCCGATCGACTACGAGACCGTGACGGCGTCGGTGCGCAAGACGGGCCGGGTCGTGATCGCGCACGAGGGTCCGCGGGAGGCGGGGCTGGCGTCCGAGATCGCCGCGAACCTGACGGAGCGCTGCTTCCACTATCTGGAGGCCTCGCCGGTGCGCGTGACCGGGCACGACATCCCGTACCCGGCGTCGAAGCTCGAGAAGCATCATCTGCCGGATCTGGATCGCATGCTCCACGGCGTGGACCGCGCCCTCGGCCGGCTCTCGACCAGCTCGGCCACCGAGGAGGTGACGGCGTGACGCTCAAGGAGTTCGCGCTTCCGGATCTCGGCGAGGGTCTGACCGAGTCGGAGATCGTCAGCTGGCGGGTCGCCGCCGGCGACCACGTCACGCTGAACCAGATCATCGCGGACGTCGAGACCGCGAAGGCCGTCGTCGAGCTGCCGTCCCCGGTGGACGGCGTCGTGCAGGCGCTGCACGCGGAGGCCGGGGACACGGTCGAGGTGGGCGCGAAGATCGTCACGTTCGAGCTGGAGGACTCTGCCGGTCGAGGAGCGGCGGAGCCGCGTGTCGAGACCGAGCCCCCGGTGGGCGAGCCTGTCGAGACCCCGGAGCCGAACCTCGTTGGCTACGGCGCCGGCCCGGAGCGTTCCGGCCGCCCCGCCCGCCGTAAGCGCGTCGACGCTCCCGCCGGTCGAGCAGCGGCGGAGCCGCGTGTCGAGCCCCATCCGAAACACGTCGAGCGCCCCCGTTCCACGCCGCCGGTGCGGCACCTCGCCGACCAGCTCGGCGTCGACCTCACCCAGGTGATCGGCACCGGCGCCGACGGGCTGATCACCCGCGACGACGTGCTCGGGGCCGTCGACGGCTCCCGTGCGACGGAGGACACGCGCGCGGTCGCCGCGCCGCTGCCGCCCGGCACCATCACGTACTGGGATGCCGCGCGCGGTCAGGGTGCGCCGTCCGCGCCGCTGGAGCGCCGCATCCCGGTCAAGGGGGTGCGCAAGCACACCGCGGCGGCGATGGTGAAGAGCGCGTTCACCGCGCCGCACGCGAGCGTCTTCCTGACCGTGGATGTCACCCCCACCATGGAGCTGCTCGCGCGGCTCTCGGAGCGCCGCGAGCTGGCCGGGCAGCGCGTGACGCTGCTCGCGCTGGTGGCGCGTGCGTTCGTGATCGCGCTGCGGTCGCATCCCGAGCTGAACAGCCGCTGGGATGACGAGGCGCAGGAGATCATCACGTTCGGCAGCGTGCACCTCGGCATCGCAGCCGCGACGGACCGGGGTCTGGTGGTCCCGACGATCCGGGATGCGGAGTCGATGAGCCTGCTGCAGCTCGCGGAGGCGCTGGGCGTGCTCACCCGCGATGCGCGGGCCGGCACCACGGCGCCCGAGAAGCTCACCGGCAGCACGATCACGATCAGCAACCCCGGGGTGTTCGGGATCGACGCGGGCACGCCGATCCTCAACCCGGGGGAGGCGGCGATCCTCGCCCTCGGCGCGGTGCAGAACCGGCCGTGGGAGTTCGAGGGTCAGCTCGCGCTCCGGCGCGTGATGACGCTCAGCCTGTCGTTCGACCACCGCGTGGTCGACGGGGCGGAGGCGAGCCAGTTCCTCGCGCTCCTCGGTTCGCTGCTGTCGGATCCGGGGCTCGCGATGTTGCACGACGGGGGGCTCGGCCCTCTGCCGCTCTAGTGCGGGTTGAGTAGCGCTGCAGGCGCGGAGCGAAACCACCGTTCGGGGGCGCGGTTTCGATACGCCGCTTCGCGGCTACTCAACCAGCAGCAGCGTTGAGGGCCGCGAGCGCCATCGAGGCGAGCAGTTCGGGGGACGCCGCGGTGGAGTGGGGCGTCGAGTTCATCAGACCGAACGCGGCGTGCGCGCGCGCCCGGAGCGCCGGGAGCGGGGATGCGGGGAAGAGCCGCGCGAGCACGCCGACCCACAGTTCGACATAGGTGCGCTGGAGCGTGCGGACCCGCCGCCGCTCGGGGTCGCCGAGGCTGTCGAGGTCGCGGTCCTGCACGCGGATGACGTCGGCGTTGCCGACGGCGAACGCGACGTGGAAGGCGACGAGCTCGCGCAGTGCCTCCGCCGCATCCGGGACCCGGTCGACGACGGCGCGTCCGCCGTCGAGCAGTCCGGTGCTGGCGTCGACCAGGATGGCGGCGAGGATCGCCTGCTTGCCGGCGAAGTGGCGGTACACGGCGGGTCCGCTGACCCCGACGGCGCCGCCGATGTCTTCGAGGGTGACCCGGTCGAATCCGCGTTCGGCGAAGAGTCGCGCGGCGGCGCGCAGCAGGGCGGCGCGGCGGTCGGCTTTCGCGGCGGCGCGGGCGGTGGTCACGCCGCCAGTCTAGACACTTCGGTTAATCGTCACTAACATCGGTTCAGTGAATGGCCCGTAACTGAAGGGCAGCACCGAGAGGCCGACGATGACCATCCTGCACAGCGCCGTGCGCAGCGACGACCCCGTCGCCCAGGCGAACGACGCCGCGCAGCGCGCGCTCGCCGGCGAACTGCGCGACCGGATCGCGCAGGCCGCGCTGGGGGGCCCGGAGGCATCCCGAGAGCGTCACGTGTCGCGTGGCAAGCTGCTGCCGCGCGACCGGGTCGAGCACCTGCTCGACGAGGGCAGCCCCTTCCTCGAGATCGCCCCGCTGGCCGCCTACGACCTGTACGAGGGCGACGCCCCCGGCGCGGGCGTGATCGCCGGCATCGGCCTCGTCGAGGGCAGGCAGGTGATGATCATCTGCAACGACGCCACCGTCAAAGGCGGCACCTACTACCCGATGACGGTCAAGAAGCACCTGCGCGCACAGGAGATCGCACTCGAGAACCGGCTGCCCGTCATCTCGCTCGTCGACTCCGGCGGGGCGTTCCTGCCGCTGCAGGCCGACGTGTTCCCCGACCGCGAGCACTTCGGGCGCATCTTCTTCAACCAGGCGCGGATGTCGGCGGAACGCATCCCGCAGCTGGCCGCCGTGCTCGGCAGCTGCACGGCCGGCGGCGCCTACGTTCCCGCGATGAGCGACGAGGTCGTGATCGTACGCAACCAGGGCACGATCTTCCTCGGCGGGCCGCCCCTGGTGAAGGCGGCGATCGGCGAGATCGTCACCCCCGAGGAGCTCGGCGGCGGCGACCTGCACGCCCGCACCTCGGGTGTCGCCGACCACCTCGCCGAGAACGACGAGCACGCGCTGCAGATCATCCGCGACATCGTGGCGACGCTGCCGCCCGACCCGGCGCCCGCCTGGGATGTCATCGAGACCCGCGAACCCCTCGTCGGCAACATCTACGAGGCGGTGCCCACCGACGTCGCCGCGAGCTACGACGTGCGCGAGGTGATCGCCCGCCTCGTCGACGGCAGCGAGTTCAGCGAGTTCAAACCGCTCTACGGTGAGACCCTGGTCACCGGGTTCGCGCACATCCACGGCCACCCGGTGGGGATCGTCGCCAACAACGGCGTGCTGTTCTCCCCGTCGAGCCAGAAGGGCGCGCACTTCATCGAACTGTGCGACCAGCGCGGCATCCCGCTGCTGTTCCTGCAGAACATCTCGGGCTTCATGGTCGGGAGGGATGCGGAGGCCGGCGGCATCGCGAAGGACGGCGCGAAGATGGTCACCGCGGTCGCCACCACCCGCGTGCCGAAGCTGACCGTGATCATCGGCGGCTCGTTCGGGGCGGGCAACTACTCGATGTGCGGTCGTGCCTACTCGCCGCGCTTCCTCTGGACCTGGCCCGCCAGCCGCATCTCGGTGATGGGCGGCGCGCAGGCGGCCAGCGTGCTCGCGACCGTCAAGCGCGAGCAGCTCGAGGGCAGGGGCGAGGAGTGGTCCGCTGCCGACGAGGAGGCGTTCCGCGCCCCCATTCGCGAGGACTACGAGAACCAGGGCAGCCCGTACCACGCCACCTCGCGCCTCTGGGACGACGGCATCATCGACCCCGCCGACACCCGCCGGATGCTGGGGCTGGCCCTCGGCGTGTGCTCGCGGTCGCCGCTGCCCGACAGCCGCTTCGGCCTGTTCCGGATGTGATGCGGGCCATGTTCTCTTCGGTGCTGATCGCCAACCGCGGCGAGATCGCGGTGCGCGTGCTCCGCACGCTGGAGCGCCTCGGCATCCGCTCGGTCGCCATCTACACCGAGGTGGATGCCGGGGCCGCGCACGTCGCGCGCGCGGACGTGGCGGTTCGCATCGACAGCTACCTCGACATCGCCCAGGTGGTGGATGCTGCGGTCGCGTCGGGCGCGCAGGCGGTGCATCCGGGGTACGGCTTCCTCAGCGAGAACGCCGCCTTCGCGGCGGCCTGTCAGGCCGCGGGCATCGTGTTCATCGGGCCGGGGGTGCATGCCCTCGAGACGATGGGCGACAAGATCGCCGCGAAGGAGGCCGTGATCGCCCGCGGCGTCCCGACGGTGCCGGGCAGCTCCGGCACCGGGCTCGACGACGCCGCCCTCACCGCGGCGGCGGCCGAGGTGGGCTACCCGCTGCTCATCAAGCCGTCCGCCGGCGGCGGCGGCAAGGGCATGCAGGTGGTCCGGGGTGCCGGCGAGCTGCCCGCCGCGCTGGCCTCGGCACGGCGCGTGGCGGCATCCGCGTTCGGCGACGACACCCTCCTGCTGGAGAGGTTGATCGAGACCCCCCGGCACATCGAGGTGCAGATCCTCGCGGATCGCGCCGGCACGACGATCCACCTGGGCGAGCGCGAGTGCTCGCTGCAGCGCCGGCACCAGAAGGTGATCGAGGAGGCGCCGTCGCCGCTGCTCGATGCGGCGACGCGGGCTCGCATCGGCGAGGCCGCGTGCGAGGTGGCCCGGTCGGTGGACTACGAGGGCGCCGGGACCGTCGAGTTCCTCGTCGCGGACGCCGCGCCCGGCGAGTTCTTCTTCATCGAGATGAACACCCGGCTGCAGGTGGAGCATCCGGTGACCGAGCTCGTCACCGGCATCGACCTGGTCGAGCAGCAGCTGCGCATCGCCGCGGGGGAGCCGCTTGCGCTCGCCCAGGACGACATCGTGGCTCTGCTGAATTCCGGTGCGGCCGGCCACGCAATCGAGGCGCGCGTCTACGCCGAGTCCCCGGCGCGCGGGTTCCTGCCCGCGACCGGCACCGTGCTGGCGCTGCACGAGCCCGCGGGGCGGGGGAGGCGGGTCGACAGCGGCCTGGTCGAGGGCATGACGATCGGCGGCGGCTACGACCCGATGCTGGCGAAGGCGATCGGCTACGGCGCGGACCGGGCGGAGGCCATCGCCACCCTCGACGCCCTGCTCGCCGACACCGTGGTGCTCGGGGTCGACACCAACATCGACGAGCTCCGCAGCGTGCTCGCGGACGACGACGTGCGTGCCGGCCGGCTCGACACCGGGCTGCTCGACCGGCGCGGCACCCCCGAACCGGCCGAGCCCGGCGACGAGGACCTCGCCGTGGCCGCCGCGCTGCAGGAGCACTGGCGCGACCGGGGCACCGGGCCGTGGGCGCGGGACGGGTGGCGTGCGGGGCAGCCGGCCGCGGCATCCACCCCCGTCGTCGAGCTGGCCGCGCACCGCTACCGCGTCGGGGACGAGACGGTGTGGGCCGCGCGGGATGCCGGCAGCCTGTGGCTGCGTCGCGCGGGCCGCACCCTGGAGATCCCCACCCCGTCGCGCGAGCAGCGCATCGCCGCGATGATCGCCGGGCTGGAACGGGCCGCCGGTCCCGCGAGTCCCGAGCTGCGGGCGCAGATGCCCGGAACCGTCGTCACCGCGGTGGCGGACGGCACACACGTCGAGGCGGGCGACGCCGTCGCCAGCATCGAGGCCATGAAGATGGAGCACCCGCTCGTCGCCCCCATCCCGGGCGTCGTGCGGATCGAGGTGGCGGTCGGCGATCCCGTCCGCCGCGACCAGCTGGTCGCACGTATAGAGGAGGAGACCCCATGACCTGGGACCTGACACCCGAACAGCTCGACCTGCAGAAGCGCGTCCGCGAGTTCGCCGACACCGTCGTCGCGCCTGCCGCGTACGACTACGACACCGAGCGGCGGCTGCCGGTCGAGATCATCGCGCAGATGGGGGAGATGGGGCTCTTCAACCTTCCGTTCACCGATGGCTACGTCTCGTTCTGCCTCGCCATCGAGGCGCTGGCGCGCGTCGACCAGTCGATCGCGGTGACCCTCGAGGCCGGGATCGGGCTGGGCGTCGGGCCGATCCACAAGTACGGCACCGAGGAGCAGAAGACGCGCTGGCTTCCCGACCTGGTCGCGGGGCGTGCGCTCGCCGGGTTCGGGCTCACCGAGGCGAACGCCGGCTCTGACGCCGGGGCGACCGAGACCACCGCGGTGCTCGACGGCGACGAGTGGGTCATCAACGGCTCGAAGCAGTTCATCACCAACTCCGGCACGCCGATCACGAGCCTCGTCATCATCACCGCGGTCACCGGTCAGGTGACCCGCAAAGACGGCTCGACCGGACCCGAGCTGTCGTCGTTCATCGTGCCGACCGGTACCCCCGGCTTCGTCGTCGAGGAGAGCTACGACAAGGTCGGCTGGCACACCTCCGACACGCACCCGCTGACGCTGACCGATGTCCGCGTGCCGAAGGAGAATCTGCTCGGCGAGCGTGGACGGGGCTACGCGAACTTCCTCCAGGCGCTCGACGAGGGGCGGGTCGCGTTCGCGGCGCTCTGTGCGGGGGCCGCGCAGGGCTGCTTCGAGGAGGCGCTGCGCTACGCGAAGCAGCGTGAGGTCTTCGGCCGCCCGATCGGCGAGAACCAGTACGTCGGGTTCAAGATCGCCAAGATGAAGGCGCGCGCCCACTCGGCGCACCTGATGATGATGGATGCCGCCCACCGCATCGACGCGGGCCTGCCGTTCAAGACGGAGGCATCCATGGCGAAGATGGTGACCAGTGAGGCGGCGATGGACAACGCCCGCGACGCCACGCAGGTCTGGGGCGGCTACGGCTTCCTCAACCAGAACGCGGTCGCCCGGCACTACCGCGACTCCAAGATCCTCGAGATCGGCGAAGGCACCACCGAGGTGCAGCTCATGGTCATCACGCGGGAACTGGGGTTGACTGCCTGACTATGAAGCAGATCGAGCAGCGCGGCCTGTACTACGAGGAGTTCGACCTCGATGCGAAGTACCTGCACCGGCCGGGGCGCACCGTCACCGAGGCGGACAACGTGCTCTTCACCACCCTGACGATGAACACCCAGGCGCTGCACCTGGATGCGGCGTGGGCGGAGACGCAGGAGTTCGGGCAGCGGCTGGTGAACTCGATGTTCACGCTGTCGACGGTGATCGGGATGTCGGTGGCGCAGCTGACGCAGGGGACCATCGTCGCCAACCTGGGGTTCAGCGAGGTGGCGTTCCCGCATCCCGTGTATCACGGTGACACGCTCTACGCGGAGACGACGGTGGTTGAGAAGCGGCTGTCGGCGTCGCGGCCCGGCCAGGGCATCGTGACGCTGTCGCACCTGGGGCGCAATCAGCACGGGGCGACCGTGGTGCGCGCGATCCGGACGACGCTGGTCAAGGTGGCGCCGCAGTCCGAGCCGGCACCGTGAGCTTCGCGCTCGGCCCCGCGCTGCTGTTCTGCCCGGCGGACCGGCCGGACCGGTTCGCGAAGGCGCTCGACCGGGCCGATGCCGTGATCCTCGACCTCGAGGATGCGGTGGCGCCCGAGAACCGGGCGGCGGCGCGCGAGGCGGTGGCGGCGAGCGCACTCGAGCCGGAGCGCGTGATCGTGCGGGTGAACGAGTACGGCACCCCCGACTTCGAGGCGGACATCGCGGTGCTGCGGGGCACGGCGTACCGGCTGATCATGGTGCCGAAGGCGGACGAGCGACTCCAGGTGCCCGACGGGTTCGAGGCGATCGCCCTCTGCGAGAGCGCGGCGGGCATCGTCGCGGCTTCCCGGCTCGCGGCGCGTGTCGTCGCCCTGATGTGGGGTGCAGAAGACCTCATCGCCTCGCTCGGCGGCACCTCCTCACGACTCGCGGACGGGACCTACCGCGACGTCGCCCGGGTCGCCCGCGCGCAGGTGCTGCTCGCAGCCGGTGCGGCCGGCATCCCGGCGATCGACACGGTGCACCTCGACATCGGCGACCTCGACGGGCTGCGCGCCGAGGCCGACGACGCCGTCGCCTCCGGGTTCGCGGCGACGGCGTGCATCCACCCCTCGCACGTCGAGGTGATCCGCGCGGCCTACGCACCCGCGCCCGAGCAGGTCGCCTGGGCGACGCGGGTCCGGGATGCCGCGGCCGGGCAGCAGGGCGTCTTCCGTTTCGAGGGTGCGATGGTCGACGGCCCGGTGCTGCGGCACGCGGAGTCGATCCTGCGTCGCGCGGAGTGAGTGGTACCATTTCTCGTACCACAAGGAGGAGCCATGGCGATCACCGCGAGCGAGGCGCGCAGCGACCTGTTCGGCCTCATCGAGCGGGTGAATCTCGACCACAGTGAGATCGAGATCACCTCGAAGAAGGGGTCGGCGGTGCTCATGTCGAAGGACGAGTACGACTCCCTGCTCGAGACCAGCTACCTCCTGCGTTCCCCGAAGAACGTGCGACGCCTTCTGTCCGCCCTCGAGAGCGCTCGATCCGGCGATGTCACGGAACACGAACCCCTCGACGGATGACGGCGCGCACCCTGGCCTGGACGGCGGAGGGGTGGGAGGACTACCTGTGGTGGCAGGTACAGGATCGCAGGATGCTCCGGCGCATCAACCTGCTCCTCGCCGATATCCTGCGCGACGATCCGTTCGGGGGCATCGGCAAGCCCGAGCCCCTGAAGCACGCGCTCGCCGGAGCGTGGTCTCGACGGATCGATGAGGCCCATCGGCTGGTGTACCTGGTCGACGACAAGCAGGTGATCGTTCTTCAGGCTCGGTACCACTACTAACCGGCGGTCGTCACCATCGTCAGGCCCACGGCTCCGTCGAGCTGCTCTGTGGTGAGTTCGACCGAGATCGCACCGAGCTCGGCGATCGAGGAGACGTGCGTCCCGCCGCACGCGAGCCGCACGTCGCCGTCGGGCAAGGACGCGACCCAGTACCGCCGGTCGGTCAGCAGCTCGCCGTCCCTGTCGATGCGGATCGCGCCGCCCGCGGCGACCCAGGATGCCAGGGTCGCGTTCACCTGCGCCGCGACCGCGTCGGCGTCGTCGAGCGCCGCCGGGTCGAAACCGGCCTTCCGGACCGACTTGCCCACGCGATAGGTGTCGCGCGAGCCGCGCTCCAGGATCGTCGAGGTCTCGTTGGCGGTCGCGTCGAAGCCGCGGTTGTCCTTGCTCCAGGCGCCGGCGAGTGCCGCGTCCAGCGCGAGGGAGGCGAGATGGCAGGCGCTGTGACCGGCCGAGAGCAGTTCGCGGTGGCCGGCATCCACCTCCACGGTCACGGTGTCACCCTCGGTCAGCGATGCATCCGCGTCCACCAGGTGCGCCACCACGAACGCCCAGCCGTCGGTGCCCTTGCGCACCGGGATCTCGGAGCCGAGATACAGACGCTCGCCGTCCGTCGCGGCGACGACCGCATCCAGCACCGGGATCTCGAGATCACCGGCGTCGAGCAGTGCGCGGTCGGCGCCCTGGTCGGGCCACCCCGCATCCACCGGGTGGACGGCGGTGCGGTCGAGCAGCACCGCGAGCCGGTCGCCACCTCCGTCGGAGGCGAGCGACTCGACGTGGATCACGCGCGACTCGGAGGTGGTGTCGCCGGCCGGGTAGGTGACGATCGTGTCGGTGGTGGGGAGGGTCACTCGTTCACGCTAGCCCGCAGCCGGGCGACGCGGGCGAACGCGAGCTCGCGTGCGCTCGGCGAGGGCGGGTTCGGCGCAGCCAGCACCCATCCGGCCGCGGCCAGCAGGATGCGGGTGGCGGTGATCGCCGGCCACCACGCGCGCCGGACGCCGAGCAGGCCGCGGAACTCCGGCGGGATGGATGCGACGGCACCCGCGAACAGGATGCGGTACGCGATGCCGGTGCCGGCGATCGGGGGCCGGCGCAGGAAGCGCACCGCGTCATCCACTCGCTCGTCGCGGCGCAGAACGCCCCGTACGCGCAGGTCCTCCAGCCGCGCGCGCAGCTCGGCACGGGTCGACGGCGTGTCCTGGGCCCCGACCAGGCGTCCGGCGGTGGCCCACTCGGCGACGTAGCGGTCGAGGTCGACGGGCCGGCCCCAGGTCTCCTGGCAGCCGAGGAAGGCGTCGGTGAAGGCGAGATGCACCCAGTCGAGCAGGTCGGCGTCGTGCGCCGAGTAGGGGATGCCGTGACCGCCTGTGCTGTCGGAGTAGGTTCCCGACACCCGGTCGTGGAATCGGTGCACCCGCGCCGACTCGCGGTCGGCCTGGGCGCGCGAGCCGAAGGTGACGGCGACGATCCAGCGGATGGTGCCGGTGAGCCGCCCGGCAGCGTCGGTGCGGTACCGGGACCAGTCATGCACCCCCGCCATCGCGCCCGGATGGAGGGTCTGCATGAGCAGTGCGCGGATGCCGGCGACGAGCGTCGGCATGTCGCCGTGCACCACCCAGGTCGGGGACTCGGGGCCGAAGTAGCCCTCGTCATCGCCCTCGCCGACTTCGGTGATCCAGCCGGCGCGTCCCGCCGGATCCCCGGTGAGCGCGACGAGCAGTCGCGCCCGGAGAGCGGTGCGCAGCGACATGATGTCAGGCTATGTCAGTGATCTCGACAGCGCTCGCCGCCGCCCTGCGCGACGCGGGACTGGTGTGGACGCCGGTGTCGGGCGACGCCTTCCAGATCAGCGGGCCCGACTTCGAGGGCGATGTCTTCACCGTCAGCGACATGACGATCGAGGCGCACGTCTACCCGACGGGCACGGTGCTCGGCTTCAACGGCACCACCGAGTGGGCGCTCGATTCGGTCGCGCTCGAGGACGCCCTGTGGCTGCCCCGCGAAGATCAGCTGCGGGATGCCCTGGCCGGCACGTTCGTCAGCCTCACCCGCGAGCACGCGGACGAACGCGCCTCCGCTGAGTCGTTCAGCTACGTCGTCGTCACGAGGATCGACGGCGAGGAGGCGCGTTCGGTCAGCGATGATCCGGCCGAGGCCTACGGGGTCGCCTTGCTCGCCCTCTTGCGCTCCTTGGCCTGAGGCTCGTCGGTCGCGCTCGGGGACCCGGTCGGCGGGGCGAGCGCAGCGGTGCGTGCCTCAGCGCGGCGCCGGCGGGCCCGCACGATCAGGATGATGATCAGCGCGATCAGCCCGAAGGTGATGAGCCAGGGCAGCAGCACGCCGAGCACCACGAGCAGCCCGGCCCAGAAGGCCACGAAGGCGCCCCAGCCGGCACCCAGGCCGTCCCAGAACGAGTCGGGGTCGGTGGGCGGCGCCTGCGCGTCGGAGCGCAGGTAGAGCGAGATGGTCGACATCGCGACCTGGTCGGCGAGGTAGCGCTGCTGCGCCTCGAGGCTCTCCAGCTCGGCCTGCCGGGTGCTGATCTCGTGCTCCAGCGTGATCAGGTCGTCGATGCTGGTCGCCTGCGCGATCAGGCCGTTCAGCCGCTCGATGGAGGCCCGCAGCGAGTTGATGCGCGCATCCAGGTCCTGGGTCTGCACGGTGACGTCGCTGGTCGAGAGCGAGACCTCGTCGGCCCTGCCGAGCTTCTCGAGGCTCTCGAGCACCGAGGTGAGCTTGTCCGCCGGGATGCGGAGGGTCAGCTGCGCGCTGCCCTCGTCGGTGTCGCTCGGCGCGTACTCGGTGCGGCCGTCGACGCGGCCGCCGGCTGCCTCCACGATACGCACGGCCTCGCGGGACGCCTTCAGCGGCTCGTCGGCGGTGATCGTGACGTTGCCGGTGATCACCACCTGGCGGTCCACGGCCGTGGTGTCGATGCCGGTGTCGCCGTCGGCGGCGATCTCGCCGGAGTCGCCCCCGGCCGAACCGTCCGCGACGTTCGGTGCGGACTCGGGGACGGAGTAGTCGCCCGCGCTCCCTCCGGCGGCGGAGCACCCGGTCAACGCCAGGGCGGCCGCGAGCAGGACGGTGGATCCGATCAGTGTTCGCCTCATGGTGCCCACGCTAGGCAGAGGTCAACGCGAGCAACACCCAACGTTGATCACGATTCGATCGTCATAGCGTCACGATTCGGCAACTGGATGCCGCCTGGACGCGCTCTGGGTGCCCTCTTGGAACCCGGCCCGCACGGCATCCCGCGTCATAGCGTCGAAGGCGACACCTCACGAAGGGAATGCAGCACATGGGACTCATGGATGACGCCAAGGACGCCGCGGAGGCCACCGGTAAGAAGGTCGGCGAGTGGGCCGACGACACGAAGGAGCGCATCTCGGACAAGGTGGACGAGATGCAGGCCGACGCCGAGGTGAAGAAGGCCGAGGCCCACCGCGACGCGGTCGAGGCGAAGAACGACTACAAGGAAGACCTGCGCAACACCTAATACGCTGGCGGGTATGGGGTGGCTGAGCGATCTGATTCGCCAGCCACCCCTTCTTCATGTCGCGAGCGATTCCGGCTCGGGGCCGCCGGTGGTGATGATCCACGGCATCGCCTCCTCGTGGGTCACGTTCGAGCGGCTGATCCCGCTGGTCGAGCCGTACCACCGCGTCATCGCGATCGACCTGCTCGGGTTCGGGGATTCGCCGGCGCCCGAGGACGCGCAGTACACGATCGCCGAGCACACCGCCGCACTCGACCGCACCATCCGGTCGCTGAAGCTGCGCGAGCCGTTCGTGCTGGTGGGGCATTCGATGGGGGCGCTGATCGCCGCGCGCTACGCGGCCACCCACTCGCGGCACCTGCGCAAGCTGGTGCTGGTCAGCCCGCCCGTCTACCTGCCGACCGCCACCATCGCGGACGGCCGCGAGGCGGCGGCGCAGGGGCTCTACTACCGCGCGTACGAGTACCTGCGCGCGAACCCGTCGTTCACCATCCGGGCGGCGGCCGCTCTGGCGAAGCTCTCGCCGATCAAGAACCTGCTCGATGTCTCCGAACGCAACTGGCGCCCCTTCGTGCTGTCGCTCCAGAACTCGATCGAGACCCAGACCACGCTGACCGACCTCGCCGCCGTGCGGGTGCCGGTGGAGGTCGTCTACGGGTCGCTCGACCCGTTCCTCGCCCCATCGGGCCTGCGTGTCGTCGAGCAGCTGCGCAGCGTCACCACGCACCGGGTCGACGGCGTCGACCATGTGATCCGGCCGCGCATGGCTCGCGTCATCGCGACCGCCGTAGGCTGAGCTGATGCGCACGAACACCCTGGGCCGCACCGCCCGCGACGTCTCCGTGATCGGCCTCGGCACCTGGCAGCTCGGCGCCGACTGGGGTGATGTCAGCGAGGCCGACGCCCGTGCGGTGCTCGACGCCTCACGGGATGCCGGCGTCACCTTCTACGACACGGCCGACGTCTACGGCGACGGGCGCAGCGAGCAGCTGATCGGCGCCTGGCGCCGCGACCGCGGCGACACCTCGGTCACGGTGGCGACGAAGATGGGCCGCCGCGGCGCGAACACGGCAGAGGAGTACACCGCCGCGAACTTCCGCGCGTGGACGGACCGCTCACGCGCGAACCTCGGCGTCGACACGCTCGACCTGGTGCAGCTGCACTGCCCGCCGACGCCGGTGTACTCCATCGACCGGGTGTTCGACGACCTCGACGCGCTCGTCGCCGACGGCGCCATCGCGGCCTACGGGGTGAGCGTCGAGACGGCCGCCGAGGCGCTCACCGCGATCGCGCGACCGCACGTCGCGAGCGTGCAGATCATCCTGAACGCGTTCCGCCTGAAGCCCCTCGATGAGGTGCTGCCCGCCGCCCAGGATGCCGGGGTCGGCATCATCGCGCGCGTCCCGCTGGCGAGCGGCCTGCTCTCGGGGCGGTACACCCACGACACCGCGTTCGCCGCCGACGACCACCGCAGCTACAACCGGCACGGCGAGGCGTTCGACCGGGGCGAGACCTTCTCGGGCGTCGACTTCGACGAGGGTGTGGAGGCGGCGCGCGAGTTCTCGGCGCTCGCCGCGGGGGAGGGGCTGGCGCCTGCTCAGGCGGCGCTGGCCTGGGTCGCCCAGCTGCCGGGGGTGTCGACGGTGATCCCGGGAGCACGCAACGCGCAGCAGGCGGCCGCGAACGCATCCGCCGGGTCGCTACCTGACCTCGGCCCGGAGTTCACCGCCGCCGTGCGCGAGCTCTACGACCGCCGGCTGCGTGCCGCGGTGCACCCGCACTGGTGAGCTCGATACTCCGCTGCGCGGAACTCAGCGTGGTGTGATCGAGTCGACGTAGGCGTAGGCCTCGGCGAGCAGCTCCTGCCACGCGGCCTCGCCCTGCTCCGGACTCATCTCGACCCATTCGCGCATCTCGCGCCCGCGCATCACCATGCGGGTGGCGGTGCGTGCGGACTCCAGCGCATCCGCCCGCGCCTCGGGCACCTTCACCATGAGGTTGCCCGAGTGGTTTACCACGGCGAAGATCTTGCCGCGCACGCCGAGCCCGGTGGTGGAGAACATGCGCCCCCAGGTCACCCCGGGTTTCGCCAGGTAGGGCTCGGCGAGCTTCTCGAGCAGGTCCATGTCAGCCTTTCAGCGCCGTGACTTCGATCTCGATCTTCATCCGCGGGTCCGACAATCCCGCCTCGATCATCATCGCGGCGGGGCGCACCTCGCCGAATACCGCGCGGAGCGCCGGCCAGCACCTCTCGAACTCCCCGCCGTCCGGCAGAACATAGGTGACCCGCACCACGTCGGCGAAGGTCGCGCCACCGTGCTCGAGCGCCGCGCCGATGTTGCGCAGGCACTGGGCCGTCTGCTCCTCGATGTCGTCCGAGATCGTCATCGACGCGTAGTCGAAGCCGGTCGTCCCCGAGACGAAGACCCAGTCGCCCGCGACGACGGCGCGCGAGTACCCGATCTGCTGCTCGAACGTCGAGCCCGAACCGATCAGCCTGCGTTCCACGGCTCCTCCAGCCATTCTTCGAGGGCCGCCCGGGTGGCGGCCGGGGCATCCCGGTGCGGGGAGTGGCCCGCGCCCGGGACGACGATGTAGCGCATGTCAGCGGCGTCCTCCGCGACCTCGTAGCCGTCGGCCGGCTCGAGCATGGTGTACACGGCGGGGTCGCCGCCCAGCACCAGGGTGCGGGTCAGGATGCGGCGGGCAGCGTCGCGCAGATCCCACCGGTCGACCTCGGCGAAGGTGCGGGTCACGGCGGCCGGATCGACCGCCGCGATGGCCGACAGCTTGCCGGCGACATCCCGGTCGTCCCAGTGCGGCTTCTGCGCGCGCAGGGTCTGCTCGGTGAGCCGGAGTTCGGCGGCCTGGTCCGCGGCGATCGCGGGCAGGTCGCCGGACGGGATGTACCAGACCGGATCGAGCAGCACGAGCCGCGTCGTCCACCCCGGGTCCTCGGAGGCGATCACGGTGGCGACGCAGGCGCCGAGCGAGTGGCCGATGACCAGGTCGTACCGGCCGCCGGCCGCGCGGATGTCGTCGACGTACGCGCCGAGGGCGTAGCTCGGAGCGGGAGGCCGGCCGCCGTGCCCGAGCAGCGCGAGAGTCTCGGTCTGCCAGCCGGAGTCCTCGAGCCAGCCGCGAACTCGCCACCAGCCGTCGGGGCTGGAGCTGAGGCCGTGCAGCAGGAGCGCCTTCATGCGTCGCCGTCCAGCAGCGATCCCACCCCGCGCAGGTAGGCGTCGGCGTCGAACTCCTGCAGCAGGGCGGATTCGAGGATGTAGCCCTGCGCCATGCCCATGAAGACCAGCAGCATGTCGGACGCCCAGACCGTGGCCGCATCCGGGGTCATGCCGCGGTGCTCGACCGCCCAGCGGCCGAGGTAGGGGCCCATCACGCCGCGCACCTGGCTGAAGATCGTGCCGATCAGCTCGGACATCTCCGGTTCGGTCACCGCCTCGCCCCAGAGCTGGACGAGGACGCGTACGTCGTGGATCTCGCTGGTCAGACCCGACATCAGCATGCGGAGCATGGCGCTCGGTGCGGGGAGCCGGCCGCCGTCTGCGAGCCCGCCGGCGACCTCGGACATCCGGTTCACGAGCACCCGCCTGGCGACGGAGAGCATGATCTGCTGCTTGCTCTCGAAGTGGCCGTAGATGGCACCGGCGGAGAGCCCCGACTCGGTGATGATGTCGGCCATCGAGGTGCGCTGGAAGCCGCGTGCCGCGAAACAGCGCAGGGCGGCGTCGAGGATCTGATCGCGGCGCTTCTCGCGATGCTGCTCGCTGACCTTCGGCATGCGGCCTCCCTTGACATCCGACCGTATACGGGATTATAAAGAACGAACATTCGTTTTGTGCATGTCGTTTTGTGAAATGGAGGAGCCGAGATGTCGAGCCACCTGCCCACCGGCGAGCCGACCCCCTGGTCGCGCGTCGTCGCCATCCCCGTCGCCCTGACCGTCGCGGTCTCGGTCATCGTGCTCGCGTTCCTCTGGCCCGCCCTCACGAGCTCGCCCCAGAACCTGCCGATCGCCGTCGCCGGACCCGCCGCCCAGGTGGACCAGGTCACGGGGGCGATCGAGGCGAACGCCGACGGAGCGTTCGAGATCACCGCCGTCGACGACCGGGATGCGGCGGTCGCCGCCATCGAGCACCGCGACGTCTACGGCGCGATCGTGCTCGGTCAGAGCCCCGAGGTGCTGACCGCCTCCGCCGCCAGTCCCGTCGCCGCGCAGGCACTCGGGGCCGTCGCCGCGCAGCTGCAGGGTCAGCTGCAGCAGGCCGCCGCCGCCCAGGCCGCAGCGCAGGGCGCCCCGCCGCCCACGATCACCGTGCAGGTCACCGACGTGGTGCCGCTCGCGGACACCGACGAACGCGGCACCGGGCTGGCCTCTGCCGTGCTGCCGCTCGTGATCGGAGGACTGATCGGCGGCATCCTGACCTCCCTCCTGCTCGCCGGCCGCGGGCGGCGCCTCGTCGCCCTCGCCCTGTACGCCGTACTCGCAGGAGCGGCCGTCGCCGGAATCCTGCAGGGCTGGCTCGGGGTGCTGCAGGGGTCGTACGTGCTGAACGCGGCAGCGATCGCGCTCGCGATGCTCGCGATCGGCGCCGCCGTCGCCGGACTCGCCTCCCTGCTCGGCCGGCCCGGCCTCGCGCTGGGAGCGGTCACGTTCATCCTGTTCGCCGTGCCGCTGGCGTCCGCCGCGACCCCGGTGGAGTTCCTGCTCGCGCCGTGGGGCGCCGTCGGCCAGTGGTTCCCGCCGGGCGCGGGTGCGACGCTGCTGCGCGAGCTGTCGTACTTCCCGGCCGCCGACACCGCGTTCCCCTGGCTCGTCCTCGCCGGCTGGGCGGTCGCAGGCGCGGCTCTCGTGCTGGCGGGCAGGGCGCTGGATGCCGCCGCGGCATCCCGCACCGTCGCCGACGCAAGCTGACCGGAACCTGAGACGCCCGGTCCTCCCATTGGGGGACCGGGCGCTTCTGTGCTATCCCTGAATCTGAGGCGCGGTCAGGGCGACGCCGAGGAGCTGGGTCATGGGCGATCTGAGCAACGATGTGGCGGCGATCCACGCCGCCATCGATCTCTTCGACGAGCGCATGCTCGCCGAGCCGTCGATCGCGCCGCTGTTCGCGGGCGCCGACATGCGGGCGCTGCGCAGGCACCAGCGCGCGTTCATCCACCAGGCGATCGGCGGGGCGTCGGTCTACACGGGCAGGGACATGCGCGCGGCGCACACCGGCCTGGCCATCAGCGACGCGCAGTTCGACATCGCATGCGACCTGCTCGGCTCCAGCCTGCGGGACTCCGGCGTCGCCGACGACGTCGTCGCCCGTGCGATGACCGACATCGAGCGGCTGCGCGGGCTGACCGTGCAGCGCCGCGGCTAGCTCGGCTGGGTCGGCACCGCGTCGGTGTCGGGGATCGGGCTCGCGTCGCGTCCGCGCAGATCCGGCATGCCGCGGTGGAAGACTACCGCGACCGCCAGCGCCAGCAGCGCGAACCCGGCGGAGGCCCAGAATGCGCCGCTCGCCCCGGTCGCGGACGGGCTGCGGAGCGCGTCGATGAGGAACCCGGCGACGGCGGACCCCGCCGCTGCCCCGATCAGCTGCCCGGTGCCCACCCAGCCGTAGGCCTCGGCGGTGTCGCTGAACTTCACGCTCGCCGAGACCGCCGAGAACATGACCGCCAGGGCGGGGGCCAGGCAGACACCCGCCACCACCAGCGTCAGGGAGAGGCTCCAGAACTCCCAGGCGAGGATCGCGAGGGACGCGCCGATGAAGATCACCAGCACGCGCCGCGCGAGTGCCCACGGCCCGATCGGGATGTGGCCGAACAGCAGGCCGCCGACCAGGGAGGCCACCGCCCAGATCGCCAGCACGATGCCCGACTCGGCGCCGCCCTCGCCGAAGGTGGCGACGACGCCCGCCTCGATCGCCGCGCACGACCCGACCACGAGGAAGCCGACGATCGTCGAGATCAGCACTGGCGGGCGCGCCAGCACGGAGCCGAACGCGCGTTTGCTGCGCGGGATGCGCACACGTCCGACCTCGGGCGAGAGCACGAACCAGGCGCCGCCCCCGACGAGGAAGACCACCGAGAGCAGCACGCCGGCCACCGTCGAGACCTGCGTGCCGACGAAGGTGACGACGACGGGACCGGCGATCCAGATGATCTCCTGCGCCGAGGCGTC
>JBFWWZ010000046.1:0-20741 GCA_050245915.1 Microbacteriaceae bacterium
CCGCGGTGGTCACCATCGCCGTCGGCTGGAGCCTGCATCTGGCGTCGCCCGAGTTCCTGCTCGGCATCTCGGTGTACACCCTCCCGGTGCTGCTGCTGCTCGAGGCGGCGGCGATCGCCTCCGGAGCCGACCGGTTCGCCCGCTGGCTGCTGATGCTGGCCTGGGGCGTGATCGTGTTCCCGGTGTCGGCGTTGGTGCCGCTGGCGCTCACGGCGGGCTGCCTCGCCCCGGACTGCGGGTTCGAGGACTTCGGGGCGGGCCTTCCGCTGCTGGTGTCATCGGGTGCGTTCGTGCTGCTCGCCTGGCTGCCGGCGGGGGTGCGCGAGAGGGCGGAGCTCGACCGGCTGTCGATCCGCCGGGCGCTCATCGCGGGTCTGGCGCTGTGGGTCGCGGCTGCGGCGTGGCTGGTGCACCTGGAGGGGGCGTTCGACGAGTTCACGGGCCGCATCCTGGTCGCCGCGCTGGTCGGGCCGCTGGGGGGTGCCGTGGGCTGGCTGCTCGCCGACATCCTGCGCAACACCCGCCGCAGCACGGTGCGGTCGCTGCTGGCGGGTCTCGTGGCCGGGATGGTGGCGACGCTGCCGGGCGCCGTGAGCGTCGACCTGCCGTGGTCGGTGATCGTGGGCGTGATCGCCGGGGGTCTGGCGTCGCTGATCTATTCCGCGCGGGGTGCGGACGCGGGGCTCGCGTCACGGTGGGGGGCGACGATCCTGGTCGCGGCCGCTGTCGGCTTTCTGGCCCCGCCGGTCTCGGGCGACACCGTCGGCATGATCTTCACGGCACGCGCCGCGGTGCTGACCACCCCGGTGCTGATGTTCTTCGCGGTCGCGGGGTTCGCGGTCGCGGTGTCGGCGCCGGTGTGGGTGCTGGTGCGCAGGCACGCGGCGCGGGACCGCATCCCGGCGCAGATCCTGGCGGACGAATGAGCACCCTGCGGCCGATCACGCACGAAGCGCCGCCGCTCGACGGGCGCCCGATCGCGAGCCAGCGCTGGAGCGATCTCACCTTCCTGCACTGGCGGGTGCCGTCGGCGGAGGTCGCGCCGCTGCTGCCGCAGGGGATCGTGCCGGACGAGTTCGACGGCACCAGCTGGGTCGGCCTGATCCCGTTCCGGCTCGACCGGGCGACCCTGTTCGGCAGCCCGCCGGTGCCCTATGCCGGCAGCTTCACCGAGGTGAACGTGCGCCTGTACGGCGTCGACTTCTGGGGGCGCCGCGGGGTCGTCTTCCGCTCGCTCGAGGCATCGCGGCTCGCGGCGGTGCTCGCGGCGCGGGCCGCGTTCTCGCTGCCGTACTTCTGGTCGGGCACCAGGATGCAGCGCGAGGGTCGCCTGCTCGGCTACGACTCCCAGCGGCACGGTGGCGGCCCGTCGTCGATGGCGCGCTCCCGGATCGGCTCCCCGATCCGCAGCGGGCCGCTCGCCGACTTCCTGACGGCGCGGTGGGGCATGTTCACGCGTCGCGGCGGCAGGACCCTGTGGGTACCGAACGAGCACGAGCCGTGGACCCTGCACTCCGCCGAACTGCTGGACCTTCAGGACGAGCTGCTCGGAGCAGCCGGATTCCCGGGTCTGAGCGACCGGCTTCCGGACTCGGTGCTGTACTCGCCGGGTGTGACGACGAGGTTCGGACGGCCGTCCCGCGATCCGGTGTGAATGTGGTGGGCGATACCAGACTCGAACTGATGACCTCTTCCGTGTGAAGGAAGCGCGCTACCAACTGCGCCAATCGCCCGCGGCATCCATCTTGCCACAGGCGCGGGACGTCGCCGACGCGGCCGGCGTCACCCCTGCGTTAACCCTGTGCGTGGCCCCCGTACGGGTGACACGGGGGCCGTCGCGCGCTTAGGCTCGCCGACGTGAGTGCCCCCGACTCCATCCCCTCCGTCGTGCTGCCGAGCGTGCCGCGGCTCACCGTCGTCCCGCGTCCGGTCTCGCAGCGCGATGCGTTCCGGGCCGCGGTCGCGAGCCTCGCCCCCTCGGTCGTGGCGGGTGCGGGTGCGGTGCTCATCCTGACCGTGGCGGCGTTCTCGTCGAAACTGGTCGCGGTGAACCTCAGCTCGCTGATGTTCATCGACACCTCGGGTCCTGCGCGCTTCCTCGGGACCATCTCGTTCATGTCGATCGTGCTCATCGTCGCCGCGATCGCGCTTCTGCGGCGCGGCTTGCGCGCGACGCCGGCCGCGGATCGCATCGGACGGACCGTCGCGATCGTCGCCCTCGCAGGCGCCTACCTGCACCTGCTGCTGTGGTTCGGCCGGGTGCTGGCAGGCCTGATGGCGAGCAGCGCGAACGGTTCGCTGGCCACATTCATCCCGTACGTGTTCTGGTGGGGCTGACCGGACACGACACCCCGTCACAGGGTTTGGCGAGGTCCGGAGCATCGGATAGAGTCGACTCCGCACCCGGTAACGGATGCACGCGGATGTGGCGCAGTGGTAGCGCATCACCTTGCCAAGGTGAGGGTCGCGAGTTCGAATCTCGTCATCCGCTCGAGTGAAGGCACCAGCCTTTCAGCCTGGTGGCGTGGCCGAGAGGCGAGGCACCGGCCTGCAAAGCCGTTTACACGGGTTCGAATCCCGTCGCCACCTCCACTCCTCTGCACAACACACAATTCAAGAGCGGGCGATTGGCGCAGCGGTAGCGCGCTTCCCTGACACGGAAGAGGTCACTGGTTCGATCCCAGTATCGCCCACAGAAGAACCCCCGCAATCGCGGGGGTTTTTGCATGCCGAGGCGCGAGCCGGCGCTTGCCCGGTCAGGATGGTGCCGCGCGATGCGGTCTTCTGCGGGGCGATACGCTCCTCGGCTGAAACCCGGTATTGCACGTGTTGTGCGAATCCGCACGCCAATGTCCCTAGAACTTCGAGATGCCGCGGGCGACAACACCTGAGAAGTCGGAATCGCCCCTGCCCCCCGCACCGGGGACTGGCTTGTCTACCCCTGTGAGCGCACGATGGGGGACATGGCACAGGTGGGGGTGCCCTCCGCGCAGAGCACTGCGTTTGCAGAACTGCTGCTCGATTCAGGGCTGATCACAGAAGACCAACTCGCGACGGCGCGCGCTGCGAAAGCGCGCAGCGGGTCGCACATCGACGACGTCCTGGTCAGCATGGGCCTGCTCTCCGTCGACCTGCTGCGGCACCAGGTCGCGCGTGCGTGGAGCATCCCGGTGCTCGACGTCGGCGAGCCGCACCTCGACCCCGCACTGATCAAACGCTGGTCCGGTCAGATGATGCTGGCCGAGAACTGGATGCCGATCCGGCGCTCCTTCGACGGCACGATCGTGGTCGCCACGGCACGCGTCCCCGATGCGGAGCGCCGCGCGCACATCGAGGAGGTGCTGGGGGAGCCCGCGCACTATGAGGCCGCGACCTCGTCCGACATCCACGCGTTCGTGCTCGACGTGTATCAGCGCGAGATCGCGGACGATGCGGCGAACACGCTGTTCCACCGGAACCCGGCGCTCTCGGCGCGCGTGACGTTCTCGCGGGGACAGAAGGTAGGGCTGGCGGTCTTCGGCGGCATCCTGATCGCCCTGCTGATCTTCTTCCCGGTGCAGGTGGTCATCGGGATCATCACCGTGATCAGCGTGGTGTTCTTCGCCGGAACGCTCTTCAAGTTCTTCGTCGCGATGCTCGGGGCCAAATACGACGTGGTCGAGCGCGTGACCGATGCGGATGTGGCCGCTCTGACCGACATGGAGCTGCCGAAATACACGGTGCTCGTGCCGGTGTTCCGCGAGGCGAACATCGTCGCGCAGCTCGTCGCGAATCTCGGCAAGCTCGACTACCCGGTGGACAAGCTCGAGGTGCTGGTGCTCATCGAGGAGGAGGACCACCTCACCCGTGACGCATTCCTCGGGGCGAACCCCCCACCGCACATGCAGATCGTCACGATCCCCAAGGGCGCCCCTCAGACGAAACCGCGGGCGTGCAACGTCGGCCTGTACTTCTCGACCGGCGAGTACCTGGTCATCTACGACGCCGAGGACACCCCCGAGCCCGACCAGCTGAAGAAGGCGGTCGTCGCCTTCCGCCGCGGCGGCGAGAAGACGGTGTGCATCCAGGCGTCGCTGAACTACTTCAACGCCGAAGAGAACGTGCTGACCCGCATGTTCACGCTCGAGTACTCGTACTGGTTCGACTACATGCTGGCGGGGCTGGATGCGGCGGACCTGCCGATCCCGCTCGGGGGCACGTCCAACCATTTCCGCACGAGCGCGCTCATCGAGTTGGGCGGATGGGACCCGTACAACGTGACCGAGGATGCCGACCTCGGCATCCGCGCGAGCGCACTGGGCTACCGGGTCGGCGTCGTGAACTCGACGACGATGGAGGAGGCGAACACCTCGATCCCGAACTTCGTCCGGCAGCGCAGCCGCTGGATCAAGGGCTATATGCAGACCACGCTGGTGCATGCCCGGCGGCCGCGGCAGCTGATCCGGGAGATCGGCTGGCGGCGGTTCCTGAGTTTCGCGCTGCTGATCGGCGGCACGCCGGCCACCTTCCTCGGCGTGCTGCCGTTGTACGTCGTGACCGTGTTCACGGTGTTCATCCCCGCCGAGGTGCTCAGCCAGTTCTTCCCGGTCTGGTTGCTGTGGATATGCCTGGTCAACTTCATCATCGGCAACTCGGTGATGGTCTACCTGTCGATGATGGGTCCCTACAAACGCGGCACCTTCGAGCTGATCCTGTGGGCGGTCATCAACCCGATCTACTGGATCCTGCACTCGATCGCCTCCTACAAGGGCCTGTGGCAGCTGATCACGAAACCGCATTACTGGGAGAAGACGGAGCACGGGCTCACCACCCAGGTGAGCCATGAGGCGCCGTCGAGCGATGACGTGCCGGCGGTGACCCGGTGACCGGCATCCTGGAACGTCCGCCGTCGCGTCTGGAGGCGGTGCACCTGCGGCGCCGAGAGCAGACGGACAGGTTCCCGCGCACGGCGGTCGCGCGGTGGCTGCTTCGGCTGGCTCTGACCGTGACGTTCGGGGTGCAGCCGGTGCTCTCTGCCACGGCGCTGGCGGGTCTGAACACCCCGAACCAGCAGCTGCTCGACCACATCGCCACGATTCGCTGGGATCGCGCCGACATGGCTTGGCTGGGTGACATCTTCCCGCCGCTGTCGACGCTGCTCGCGGCCGCGCTCTCATGGGGCGGGCGCATCGCGCTCTCGCTCGCCGGAGCGGTGGTCGCGGCCATCTTCTTGCAGAAGCTGCTCGAGATCATGGTTCAGCGGCGCTTCCCCGCATCGATCGGCGTGGTGCTTCTGGTGGCGTTGTCGGTGAACCCGCTGTTCGCGTACATGGTCACCGAGAACTTCTCCGCGTTCCTCGGTCTGGCGTTCTTCGCCCTCGGCATCTCGGATGTCGCACGATTCGTGTCCTGGGGCAACACGCAGTCGGGGTTCCGGGCGGGGCTGATGCTGATGCTCGCCGTGCTCAGCGATCCGAGCGCGGTGCTCTATGTGGCGGCGGCGGGTGTGACGGCGCCGTTCATCCGGATGAGGCGGCAGGGGCAACCCGGCGCCCGGGCGGCGAACCTGCTGGTCATCGTCTACCCGACGACAGCTGCGCTGGCGGCCATCATCATCCTGAACCTGATCTTCCTCGGGCAGCCGCTCGCCGGATCGGCGGCCACCATGCTCGACGGGGCCGCGGAACGGGTCGCCCAGCTGGCCCAGATCTTCTCCGTCCCCGACGGCTGGCTGCTGCTCGCGTCGGTGGCCAGCGCGTGGCTGGTAGCCCTGGTGGTGCGCCGACCGCAGGCCATCGTGATCTCGACGCTCGTGTTCGCGGCGATCCTCGGTGCGTTCGTCCTCGGCCTGATGCCGACCGGTTCCGCGGGCAACACCTTCATCCTGATGACGACGATGGCGGCGGCGCTGATCCCCGCCAGCCGGTCGCGTGGCCTCAATGCCATCCTGCTCGTGATCGCGCTGCTTCAGATCGCGATCGCCTGGGCGTCCGCGTTCAGCAAGCCGGTCATCCTGGAGTGGATCAACGCCCTGAACGGGGCGCTCGGCATCGGCTAGAGCGTCGGGGGCGTCCAGCGGATCTGCCTGCCCCGACTATCGTTGAGCGGGTGAGCGCGCAGACCGGTTTCGACCTGTTCCCCGACCGCGCCGTCGTCGCCATCCGCGTCAACGGCGAGCTCAAAGACAAGGCGACGACGGTCACCGGCACCGACACCGTCGAGCCGGTCGAGGTCACCAGCCCGGACGGTCTCAACATCCTGCGACACTCGACCGCGCACGTGGTGGCGCAGGCCGTGCAGAAAATCAACCCGGATGCCAAGCTCGGCATCGGCCCGCCCGTCACCGACGGCTTCTACTACGACTTCGACGTCGCCACGCCCTTCACCCCCGACGACCTCAAGGGGATCGAGAAGGAGATGGAGCGCATCATCCGCAGCGGTCAGCGCTTCCAGCGGCGGGTGGTGACCGAGGCAGAGGCGCGCGCCGAACTCGCCGCCGAGCCGTACAAGCTCGAGCTGATCGGGCTCAAGAACGTCGGCCACGGCGAGGGCACGGGCGACGATGGGGAATCCGTCGAGGTCGGCGGCGCCGAACTGACCATTTACGACAACGTCTCCAAAGACGGCGAGACGGTCTGGAAGGACCTCTGCCGGGGGCCGCACGTGCCCAACACCGGCGCGCTCGGGGTGTTCCAGCTGATGCGGATCGCCGCCGCCTACTGGCGCGGCTCGGAGAAGAACCCGCAGCTGCAGCGCATCTACGGCACCGCGTGGCCGACGAAGGACGAGCTGAAGGCGTACACGCAGCGGCTCGAGGAGGCCGCGAAGCGCGACCACCGCAAACTCGGCAAAGAGCTCGACCTGTTCTCGTTCCCGGAGGAGATCGGCTCGGGGCTGTCGGTGTGGCACCCCAAGGGCGGCGTCGTCCGCATGGAGATGGAGCAGCACGCCCGCCGGCGGCATGTCGAAGCGGGCTACACCTACGTGTACACGCCGCACATCAGCAAAGCGGACCTGTTCATCACCTCCAACCACCTGGTGACCTACAAGGAGGGAATGTTCCCGCCTTTCCAGATGGACGAGGGCCAGGACTACTACCTGAAGCCGATGAACTGCCCGATGCACATCCTGATCTACAAGGAGCGCGCCCGCAGCTACCGCGACCTGCCGATGCGGCTCGCCGAGAACGGCACCGTGTACCGCAACGAGCTCTCCGGGGCGTTGCACGGCCTCACCCGCGTGCGCGGGTTCACGCAGGACGACTCGCACCTCTTCGTCACCCCCGAACAGCTCGAGGAGGAGACGACGAAGGTGCTCGACTTCGTGATCTCGATGCTGCGCGACTTCGGGCTCGACGACTTCGAGCTGGAGCTGTCGATGCGCGACGACCACAAGGACAAGTGGATCGGCTCCGACGAGTTCTGGGAGTACTCGACGCAGGCCCTCCGCAACGTGGCGATGGCGAGCGGCCTGAAGCTCACCGAGATGCCCGGTGAGGCGGCGTTCTACGGCCCGAAGATCGACCTGAAGACCCGCGATGCGATCGGCCGCACCTGGCAGCTCTCCACGGTGCAGGTCGACCCGAACCTTCCGGAGCGGTTCGAGTTGGAGTTCACCGACAAAGACGGTCAGAAGAAGCGGCCGATCATGATCCACCGGGCGCTCTTCGGCTCGATCGAGCGGTTCTTCGCGATCCTGCTCGAGCACTATGCCGGTGCCTTCCCGGTCTGGCTGTCGCCGGTGCAGGTGGTCGGCATCCCCGTCGCCGAGGAGTACGTCGAGTACCTCGACGGCATCGTCGGGCAGCTGCGCGCCCAGGGCGTGCGGGCCGAGGTCGACGCCTCCGACGACCGGATGCAGAAGAAGATCCGCAACGCGACGACCGACAAGGTCCCGTTCCAGCTGATCGCGGGGGAGCAGGACCGCGCGGCGGGCACCGTCAGCTTCCGGTTCCGCAACGGGGAGCAGGACAACGGGATCCCAGTCGATGAGGCGATCCGCCGAATCCGCGAGGCGATCGACACGCACGCGCAGGTCTGAGCATGGTGAAGGACTACGACGGCGCCGACTACCCGGATGCGATGGTCGAGCCCGCTGCGGGCTTCGCGGGCGTCCCGGACGGCTTCCAGCGCCTGTGGACCCCGCACCGCATCGCCTACGTGGAGGCCGGGCAGACCCCGCCCGACGCGGAATGCGTGTTCTGCACCGCCCCGACCCTGACCGACGAGCAGGCTCTGATCGTGCACCGCGGTGAGCTGGCCTACGTGCTGCTCAACCTCTTCCCCTACAACAGCGGGCATCTGCTCGTGGTGCCGTACCGTCACGTCGGCCCGTACGTGGACGCGACGCCGGACGAGACCGCCGAGATCTCCGCGCTCACCCAGACCGCCATGCGCACGGTGTCGACGGTGTCGCGCCCCGAGGGTTTCAACGTGGGAATGAACCTCGGCGCCGCCGCCGGCGCCGGCATCGCGGCGCATCTGCACCAGCACGTGGTACCGCGCTGGGCGGGCGACACCAACTTCCTGCCCATCATCGGCCGTACCAAGGCGCTGCCCGAGCTGCTGGCCGACACCCGCACCAAGCTCGCGGAGGCCTGGCCCACCGCCTGACGATGCCAATTTTCGGGCTTTGGCCCGGCCCTCGGGAGGCGGCGCCGGCATCCCGAATCTAGAATCGTCAGTCATGACCGACACGCAGACCCCGACCACCGACCTGGGCACCAGCCGCGTCAAGCGCGGGCTCGCCGAGATGCTCAAGGGCGGCGTGATCATGGACGTCGTGACCGCCGACCAGGCGAAGATCGCCGAGGATGCCGGGGCCGTCGCCGTCATGGCGCTCGAGCGGGTGCCCGCCGACATCCGCGCCCAGGGTGGTGTCGCCCGCATGAGCGACCCCGACCTGATCGATGCGATCATCAGCTCTGTCTCGATCCCCGTCATGGCGAAGGCGCGCATCGGCCACTTCGTCGAGGCGCAGGTGCTGCAGGCGCTCGGCGTCGACTACATCGACGAATCCGAGGTGCTGTCGCCGGCGGACTACGTGAACCACATCGACAAGTGGGGCTTCACCGTGCCGTTCGTGTGCGGTGCCACCAACCTGGGGGAGGCGCTGCGCCGCATCACCGAGGGTGCGGCCATGATCCGCTCGAAGGGCGAGGCGGGTACCGGGGATGTCTCGGAGGCGACCAAGCACATCCGCACCATCACCGGCGAGATCAACATGCTGAAGTCGAAGACCAAGGACGAGCTGTACGTCGCCGCCAAAGAGCTGCAGGCGCCCTACGAGCTCGTCGCGGAGGTCGCTGCGACCGGCAAGCTGCCGGTCGTGCTCTTCACCGCGGGCGGCGTCGCCACCCCGGCGGACGCGGCCCTGATGATGCAGCTCGGCGCGGACGGCGTCTTCGTGGGGTCCGGCATCTTCAAGTCGGGCAACCCGGCAGCCCGTGCGGCCGCGATCGTGAAGGCCACCACCTTCCACGACGACCCGGCGGTCATCGCCGAGGCGTCGCGCGGCCTCGGTGAGGCGATGGTCGGCATCAACGTCGCCGACGTGCCTGCGCCGCACCGGCTCGCCGAGCGCGGCTGGTAGGCCTCTGCCGGTTGAGTAGGCGCAGCCGTGTCGAGACCCCGCGTCGGCGTCCTCGCCCTGCAGGGCGACGTCCGCGAGCACCTCATGGTGCTCGGCGAACTGGGGGCGGATGCCGTCCCGGTACGGCGGGAGAGCGAACTGGATCAGGTCTCCGGGCTTGTCATCCCCGGAGGCGAGTCCAGCGTCATCGACAAGCTCAGCCGCTTGTTCGGTCTGGCGGAGCCGCTGAAGGCGCGCATCGCATCCGGGATGCCGGTGTACGGCACCTGCGCCGGCCTGATCATGCTCGCCGACACAGTGCTCGACGGGATCGAGGGTCAGCAGAGCCTCGGCGGTCTCGACATCGCGGTGCGCCGAAACGCGTTCGGGACCCAGCTCGACTCGTTCGAGACCGACCTGCGGATCCCGGAGCTCGGCGACCCGCCGGTGCACGCGGTGTTCATCCGCGCGCCCGTGGTGGAGTCGGTGGGCCCCGCCGTCGCCGTGCTCGGCGAGTTGCCGGACGGCCGGGTGGTCGCCGTCGAGCAGGGCCCCCTCCTCGGGACCTCGTTCCACCCCGAGGTCACCGCCGACTACCGGTTCCACGAGCGGTTCCTCGAGCGGGTCCAATCCACCTGACGGCTCGTAGCCTGGGGGGCATGAAGGTCTACTCCGACTATCCCGCCCGCCGCACCGCGCAGATCACGGCCGACCTGGTGGCCATCGGTCTCATCGCGGTCTTCGTCTGGGCGGGCGTGATCGTCCACGGCGCGATCGCCGTGCTCGCGGCGTTCGGCAAGACCATCGAGGATGCGGGCAACGGCTTCGAGGAGACGATGGCGGATGCGGGGGACACCCTCGGCGGCGTCCCCCTGATCGGCGGCGGAATACGTCAGCCGTTCGATGCCGCATCGGGCGCGGGAACGCTGCTCGCGCAGGCGGGGCAGGCGCAGCAGGACCTGGTCTTCACCGCGGCGACCATCATCGGCATCGTCGTCGCCGCGATCCCGATCCTGCTGGTCCTGTGGATCTGGCTTCGCCGCCGTGCGAGCTGGGCACGCCGGGCGACCGAAGCCCGCAACCTCTCGCGGCTGCCCGACGGTCAGGACCTGCTCGCGCTCCGCGCGCTCGTCAACGCGGACTTCCGTGAGCTGCACGACATCCACGGCGAGCCCGTCGACGCCTGGCGCCGCGGTGAGAAGAAGATCGTGCGGGCGCTCGCCCAGCTCGAGCTGCGCGAAGCGGGAGTGCGGCTGAAGAGCTAGAGCGTGTCGGTGCGGATGATGATGTCCGCAGGCACGGCGGACGCGACGGCGCGGTAGGCGGCCGACGACCGGATCTGCTTCTCGAAGTCGGCCGCGGCATCCGGGGTCCAGCACCAGGAGTGCCCGCGGCCCAAGGCGCGGCGCGACGGGGTCCAGCGGTAGGCGAGGCACAGCGTGAGCTGGGTGATCGGGTCCGCGTCTTCGCGGATGAGCTGCCGGGTCAGAGCGATCGTGAACCGGGTCGCGTCGGCATCCGGCCCCCACTGCCACAGCAGGCCGTCGCCCTCGTCGGCGACGCGCGCGTGCTGGGCGCGCCGTTCGCGGTAGAAGGCGAGAGCGAGGGCGACCCCGTCGCCGGTGCGGAGCGCCGCGAGATCGGTGCCCCGGTCGGCGGCGAAGCGTCGGAGCGCGTTCTCCGCGTACGCGATGCGGAACCAGCCGGATGCCACCGGTGAAGCCTAGCCCGCCTAGAATCGTCAGGGTTTCGACAGAAGGAGCACCGTGAGCGGGCATTCCAAGTGGGCGACGACGAAGCACAAGAAGGCGGTCATCGACCAGCGCCGTGCCAAGTCGTTCGCAAAGCTCATCAAGAACATCGAGGTCGCCGCGAAGATCGGCGGAGCCGACCTCGCCGGCAACCCGACCCTGTACGACGCCGTGCAGAAGGCCAAGAAGACGTCGGTGCCGAACGACAACATCGATCGCGCCATCAAGCGCGGCGCAGGCATCGGCGGCGAGGCGGTCAGCTATGAGTCGATCATGTACGAGGCCTACGGGCCGGCCGGCGTGGCCTTCCTGGTGGAGTGCCTCACCGACAACAAGAACCGGGCCGCGGCCGAGGTGCGCACGCTGCTGAGCCGCAACGGCGGCACCCTGGCCGACCCCGGCAGCGTCGCCTACAACTTCACGCGCAAAGGCGTCATCTCGATCACCAAGACCGACGCGGTCGACGAGGACGCCATCCTCGAGGCGGTCCTGGATGCCGGGGCCGAGGAGGTCAAGGACCAGGGCGGCGGTTTCGAGGTCATCACCGAGCCGTCCGACCTCGTGCCCGCGCGCAGCGCGCTGCAGGCCGCCGGCATCGACTACGACTCCGCCGAGGCCGAGTTCGTGCCGAACCTCACCATCGAGGCCGACCTCGACACGGCGAAGAAGGTGTTCCGCCTGATCGACGCGCTCGAGGAGAGCGACGACGTGCAGAACATCTTCACCAACATCGAGGTGCCTGCCGACGTGCAGGCGCAGCTTGACGACGAAGACTGAGTCCGGCGCGTCGTTCGAACACATGTACGAGCGCTCTTGTAGCGTGGCGCTATGCGTGTGCTCGGCATCGATCCGGGGCTGACCCGGTGCGGCATCGGCGTCGTCGACGTCGCACCCGATCGCCGGGCGACGCTCGTCTACGTGGGTGTCGTGCAGACCCCGCCGACCATCGACCTGGGTGAGCGGCTGCTCTCGGTGTCGTCCGGCATCCGCGAGGTGCTCGCGACCTACCGCCCGACCGCCATGGCGGTGGAGCGGGTCTTCGCCCAGCACAACCTCCGCACGGTGATGGGCACCGCCCAGGCGAGTGGCATCGCCCTCGCCCTCGGTGCCGAGTTCGGCCTCACCGTCGGGTTGCACACCCCGAGCGAGGTGAAGGCCGCGATCACCGGGTACGGCTCCGCGCAGAAGGCGCAGGTCGGTGCGATGGTCGCGCGGGTGCTGGGGCTGGATGCGGTGCCGCGACCCGCGGACGCTGCAGACGCGCTGGCGCTGGCGATCTGCCATGCGTGGCGGGGTGGGGGTGCTGGTTTCGACACGCGGCCCGCTACGCGGGGCGCTACTCAACCAGCGGGGCTGACGAAGGCGCAGCTCGCGTGGCGCGAAGCCGAGAGGGTGGCGCGGTGATCGCGTCGGTGCGGGGCACCGTGCTCGCCGTCTCCGGGTCGTCGGCGGTGCTCGAGGTCGGGGGAGTGGGACTCGCCGTTCAGGTGACACCGCAGACCGCGCTGACGCTGCGGATCGGCTCCGAGGCGACGCTGCACACCGCCCTCATCGTGCGCGAAGACGATCTGAGCCTGTTCGGATTCGTGGCCCGCGACGAGCTCGAGATCTTCGACCTGCTGCGCGGGGTCTCGGGGGTCGGGCCGAAATCGGCGCTCGGGGTGCTGGCGACGCTCACCCCCGACGACATCGCGCACGCGGTCGCGGCGGAAGACGATGCGCCCTTCCGCAAGGTGTCGGGCATCGGGCCCAAGACGGCGAAACTCATCGCGCTGTCGCTGCAGGGCAAGCTCGTGCCGGCCACGGCATCCCGGCTGTCCACCGGTTCGGCGGCCCGTTCGACGATCACGCAGGACGTGGTCACCGCCCTCGTCGGCCTCGGCTGGAACGAACGTGCCGCCGCCGCTGCGGTGGAGGAGGCCGCCGCCGAGGCGAGCGAGACCGACCGCGCCACCGTGGCATCCCTGCTGCGGTTGTCGCTGTCGCGGCTGGGACCGGGGGTGCGCTCGTGAGCGACGAACCGGTCGTCGAGCCTGTCGAGACCCACGCCAAGCCCGAACTGGCCGAATCGGAGGCCGAGCTCGCGTTCGAGGGAGCGCTGCGACCCCGCAGCCTCGCCGAGTTCGTCGGACAGGCGAAGGTGCGCGGGCAGCTGCAGCTGCTGCTCGACGCCGCCGCGATGCAGAACCGCACACCGGATCACATCCTGCTGGCCGGGCCGCCGGGGCTCGGCAAGACCACCCTCGCGATGATCGTCGCGCACGAGAGCGAGCGGCCGCTGCGCATGTCGAGCGGCCCCGCGATCCAGCACGCGGGCGATCTCGCCGCACTGCTGTCGAGCCTGGTGCCCGGCGAGGTGCTGTTCATCGACGAGATCCACCGCATGGCGCGATCCGCGGAAGAGATGCTCTATCTCGCGATGGAGGACTTCCGCATCGACATCATGGTCGGCAAAGGCGCCGGCGCCACCAGCATCCCGCTTGACCTGTCGCCGTTCACCCTGGTCGGCGCCACCACCCGGTCCGGGCTGCTGCCGAACCCGCTGCGCGACCGGTTCGGTTTCACCGCCAACCTCGAGTTCTACGACGACGCCGAGCTCGACCAGGTGCTCGCCCGCGCCGCCCGCATGCTCGAACTCGACATCGAGCCGCGGGCACGCCTCGAGATCGCCACGCGCAGCCGCGGCACCCCGCGCATCGCCAATCGGCTGCTGCGGCGCGTGCGGGACTACGCGCTGGTTCACCCTTCGACAGGCTCAGGGACCTCAGCCGAGCTGACCACCGTCAACGCCGCCCTCGAGCTCTACGATGTCGACGCGCTCGGCCTCGACCGGCTCGACCGCGCGATCCTGGATGCCGTGGTCACCCGTTTCGAGGGCGGCCCGGTCGGCCTGAACACCCTCGCGGTCTCGGTCGGCGAAGAGCCGGAGACCATCGAATCGGTCGTCGAGCCGTTCCTCGTGCGGATCGGGATGCTGAGCCGCACACCCCGCGGACGCGTCGCCACCCGCAAGGCCTGGGACCATCTCGGCGTCCGGCGCCCCGACCGCGGGACGCTGTTCGACGATGACGTATGATTCTCGGGATCCCAAACCCTTTCGGAAGGCACTCGTACGCCCATGATCTCCACAGCGCTGTCTGCGACGCCCGCTCCCTCGAGCGGCGGCATCCTGGGCTTCGACCCCACCCTCATCCTGCTGTTCGGACTGCTGATCGTCGTGATCATCTTCATGTTCCGCAGCTCGCGCAAGCGCCGCGCCGACGCGGAGAAGCTGGCGACGCAGATGGTGCCCGGCGTCGAGGTCATGACGCAGCACGGCATCTTCGGCACCCTCATCTCCGTCGATGAGGAGAAGAACGAGGCCATCATCGAGACGACGCCGGGCAGCCGGCTGCGCGTGCACCGCCAGACGCTCGCGCGCGTCGTCGAGCCCGACGAGGTCGTGACCGACGAGGACGAGCTCGAGGCGGAGGCCGGCGAGAAGACCCCCGCCGACGACCCGCAGTTCGGCGAGCGCACCGAGGAGCCGAAGCCGAAGCGCGCACCGCGCAAGAAGCCCACAGAGTAACGCGTGGCACGCAGTTCGACGCCGGTCCGCAAGGCCTGGAGGTCCCTCGGCTGGCTGGCGGCCATCATCGCCGGTCTGCTCGCACTCCAGGCGGCCGGCGCGCTGTTCTGGGGCTGGAGCTGGACGCCGAAGCTCGCGCTCGACCTCGAGGGCGGGACCAGCATCGTGCTCGCCGCGCAGACGGCCGAGGGCCAGGAGGTCACCCCGGACCAGCTGGAGCAGGCGGTGTCGATCATCCGCCAGCGCGTCGACGCCTCCGGTGTCGCGGAAGCTGAGATCAGCACCCTCCCGCCGAACAACATCCAGGTCCTGATCCCCGGTACGCCCGACGACGCGACCCTGCAGCGTCTGCAGCAGTCGTCGAAGCTCGAGTTCCGTGCGGTCATCCTCGCGGGCACGCCGTCGGCCGACTCGATCGGGGGCGACGGCGAGACTCCCGCCCCCACCGACAGCGCCAGTCCGACGCCGACGCCGACGCCCACGACCGAGGCGACGCCGAATCCGGAGCCGACCGACGGCAGCGACCCGAACTGGGTGACTCCCGAACTCCAGTCCGCCTTCGACGCGTTCACCTGCGATCAGGTGGATGAGGTCGAGGCGAACATCGCACCGGCTGACGAGCCGCTCATCACCTGCGACGACACCGGGACCGTGAAGTACCTTCTCGGTCCGGTCGAGGTCGACGGAGCCGACATCACCGACTCGTACTCGGGTCAGACGAGCGGCAGTGGCGGCATCAACACCGGCATCTGGGGCGTCTTCATCAAGTTCAACGCCGACGGCGGTGCCGCGTTCAAGGATGTCGGCCAGCGCCTCATCAGCCTGCCGAGCCCGCGCAACCAGTTCGGCGCCGTCCTCGACGGCCGCGTGATCACCGCACCCGTCGTCCAGGGGGTGACGGACGCGCCGACCATCACGGGAAGCTTCACCCAGGAGACCGCGACGGCGCTCGCCAGCCAGCTGAAGTTCGGTGCCCTGCCGGTCAGCTTCGAGGTGCAGACACGAGACAGCATCTCGCCGACCCTCGGAAGCAGCCAGCTGCAGAGCGGCCTCCTCGCAGGTCTCATCGGCCTCGTGCTCGTCGTCATCTACTCGTTCTTCCAGTACCGGGCTCTCGCCTCGGTGACCATCGCGTCCCTCGTCGTCGCGGCGGTGATCACGTATCTGGTGATCTCGATCCTCAGTTGGCGCGAGGGCTACCGACTCTCGCTCGCCGGTGTCGCGGGCCTGATCGTCGCCATCGGCTTCACGGTCGACTCGTTCATCGTGTACTTCGAGCGAATACGTGACGAGTTGCGCGATGGGCGCGGCCTGGTCGGCGCCGTCGAGGCGGGCTGGAAGCGCGCCCTCCGCACCATCTACGCCGCCAAGGGCGTGAACCTGCTGTCGGCTGTGGTGCTGTTCTGGCTTGCCGTGGGCAGCGTCAAGGGCTTCGCGTTCACCCTGGGCATCACCGTCGTCATCGACGTGCTCATCGTCGTGCTGTTCACGCACCCGATGATGCAACTGATCTCCACGACCCGGTTCTTCTCCAGCGGGCATCCGCTGAGCGGCCTGGATCCCGACGCCCTGGGCGCCGTGTATCGCGGGCGCGCGGAGTTCCGCGTCTCGGCGGAGGCGCGCCGGTCCGGCGCGAGCCGTGAGGCCGAGCGCCGGCAGACCATCGCCGAGCGCAAGGCGGCAGAACTCGCTGCGGCCGACAAGGCCGCGACCCGCGCCGCCGCCTCGGAGTCCGCACCACCTCGCCCGGCCACGAAGAAATCGGGTTCCTCGAAGAAGAAGGGGAAGCGCTGATGGCCAGCGGGCTGACCAAGTTCGGCAACGACCTCTACACCGGCGAGCGCAGCGTCCCGTTCGTGCCGCTGCGGCGTATCTGGCTGACCATCGCCGCCGTGCTGATGCTCGCGGCCATCGCGGTGCCGTTCATCCGCGGCGGTGGCGACTTCGGCGCCGGATTCAACTTCGGCATCGAGTTCCGCGGCGGGTCGCAGTTCCAGGTCTCCGGCGCATCCTCGGTCGACAGCGACATCGCCACGGAGGCGGTGCACGGCGTCGTCCCCGATGCCACCGTCCGCGTCACCACCGTCGGCGATGACGGTGTCCGGGTGCAGACCGACCAGCTCACCGACGCCGAGACCACGGAGGTGGCGGACGCCCTGAAGCAGGCGTACGACGCCGACCAGGTCGACGACTCGTTCATCGGAGCCAGCTGGGGCGCCGACATCACCCGCCAGGCGCTCATCGGCCTCGGGGTGTTCCTCGCTCTCGCCGCGATCCTGATGGCGATCTACTTCCGCACCTGGAAGATGTCGGCCGCCGCCATGGTGGCCCTCGCGCACGACCTCGTGATCACGGTGGGCGTCTACGCCGCCACCGGTTTCGAGATCACCCCGGCGGCCGTGATCGGCTTCCTCACCATCCTGGGCTTCTCGCTGTACGACACCGTCGTGGTGTTCGACAAGGTGCGCGAGAACACGTCCGAGATGGGTGAGGACTCGACCCGGACCTTCGGCGAGACTGTGAACCTCGCGGTGAACCAGACGCTCGTCCGCTCGATCAACACGGGCGTGGTGGCTGCACTGCCGGTCGCCGCGATCCTGTTCCTCGGGTCGTTCGTGCTCGGCGCGGACACGCTGCGCGACATCTCGCTCGCGCTGCTCGTCGGCACCATCATCGGCACGTATTCGACGCCGTTCGTCGCCTCGCCGTTCTACGCACTGCTTCGGGAGCGGGAACCGGCGATCGCGGCCCGCGACAAGAAGACGCTGGCGCTGCGCGAGAAGAGCCTGTCGACCGTCTCCGCCTGACAGCGCGCGCCGTCCACCCCTCGTAGAATCCAACTGAGCGGGAGGTGACGCGTGACTGACACGACGCAGGCGCAGAGCACCGCCACGCTTCGCACCATCCTGCCGCGCCTGTTCTCGCGCGCCCAGCCGACCGGTGCGGTCGACAGGCTGCTGAAGACGGTCCGCGCGCACCACCCGAAAGCCGATGTCGCGCTCATCGAGCGCGCGTACGCGGCGGCGGAACGCGCCCACGCCGGGCAGACACGCAAGAGCGGCGAGCCGTACATCACCCACCCGGTGGCGGTCGCCCAGATCCTCGCCGACCTCGGAATCGGTCCGAAGACGCTCGCCGCCGCGCTGCTGCATGACACCGTCGAGGACACCGACTACACCCTCGACCTCCTGCGCGCAGACTTCGGCGACGAGATCGCCATGCTGGTCGACGGGGTCACCAAGCTCGACAAGCTGAAGTACGGCGACAGCGCTCAGGCGGAGACGGTGCGCAAGATGGTGGTCGCGATGTCGAAAGACATCCGGGTGCTGATCATCAAGCTCGCCGACCGCCTCCACAACGCCCGCACCTGGGGTTTCGTGCCGGCCGAGTCCGCGCAGCGCAAGGCGCAGGAGACCCTGGAGATCTACGCACCGCTCGCACATCGCCTCGGCATCCAGGCGATCAAATGGGAGCTGGAGGACCTCAGTTTCGCGGTGCTCTACCCGAAGCTGTACGTCGAGATCGAGAGTCTCGTCAAAGACCGCACCCCGCAGCGCGAGGAGTTCGTGCAGCAGGTGATCGACGACATCAACGCCGACCTGAAGGCCGGCAAGATCAAAGGCCAGGTGCAGGGCAGGCCGAAGCAGTACTACTCGATCTACCAGAAGATGGTGTCGCGCGGCCGCGAGTTCGCGGAGATCTACGACCTCGTCGGCATCCGGGTGCTCGTCAACAACATCCGCGACTGCTACGCCGTGCTCGGCGCGATCCACGCCCGCTGGAACCCGATCCCCGGCCGGTTCAAGGACTACATCGCCACGCCCAAGTTCAACCTGTACCAGTCGCTGCACACGACCGTGATCGGGCCGCAGGGGCGCCCGATCGAGATCCAGATCCGCACGCACGAGATGCACAACCGGGCCGAATTCGGCGTCGCCGCGCATTGGAAGTACAAGGAGCGGATGAACGGCGGCAAGACCGACGAGAAGTCCCCCGGCCAGGACACCGAGATGGCCTGGCTCGCCCACATCAGCGACTGGCAGTCCGAGACGGCGGACCCGGGGGAGTTCCTCGACAACCTGCGTTTCGAGATCGGCGCCAAAGAGGTCTACGTCTTCACGCCGCAGGGCAAGGTCATCGGCCTGCCCTCGGGTGCCACCCCGGTCGACTTCGCGTACGCCGTGCACACCGAGATCGGCAACCGCACGATGGGGGCCAAGGTCAACGGCCGGCTCGTCCCGCTCGACAGCATCCTGAACTCTGGCGACTCCGTCGAGGTGTTCACCTCGAAGAACCCCGACGCGGGCCCCAGCCAGGACTGGCTGAACTTCGTGAAGAGCCCGCGTGCTCGCAACAAGATCCGCGGGTGGTTCACGAAGGAGCGCCGCGAGGAGGCGATCGAGCAGGGTAAGGACGCCATCGCCCGCGCCATGCGCAAGCAGAACCTGCCGCTGCAGAAGCTGATGAGCCAGGATGTCGTCTCCGAGGTCGCGGCGCAGATGCGGTACGAGAGCGTCGAGGCCCTCTATGCGGCCGTCGGCGAGGGGCACGTCTCCACGCAGTCCGTGCTGGAGAAGGTGGTCGCCAGCCTCCAGGGCGAGGCGGAGGCCGACGAGGCGGAGATCCCGTTCACCCCGAAGGGTCGCGCGCGGCAGCTGCGCTCGAGCGATTCGGGCGTGCTCGTGCGGGGCGCCCCCGACATCCTGGTGAAGCTGGCGAAGTGCTGCACCCCGGTTCCCGGTGACGACATCGTGGGGTTCGTGACGCGCGGCACCGGCGTCTCGGTGCACCAGTCGGACTGTGTGAACGTGAAGAGCCTGCTCGCCGAGCCCGACCGCATGATCGATGTGGAGTGGGCGCCGACCTCGTCGAGCGTGTTCTTGGTGCAGATCCAGGTGGAGGCGCTCGACCGTTCCGGACTGCTGTCGGATGTGACGCGCGTGCTCTCCGAGCATCACGTGAACATCCTGTCGGCCACCGTGTCGACGTCGAGCGACCGGCTCGCTCTCAGCAGGTTCGTCTTCGAGATGGGCGACACCGTGCACCTCGACCGCCTGCTGAACGCGGTGCGCCGCATCGAGGGGGTCTACGACGTGTACCGCGTGAGCGCGGGCTGACGGGCAGAGCGCGTCAGCGCGGGCTAGGACAGCGCTTCTCGCAGCCGCTCGACCGCGCGGCGCTTGGCGGGCAGGTTGCGACGCGCATCCATCGCCGCGACGCAGTCCGTCAGGCGGAAGCCGCCGAGCCGGGCGAGCTCCCGCACCGCCTCCCGCTCGGAATCCCCGAACCGCTCCCGTGCGCGTGCCAGGTCCACCGCCGTCCGCAGCGGAGTCGTGACCCGGCTCCCGCCGATCTTCTGCACCTCGTCGTCGTTCAGGACGACTTCGCGCACGCTCGCGTGCCGTGCGGCGACGGGTCGCGCCCGTGCCCGCAGGTCGACGCACAGTTCGACGACGGCGGGCGCTCGGGGTGCCGCTCCCCAGACCCACGCTGCGGTGCCGAGTTCTGCGATGAACCGGTCCGGCCGACCGGTGAGCACGGCGGCGAGTCGCAGCGCGGGCGTCTCGATCTCGTCGATGGGGCAGTGGGCGTCGCCGAGCGGGTAGAGCTCGGCGTCGAGGACGGCGGCCATGCGCTCGGGGAGGGGGAGGTCGCGGGCGTCGAGCACGGGCGGGAGGACGGGCATGTTCCGATGGTGGAACGGCGGCGGGAGCCGTGGTGCCGGATGACGTGATCCGGTGCGGAACCGGGGCTGTGGAAAGTGAGCCGGGGCCTATCCCAGGGCGTCGAGCCAGGTCTTCTGGGCGGCGATCGCGTCTTCGGCGTCTTTCACCTTGCGGGCGTCGCCTTTCGCTTTCGCCTCGGCCAGTTCG
>JBFWWZ010000047.1:0-20695 GCA_050245915.1 Microbacteriaceae bacterium
CTGGGCGACGATGCCCCGTCCCTCCTGGCTGCCGGCGAGACGGCGGCGCTCGCAGCCGCGATCACCGTGAGTCGAGCGGGCGCCGACCTTCCGACAGCCGCGGAACTGGCCGCCGCCCGCTAGGCGGGCTCGAGCATAAGTTGAACACGGAAGTCGTGCTGCCCCCACGACATTTGAACACCGTCCACAAATCCAGGCGGCATGACTCTCCCTCCCATCGTCGACACCGAGACCTGGCAGAAGGCCCGCGACGAACTGATGCTCCGCGAGAAGGCGCACACCCGCGAAGGTGACGCCATCGCGGCCGCCCGGCGGCGGCTCCCGATGGTCGAGGTCGACCCCGCGACCACGGTGGTGGGACCCGACGGCCCGGTTCCATTCATCGAGCTCTTCGAGGGTCGCGACGAGCTGCTGACCTACAAGCACATGTGGTGGGATGGCGCTCCCCACAACGGGCAGTGCGAGGGCTGCACGATCACGGCGTGGGCGCTGCGCGACGCGGTCTACCTCCGCGCTCGCGGGGTGTCGTTCGCGGTGCTCACCACCGGGGTCTGGGACGAGGTCGCGCCTTTCCGCGAGTTCATGGGCTACACCGAACGCTGGTACTCGGTCCGGGATGTCGCGGCACCGATCGGCGACGACATGGGCACGATCAGCTGCTTCCTGCGCGACGGCGAGCGGGTGTTCCTCACCTACTCGACCACCGGTCGCGGCAACGAGGTGGCCAACGGCGTCTTCGGGCTTCTCGACATGACGCCGTACGGACGCCGCGAATCCTGGCAGGACGTGCCCGACGGGTGGCCCGAAGGCAACCACGCCTGCTGGTACTGGCGCACCGGACCCGACAACAGCCGCGTCGACTGGGACGACACTCGCCCGAGCCCGCAGTGGACCCGGCCCGGCGCCACCCCGACCTCAGGGCTGGGGCGCACCACGATGCACCACTGAGCGGGGACCTCACGAGTCGGGCGCGTGAGCGTCGAGGAACCCGTACACCTCCGTCAGGTCCACCCCGGTGAAGGATGCCGTCGGCATCGCCGCGAGCAGCGACGAGTTCAGCCGGGCGCTCGGCCAGGCGTGGTCGGCCCACCGCGCGGCGAGCCCGGCCGGCGGCTGCTGGCAGCACGACGGGTCGGGGCATCCTGACGTCCGTCTCCGGGTGGTGTCCCGACCGCGGAACCATTTCACGTGCGCGAACGGGGTGCCGACGCTGACCGAGAACGCACCCGCGCTGGTCCCCTGGATGCTCGAGGTGCACCAGAACGTGCCGTTGGGCTTGTCGGTGTACTGGTGGTACGGACTGAAGCGGTCCTCGATGTCGAACACCTGGCGCGCGCTCCAGTAGCGGCAGACGATCTGGCCCTCGACGGCCCCGAGCACGTCGCTCGGGAAGGCGGCGCCGTCGTTCTCGTACGCCTTCGAGATCGCACCCGACGAGTGCACCTTCAGGAAGTGCACCGGGATGCCGAGGTGGCGCGTGGCGAGGTTCGTGAACCGGTGCGCCGCCGTCTCGTAGGTCGTGGCGAACGCGTCGCGCAGGTCTTCGACCGACAGCTCGCGGGCGTCTTTCGCGGACGACAGGAACGGCACCGCCGATGCCTCCGGGATCAGCAGCGCCCCCGCCAGGTAGTTCGTCTCGACGCGCTGACGCAGCAGGTCGGGGTAGTCGCGCGGTTCCTGTTTGCCGAGGACGTGCGCGGCGAGAGCCTGCAGCAGGGCGGAGCGCGGATCCGCTCCCGCCGACTGACGCACCGGCAGGTAGATGCGCCCGTTGCGGTGGTCGGTGACGCTGCGGGTGGTGGCGGGCAGGTCGGATACGTAGTGGAGCGTGAACCCCAGGTGGCTGGCGAGGTCGGACGCGAGCCGCTGGGACAACGGCCCCCCGGTGTGCCCCACCGCGGCGAGCAGGTCGCGGGCGATGGTCTCGAGCTCTTCGAAGTGGTTGCCGCGCTTGCGCTGCTCGGCCCGCAGTTCGACGTTGGCGCGGCGCGCGACCTCCGGTGTCGCGGCGCGCTCCTCGTGCAGCCGCTGCAGTTCGTCGTGGAGCCCGAGGATCGTCTCGATCGCCTCGTCGCTCAGCGACTTGCGGACGGGCAGCGGCGGCAGCCCGATCGAGGCGTACAGCGGTCCGCGCTGCGCTCGCTCGAGAGCGATCTCGAGCGCCGCGCGCCGCGACGGGGGCTCGGGGCTCAGCAGGTCGTCGAGCGTGGTGCCGAGCACGCGCGAGAGCCGCTGCAGCTCGCTGAGCTTCAGCTCGCGTTTGCCGTTCTCGATCACCGAGACCTGCGACGGCGCCCTGTCGAGTGCGGCGGCGAGCGCCTCCAGTGTCATGCCGCAGTCGGAGCGCAGCTGCCGGATGCGGCGGCCGATCGTGAGGGAGTCGAGCACCTCCTCATCGTCGAACCTTTCAGCGGGGTGGGACGGCACCTCCCCACACTGGCAGACATCGTTCTTCTTGGGAACAGAAAGAGATGGATATTTCTGCCCGGGCACGCGGTGAAACTCGCGAGGGCGGCATCCAGGCTCGAGGCATGAAGACCGGAGACCAGACCCAGACCGCGGCCGAGCTCGAGACCGAGTGGGCGGCCGACCCCCGCTGGTGCGGCGTCCGCCGCGACTACACGGCCGAGGACGTCATCGCCCTGCGCGGTCCGGTGCGCGAGGCACGCACCCTCGCGCAGCGCGGTGCCGAGCAGCTGTGGCAGCTGATCCAGGAGAGCGGCCCCGACGAGTGGATCGCCGCGCTCGGCGCCCTCACCGGCAACCAGGCGGTGCAGCAGGTGCGCGCCGGGCTGAAGGCGATCTACCTGTCCGGCTGGCAGGTCGCCGCGGACGCCAACCTCAGCGGGCAGACCTACCCCGACCAGAGCCTCTACCCGGCGAACTCGGTGCCGGCGGTCGTGCGCCGCATCAACAACGCGCTCTTGCGCACCGGGCAGATCGAAGGGGTCTCGACAGGCTCGACCACCGAGTGGATGGTCCCGATCGTCGCGGATGCCGAGGCCGGCTTCGGCGGGCCCCTCAACGCCTACGAGCTGATGCACTCGATGATCGAGGCGGGAGCTGCAGGCGTGCACTGGGAGGACCAGCTCGCCAGCGAGAAGAAGTGCGGGCACATGGGCGGCAAGGTGCTGATCCCGACCGGTCAGCACATCCGCACCCTGAACGCGGCGCGGCTGGCGGCCGACGTCGCCGGGGTGCCGACGATCGTCATCGCCCGCACCGACGCGCTCGCCGCGACCCTGCTGACCAGCGACCACGACGAGCGGGACCTCCCGTTCCTCACCGGCGGCCGCACCGCGGAGGGGTTCTACGAGGTCGAGAACGGCATCGGCCCGGTGCTGGCCCGCGGCCACGCGTACGCGCCGTACGCCGATCTGCTCTGGGTCGAATCCGACAAGCCGAACCTCGAGCTGGCCCGCACGTTCGCCGACAGCATCCATGCGGAGTTCCCCGACCAGAAGCTGGCCTACAACTGCTCGCCCAGCTTCAACTGGAAGAGCCACCTCGACGACGACCAGATCGCACGCTTCCAGCGCGAGCTGTCGGCGATGGGCTACGCGTTCCAGTTCATCACCCTGGCCGGATTCCATTCGCTGAACCACGGCATGTTCGAGCTGGCCAGCGGCTACCGCGACCGCCAGATGAGCGCGTACGTCGAGCTGCAGGAGGCCGAGTTCGCCTCCGAGGCCAACGGCTACACCGCCACCAAGCACCAGCGGGAGGTCGGGACGGGCTACTTCGACCGCGTGAGCACAACCCTCAATCCCGACAGCGCGACTCTCGCGCTGGTCGGCTCGACCGAGACGGAGCAGTTCGCATGATCGAGATCCAGGGTCCCGCCGGGGACCGCCACGACGAGATCCTCACGCACGACGCGCTCGAGTTCCTCGACAAGCTCCACACCGCATTCGCGGGCGAGCGCCATGAGCGGCTGAGGGCGCGGATGGTGAGGCGTCGCGACCTCGACAACGGGCGCGACCTGCGCTTCCTTCCCGAGACCGCGTCGATCCGCGCCGACGCGACCTGGCGGGTCGCGGGACCGGGCCCCGGCCTCCACGATCGCAGGGTCGAGATCACCGGGCCGACCGACCGCAAGATGACGGTCAACGCCCTCAACTCCGGCGCCAAGGTGTGGCTCGCGGATCACGAGGATGCGATGAGCCCGACCTGGGAGAACGTCATCGGCGGGCAGATCAACCTGCGGGATGCGATTCGCGGCCGCCTCGAATTCACGTCCGAGGAGGGCAAACGCTACGCCGTGAAGGACGGCGACCTGCCCACCATCGTCTTCCGGCCCCGCGGATGGCACCTGGGGGAGCGGCACCTCCGTTTCGTCGATGTCGCCGGGATCGGCGCACCCGCGTCCGCGACACTGGTCGACTTCGGCCTGTACCTCTTCCACAACGCGCAGGAGCTGATCGACGGCGGGACGGGCCCGTACTTCTACCTGCCCAAGCTCGAGTCGCACCTCGAGGCCCGGCTCTGGGAGCGGGTCTTCACGTTCGCCGAGGGGCAGCTCGGTCTGGAACACGGCACGATCCGCGCGACCGTGCTGATCGAGACCATCCCGGCCGCGTTCGAGATGGACGAGATCCTGTACGAGCTCCGGGATCACGCCGCCGGACTCAACGCCGGCCGGTGGGACTACATCTTCTCGATCATCAAGAACTACCGAGGGCGCGGCAAGAGCTTCGTCCTGCCCGACCGCTCCAAGATCACGATGACCGTGCCGTTCATGCGCGCGTACACCGAGCTGCTCGTGCAGACCTGCCACAAGCGGGGCGCGCACGCGATCGGCGGGATGAGCGCCTTCATCCCGAACCGGCGGGACCCCGAGGTGACGGCGGCGGCGCTCCAGGCGGTGGCGGCGGACAAGCGCCGCGAGGCCGGCGACGGTTTCGACGGCACCTGGGTCGCCCACCCGGACCTCATTCCGACGGCTCAGGCGGAATTCGATGCGGTGCTCGGGTCGAACCCCAACCAGGTCGGCCGGCTCCGCGACGATGTGAACGTCACCGCGGCGGACCTGCTCGACCTGCGCGTGGATGGCGAGGTCACCGATGCGGGCGTCGCCGCCAACGTGTCCATCGCCTTGCGCTACGTGGAGGCCTGGCTGCGCGGCATCGGAGCGGTCGCCATCGACAACCTGATGGAGGACGCCGCGACGGCGGAGATCTCGCGATCGCAGCTCTGGCAGTGGATTCACCAGGGGGTCACGACGGCGGAGGGCACCCGCGTGACGCGGGAGTACGTCGCACGGCTCCTGGCCGACGAGCTCGGGCGGCGTCCGGATGGTCGCTTCCTCGATGCCGCTGAGGTGCTGACCGCGGTGGCCCTCGAGGACGACTTCCCGACGTTCCTCACCATCCTCGCGTCGTCGCGGTACCTCGACGCACCGACGCTGCCCGAGCGCGCGGAGGGGGCGGCGGCATGAGGATCGTGGTCATCGGGGCGCCGGACCTCGTGGGGGAGCTCGCGTCCCACCTCCGGATCGATGCGGTGCGGAGTCTCGATCAGATCGCGCGGGACGACTTCGTCATCGACGGAACCGCGCTGTCGGTGTTCGATGCGCGCGCCCTCGATCTGGTTCTGCGGGGCCGGGGAACCGAGGTGGATGCGGTCCTGGTCACCGACGGGGCCAACCCCGCCATCCAGGACCACTACTTCGGGCGCGTGGTCGAGGTCGGCGGCCCCGACCCGCTGGGGTCCGCGCTCGACGCACTCCGCGAGATCCTGCTCGTGGCGTGATCGCGCCGGCGGTCAGGCGCCGAGCAGCTCCAGCCCGTGGAAGATCAGGTACACCGGCCACACCATGGCCTGCAGCAGCCCCAGCACGACGCCCCAGAAGGATCCGTCGCTGCGGGAGACGAAGTAGATCGCGGCTCCGATGTACGCCATGAGCATGAAGACGCCGGTGATGCCGTTCCGTTCGACGACCCTCGTCCGGACGGCGGTCACCGGGTCACCTCCGTGCCCGTTTCGGCGACGCTGGGTTCGCAGAACCGCACGATCAGGACGATGAGGCCGGCGATCGGGAGCAGGATCCAGAAGAGCTCCGTCCACTGCCGCCCCGCGTCCCGGAGGCGTCGCACGGACACGGCGAGGGTCGGCAGCAGGACGGCGATCGACCACAGCCCGGCGAGGCTCGATCCGATCGAGATCACCCCGTCGGGGGTTGCGAGGTTGAGCGTGCCGAGCGCCGAGCTGACGAGGGTCGTGAACAGCACGAACCACCAGAACTCGGGGCGTCGTGCCCGGCCGGAGAACTCGGCGTACTTGGTGAAGACGGTCGTGATCGCGCCGGCGAAGGTCATCGAGGCGACTGTTGTGTCGGTCATGGGGCTCCCCTTTCCGGCATCCATCTGACCGCGCCGCGTACACGCCCGGTACGGCCGAAGGTCCCGCGGCGGAGAACGTGCTACGTGGCGCGGATGGCGTGGCCGAGCCGGTCGCTCGGGTCCAGCCGATCGGTGATGCGCCGCAGCAGCATCCCGAGCGTCTCCAGCTCGTCGTCGGTGAACTGATCGACGACGAGTGCCTTCGCGGTCTCGATGTGACCGGGCGTCGCCTTCACGACGACCCGCCTGCCCTCGGTGGTGAGACGCACCTCGACGCTGCGACGGTCCTGCGCCGCCACGGTCCGGGTGACCAGACCGCGCTCTTCGAGCCGGGCGAGCACGTGGGACAGCCGGGGGAGGGTGGCGTTCACCGCCTGGGCGATGTCGCTGGGGCTGAGGGCGCCGAGTGGGGCGAGCTGCACGAGCGACAGCACGGCGAACTCGAAGTGGGTGAGGTGCGAGTCTCGGCGCAGCTGGGCATCGAGTGCGGCGGGCAGCAGTTCGCTGATCGCGATGAGCTGCAGCCAGGTATCGGACTGCAGGTCGGACATCTTCGCCACGTTTCGCGCCATCCGGGAATAGTACCCCAGTAGTTGCAGTTACAACTATCAACAGGCAGGACTTCGAGTCAGAGAAGAGGAGAGCATCATGACGCGATTCACGGGAAAGACGGCCCTCATCACGGGCGGGGCCAGCGGAATCGGAAAGGCCGCGGCGAAGCAGCTCGCGGCGGGCGGCGCCAACGTCGTCATCGGCGACATCCAGGATGAGGCCGGAAAGGGGGTCGTCGACGAGATCGTCTCGGCCGGCGGCAACGCCGCGTACGTCCACCTCGACGTCACCGACGAGGACGACTGGAGCGCCGCGGTCGGCGAGGCCGTGCACCGCTACGGCGGGCTGACCACGCTGGTCAACAACGCGGGCATCGGCGACACGCTGCCCATCGAAGACACGCCGAAGGCCGACTGGGACAAGGTCATCGCCGTGACTCAGACGAGCGCGTTCCTCGGCATGAAGGCAGCGAGCGCCGAGTTGCAGAAGTCCGGCAACGGCGCGGTCGTCAACATCAGCTCGATGTACGGCATCGTCGGCGGACTGGGTGGCCCGAGCTACGCCGCCGCGAAGGGCGCCGTGCGGATCCTGACCAAGAACACGGCGCTGGGATGGGCCAAGAAGGGTGTGCGCGCCAACTCGGTCCACCCGGGGTTCATCGACACGCCCATTCTGGGCGACACCGACCGACGGTACCTGACCGATTCCACCCCGATGGGCCGTCTCGGCCGGCCGGAGGAGGTTGCGAACGTGATCGCGTTCCTGGCCAGCGACGAGTCGTCGTTCATGACCGGATCCGAAGTCGTCGTCGACGGCGGGTACACGGCAGGCTGACCCAGCGCGAGGGGCGCGGACCGTGCCCCTCGCCTAGGCTGGAGGTTTACCCTCCGCGCCCCGACAGAAGGAGCACACCATGACGACACCGGCAGACGACGTGATCTGGCTGACCCCGCGCGCCCACGCGGCAGTCGTGGCAGAACTCGACCAGCTGACCCGCTCGGCCGCGCCCGGGCCGGAGGCCGAGGTGCGCATCCTGGAGCTGAAGGCCGTGCTGCGGCGGGCCGAGGTCGGCGACAAGCCCGACGACGGCCTCGTCGAACCCGGCATGACCGTCACCGTGTCGTTCGACGGCGAAGCGGAGCCGTCGACTTTCCTGCTCGCGCAGCGCGGCTTCGTCGGTACCGACCCCGGCATCGAGCTGGATGTCTACCCGCCGACGTCTCCGTTGGGCGCGGCGATCGCGGGGAAGTTCCCCGGCGACGCGTTCGCCTACGAGACCCCGTCGGGGGGAACGGTCGGCGGCCGGATCGTGGCCGCCGAGCCTTTCCGCAGCTAGGGGCCGGTTCGCGCCCGGCGCATCGGTTCAACCCCTCGTCACATAGTTGTATCTACAAACAAGGAGAGAACAGAATGACCAGCTTCACCATCATCGGAACCGGCAACATGGGCGGCGCCATCGGCAGCCTCCTCGCGGCCGGCGGCAACGATGTCACCTACATCGGCCACCAGGATTCGGGGGTCGCGCCGATCACGGGCGAGTACGTCGTGCTGGCCGTGCCCTACCCGGCCGTCAACGGCATCCTGGAGTCGTACGCCGGCCGCCTCGACGGCAAGGTGATCGTCGACATCACGAACCCGCTGAACTTCGAGACCTTCGACTCGCTGACCGTCCCGGCCGGCAGCTCGGCGGCGGCGGAGATCCAGGCGAAGCTGCCGAACAGCACCGTGCTGAAGGCGTTCAACACCAACTTCGCCGCAACGCTCGCGGGCCGGCAGATCGGCGGGCTCCCGACCACGGTGCTCGTCGCCGGCCCCGCCGGTCGCCCGAAGCAGGACCTGATCGCGGCGGTCATCGCGGGCGGCCTGGCCGCGAAGGATGCCGGGTCGCTGGCGCGTGCGCACGAGCTCGAGGCGATCGGGTTCCTGCAGCTGACGCTGGCCGTCGGCGAGGAGATCGGCTGGACGGGCGGGTTCGCGGTCGCGGCCTGAGCCGAAGGCTCACAGCCTGGTGCGGCATCGCCGCGGGGACGGACAGGACGTTCGGTCCTTGGTCTTCGCTGCGATCCGGACCAGGCTGGGGTGCATGATCGCGCGCATCACGTCCATCGTGCGGCGTTCGCCGATGCTCGGGGTGCTGGTCGCGGCGGGGATCATCGCCCTTGCGATCTGGGCTGCGGGGTTCCCGGTGATCGCGAGCTGGGTCGCCGGAGGCATCGCGGCCGTCGTCGGCCTGCTGCAGGTGGTCCAGCTGATCCGCGAGTTCCGGCAGGGGCGGTGGGGCCTCGATGTGCTGGCCATCCTCGCGATCGCGGCGACCCTGTGGCTGGGGGACGCGCCCGCGGCGTACGTGGTCGCCGGCATGGTCGTCGGCGGGGCCGCCATCGAGCAGGCCGCCGCCGCTCGGGCCCAGCGCACGCTGGCCAGCCTCCTGTCGAAGGTGCCGCGCCTGGCGCACGTCGTCGGATCGGACGGCGTCACGGATGCGCCGATCGAGGAGGTGCGGATCGGTGACACCCTCCGCGTGAAGGTCGGCGAGCCGGTACCCGTCGACGCGACCCTGCTCGATGACGAGGCGGATCTCGACCAGTCGTCGCTGACCGGGGAGAGCCTGCCGGTCACCGTCGGCGCGGAGGCCGCGATCGCGAGCGGGTCGGTCGTCGTGGGCCGCGCGATCACCGTCCGGGCTGCCGCGGTCGCGTCCGAGAGCCAGTACCAGAAGATCGTCGCCATGGTGGCCGAGGCGGCGGGCACCAAGGGCCGGTTCATCCGGCTCGCCGACCGGATCGCGATCCCGTTCACCCTGACCGCCCTCACCATCGCCGCGCTCGCCTGGCTGATCTCCGGCGACCCGGTGCGTTTCGCCGAGGTGCTGGTCGTCGCGACCCCCTGTCCGCTGCTGGTCGCCGCGCCCACCGCGCTGATGGCCGGGATGGATCGCGCCGCGCGTGACGGAGTGGTCGTGAAGGGCGGCGACGCGTTCGAGCGCCTGGCGGTCGCCCGGACGGTGCTCTTCGACAAGACCGGGACGCTCACCCGCGGGGAGCCCGAACTCGTGCGCGTGGAGAGCATGCCGCCGTGGGATGAGGCGACGGTGCTGTCGATCGCCGCGGCCGCCGAGCAGCACTCGACGCATGTGCTGGCCGAGGCGATCGTGCGCGGCGCCGAGGAACGGGGCGTCCAGGCGGCCGCGCTCGGCGACGTGCGCGAGACGATCGGCCAGGGGATCGGCGCCGACTGGACCGGTAAGCCCGTGAAGCTCGGCAGGCAGGAGTTCTCGGGCGGGGACGCCGAGCCGCTCCCGGCGGGCGAGGTGGCGGTTCACCTCTCGATCGACGGTCGCCTGGCCGGGCGTCTCGTGCTGCGCGATCAGCTGAGATCCGACGCCGCCGAGGCCGTGCAGCGACTTCGAGCGCTCGGCATGTCGCGGATCGCCCTCGTCACCGGTGACGGCGACGCGAACGCGCAACGTGTCGCACAGGATGCCGGCATCACGGAGGTGCACTCGAGCATGCGGCCGGAGGGCAAGGTCGCGGTCGCGGCGACCACGGGCCGCACCGTGATGGTGGGAGACGGGGTGAACGACGCCCCGGTGCTCGCCGCCGCCGATGTGGGGATCGCGATCGGCTCCCGCGGTGCGTCGGCCGCGAGCGAGACGGCGGATGTGGTGCTGCTGACACCGGAGCTGGTGCGCATCCCCCAGGCGATCCGCACCGCGCGGAACACCATGCGGATCGCGCGGCAGAGCGTCATCGCCGGAGTCATCGTGAGCCTCGCGTTGATGCTCGTCGCCTCGACCGGCGTCATCCCGGCGCTGATCGGCGCGCTCGCGCAGGAGACCGTCGACGTCATCACGATCCTGAACGGCCTGCGCGCTGCGCGCGCGTCGAAGGACCTTGTGCCCTTCGCCTCTCCCCGGGAGCCCGGCAAAGTGCCGGTATGACAGATACCGAGAACTCCCAGATCGTCGTCGCGACCGATGGCGGAAGCGGAAGCCGGGCGGCCCTGCGGTGGGTCGCAGACCACCTGGGCGCACGCGCCGCACAGGTGCGGATCGTGACGGTGGCCGAGGCCGCGCATCCGGAGGTCTCGATCGCGCTGACCGCGGCGGAGCGCGCCCTCGGCGCCATCGGCGCCGAATGGACGGTGACGGCCGAGCTGCTGGATGGCGATCCGGCGCAGGCCATCTCCGAGGCCGCGCAGGGAGCGTCGCTCCTCGTCGTCGGCGCACGCACCGGCGGTGGTGCGCTCACATCGCCGCGCGTGCCGGCGAGGGTCGCCGGCCTCGCCACCTGCCCGGTCGTCGTCGTCCCCGACGACTGGTCGCCGGGACCCGGCCCGATCGTGGTCGGCAGCTCGGTCGATGCCGCATCCGATCACGCCCTCGACCTCGCCGCGGAGATCGCGGAACGGGAGGGTCGCGCGCTGGTTCTCGCGCACGCCTGGGAGCTGCCCGTCGTCGGTGACATCCCGCCCGCCCCCGGTGGCCCCGAGTCGATCCCCGAACGGCAGCGTGACGCGCTCGACCAGATCGCGGGTGATCTGCGCAGAGCCCACCCGGATCTGGAGGTCACCGTCGATCTGCGCAACGGTGCTGCCGCGGCCTCACTCGCGGATGCCGCGGCGGAGGCCGCGATGCTCATCGTCGGCCGCCGGGATCGCCCGGCGGCGGCCCGCCTGCTTCTCGGGTCGGTCAGCCACCGTCTGGTCGCGGATCCCCCCTGCCCCGTCATGGTCATTCCCGGGCCGCCGCCCGGCATCCGAACCATGGGCGACGTCCCCGACGAAGGCCTCTGACCCGCACCGCGTGGGCCCCGTCCGCGGCTAGCGGATCAGCCGCTTGAGCAGCTCGTTGGCGGCGACGTACGCCGACAGCACGAGAGCCAGCACCAGCAGCAGTTGCGGAGGCGCGGGCTGAATCGCGAGGAGCTCGCCGGCCGGCGGGAGATACGGGAGGGCGACCGTGATCGCGGCGACCGCGACGCTCAAGATCAGCAGCAGTCGCCCGGGCTTCGATCTCCAGATGGGCCGGCTGGTTCGCAAGGAGAAGAGCACCGCGAGTTCCGTGAGGGTGGACATCACGAACCACGCACTCTGGAAGAGCGTCTCGCCGGCGCCGAACCCGTAGACGAGCACCGCGAAGGTGATCAGGTCGAACGTCGTCGACAGCAGGCCGAACGCCAGCATGAAGGTGCGGATGCGGTGCAGATCCCATCGCACGGGCCGGGTGAGCTGGTCGGGATCGACGTGGTCGGAGGCGATCGCCATCGCCGGGATGTCGCTCAGGAAGTTCAGCAAGAGGATCTGGCGCGGCAGCAGCGGCAGGAACGGCAGCACGAGGCTGGCCACCGCCATCGACGCCATGTTGCCGAAGTTGGCGCTGGTGGTGAGGCGGATGTACTTGACGGTGTTGGCGAACGTCTCGCGACCGAGCTTCACCGCGTCGATGACGACGTCGAGGCCCTTGTCGAGCAGCACGACGCTCGACGCCTGCTTGGCGATGTCGACCGCGGCGTCGACCGAGATCCCCACATCCGCGGCATGCAGCGCGGGGGCGTCGTTGATCCCGTCGCCGAGGAACGCGACCACATCTCCGTGCGCGCGGAGGGCGGCGACGATGCGCTCCTTGTGCATCGGTTCCACCTCGGCGAAGACCTGGATGCCGCGGGCGGCGATCGCGAGGCGGGCGCCCTCGAGGCGGTCGAGGTCGCGCCCTGTCGCGATCTTCGTCGCGTCGAGACCGACCGCGATGGCCGTGGCACGGGCGGCCGCGGCGCTGTCGCCGGTGATCAGCCGAACTCCCACCCCGAGCTCGGCGAGGGCGGCGACGGATGCCGCGGCAGTGGGCTTCGGGGGGTCGGCGAAGACCAGGAGCCCCTGCAACGTCATGCCGCGCTCCTCCGCCAGCGTGAGCCTGGAGGGCGCCGCACGCGTGGCGACGGCGAGCACCCGCTTGCCGGACCGGCAGAGGGACTCCGACAGCTCTTCGACCGCTCGCCGATCCGATTCCCACCGGTCCGGATCACTCTCCGCCTGCTGCGTGCACACGGCGAGGACGGATGCGACGGCTCCCTTCGACACCAGGGTGGGCACCCCGTCCACCGGGACGACGACGCTCAGCCGTTTGCGCTGGAAGTCGTACGGCAGCTCGCCGGATGCCGTCGCATCCGAGGGGCACGCCCGCAGGATCGCCGCATCGATGGGATTGCGGAAGCCCTGCTGGCTGTGGGCATTCGCCGCGGCGAGGGAGAGCACGAACGCGCTCGGAGCGCCCGAGGGATCGATGGCTTCGTCGAGCTGCGCGGTGCCGTCGGTGAGGGTGCCCGTCTTGTCGGTGCACAGGATGGTGATCGACCCGAGATCCTCGATGGCGTCGAGGCGCTTCACGACCACTCGGCGGGCAGCCAGACGCCGGGCTCCGGTCGCGAGGCTGACCGAGACGATGGCCGGCAGCATCTGCGGGGTGATCCCGACGGCGAGAGAGAGGGAGAAGAGGAGCGCCTCGAACAGCGGCCGGCCGAATGCCCAGTTCACCACGAAGATGAACACGGTGAGGGCGCCGATCAGACGGACGAGCAGCCACCCGAACTGCGCGATCCCCTTCTCGAACGCGGTCTTCACGGGGGCGCCGGCGATCGAGTGCGTCACCCGCCCGAACTCGGTGTCACTGCCGATCGCCATGACGAGCGCGGTCGCCTCGCCGCTCACGACATGGCTGCCGAACTGGACGACGGTGACCCGAGCCGCCACCGGCGCGTCGGCGGCGACCGTGCCGTTCGCATCCTTCTCCGCCGGGAACGACTCCCCGGTGAGGGCCGATGCGTCGACCTGCAGGGTGGAGCTCTCGATCACGCGGCAGTCGGCGGGCACCAGGTCGCCCGCGGCGAGCAGGATCACATCGCCCACGACCACGTCGCCGACGCGCACCTCCCGCTCCGCCCCGTCGCGGAGCACCCGTGCCGTGACCTGGACGCTCGCCAGCAGCTCGGCGACCGCCGCATCCGCGCGATTCTCCTGCCAGAACCCGAGCAGCCCGCTCGCGACGATGATGGCGATGATGATCGCCCCGTCGATCACGTCGCCGAGGACCATCGCGACGATCGTGGCGCCCGCCAGCACGAGCACGATCGGGCTGGTGAACTGGCTGAGCAGGATCGTGAGCGCCGGACGACGGCGATGCTCACCGAGAGGATCCGCGTCCCGGCCCCGGCGCCGAGTCGCGTCGTCGGAGGTCAGGCCGTCCGGGGACGACCGCGCGATCTCGAATGCGCTGCGGGCAGAGCGCGCCCAGTAGGGGATCCGGGTGTCGGTACCGAGCCGCATCTAGAGAAGTGTGGACCGGATCAGCGCGCCGCGATACGGACGCCGCGAGCGATCAGAGCCGGCGCGTTGAGATTGAGGAGCACATCGTGCAGGACCGAGCCGATCGGGGACCGCTCGGCACTCCCCGGACCGACGACGAGGAGGGCCTTGTCGCGTGACGCGTCGAGCAGGGCCTCCGCCGGCTGGCGCCGCGACTCGCGCGTGCGCACGACCAGCTCCGGGAAGGTGGCGCGGACCGCGTCGAGCAGTTCGACGGCGTGTGCCGCCTCACCGCGTCCCGGGATCGCGCGGATCACGCTCAGGTCTTCGCCGCGGGCGTCGGCCTCTTCGGCGGCGGCTCGCGCCACCTCGGGGGCGTCGTCCGTCGAATCCAGTCCGACGACGACTCCGCGGCGGAACCGCAGGTCCGCGTCGGGAATCACCGCGACCGAGCAGCGGGCGGCAGCGGCGATCTGCACGCTGCGGGAGCCGAGCACCCTCCCGTGCAGGAAGCCGGTCTTGTGCGTGCCCACCACCAGCAGATCGGAGGGAGCCGCCAGCTCGGCCAGCGCCCACGACACCGGTCCGCTCAGCAGTGTCGTCGTCACGTCGAACCCGCGCCCCGCCAGCGAGGACGCCATGTCCGCCAGCAGGCTCTCGCCCGCGCGCAGTTCGCCGGACGCGAAGTCGCGGCCCATCATCCCGCCCTCGGGCTCGTCGACATGGGCGAGCAGGACGGGTGTGCCCTCGCGCTGAACCCGTTCGGCCGCCCACTCCACAGCAGCCCGGCTCGGAGGGGAGCCGTCGACGCCGACGACGTACCGTGAGTACATCCAAGCCTCCAGTGATCGAGTCTCCTCAGCATCCGGGCGCGGCACCGGGGGCAGTAGAGACCTTGGTCCCATGCGACGCGAGGGTTACTCTGGGCGGGTCGGAAGGCGGATCAGGGATTGAGTGCCGGACTGGGGTTCCCCGATGGTCCGCGTTCCGAGTTGGAGCGGACGATCGAGGAGCTTGTCGAGCGCGCGAACGTCGTTCTGCACACACAGGGTCGCCTCCGCGGCCTGCTGCAGGCGAACACCGCCGTGGTCGAGGAGCTCGAGCTCGGCAAGGTGCTGCGCCGCATCGCCGAAGCGGCCATCGAACTCGCTGACGCGGAGTACGGCGCCCTCGGCGTGATCGCGCCCGACGGCACCCTCGAGCAGTTCGTCCACGTCGGGATGCCGGACGAGACCGCACGGCGGATCGCCCACCTCCCCGAGGGTCACGGGCTGCTCGGCGCCGTGATCGACCGCGGCGAGACGATCCGTCTGGAGCACCTGAACGACGATCCGCGCTCCGCCGGCTTCCCTGAGCATCACCCCGCCATGGACGGCTTCCTCGGGGTCCCCATCCGCGTGCGCGACGAGGTGTTCGGCAACCTGTACCTCACCAATCCGCGGCGCGGAACGTTCACCGAGGAGGACGAGAACCTCGTCATCGCGCTCGCGGCCACCGCCGGCATCGCGATCGACAACGCGCGGCTGTTCGACGAGACCCAGCGCCGTCAACGGTGGAGCACCGCCCTGGCCGAGGTCACCGCTGCTCTGCTGTCCGGAGATTCGGACGATGTCCTCGCGGTGATCGCCGAACGGCTCGCTGTCGTCATCGATGCGGAGCTGGTGTGCGTCGTCGTGCCCGCCGAGACCCCCGGCACGCTGCGCATCGCGGCGGCGCGCGGTGCGGGCGACGACGACATCATCGGCCGCGAGTTCCCCGCGCCGGGGACGCTGGCCGGCGCCGCTCTCGAATCGCGCGGGCTGGTGGTCAGCGACGGCCGGGAGCGCGATGACACCGTCGAGTGGATGCCGGTGCTCGGTCCCACCATCGTCCTGCCGCTGCTCGCGGCGGGCGAAGTGCTCGGCACCCTGTCGATCTCGCGGCTGCCCGGCGGTCCCCGGTTCGCCACCGCGGAGCTGGAGATGGCATCCGAATTCGCCTCGCAGACCGGTCTCGCCATCGAACTGACCCGTGCCCGGGTGGACCGGCAGCGACTGGAACTGGTGGACGAACGCAGCCGCATCGCACGGGATCTGCACGATCACGTCATCCAGCGACTGTTCGGCACCGGGCTCGCACTGCAGGCGCTCGCGGCCCGGGTACCGGGCGTCGAGGCCGAGGTCCTCGCCCACGTCGATGCGATCGATGCCGCGATCGCCGAGATCCGCACCGCCGTGTTCACCCTGTCGAGCCCGCGCCGCGGGGCGGCCGACGGCCTTCGCCACCGGCTGCTCGACCTGGTGGGGGAGATGAGCCCGACACTGGCGTCGACCCCGCGACTGACCTTCTCGGGGGCTGTCGATCTCACCGTGCGTGATGATGTCGCCGACGACGTGGTGGCCGTGGTGCGCGAATCGCTGGCGAACGTCGCACGCCATGCCGAGGCATCCACCGTCGCGGTCGAGGTCGGTCTCGAGGATGGCGTGGTCGTCGTCATCGTGGACGATGACGGCCGCGGCATCGAGCCGGAACCCGCCCGGCGCTCGGGAACCGCGAACCTGGAAAGCCGCGCCCACCGGCGCGGCGGCACGCTCGACATCTCACGCCGGAACCCGGGCGGCACGCGCGTTCGCTGGACAGCCCGGATCGACGGCGAGCAGGGAGCACTCGGATGACACGGATCTTTCTGGTCGACGATCACGAGATCGTCCGGCGGGGAATCGCCGACCTGATCAACGCGGAACGCGACCTGGAGGTCGTCGGCGAATCGGCGACCGTCGCCCACACCCTCGGACGGGTCGCTGCCACCCATCCGGATGTCGTGGTGCTCGACGTGCGCCTTCCGGATGGCAGCGGGATCGATCTGTGCCGCAGCATCCGGTCGGCGCACCCCGACATCCACTGCCTCATGCTCACCGCGTACGACGACGACGAGGCGAGCTATTCGGCGGTGCTCGCCGGGGCCGCCGGGTATGTGCTCAAAGACATCAGGGGGCAGAGCCTGCTCGACGGCATCCGCCGGGTCGCGAAAGGCGAGTCGCTGCTCGCGCGCGGGATAAGCGATCGAGTCGTCGCGTCGCTGAGCGCACCCTCGCGCGCGCAGGGGGAACAGCCCGACCTGACCCTGCGGGAACGTCAGGTTCTCGACCTCATCGCGGCGGGGCTCACGAACCGGCAGATCGGCGAGCGCCTCGAACTCGCGGAGAAGACGGTGAAGAACTACGTCTCCGGCCTGCTCGCGAAGCTGGGCATGGAGCGGCGGACGCAGGCCGCCGTCTACGGCGCCCATCGCGCCGAGGACTCCCGCTGAGGCGCGGGACGTTCGGCCCTGCCTTCGCCGGACGGGGTGCGTCGACCATAGCGGTATGGAACGCAGACCGGACCATCGCATCCTGGAGGACGTCCGCGCCGCGCTGAGGGCGGCGCCGGTCGACGAGGTCGCGATCACCGCGGAGCTCGCGGACGGTGTGGTGACCCTGAGGGGCACCGCCGGATCCCACTCCGAGCGGCTCGCGGCGCTGACTGCGGCCCGGCGTGCCGCCGGCACCGCGAAGGTGGTCGCGGCGGTGGAGGTCGAACCGGTGGACGACGACTACCGGATGACGGATGCGGACATCGCCGTCGAGGTGGCCAGGGCGATCGTGCAGTCGGAGGTGCCGCCGGGAGACGTCTGGTTCGGCGTCGAGAACCGGGTCGTGACGCTCGAAGGAACCTGCGCCGACGCCGACGCCCGTGCGCGGGTGCGCCACCTCGTCCAGCAGGCTCCGGGCGTGCACCTGGTCGACAACCGCATCACCGTCGCCCCCCGCGACGCGGGCGACGGGGCGTAGCCTCGCCCTCATGACGTACCTCCCCGAGACGACGATCGATCAGCTCGACGCCTGGTGGCGTGCCGCCAACTACCTCTCCATCGGGCAGATCTACCTGCGGTCGAACCCGCTGCTGCGCGAGCCGCTGAAGCCCGAGCACATCAAGCCGCGGCTGCTGGGCCACTGGGGAACCACGCCCGGCCTCAACTTCCTCTACGCCCACCTCAACCGGGCGATCCGCCAACGCGACCTGAACACCCTCTATGTGACCGGCCCCGGGCACGGCGGGCCCGGGATGGTCGCCAACGCCTACCTCGACGGCACCTACTCCGAGGTCTACTCCGACGCCGAGCTGTCGGAGGCGGGGATGGCGCACCTGTTCCGGCAGTTCTCCTTCCCCGGCGGCATCCCGAGCCACGCGTCCCCGGACACTCCCGGCTCGATCCACGAGGGTGGCGAACTCGGGTACGCGCTCAGCCACGCCTACGGTGCGGCGTTCGACAACCCGGACCTGCTGGTCGCCTGCGTGATCGGCGACGGCGAGGCCGAGACGGGCGCCCTGGCGACCGCATGGCACTCCAACAAATTCGTGAACCCGGCCGCCGACGGGGCGGTCCTGCCGATCCTGCACCTCAACGGCTACAAGATCGCGAACCCGACGGTGCTCGCCCGCATCCCCGAGACAGAACTGCTCGACCTCATGCGCGGATACGGGCACGAGCCGTTCCTCGTCTCCGGCGGTTTCGACGGCGACGATGTGCGCGAGTTCCACGCGCGTTTCGCGGCGGTGCTCGACACGGTCCTCGATCGCATAGCGGCCATCAAACGGGATGCCGCGGCCGGCACGCTCACGGACCGTCCGGCCTGGCCGATGATCATCCTGCGCACCCCCAAGGGCTGGACCTGCCCGAAGGAGATCGACGGGCTGCCGGTCGAAGGGACCTGGCGCGCGCACCAGGTGCCGCTCACCAATGCGCGCGACACCGACGCGCACCTGCAGACGCTCGAGCAGTGGATGCGCTCGTACCGGCCGGAGGAGCTGTTCGACCGCACGGGTGCACCGGTCGCCGCCACGGTCGCGCTGGCACCCGACGGCGAGCGCCGGATGAGCGCCAACCCGGTCGCCAACGGCGGGCTGCTGCGGGAGGAGCTGCGGCTGCCGGACTTCCGCGACTCCGCCGTCGACGTCGACCCCGAGGCTCGCGGCGCCGTGGCGGTCGAATCCACGGCCGTGCTGGGGAGCTGGCTCGCCGAGGTGATCCGCCGCAACCCGGACACCTTCCGCATCTTCGGACCCGACGAGACCGCGTCGAACCGTCTCGCCCCCGCCGTCTACGAGGCGACGGACAAACAATGGAACGCCGGGTTCGAGGCGGTGGACGAGCACCTGGCGCGAGCGGGACGCGTCATGGAGGTGCTCAGCGAGCACCAGTGCCAGGGCTGGCTCGAGGGCTACCTGCTCACCGGCCGGCACGGCATGTTCAACACCTACGAGGCATTCGCGCACGTCGTGGACTCGATGTTCAATCAGCACGCCAAGTGGCTGGAGGCGTCCCGCCACATCCCGTGGCGTCGCCCGATCTCGAGCTTCAACTACCTGCTCTCGAGCCACGTCTGGCGTCAGGACCACAACGGGTTCAGCCACCAGGACCCCGGATTCATCGACCTCGCCGTGAACAAGAGCGCCGACGTGGTGCGGGTGTACCTGCCGTTCGATGCGAACACGCTGCTCAGCACCTACGACCACTGCCTGAGGTCGGTGGACTACATGAACGTCGTCGTGGCGGGGAAGCAGCCGGAGCCGCAGTGGCTGACCATGGACGAGGCGGTCGCGCACTGCACGCGCGGGCTCGGCATCCTGCCGTGGGCCGGCACCGAGCGCGAAGGCGAAGAACCGGATGTGGTGCTCGCCGCCGCCGGGGACGTCCCGACGCTCGAGGTGCTGGCTGCGACGTCGATCCTGCGCGAACGCATCCCGGAGCTCGCCGTGCGGGTGGTGAACGTCGTCGACCTCATGCGCCTGCAGTCGGAGGGTCAGCATCCCCACGGCCTGCCCGACGCGGAGTACGACGCCGTGTTCACCGCGGGCAAGCCGGTGATCTTCGCGTACCACGGGTATCCGTGGCTGATCCACCGGCTGACGTACAAGCGCCACGGACACGATCAGCTGCACGTGCGCGGCTTCATCGAGAAAGGCACCACCACCACGCCGTTCGACATGGTGATGCTGAACGACCTCGACCGGTTCAAGCTCGCGATCGACGTGATCGACCGGGTGCCCGGCCTGTCGACGACGCACGCCGGCTTCCGGCAGGAGCTGGAGGACGCCCGGATCCGCGCGCGTGCCTACACGCGCGAGCACGGCGAGGACATCCCGGAGGTCGCCGGCTGGACCTGGCCGCGGGACTAAGGACCCTGGGGCGCTGACTCCGGCCCGTGGATGCTCGACCCAGGCAACCACGAAAGGACATCGCCATGGAGAAGGTGCTCGTCGGACTCGACGAAGAAGCCGCCAGCCAGACCGCTGTCGACTGGGTCATCGACCGCGCGCGGCGCACGCCGATGCACGTGACGCTGTACACCGCGTTCGACATGATTGTCTCCGATGTCGTCGCCGACGGCGAACTGCTCCGGTCGACCGCCGCGCGGATCACCGACGCCGCGCCCGGCACCGTCGTAGAGACGGTCTCCGAGGAGCGTTCCATCCTCGAGGGC
>JBFWWZ010000048.1:0-19896 GCA_050245915.1 Microbacteriaceae bacterium
ACGGGCTCGCCGACATCAACGACCCCGAGACCGGGCAGCCCGGCGCCTGGACGGAGCCACGCAACTTCTCGGGGCTGCTGAAGACGTTCCTCGGGCCGGTCGAAGAGGAGGAGGGGCTCGCCTACCTCCGGCCGGAGACCGCCCAGGGCATCTTCGTCAACTTCGCCAACGTGCTGTCGTCGGCGCGCATGAAGCCCCCGTTCGGCATCGCGCAGGTCGGCAAGAGCTTCCGCAACGAGATCACGCCCGGCAACTTCATCTTCCGCACCCGCGAGTTCGAGCAGATGGAGATGGAGTTCTTCGTCGAGCCCGGCACCGACGAAGAGTGGCACCAGTACTGGATCGACGCCTCGTACCAGTGGTACGTCGACCTGGGGGTGCGCGAAGAGAACCTGCGTCTCTACGAGCACCCGAAAGAGAAGCTGTCGCACTATTCGAAGCGCACGGTGGACGTGGAGTACCGCTTCCGCTTCCAGGGCAGCGAGTGGGGCGAGCTGATGGGCATCGCGAACCGCACCGACTTCGACCTCCGCACGCACAGTGAGAAGTCCGGCACGGATCTGTCGTACTTCGACCAGACCAAGAACGAGCGCTGGTTCCCCTACGTGATCGAACCGGCGTTCGGCTTGACGCGCGCGCTGATGGCGTTCCTCGTCGACGCGTACGCCGAAGACGAGGCGCCGAACACGAAGGGCGGCGTCGACAAGCGCACGGTGCTGCGCCTGGATCGCCGGCTTGCTCCGGTGAAGGTGGCGGTGCTGCCGCTGTCGCGGAACGAGCAGCTGTCTCCCGTGGCGAAGGAGCTCGCCGACACCCTGCGCAAGCACTGGATGATCGAGTTCGACGACGCCGGCGCGATCGGCCGCCGTTACCGCCGGCAGGATGAGATCGGCACCCCGTTCGCGGTGACCGTCGACTTCGACACGCTCGACGACCGCGCCGTGACGGTGCGGGAGCGCGACACCATGTCGCAGGAGCGTGTGCCGCTCGACGGTCTCGTCGCCTATCTGTCCGAGCGGCTGCTGGGGGCATGACCCAGCCCCCGCCGCCGACGGGGCCACCGCTGCCGCACAGCGGCATCCGCCCCGGCGAGCAGGCCCACCAGCCGTGGACCCCGCCGCCCGGCTGGATCCCGACCCCGCAGGGCTGGATCCCGCCGCAGCCCGTGCACGTCCCCCGCAGGTTCCGGCCGCCGCTGACCGCGGGGCCGCTGCCGTTCCACCGCCTGTTCCGCGGGCTCGCCGGGTTCGCGTGGTGGCGTCCGCTCGTCGCGATCGGCGTCGGCTTCGCCGCGTACCTGGTGATCTCGGTGCTGTTCACCCTGGTGCTCGTCGGGATCGGTGTCGCCGCCGGCGAGATCGACCTCGGCGTGACGGCGCAGGACGCGAATGACGCCCTCGTCGAGCTGACGCAGATCGACGCCGCCTCGCCGCTGTCGCTGCTGCTCGCCCTCGGCTCGGTCGCGCTGCTGCTTCCGAGCGCGATCATCGGGCAGCTCGCCGCTGGCCTGCGGCCCCTCGGGGTGCGGCATTCGGTGGCGTTCCGGGTGCGCTGGCGCTGGTTCTTCGTGAGCCTCATCCCCGCGTTCGCGACAGTCGGCGCCGCGTTCCTCATCCCGGTGGCTGTCTCTCTCGCGTTCGGCGAGGTCCCGTTCGGGCCGATGACCACCGACCCGGCGCTGTTCGCGCTGTGTGCGGCGATCATCCTGGTGATCACGCCGCTGCAGTCGGCGGCGGAGGAGTACGTGTTCCGTGGCCTTCTCGCGCAGTCGATCGGCTCGTGGCTGCGCTTCGCCCCGGTGGGCTGGATCATCACCACGATCGTCTTCGTGTCCGGTCACGTGTACGACGTGTGGGGGCTGCTGAGCGTCGGGGCGTTCGGGTTCGGCGCCGCGGTGATCGTCTCCCGCACGGGCGGACTCGAGGCGGGCATAGCCCTGCACTCGGTGAACAACATCGCGAGCTTCCTCGTGCTGGCGTCCGGTGTTCAGGGAACCACCGTGAACCCGACCTCCGGCAGCACCGACCTCGGTGTGAACCTGGTGAGCATCGCGATCGCGCTTCTGACGACGGCTGCCTGGGTGCTGTGGGTCGACCGCTGGGCGAAGCGCCGCGCGCTTGCCACGCTGGGCGGGATGCTGCCCCCGACCGCGCACAACTCAGTCGCACCCGAGCCGGCGGCGGGCGCAGCCTCCTGATCCCCGCGGTCCCGTAGTCCCCCGCGCCGTCTTCGGCTGAGTTATGCACCGAGTCGCGGATCGCCGCACGAGCGACCGTCGCCGCGACCCGACAATCGGCTCGTGCATCCCGCAGAGCTGATCCGTTCGCGCGGCGGCGTTCTGCACGTCGATGATCTGCGGCGCGCGGGAATCTCCCGTCGGCTTCTCACCCGTCTCGTCGACGAGCAGCAACTGCTGCGCCCACGCCGGGGGTGGTACTCCACTCTCGACGCGTCTCATCCACGATTCCGGGCAGTCCGAGCCGGTGGACGGCTGACCGGCGCATCTGCCCTGTTCGACATGGGTGCGTGGATGCTACGGCCGCCGTCCGCGATCGAGGTCGCGGTCACGCGAGGGTCGTCCCGTTTGCGCGCCGACGACGGGGCCGTCCTCCATTGGGAGTCGTCGGGGGACGGCGGATCGGCGTCCGTCGTGAGCCTCCTCGACGCCTTGTTCCGGGTGATCCTGGATCACGACCTCGAGGTCGCGGTGCCCTGTCTCGACTGGGCGCTCCACTCGGGTCGGATGGGACGCATCGGGTTCGAGCGCCTCCTGCTGATGCTGCCGCATACGGCCCGGTGCATCCGCGAGTGGGTCGATCCGGCGGCGCAGAGCGTTCTCGAAAGCGTCGCGCGCGTGCGGTTGTTCCGCCGCGGCTGGCGGGTGAGGTCGCAGGTGCGGGTCGGCGATCTCGATGCGATCGACTTGGTCGTCAATGACCACGTGGCGCTCGAGCTCGACGGACGTGAGCATCACGAGTCGTGGTTCGTGCGGGATCGGCGCAAAGATCTGCAGATCGCGATCGAGGGCCGCCACTGCCTGCGGGCGAGCTACGGGATGGTGGTCGATGAGTGGCCGCGTCTGGAGGCAGCGATCGTCTCGGCGATGCGAAGGCGAGGCGTTGCGCACAACTCAGTCATCAGCATCCCGGAGCCCCGTGGTCGCCGGCACGCGTCGCAGGCATCCCGGCTCAGTGACTGAGTTGTGCCGAGCACCGCGGAATACCGGGCCCCGCGCGCGGCGTTGCCTCCACCGTGGAACCCATCAAGGTCGACATCTGGTCGGACGTGCAATGCCCCTGGTGCTTCATCGGCAAGCGCAAGTTCGAGGCCGCCGCCGCCCAGTTCGACGGAGAGATCGAGGTCGAGTACCACTCGTTCGAACTCGCTCCCGACACCCCCGTCGACTACGAGGGCACGCCGGCGCAGTACCTCAGCCAGCGCAAGGGGCTGCCGATGCCGCAGGTCGAGCAGATGATCGACCGCGTGAAGGGCATCGCGAAGAGCGTCGGACTCGACTACGACTACGAGCACATGCACCAGACCAACACGGTGAAGGCGCATGAGCTGCTGCACTACGCGAAGGCCCACGGCCGGCAGCTCGAGATGAAGGAGGCGCTGCTCACGGCGTACTTCATCGACGGCGGCCACGTGGGGCGCATCGAGGACCTCGCCGACCTGGCGGCCGCCATCGGCTTCGATCGTCAGGATGTCGTGGCCGCCCTCACCGAGAACCGCTACCTCCCTGCGGTGAAGGCCGACGTCGCGCAGGCGGCTGCGTACGGCATCAACGGGGTCCCGTTCTTCGTGTTCGACGGCCAGTACGGGGTGTCCGGTGCGCAGGAGACCGCGACATTCGCTAGCGTGCTCGAACAGGTGCGAGACGCGAAGGAGCCCGCCGCATGACGACGTCGTCGGAGATGGCAGGCACCCCCCAGGGGCTGCAGATGATGGGAGATGCCGACGCGGCATCCTGCGACGGCGACGTCTGCGTGCTGCCGGAGCACCGCGAGCACGCGATCATGAATCGCCGACTGGACGACGACCGCGTCTAGTCCCGACCGCTAGTCGCTGATGTCGGCGACGGTCGCGCCGAGACCCGCGATGAGCGCGTCCGCGTCGACGAAGACGGAGAGCCCGTGCTCGCCGGCCCCCATCGAGACCCGTTTGCCGACCAGGCGTGCGTCGACGTACACCGGCCACGCGGTCGTCGACCCGAGCGGCGTGATCGTTCCGCGCTCGTAGCCGGTGGCCTCGAGGGCGAGGGATGCGTCGGGCAGCTGCAGCTTGTTGACCCCGACCGCGGCGCGCAGTTTCGCCCACGAGATCTGCCGGTCTCCGGGGACCTCGGCGAACAGGAACGTGCCGTCGTGCCGCTTCACGACCAGCGACTTCACGATATCGGCGGGGGTGATCCCGAGGATCTCCGCGGCCTCCTCCAGCGACCGGGCCGCGGTCCGTTCGATGAACTCGATCGGGATGCCGCGGGCGGCCGCGTCGGCGGCGACCCGTTCCCTGCCTTCAGCCACGCGCGCGCCTTTCTGGGACAATCGGTGAGATGTCCACCGTAACCGCCACCGTGAAAGCGCCGCTGCGCATCGGTCCGCTCGAGCTGAGCGTGCCTGTGGTGCTGGCGCCGATGGCGGGGATCACGAACACCGCGTTCCGACGGCTGTGCCGCGAGTACGGCGCCGGCCTCTACGTGTCGGAGATGATCACGAGCCGCGCGCTGGTGGAGCGCACGCCGGAGAGCATGCGCCTGATCACGCACCACGAGAGCGAGACGCCGCGCAGCATCCAGCTCTACGGCGTCGACCCGAAGACGGTCGCCGAGGCGGTGACGATGCTGGTGGCCGAGGATCGTGCGGACCACATCGACCTCAACTTCGGATGCCCGGTGCCGAAGGTCACGCGCAAGGGCGGGGGAGCGGCGCTTCCGTGGAAGCTCGGCCTGTTCCGCGAGATCGTGGAGCGCGCCGCGAAGGCGGCGGGCGACATCCCGCTGACGATCAAGATGCGCAAAGGCATCGACGCCGACCATCTCACCTATCTGGAGGCCGGGCGTGCCGCCGAGGGCGCGGGAGTGGCATCCATCGCGCTGCATGCCCGCACGGCGGCGGAGTTCTACAGCGGCACCGCCGACTGGACGGCGATCGCGAAGTTGAAAGAGACGGTCACGAGCGTTCCGGTGCTCGGCAACGGCGACATCTGGTCCGCCGACGACGCCCTGCGCATGGTCGACGAGACGGGATGCGATGGCGTCGTCGTCGGGCGAGGGTGCCTGGGCAGGCCGTGGCTCTTCGGCGACCTCGCGGCGGCGTTCAGCGGGGACTCGACAGGCTCGACCACCAGGATCGAGCCGACACTCGGCGAGGTCGCGAAAGCCTTCCACCGTCACGCCGAGCTGCTCGTCGAGTTCTTCGACGACGAGGATCGCGCGTGCCGTGACATCCGCAAGCATGTCGCCTGGTATTTCAAGGGATACGCGGTCGGGGGCGAACTGCGTGCGGCGCTCGCCACCAGCAGCAGCCTGGATGAGATCGCCGAGCTGCTCAGCCGGCTCGACCACGATCAGCCGTACCCGGGCGCGGATGCCGAAGGTCAGCGCGGGCGTGCGGGCACGCCGAAGATCCCGAGCCTGCCGGACCGCTGGCTGGAGTCCCGTGAACTGCAGGAGACGCACCGTGCCGAGCTGACCGAGGCGGAACTGCACCACAGTGGCGGCTGAGCTCCTCCCCGGATACGAGCCCCGCGACACGGAGCGGTGGCTGCCGGAGACCCACACCAACCCGCGCAGCGATTTCGCGCGCGACCGCGGGCGGCTGCTGCATTCGAGTGCGTTGCGCCGGCTGGCGCAGAAGACGCAGGTGCTGAGCCCGACGCAGGGGCTCGACTTCGCCCGCAATCGCCTCACCCATTCGCTGGAGGTCGCGCAGGTCGGACGTGAGCTCGCGGTGAACCTCGCCCTCGACCCCGATGTCGTCGACACGGCGTGCCTGGCGCACGACCTCGGGCATCCGCCGTTCGGCCACAACGGCGAACGGGCGCTGAGCGCCTGGGCGGATGACATCGGCGGCTTCGAGGGCAACGCGCAGACCCTGCGTCTGTTGACGCGACTCGAGCCGAAGGTGTTCGGCCCGGACGGCGCGAGCTACGGCCTCAACCTGACTCGGGCGAGCCTCGACGCCAGTTGCAAGTACCCGTGGCCGCAGTCGCAGGGCGTCGCCGATCCGAGCGGCCGCAGCAAGTTCGGCTTCTACGACGACGACGAGCCCGCATTCGCCTGGCTGCGGGCGGGTGCTCCGGACCGGGTGCGCTGCATCGAAGCCCAGGTGATGGACCTCAGCGACGACATCGCTTATTCGGTGCACGATTTCGAGGATGCGATCGTGAACGGATTCCTCGATGTGCCGGCCCTCAGTGCACGGGTGAACCACGATGAGCTGGTCGACAGCATGTTCGAGTGGATCGGCGGTGAGATCGACCACGACGGGCTGGTCGCCGCGTTCGACCGGCTCGACAGCCTTTCGTACTGGATCGACACCTGGGACGGCTCCCGCCGCGACCTCGCCCGCCTCAAGAACCTCACCAGCCAGCTGATCGGCCGGTTCGCCGCCGAGGCGGTGCGCGCCACCCGCGAGGCCCACCCGCAGAACACGGCGCGGTTCGCGGCGGATGTCGTGGTGCCTTTCGAGACACGGGCCGAGATCGCGGTGCTGAAAGGCATCGTCGCCGCCAACGTGATGTCTACCAATGCACGCAAGCCGGTCTATGCGCAGCAGCGCGGCATCCTGACCGAACTCGCAGACTCGCTGTGGACGCACCCGGAGCGTCTCGACCTGGGCTTCGCCGAGGACTGGGAGGCGGCCGCCGACGATGCCGCCCGCAAACGCGTGATCGTCGACCAGGTCGCCTCGCTGACCGACGTGTCGGCGCTCGCCTGGCACGCCCGCATCTAGCCGCCCGACGCCGCCAGATCCTGCTCGATCGCGTCGGTCGCGATCCTGAGCTCGGGCAGCAGCCTGGCGACATGCTCGGCGGGGTCGCCGTCGGCGCGGCCGGCGACGTTGATCGCCGCGACCACGCGGTCCCGCCCGCGGACCGGCATGGCGAGCGAACGCAGGCCACGTTCGAGTTCGCCGTCGACCAGGGCCCAGCCCTGGGCGGCGACGCGGTCGAGTTCCGCGTCGAGGGCGTCGCGCGTGATCAGGGTGCGGTCGGTGAATGCGGTGAGTTCGCTCGGCAGGTGCGCGGCGCGTTCGGCGGGTGGCAGGCCGGCGAGCATCGCCCGCCCCATCGAGGTGGCGTAGGCCGGGAAGCGCGTGCCGATGCCGATCGTCACCGTCATGATCCGCTGCACGGGCACGCGCGCGACGTAGACGATGTCCGTGCCCTCGAGGATCGACGCCGAGGTCGACTCGCCGACGGTGCGGGACAACTGCTCCAGGTGGGGCTGCACGAGCTGCGGAAGGGTGAGGCTGGAGAGGTACCGGTATCCGAGGTCGAGCACGCGCGAGGTGAGCGCGAACCGTTTGCCGTCGGTGCGCAGGTACCCGAGTTCGACGAGCGTGAGCAGGAAGCGGCGCGCCGTCGCCCGGGTCAGCCCGGTGAGGTTCGCGACATCGGTGAGGGTGAGTTCGGCGTTGTCGGCGTCGAAGGCGCGCAGCACCTTGAGTCCGCGCGCGAGCGACTGCACATACTCATCGCCCGCCACGCGGCCAGCCTAGCGACGGCGCCCGAATCTAGAATCGGGGGCATGCCCGGCCTCATCCGCAGAAGCGACATCGATGAGGTGCGCTCCCGGGTGAACATCGCCGACGTGGTCGGCGACTTCGTGACCCTCAAGAGCGCGGGCGCCGGATCGCTGAAAGGCCTGTGCCCGTTCCACGAGGAGCGCTCGCCGAGCTTCCACGTGCGCCCGCAGGTCGGCTTCTACCACTGCTTCGGCTGCGGCGAGGGCGGCGACGTCTTCACCTTCCTGCAGAAGATGGATCACGTCAGCTTCCAGGAGGCCGTGGAGCGCATGGCCGCCCGCATCGGCTTCGAGCTGCACTACGAAGACGGCGGGCAGGCGAGCGACCATAGCAACCGCGCCCGCCTGTTCGCGGCGAACGCGGCGGCCGAGAAGTTCTTCCAGCAGCAGCTGGCGACCCCCGCCGCCCAGGTCGGCCGTGACTTCCTCGGCGGTCGCGGGTTCGATCAGGCGGCCGCCGAGCGTTTCGGTGTGGGGTTCGCGCCCAACTCGTTCAGCGCGCTCGGCGACGCCCTCAAGAAGCAGGGTTTCACCGAGACCGAACTGGCGACGGCGGGCCTGCTCAGCACCAACGACCGCGGCCGCAGCTACGACCGTTTCCGCGGACGGCTGATCTGGCCGATCCGCGACGTCACCGGCCAGACGGTCGGGTTCGGCGCACGCAAGCTGCTCGACGACGAGCAGGACAAAGGCCCGAAGTACCTCAACACCCCCGAGACCCCGATCTATCACAAGAGCCAGGTGCTGTACGGGCTCGATCTCGCCCGCCGCGACATCGCGAAGGGCAAGCAGGTCGTGGTGGTCGAGGGCTACACGGATGTGATGGCCTGCCACCTCGCGGGCGTCACCACCGCGGTCGCCACCTGCGGCACCTCGTTCGGGGTGGACCACATCAAGATCGTCCGCCGCGTGCTCGGGGATGTCGACAACGCCAACACCGGCGCGCTCGGTCAGGTGGTCTTCACATTCGACCCCGATGAGGCAGGTCAGAAGGCCGCCTCCCGCGCGTTCGAAGAAGAGCAGCGCTTCGCCGCCCAGACCTTCGTCGCCGTCGGACCCGAAGGACTCGACCCCTGCGACCTGCGGCTCCAGCGCGGCGATGACGCGGTGCGCGGGCTGATCGCGGCGCGCAAGCCGATGTTCGAGTTCATGATCCGGCGCCGCATCGCCGGGTTCGACCTGGAGACGGTGGAGGGTCGGGTGTCGGCGCTGCGGGCGTCCGCGCCTGTCGTCGCCGGCATCCGGGATGGCGCCCTCAACGACGGCTACATCCGCAACCTGGCGGGGTGGCTGGGCATGGATCTCGCGGAGGTGCGCAGCGCGGTGCGCCGCGCGTCGTTCAAGGCCAAAGAAGAGCCGGGCCGGGTCTCGACAGGCTCGACCGCCGAACCGGCGTCGACCGCCGAACCCCCGGAGCAGCGCGGCGTCACGCTCACAGAGCTGCCCACCGACCCCATCACGCGCAGCGAGCGGGATGCGCTGATGGCGCTTGTGCAGCATCCCGAGGCCGTGGGCCGCTCGCTGACGGAGCGCGCGCTCGGCGCCCGGTTCATGAACTCCACCCTGTCCGTGGTGCGCGACGGGATCGCGGCGAGCCTCGACGCGTTCGAGGGCTCCGGATGGGTGGAGCGCATCAGCCGCGAGGTGCCCGCGCCGTTCGCGTCGCTGGTCGCGCAGCTCGCGGTGGCGCCCATCCCGGAGCGTCCGGACCGGCTCGCCGGGTATTGCCAGCGTGTGGTGTCCGACCTGGTGGACCGCGACATCCTGCGGCAGAAGTCGGAGCTGGTGGGTGCCATGCAGCGGGCGAGTGCCGAGGGGGACACGGTGCGCTGGAACGAGCTGAGCCGCAGGTCTGTTGCGCTGGAGACGGAGCGCCGGCAGCTGCGCAACGAGTGACCGTGTGCGCTTTCCTCGCCCGCACGCGGCGAGCCGGCAACACGGCCCGCAGCGGAACGCAAGGATTCCGCGTGGAAGCGCTCCTGGCATCCCGATCGGGCGCGTCACGCAACGATTGCGCGCTCGAGGTCGTCGCGACGTAAACATCTCGTCACGGCCTGCGGCCCCCATGTGGAGGTCACGCCCCCGCTGTGTTAGACCTGTTTCTAACGCCGCGCGGGGTACCTGACCGCGCGTGCCTTGTTTTGCAATCTCTTGCACACCAACAGGAAGAGGTAAGCGGAATGATTTCCGTCTCCCAGAAGACCCGGGTGCGTCTCGGTCTGATCGCGGTCACCGCCGCGACGGGCCTGGTGCTCGCGGGTTGCGCCGGCAGCGGTGGCGACACCGGTGGTGGCGACAACACCATCCTCGTCGGCACAACCGACAAGGTGACCACGCTGGACCCGGCCGGTTCGTACGACAACGGCTCGCTCGCGATCCAGACCCAGGTGTTCCCGTACCTCGTCAACACCGACTACAACAGCACCGACGTGGTCCCCGACCTCGCCGAGAGCGCGGAGTTCACCGCGCCCGACGAGTACACGGTCACCCTGCCGTCCGGCCTCAAGTGGGCCAACGGCAACGACCTCACCTCGTCGGACGTCAAGTTCTCGTTCGATCGCAACATCGCGATCGCCGACCCGAACGGCGCGTCGAGCCTGCTCTACAACCTCGACAGCGTCGAGACGCCGGATGACACGACGGTCGTCTTCCACCTGAAGACCGAGAACGACCAGATCTTCCCGCAGATCCTCACCTCGTTCCCCGGTGCCATCGTCGACGAGGAGTCCTTCTCGGCCGACGCGATCACCCCGGACAACGACATCGTCAAGGCGAACGCCTTCGGCGGTCCGTATGTGATCACGAGCTACGACTTCAACAAGACGGTCGAGTTCGCACCGAACGAGAACTACAAGGGCCTTCTGGACGCGCCGGTCAACGACTCGGTCATCCTCTCGGTCTACGCCGACTCGTCGAACCTGAAGCTCGCCGTGCAGGAGGGTGAGGTCGACGTGGCCTACCGCAGCCTGTCGCCGACCGACATCGACGACCTCCGCGGCAACGACGCGGTCAAGGTCGTGGACGGCCCCGGTGGCGAGCTCCGCTATGTGGTGTTCAACTTCGACACCATGCCGTACGGCGCCAAGACGCCTGAGGCCGACCCGACCAAGGCCCAGGCCGTGCGCCAGGCGTTCGCGTCGCTGATCGACCGCCAGGCGATCGCCACCCAGGTCTACAAGGACACCTACACCCCCGCCTACTCGTTCGTTCCGGACGGCTTCGCGGGCGCCACGCAGGTGCTCAAGGACCTGTACGGCGACGGCAACGGTGGACCCGACGCCGACAAGGCGAAGGCGATCCTCGAGGCCGCCGGTGTGACCACCCCGGTCGCGCTGAGCCTGCAGTACAACTCGGACGACCACTACGGTCCCTCGTCGGGTGACGAGTACGCCATGGTCAAGGAGCAGCTGGAGGCCGACGGCCTGTTCACCGTCGACCTGCAGTCCACCGAGTGGGTCCAGTACTCGAAGGACCGCGTCGCCGACGTGTACCCGGCCTACCAGCTCGGCTGGTTCCCGGACTACTCGGACGCTGACAACTACCTGTCGCCGTTCTTCCTGACGAACAACTTCCTCGGGAACCACTTCAGTGACCCGCAGACCGAAGAGCTGATCCTGGCTCAGGCGTCCGAGCCGGATCACGACAAGCGGATCCAGGACATCGAGGACATCCAGGCGCGTGTCGGTGAGCTGCTCTCCACCGTCCCGCTCCTCCAGGGTGCTCAGGTCGCGGTGGCCGGCAGCGGAGTCGACGGCGTCATCCTCGACGCGTCGTTCAAGTTCCGCTACGCGCCGCTGACGAAGTAGTAGTCACCAGATAGTGGTGGGGCGGCTCGCTCGCGCGGGCCGCCCCATTCCACTGTCACCACAGACAGGGCACCCATGATCGAATCCGAGTCCGCGCGGTCGAACGCACCGGCGCCCAAGAAGCGCACCCGGTCCGGGGGCGGATCGTTCGGACGCTACCTGCTCGTCCGCTTCCTCCTCATCTTCCCGACAGTGTTCATCCTGGTGACACTGGTCTTCCTCTTCATGCGCACCACCGGCGACCCGATCACGGCCGCCCTCGGTGGCCGGCTTCCCGCCGACCAACTGGCCGAGCGCATCCATGAGGCCGGATACGACCGGCCCCTGATCGTGCAGTACCTCGAGTACCTCGGCCAGGTGTTCACCGGCAACTTCGGCCGCACCCTCAGCGACAACCAGCTCGTCACCGATGTGCTGATCCGGTACGGCCCCGCCACCCTCGAGCTGGCGATCTACTCGCTGATCGTCGCGTTCATCGTCGGCATCCCGCTCGGGATGCTGTCCGCCTACCTCCGCGACCGCTGGCCCGACGCCGTGCTGCGCATCTTCGCGATCCTGTTCTACGCGACGCCCGTGTTCTTCGCGGGCCTGGTGCTCAAGCTGATCTTCGCGGTCGGGCTGCACTGGCTCCCCGTCGGCGGCCGCGCGGGTGCCCGCAACGAGGTCGCGCTCAACCGGCTCGATCCGCCGACCGGCATCCACATCATCGACGCGATCCGGCTCGGCAACGGGGCGATCATCGGCGACGTCCTGCTGCACGCGATCCTGCCTGCGCTCGCACTGGGCTTCCTGACCGCCGGCATCTTCCTGCGCCTGGTACGCACCAACGTGATCGGAACGCTCGGCATGCCGTACGTCGATGCCGCCCGATCACGCGGCGTGAGCGAGTTCCGCCTCGTGCGGCACCATGCCTACAAGCCGGCGCTGATCCCGATCATCACGGTCATCGGCCTGCAGATCGCTCTGCTGCTCGGCGGCGCGGTGCTCACCGAGACCACCTTCGAGTGGAAGGGGCTGGGCTTCCAGCTGGTGCAGTATCTGCTCGCCCGCGACTTCGTCGCCGTGCAGGGCATCGTCGCCCTGCTCGCCGTGATCGTCGCCCTGACCAACTTCATCGTCGACATCATGGCGGCGATCATCGACCCGCGAGTGAGGTTCTGATGGCGTTCTCGTGGAAGCAGTTGCCGGTCATCCACCAGTTCCGGCAGAGCGTCGGCCTGCAGCGCGGCATGCTGGTCACCGGCCTGGTGATCACCGGATTCTTCCTACTCATGGCGATCTTCGCGCCGATCCTCGCGCCGTACGGCTTCAACCAGCTGAGCAACGACGACGGCGTGCTGTTCGGATCGCAGGTGCCGCCGGGCGGCGAGCATCTTCTCGGCACCACCGTCGGCGGCTACGACGTGCTGTCGCGTGTGATCTGGGGATCGCGCACCGCGTTCTTTGTCATCATCGTCGCGGTGCTGCTCTCGATCGTGGCCGGCGTGCTGCTCGGCCTGATCTCCGGGTATCTCGGCGGCTGGATCGACCGCGTGCTCGTGGTGATCGCGGACGCCGTCTACGCGTTCCCGACCCTTCTGCTGGCGATCGTCGCGGGCATCGTGATCAGCAAGGGCCAGTCCGATCTCGCCGGTGGCGTGCTGGCGGCCGGCATCTCGATCACCGTGGTGTTCATCCCGCAGTACTTCCGGGTGATCCGCGCGGAGGCGGTCCGCGTCAAGGCCGAGGCGTTCGTGGAGTCGGCGAAGGTGGTGGGTGCGTCGACGCCGCGCGTCATGTTCCGCCACGTCTTCCGCAACTCGACCCGCACGCTGCCCCTGATCTTCACGCTGAACAGCTCGGAAGCGATCCTGACGCTGGCCGCGCTCGGCTTCCTCGGGTTCGGCATCGAGCCGACCTCGGCGGCGGAGTGGGGCTACGACCTGAACCGCTCGATCAGCGATGTCACGAGCGGGATCTGGTGGACGTCGATCTTCCCGGGTCTCGCGATCGTCTTGATCGTGCTCGGCATCACGTTGATCGGCGAGAGCCTCAACGACCTGGCGGACCCGCGGTTGCGAACCCGCCGCCGAGCGGCCGACGCGACGCCCGCGGATGCCGTGGCGGCATCCCAGCCTGTCGCCCGTGAAGAGATGGGCGAGGTGCTCTGATGGCCGCAGCAACCGATTCGGGCAGGCCGGCCGTCGACATCCGGAATCTGGATGTCACGTTCGCGACCGACGGCGGCGACGTGCACGCGGTGCGCGATGTCAGCCTGCAGGTGCAGCCGGGCGAGGTGCTGGCGATCGTCGGCGAGTCCGGCAGCGGCAAGACCGTCACGGCGCGCACGATCCTGGGGCTCATCCCCGAGACGGCGAACGTGCAGGGCGTGCTCTATCTCGGCGCCGATGACGTGGTCACGATCAGCGCGGAACGGATGCGCGAACTGCGCGGCACCCGCGCGGCGATGATCTTCCAGGAGCCGTCCACCGCGCTGAACCCGGTGTTCACCGTGGGATGGCAGCTGGCGGAGGGCATGCGCGCGCACGGCAACGTGAGCAAGCAGCAGGCCCGTCGCCGCGCGATCGAGATGCTTCAGAAGGTCGGCATCGCCGACGCCGCCCGCCGGGTCAACGATTACCCTCACCAGTTCTCGGGCGGGCAGAAGCAGCGCATCGTGATCGCGATGGCGCTGACGCTCGAACCGGACGTGATCATCGCCGACGAGCCGACGACGGCGCTCGACGTGACGGTGCAGGCCGAGATCCTCGACCTGCTGCGCGACCTGCGTGCCGAGTTCAACACGGCGATCGTGCTCATCACCCACAACATGGGCGTGGTGGCCGACCTCGCCGACCGCGTCGCCGTGATGTACAACGGGGAGCTGGTGGAGACGGCGCCGGTGCGCGAATTGTTCGCCTCGCCGACGCACGAGTACACCAAGAAGCTGCTGGCGGCGGTCCCGCGCCTCGAGATCACCGACCGGCCGCAGGTGGCGCCGAGTGCCGAGCCGGCGGTCGTGACCGCGACCGATCTCGAGATCGAGTACCCCGGCCGGTTCGGCCGCAAGGCGTTCCGCGCGGTGAACGGGGTGAGCTTCGAGATCCGTCCCGGTGAGGTGCTGGGTCTGGTCGGCGAGAGCGGGTCGGGCAAGACGACGATCGGCCGCGCGATCGCGGGGCTCACGAAGGTCACCGGCGGCTCGCTGCAGGTACTCGGGGCCGAGATGCGGGGCGTGCGCGAGCGCGACTTCCGCAAGCACCGCAAAGATCTGGGCTTCGTGTTCCAGGATCCGGCGACCAGCTTCAACCCGCTGCTCACGATCGCGCAGTGCGTTGCCGAGCCGCTCGTGGTGCACGGCGCCGCGAAGAACCCGGCCGACGCCCGCGACCGGGTGGACGAGCTGCTGGAGGCGGTGCAGCTGCCGCGGGAGTACGGCGACCGTTTCCCGCACGAGTTGAGCGGCGGCCAGCGCCAGCGGGCGTCGCTCGCCCGGGCGATCGCGCTCGACCCGAAGCTGCTGATCGCGGACGAACCGACCAGCGCGCTCGACGTGTCGGTGCAGGCGCGCGTGCTGGAGCTGTTCGGCGAGGTGCAGCAGCAGTTCGGGTTCGCGACGCTGTTCATCACGCACGACCTCGCGGTGGTCGACTTGCTCGCGCACCGCCTCGTGGTGCTGCATCACGGCGAGATCGCGGAGGCGGGGCACACCGCCGACGTGCTCGGGAACCCGCAGAACGACTACACGAAGAGGCTGCTGCACTCCCTGCCGGTGCCGGACCCGGTCGAGCAGGCCGCCCGGCGGGCGCGTGGTCCGCTGGCGTCCGCCTGAAAGGTAAGTTTGAGTCGTGGCTGACGCTCCGATCGCCGTCCTCGCGGACGACCTCACCCTGGGTTACGGGGACGACGATGTCGCGGTCAACGGGGTGTCGTTCGCGATCCCGGTGGGCGGCATCCTGGGCGTGGTCGGTGAGGCGGGGTCGGGCAAGAGCACTCTGGCCCGTGCCGTGGCGGCACAGCTGCTGCACGGCGAGAAGCCGTTGCCGAAGATCTTCGGCGGCAAGCTCGAGGTGCTCGGCCAGGACATGCGGGAGATCAGCGACCGCAACCGCAGCCGCCTGACGGTGCGGGTCGGCTACCTGCCGCAGGACGGCGGCTCGTCGCTGGAGCCGCATCTGACGATCGGCGAGAACGTCTCCGAGCCGATCTATTCGCGCGACCGCAAGTTCGACCGGCACGAGGCGGGTGCCGCCGTGGCGACGCTGATCGATGCGGTCCGGCTTCCGCTCGCGGTGATGAACAAGTTCCCGCACGAGCTCAGCCGCGGTCAGCGTCAGCGTGTCGCGCTCGCCCGCGCCCTCATCCTGGAGCCGACGCTGCTCGTCGCCGACGACCCGACGATGGGTGTCGATGTGCTGGTCCGTGGCCGCATCCTGACGGTCATCGCCGACCTGCAGCGCGAGCGAGCGTTCTCGGCGCTGGTGATCGGTCACGACATCCGCGAGATGCGCACGATGACGGAGCAGATCGCGATCATGCAGGGCGGCATGATCGTGGGACTCGGCCAGGTCGATGAGGTGCTCGAGCACCCGCTGCACCCGTACGTCGAGCGGCTCGCCGAGTCGATCAGCCTCGCGGGTCCGGGGGCGCGACACCGCATGCCGGGACGCGTCGCTTCTTGACGGACTTCCTCGTCGGCGGGTACGGCGCCGACATGGGCGGCACCGGGTCCGGGATGCTGTGGGCGCGTTCGTCGGCGGACGGGCGTCTCGAGATCCGCGGCCTCGCGGCAGAGCTCGATTCCCCGTCGTGGATCACGGTCGACGGCGATCGGGTGTTCGCCGCGCTCGAAGGCGCGGGCGCGGTCATCGAACTCGAGCTCGTCGGCAGCCGTCTCGCGCCCGCCGCGCATCACGTCGTCGGGAAGTGGCCGTGCCATATCGCCGTGGCCGACGGCCAGCCGATCGTCGCGAACTACGGGGACGGCACCGTCTGGACGCCGACGATCTCGCTGGTCGGCACCGCCGAGCGCGGTCCGCTCGAGGCCCAGGACGGGCCGCACGCGCATCATGTGCTCGTGATTGGTGACAGGATTCTGACATTGGATCTGGGCAGCGACCGCATGTACCTGCATCGGCTCGAGCACGGCGTCCTCGTCCGGTACGACGAGCTCGCGTTCCCGCCCGGAACGGGTCCGCGCGACCTGCTGGTCCTGCCCGACGGCCGGCTCGCCGTGCTGGGGGAGTGGAGCTGCGAGCTCCTGCTGCTCGAGGCGATGGGCACGACCTTCGAGATCGTGCAGATCGTCCCGCTGCCCGGCGGGTCCCCCGGCGAGGACCAGGCCGCCGCGCTGGGACTCTCGGCCGACGGGCGATTCGTGTTCGCCGGCATCCGGGGCTCGAACCGGATCGCCACACTCGCGCTCGACGCCGACGCGGTGCGCCCGGTCGGCTGGGTGCCGAGCGGCGGCGAGTGGCCGCGCCACCTCGTCGTCGACGGGGAGTTCGTGCACGTGGCGAACCAGCTGTCGAATGCGATCACGACGTTCCGGGTGCTGCACGACGGCACACTCGCCCCGGTCGGCGAGCCGGTCGCCGTGCCGTCCCCGACGTGCCTCGCGGCGGTCGGCGGCGGGCGCTGAGTTTGATAGTCTTGCGAGGCTGTTTTCGCAGCATTCCTCGGTAGCTCAATTGGCAGAGCAATCGGCTGTTAACCGATAGGTTCTTGGTTCGAGTCCAAGCCGGGGAGCTTTCGCTCCTCCTCCCATTCGACGACCTCGATCGTCGGGGTCGCGTGACCCGCCTCCCCGGGCTGGGTCAGGATCTCCGGGTCGACCTCCGTCTCCGCGCCGAGCTGGATGACGGCAGCCGTGTCGAGGTCGATGGACGTCACCATCTGCAGGATGCCGCTTCCCGTGCCGACGTCCAGCACGTGCGGGGCAGTCAGACGCATCGACTTCGCCATCCGCCGGTAATTCTCGAGCCAGGTCCACCCCACCATCGGCTCGGTCTCGCGGATGATCGCGCCTTCGCCATCCGCAATCTGCACTCGCCACCGCCCGTAGCCGTCGTCGAGGATCTCGACCGTGATGCGTGCCTGCAGCCGACGATCTCGCGTCCGCTTCCACGGGCCTGTCCACGCGCATCGGTACCCGGATGCGTGAACCGCGTCGGCGGCGGCATCGAGCTCTGGGATCCATCCTTCTCGTTCGGCGAGGGGACGCAGGTTCTCGCGGACGGCGTCGAGCATTGCCGAGGCGCGTTGATCGGGCAGCAGCAACCGGAATCCCGTGGGTATTTCCATGATGAAGACGTACCCGAACTCCGCGTACCGCAGGAGGGTACGGACCCTGAGCGTCGGGGAGTCGGTCGTGACGCGCACGTCCAGCTGGTAACTGCTCCGCCGCGAATCGATGTCCTGTTCGGCGAGCAGATCGCTGAGGGACTCGGTGACGCGGCGAGCACTACGGGCGGCGGCATCCACGTCGAGGTCAGCTGGATCGAACGGAGGGACGGCGAAGCGGCCGTCGCGATGCAACCACGGGACGTGGTGCCAGCCCGAGTACGGGTACACGACGATGTGCTTCAGCTTCGCCACGAGGTCACTCCGTGATCGCCGGATCGTCGTTCACCGACAACGTCAGCACCACCCGCGAGATGACGTCGTCCTGCTCGAGCTCCTCGTCGAGGCGGCGCAGCCGACGGGCGACGTCCTCTTCGCGATCATTGCCGGTCAGGTCGACGGCGGCGACGAGGAACAGCCGGCCGACCCCGATGAATTCGAGGTGCAGGTAGGTGACGCGCTCGATCTCCGCGTGAGCGAGCAGCGCCTGGATGACGCGCGCCCGCACCTCGGGCGGCGCCGATGCGCCGATCAGGAAGCGCCGGTTCCGTGAGATCAGCAGGATCGCGACGACCGCGAGCAGCACGCCGATCAGCAGCGATCCGACGGCGTCGAACACCGGGTTGTCCGTCAGCTGATGCAACAGGATGCTGAGGGCCGCGATCGCGAGGCCGGCCAGCGCCGCCGAGTCCTCGAAGATCACCGCGCGCAGTGTGGGATTCGATCCGTTCACGATGTAGTCGAGGGTGTTGCGCCGGTACCGGCGCGCGGTCGTCTTCGCCTGCCGCGACGACTGCGCGAGCGAGATGCCCTCCAGGACGAACGCGATCGCGAGCACGATGTACGCGGCGGTGTAGTCGCTGACCGGCTCGGGTTCGAGCAGTTCCTGCACACCGGTCACGATCGAGAGGACCGCGCCGACGGTGAAGACGCCGACGGCGGCGAACAGCGACCAGACGTAGGCGTCGCGGCCGTAGCCGGTGGGATGCTCGGCATCGCGCTCGCGCTCGCCCTTGCGGTCGGCGATGAGCAGGAAGATCGCGTTGCCGGCGTCGGCCCACGAGTGGATCGCCTCGGCGAGCAGCGACGCCGACCCCGACAGCAGCGCGACGACGGTCTTCGCGATGGCGATCGCGATGTTCGCGAGGAACGCGATCACGACGGCCATGTTCCGAGCGTACGACCCGTTACTCCCGCGGGAGGACGCGCGCCCGCGCACCCCGCCCGTACCATCGAGCCATGCCCCGGCCCCACTACGCGCACATGCAGCCGTGGTGGGCGCAGGAGGGCCCGCCCGACTGGCGGATGCCACGTTGGGTGTCGCTCTGGATGCCGGTCATCCTGTCGTTCGCGGTCCAGGTTCCGGCGGCGATCTTCGTGGCCCGCTTCACGGGTCTGGCTCCACGCGAGACACTGATCAGCATCCTGATCGCCGCGGCCGGGCCGCTCGCGCTGATCGCCGCTCGCCGGTTCCCGGGGCCGGTGGTCGCCTTCACGGCGGTGGTGGCATCCCTCGATCTGTTCGTGAACGAGCGCGGCGGCCCGCCGTATGTGGCGCTCGCGTTCGCGATCCTGAGCGCGGTGGTGCGCGACGCGCGCATCTGGGCGTGGGTGTCGATCGGGGTGTGCTGGATCGCGTCGATCACGATCGCCGGGATCCTCGGCCGCGAGGAGTGGACGCCGTTCCGGATCGCGGGGACGACGCTCGGCATCCTGATCGTGTTCGGCATCGGCGAGGGCCTGCGCAGCCGTCGCGAACGCGCGAACGAGTTCCGCCGCCTCGCGTCGCAGCGGCGCGTGAACGTGGTGCAGGAGGAGCGCGTGCGCATCGCCCGCGAACTGCACGACGTGCTCGCCCACTCGCTCAGCCAGATCAACGTGCAGGCCGGCGTCGGGCTGCACCTCATGGACAAACAGCCCGACAAGGCGAAGGAGGCGCTCGCCAGCATCAAGGACACCAGCAAGTCGGCGCTCGACGAGGTGCGCTCGGTGCTCGGGATGCTGCGCGCCGAGGGCGCT
>JBFWWZ010000049.1:0-17173 GCA_050245915.1 Microbacteriaceae bacterium
TGCTGCTCGTGGGCCTGCTCGTCACCGTGACCGCGGCCAACCAGCCGGTTCTCTACTACTGACGCGGAAGCGCCCGCCCCCTCCGAGGAGGGGACGGGCGCTCGGGTCGCTCCTCGACCGCCGGGCTCTAGCCCTCGGCCGGAGCCTCGGGGCCGTCCGACGACGCCACCGACGACTCGGTGTCCGCGCCCTCGGCCTCGTCGAGCACCGGGGCGAGCGACAGCTTGCCGCGGTCGTCCATCTTGGTGATCTCGACCATGATCTTCTGGCCGACGCCGAGCACGTCTTCGACGTTCTCGACGCGCTTGCCACCGGCGAGCTTGCGGACCTCGCTGATGTGCAGCAGGCCGTCTTTGCCGGGCATGAGCGACACGAACGCGCCGAACGTGGCCAGCTTGACGACGGTTCCGAGGAACCGCTCACCGACCTCCGCGTTGATCGGGTTGCCGATCGCCAGCACCTGGGCGCGGGCGGCCTCGGCCGACGGGCCGTCGACGGCGCCGATGTAGACCGTGCCGTCCTCCTCGATGGAGATGTCGGCGCCGGTCTCGTCCTGGATGCCGTTGATCGTCTTGCCCTTGGGGCCGATCAGCTCGCCGATCTTGTCGACCGGGATGTTGACCGAGATCACACGCGGCGCGGTCGGGGCCATCTCGTCCGGGCCGTCGATCGCCTGGTTGATCACGGCGAGGATGGCCGTGCGGGCCTCCTTCGCCTGCTTGAGGGCACCGTCGAGCACCGACGACGGCAGACCCGCCAGCTTGGTGTCGAGCTGGATCGCGGTCACGAAGTCGGAGGTGCCGGCGACCTTGAAGTCCATGTCGCCGAGGGCGTCCTCCGCACCCAGGATGTCGGTCAGGGCGGCGTACTTGGTCTCGCCGTCGACCTCGTCCGAGATGAGGCCCATCGCGATGCCGGCGACCGGGGCGCGCAGCGGCACACCGGCGTTCAGCAGCGACAGGGTGGACGCGCAGACCGAGCCCATCGAGGTGGAGCCGTTCGACCCGAGGGCCTCGGACACCTGACGGATCGCGTACGGGAACTCCTCACGCGGAGGCAGCACCGGCACGAGCGCGCGCTCGGCGAGGAAGCCGTGCCCGATCTCGCGACGCTTCGGCGACCCGACGCGGCCGGTCTCACCGGTCGAGTAGGGCGGGAAGTTGTAGTGGTGCAGGTAGCGCTTCTTCATGATCGGGCTCAGCGAGTCGATCTGCTGCTCCATCTTGAGCATGTTCAGCGTGGTGACGCCCAGGATCTGGGTCTCACCGCGCTGGAAGATCGCGGAACCGTGGACGCGCGGGATGACCTGCACCTCCGCGTCGAGCGCACGGATGTCGGTCAGGCCGCGGCCATCGATGCGGATGCCCTCGGTCAGCACGCGACCGCGCATGACCTTCTTCGACACCGACTTGTAGGCGGCGCTGACCATCCCGGCGACCTCGGCGTCGAGCGAACCCGCGTCGATGCGCTCCTGGATGGTCGCCTTGACGCGGTCCTTGAGGGCGTCGTCGGCGTTCTGCCGCTCGATCTTGTCGGCGATCTGGTAGACGCCCTTGAGGTCGTCGTAGGCGAGCTCGGCGACCGCGTTGTAGGCCGCGTCGCTGTACGGCGGGAAGAGCGGGAACTCCTGGATCTCTTTCGCCGACTGCTTGGCGAGCTCCTCCTGCGCCTTGAGCAGCTGCTTGAGGAACGGCTTCGACGCCTCGAGGCCCTGGGAGACGACCGCCTCGTCGGGCTTCGTGGCACCGGCGCGGATCAGCTCCCACGAGCCCTCGGTGGCCTCGGCCTCGACCATCATGATCGCGACGTCCTCGTTGCCGTCCTTGTCGGTGACGAGGCGGCCGGCGACGGTGAGGTCGAAGACGGCCTCCGACAGCTGGCTGAACTTGGGGAACGCGACCCACTGGTCCGCGCCGTTTCCGTTGCCGGGGATCAGGGCGAGGCGGATGCCGGCGACCGGTCCGTAGAACGGCAGGCCGGAGATCTGGGTCGAGGCGCTGGCGGCGTTGATGGCCAGGGCGTCGTAGAACTCGTCCGGGGCGATCGACAGCACGGTGATGACGATCTGGACCTCGTTGCGCAGGCCTTCGACGAAGGTGGGGCGCAGCGGGCGGTCGATGAGACGGCAGACGAGGATCGCCTCCGTGGAGGGGCGGCCCTCGCGACGGAAGAACGAACCGGGGATCTTGCCGGCGGCGTAGGACCGCTCTTCGACGTCGACCGTCAGCGGGAAGAAGTCGAACCCGTCGCGCGGGCTCTTGCCTGCGCTGGTGGCGCTGAGGATCATGGTGTCCTCGTCGAGGTACGCGGCGACCGCGCCCTGGGCCTGCTGCGCGAGGCGACCGGTCTCGAACCGGACGGTGCGCGTACCGAACTTGCCGTTATCGATGACGGCTTCGGCGAACTTGATCTCGGGACCCTCCATAGAGGCGTCCTCCTTCGTTGGTTGAGTAGCCCGCGCGAGCGGGCGTGTCGAAACCAGGAGCAGGAGCGCCGCGTAGCTGGCCAACAGTAGAAATGCACCGAACGGTGGTCGAGCGTGTCGAGACCTTCGGTAGATCACCACCGGTGACCAGGCTCTTGCCGGCCTGCTCCGGATTCAGCCGTCGGACGACGGCCTCGGATATCGTACCAGCGATGCCCGCTCAGGCGGGGGATTCAGGGCGCCAGCCAGCCCGGCAGCTCCGGGCACGCGCTCCCGTAGTCCAGCAGCTGAGCAAGCGGCAGCGTGCGCGCCAGGATGCGGTACGGCTCCCAGCCGAACAGGCGCACCACGAAATCGGCCCGCGACGGCAGCTCCGGAAGGTCGGCGATGCGCTCGGCGAGACAGGGCCGCAGGTCGGTCAGGTAGTAGTCGTACAGCAGGTTCCGGTGGTAGTGATCCTGTGGCAGCGGGACGGTGGGCTGGATCGGGTACTGGGCCATGCACGCATTCAGCGCGCGGAGCACGTCGGGCTCCACCCCGGTGAGCGAGCCGTCGTGATCGATGGTCTCCACCGCTCCGGTGTCGCTGAAGGTGTAGCCGAGCACCGCATCCGCCGGCACTCGCGCTCGCTGTCGGCAGTCCTCTTTGATGGCCGGGATGAAGAGGCGGGTGATGCGCGGCTCGGCGTCCCCCTGCGTCGCGACCGGCAGCACGAACGCGATCAGCCCGGCGACGACGATCACCACCGCGAGGCCGCCGGCGAGCAGCAGCCGGACCTTACGGCTCATGGCGGTCGCGCAGATAGTCCGGGATGGGCGGGCAGGCCCGGTACAGCGCCACCACCTGGTCGAAGGGCAGGTCGCCCATCGCCGGGTAGGGGTTCCACGGGCGGCGGTCGGGTTCGAAGAAGTCCGCGCGGCTGAGGGCCGGAACCACGACGCCCCGTGCGGCCAGGCAGGGCAGCGTCACCGCGTTGTAGTAGTCCCAGAGCTGCGCCCGCTCGAACGCGTCGACGTAGGTGTAGCTGCTCGCGCGCTCCTCACTGCGGTAGTCCGCGTCGCAGCCGTTGCAGGTGGCCAGCAGGTAGGTGAGATCCTGCGGCACCGCGAAGGGCCGGGCATGGTCGCGGCCCGCGGGGGTGCACGCGGTCAGCAGCAGCACTGCCGCCGCGATCGCGACCATGCGAGCGCGCATGCGCCCATTGCACCACGTCAGGGGCGCGGGCGGGTCACTGGGCTCCGAAACCTCCGACCGGGCTGAATCCTGCCGGCAGCGCGAACGGGTCGCGCACGCGGCTCGACCGGTCCGAGGTGTGCATCAGCGCCGTGAGTTCCGTCGCCGCGCGATCGATCCGCTCCCCCAGACCAGAGGTCGAACCCGCCGAGACTCCCCAGTCGCTCGACGCCGCGTACACGGCGGTCGGGACGACCACGGAATGCAGGTACGTGAACAGCGGCCGGATGCTGTAGTCGAGCGCGAGCGAGTGGCGCTCCGTGCCTCCCGTGGCCGCGATCAGCACCGGGAGGTCGGTCAGGGCGTCCGGGTCGAGCACATCGATGAACGACTTGAACAGCCCGCTGTAGCTGGTCGTGAAGATGGGGGTGACCAGGATCGCGCCGTCGGCCCCGCTGAGGGCGTCGATGGCATCCTGCAGCTTCGGGGCGGCGAAGCCGGTCAGCAGGTTGTTCGTGATGTCGTGCGCGAGGTCGCGCAGTTCGATCACGGTGACCTCGGTGGTCGAGCCGGTCGAGACCACCCGCTCGCCGACGGCGGCGGCAAGCCGGTCGGCGAGCAGCCGGGTGGAGGACGGCGTGCTCAGCCCGGCACTGATGACAACGAGCTTCGTGGTCATGCCGGCACCGCCTCGCTGGTCGAGCTTGTCGAGACCCGAGCCGCCACCAGCGATTCGTGCGTGGGGGCGTCCGGCACCTCGTCGGGGCGGTTGACGGCGAGCTCCTTGCGGAGCACCGGCACCACCTCTCCCCCGAGGATGTCGAGCTGCTCGAGCACCGTCCTCAGGGGAAGGCCGGCGTGGTCCATGAGGAACAGCTGGCGCTGGTAGTCGCCGAACAGGTCGCGCATCCCGGCATAGCGGTCGATCACCTGCTGGGGCGACCCGACGGTGAGAGGGGTCTGCGCGGTGAAGTCTTCGAGCGACGGGCCGTGACCGTATACCGGCGCATTGTCGAAGTAGGGCCGGAACTCGTCGACCGCATCCTGCGAGTTCGGCCGCATGAACACCTGCCCGCCGAGCCCGACGATCGCCTGAGCGGCCGTGCCGTGGCCGTAGTGCTCGAAGCGCTGGCGGTAGTAGCCGATCAGCTGCTGGTAGTGCGACGCGGGCCAGAAGATGTTGTTCGCGAAGAACCCGTCGCCGTAGTAGGCGGCCTGCTCCGCGATCTCGGGCGAGCGGATGCTGCCGTGCCAGACGAACGGAGCCACGCCATCCAGGGGCCGCGGCGTCGACGTGAAGCCCTGCAGCGGCGTGCGGAACTGACCCTGCCAGTCGACGACGTCCTCGTCCCAGAGGCGCCGCAGCAGCGCGTAGTTCTCGATGGCGAGCGGGATGCCCTGGCGGATGTCCTGCCCGAACCACGGGTACACGGGGCCGGTGTTGCCGCGCCCCAGCATGAGGTCGACGCGGCCGCCGGCGACGTGCTGCAGCATCGCGAAGTCTTCGGCGATCTTCACCGGGTCGTTGGTGGTGATGAGCGTGGTCGAGGTGGTGAGCTGCAGGGTCGAGGTCTTCGCGGCGAGATACGCGAGGGTCGTCGTGGGCGACGACGACCAGAACGGCGGGTTGTGATGCTCGCCGAGCGCGAAGACGTCGAGCCCGACCTCTTCGGCATGCCGGGCGATCGTCAGCGTGTCCTGGATCTTCTGCGCCTCGCTCACCGTCTGCCCGGTGGTCGGGTCTTCGGTGATGTCGCTGACGGTGAAGATGCCGAACTGCATCTGGGGGGCCATGACTCCTACTTTCATGCGTTTGAATCGACATTCATCCTAACCAGCCAGCGCGCGCGAGTATTCCGAACTACCGTGGAAGACATGGCGACCGTCGAACTCACCGAGCAGACCTTCGAATCCACCATCCTCGAGGGCGGTATCGTGCTGGTCGATTTCTGGGCCGCCTGGTGCGGCCCGTGCCGCGCGTTCGCCCCCGTCTACGACAGCGCGTCCGAGGCGAACCCCGACATCGTGTTCGGCAAGGTCGACACCGACGCCGAGCAGAACCTCGCCGGCGCCATGCGCATCATGTCCATCCCGACGCTGATGATCTTCCGGGACGGCATCGGCGTGTTCTCGCAGGCCGGCGCGCTGCCGCGTCCCGCGCTCGACGACCTCATCGGTCAGGTGCGCGCCCTCGACATGGATGCCGTGCGAGCCGAGATCGAGAAAGCCGCCTCCCCGGCCTAGTCACAGGGGCCTCACCAGCCGCTACAGTCGGAGCCATGACGGATCCGACCCCCTCTGACGCCACCCCTCCGGCCGCGGTTCCTGCGACCGTCCCCGCCACCGAGACCGCCGTCGCGGCCCCCGCTGCCGCACCCGCCCGCGGCAAGGGCCTCGGCCGCTTCGCGCTCGTCCTCGGCATCCTGGCTTTCGTCGGCGACATCGTGCTGATCATCATCGCGTTCGTCGGGGCGGCCAGCGCCTTCTCGTCCCTGACCGGGGGTAACATCGACTTCGGCTCGATCCTCGCCGGGCTCGCCGGCTTCGCCGTCATCGCCTTCGGCGGGTTCTGGATCGGCCTCGGCGTGGCGTTCCTCGCGGCTCTGCTCGGCCTGATCGCCGCGATCACCAACCGCGGACGCGCCGCCGGCGTCGTCGGCCTGATCCTCGGGATCCTGGTGATGATCTCCCACTTCGCCATCCTGGGCGCGATCGCGGGCTCCGGCGACACCATCTCCCAGCTCGGCAGCGTCTTCGGCTGACCCGGCCGGTGCCCAGGCGGGAGGGGGTCCCGGGCCGTAGAATCGCGTTCCGATGACCCCCACCCCCCTCGCGAACGCGCTCACGCCGAGCCGGAAAGCGGCCGGCGTCACCAGCCTTGCGTTCGCCATCCTCGCGGCGATCCCGCTCGCGCTCTTCCTCGGGGCGGAGGTCGGCCTCGCCGACACCCGCACAGTCGACGAGAATCTCGCGTGGGGCAGCGCCGTCGTCACGCTCGGGGCGGTCGCGATCTACGGCAGCGTCCCGGCCGCGGTGCTCGCGATCCTGTTCGGCCTGGTCGCGATGGTGCGCAACGCCCGCATCGGCAAAGGATGCGGCCTCGCCGGCCTGCTGCTCGGCGGCGTCGTCCTGGTGTGGGTCGCGATCGCGGTGGTGCCGAACCTCGGCGGAGCAGGGTTCGCCTAACGGGCGACCACGGGCACGGCCGCCTAGCGCTTCAGCCGTCCCATCAGCAGGCGCACCCGCCACTCGCCCGCCTTGCCGACGATCTCCGCGGGGATGCGCACCTTCTCGCCCTGGTCGTCGAGCCGGCGCAGCGTCTCGTCGATCACCGACTCCAGACCCCGCGGGATGCTGCCGACGACACCGCTGACCCGGCGCCCGGTGAAGAGCCGCACCTCGATCGGCGCGTCCACCCGCTCCTGCTCGATCGTCCGCGGCGAGATCGCGGTCTCCGCCGTCAGGTCGCCGGTCTCGACGATGGCGCGCAACTCATCCTGATGCGGGTCGCTGCCCGCCAGGGTCATGGTGACGCGCCGGTTCTTCGGCTGCAGGTCGTAGGCGTAGTCGTCGAACGACCCCTTGCCGAGGTCTTTGTCTCTGCCGAACAGCGACATCAGCGCTCGGCGAGCACGATGATCTTGTCGCCCGGCTTGTAGACGTGCTGCTCGCTCTTCGTCGGGTTGACGTTGACGCCGTAGAAGTGCTCGGCGCTGCGGGCGTGCTCATCGAACCGGTGGCCGATCGCAGTCTCGCCTTTGCGGCGGGCCGACTCGATCACCGTGTAGAAGTCGGCACTCTCCCCCGGCTTCACGTACATGTCGGCGTCGCGCAGGTAGACCTCGGCGCCGTCGCTCGAGAACAGCTGGTCGAACACCGCCGTCAGCTGCTTGTTCTCGCTGACCTGCGACAGCATCAGGCTGATGAGCTTGTCGCTGACGATGAAGTCGTCGGCCTGGGTGACTTCGGCGAGTTCGCGGTTGCGGTCATCGAGCATCTCGCTGACGACGTTGAGGTCGACCCCGTGCTGGTCGGCGATGTCGCGCAGGTGCAGCAGAGTGATGAGGGTCTTCGCATCGGCACGCTGGGGGGCGAGCCCGTTGGCGGCGAGCACCAGGATGTGGTCGAACGTCTCCGGGTGCAGCTGGTCGAGCACGGCGCGGCTGGTCGGGTCGCCGCGCTCCCATGTGATGTCGAGCTTCTCGAAGTCGCCGAACTTCGGCGCCTTCTGGTCGGAGACGATGGTGACCCGCGACCGCGGCGTGGAGTACTCGTCGAGTTCGTTCAGCATCACCTGGAGGCTGTCGTTGTAGCCGAGCACGAGGGTCGTCTCGGGGCGCTCGGGCGGAGCCTCCTGCGAGCTGACCGCACCGGGTTCCGGGGTTCCGGGCTGCGCAGCGAGTTTGATGGTGTCGTCGTCTTCGGCGATCACGATGACGCTGTCGCCCGCGGCGATGACGGTGTCGGATGCCGGGTTGAGCTGCGGCGCCCCGTTCTGCACCAGCCCGATCACCATCGAATCCTCGAAGGCGAGCTGGGCGTCGAAGAACGTCTTGCCGACGAGCGACGGCTGTTCGGTGAAGTAGATCTCGGCGCCGTCGAAGTCGAGCAGCTCGCCGTACACGACGCTGAGGCCGCTCTGGCGGCAGGTCTGCACCATGATCCGGCTGATCAGGTCGTTGGCGAGCACCCAGTGGGCCTCGTCCTTGCCGACCAGGCGGGCGGCTTCGAGGTTCGACTCCTCCTGCAGTTCGCCGACGATGTGGTACGAGCCGTCTTTGCACGACGGGTTGTTGGTGACTGCCAGTGTGGTCTTGATGACGACGGAGTCGGGGTCGTCATCCTCTTCGGGTGCCAGCACGATGATGCTGCGGGCCTCGTTGGGGCTGGCGACGGCGAGCTCGGCCAGATTCATCGGGTCGCCGGAGCGCACGATCACCTTCGTCTTGCCCGTCTTGCCGATCTGCGCCTTGATGTCGTCTTCCATCTCGACCTTGTCGCGGTCGGCGAGCACCACGACGGCGCTCTTGCCGCGCGACTCGTTCGCGACGACGAGCTCATGGATGATCGGGAACACCTTCGACGACCAGCCGAGGATCAGGGTGTGGTCGCGCTCGAGCACGCGGGAGCGGCCCTTGCGCAGCTCCTCCACCTTGCTGTCGAAGGCGCCGGAGATGATGCCGATGAGGCTCGCCACGATGATCAGACCGCCGATGGTGATGATCAGCATCAGCAGCCGGAACAGCCAGCCCTGGTCGCCGCCCATGGTGCCGGGGTCGAGGGTGCGCATCAGGCTCCCCCAGAACACATCCCACGGGGTGTAGTCCTCGCCGTAGACGTTGTACTTGTCCGGGATGACGGCCACGACGATGGCCGCGATACCGCCGACGATCAGCACGAGCAGCAGCGTCGCGAACCCGAGCAGCGCCATCAGCGCGAGAGTTCCGCGCGCCATCCAGTTGTCGAACCAGTAGCGGAAACGCTCGCGGAAACTGGGCTCGTTCATTCGTCCTCCATCGTGGGCTGAGTGAACCTTACTGTGTCGATCGTCAGCGCTGCGATCACCGGAATCGACAGCCACAGCAGGCCCAGCACGACGAGCGCGCCGTCGGCGAACAGGCTCGGGATGGCGAGCACGAACACCAGCAGCGCCACCAGCTGGGCGAGCGAGGCTCCGAGCACCGTGAGACCGTGGCGAGTGCGATCCGAGGCGACCGGGGGCATGAGCCAGAACAGGGCGAGCAGCACGCCGAGCACGAGCACGATACGGCCGAGTTCCGACCACGCCGCGGGCAGCAGCCATCCGGCGTGCACCGCGATGAGCGGCACGACGGCGAGGCGCGCGACGAGGCCGGGCGCGACCCGGCGGTTCGGCCGCACGAGGTTCCAGAGGCTGAGGGCGACGGCGGCGGCGAGCAGGAAGAGCAGCACCTGCACCGGGCTCGGCGCGAAATCGGCTCGCAGGACGGCGCTCAGGGTCGTGGCGGCGAGGAACACCCCGGACGCGACCGCGATCCAGCGCGCCGCGGTGCCGCGGAACGGCGGCAGCAGCGCCACGACGACCAGCGCCACGACGCCCACGAATTTCGCGATCGTCACCAGGGTCAGCCACGCGGTCGGCAGGAACACCGTCGCCGTGACGATCGCCACCACGATCCCGACCGCGATCACCAGCATGGAGCCGATCAGCTCGAGGTTTCCGAGCGCGGCGAGCACCGCGACCACACGCCGTTCGCCGAACCGCGCCAGGGGTTTCACGGAGGCGGCGAGCGCGACCCCGACGATGATCGACGCCACCACGAGCGCGAACGTCCACGACACCGGTGAGCCGGCGAACGGCGTCCAGAGCTGCGGGTCGGGTTCGGGGAACAGGTCGCGCGCGACCGTGAGCCGCACCGCGACGATCACGGCCGCGGCGGCGACGATCGCGAACACCAGCGCAGGATGCAGGTCCGCCCGGAACAGGACGCTCAGGCGCGCGCTCCGCGTCTCGGCCGCGCGGGCGACCCCGTAGTAGCTCCCGAACGCGGCGAACGCGGCGGCGGCGCCGAACAGCGCGATCCACAGCCAGGATGTCGGCGAAGATCCGGCCGAGGTGCCCTGGTACGCGACGAGCACGAGCCAGGGCAGGGCCGCGATCAGGCCGAGGAGTGCGATTCCGCGGAGACCGCGGCGCACGGGACCCAGGTGCGCGAGAACCAGCAGGGCGACCGCGGGGATCGCGGCGATCGCGGCGAAAGCCCATGCGGCATCCGCCATCAGGGTCAGAACCGGGATGAGCGCGACGGTCAGGATGACCGCCTCACGCACCCAGGAGTCTGCGGCGCGCGGTTCGCGTTCGACGCGACCGCGGAGGAGCACCCACACCACGGACGCCCCCGCGACGACCGCCGCGACGATGAGCATCGCGATCCGGAACGCGAGCGGGGCGGAGAAGGCGGCGATCACGCCCGTCCCCTGAACGGACACCGCATCGGTGATGCCGGGGATCAGGAGCACCGCGACCAGGCCGAGCGACATCACCCAGCAGGCCACGACCCACGTACGCACCGGCGACGGCACGTGCTGCGGGCGCAGCCGGGCGAGCCGAGGTCGCGGGTCCACGGCCCGAGGATAGCGTTGCGGCGGACCCGGATCGCCTTGATCAAGCCGTAGCTGTTGCTCGGCCCTGTGCGAACAGGCTGACGGACCTCCCTACTCACCGATCGAGTAGGCGCGAACCGCCGTGTCGAGACCCGTACGCCGAGATCACTAGCATCGAGCCACCCGACGTTCGTCGAAAGGATCGTCATGTATCTCGGCGACGAGCGCACCGATGCCCTCCAGTCCCTGGTCGAGGTCTGGGACCGTGTCCGCGAGGAGTACAGGCCGCAGCTCGTCTCCATCACCGGCGAACCGGGCTTCGGTAAGACACGTCTGGTCCAGGAGTTCTACCGGCATGTCATGTCGACGTCGAATGCGAATGGATTCTGGCCGGCTGCGATCATCACGGATGCGTCCGACGACCTGAACGACGCGTTGCGCGACGCACGCAAAGCTGTGAGGCCGATCGACTTCACGCCTCCGTCCGGGGTGGAGCCCGACGTCATCTGGGTGGGAGCGCTGCTGTCCGACATCGATGGGCGTCCCGGCGACACCGGGCTGGAGACGGTGATCGATCAGGTGTCGAGCGCGCTCTCGGCGGCGCTGCTACGGCGCGACAAGACGGTGTTCACCCGGCGGATGTTCTACAAGCTCGCCGCGCTGCTCCCCCTCGGCGAGCTGATGGAGATCGGGGTCACCTCCGGCGAGATACTGACCGAATTCGCCCGCCTCTTCCGACGCACGTCGAGTTCGGGGTACATCGGCGAACACGCCAATTTCGAAGAGAAGCTGGCGGCTTTCGCCCGCACCGTTGTCGACCTCTGGGGATTCGACGGCCTCGACGGTCCGCCCGCCGTGATCGTGATCGAGGATGCACACGTCGCGCAGACCCCGACGATCTCGCTGATCCAGCAGATTCTGGCGAACGCCTCCCTGCCGTTCCTGATCATCCTGTGCTCGCAGTCCCAGCAGTTGCGCGCGTCGCAGCCGATGACCGATCTCCTGACCTCCCAGGCCGCCCGCACCACCGACATCCTGGTCGGGCCCCTCGGTGTGGACGATCTGCAGAGGATGCTGCGGCACCGGTTGCCGCGCACCGCTGCGTCGAAGGTCCGGGCGCTCGCAGTCCGCGCCGACGGTAACCCGTATCACGCGCAACTGCTCCTCCTCGATGTCGCAGAACGGATCGATGACGGCGACCTCACGATGACCGAGGAGGAGATCGGGCAACTCAACTCCGGGTTCGACACGATCCTCGAACGACTGTGGAACAAGATCCCGGCAGCAGAGCGCCGGAGCCTCGCGGCGCTTGCGGCCGTCGGTCACGAGGCGCCGCACGAGATCGATCAGGCGGTGACGCTCGAACTCGCGCTCGACCTGCCGGCGGGAATCGGATCCGGGTGGCTCAAGCAGTCCACCCTCAGCCGATCGTTCCTGGAGTACGCGAGATGGGAGGTGGTCCGCCGTCGCGCCGGCCCTACCTTCACCTCAGCGGAACGGCACCGCATCCTGGAGACCAGCCTCCGGTCACTCGAGCCGATGGTCGAGCGGGCGGCCGAACTGCCCGAGGATCTGCGACCGCTGCTCCGACGGTGCATCGCCCAGATTGCCACGGACGCCATCCGGCAACGCGTCATCCCGACGTCCACCTCGCTCGCACGGGAGCTCGTCACCTGGGCGGAAAGCGTTCGATGGGATCAGGACTGGGGAGCGGCCATCGCCATCGTCGACGTCGCCGACGGTCTGATCGAGATGATGGACGTGAGCGATGAGGTGATCGCCTTGCGCCTCGAGGGATCGCGGGTCCGGTCCAACGCGACCCGCCTCAAATACACCGCCGGATCGGTCGAGGCGGTCGCCGTCGCCGACGCGGGGCTGGAGCTCGCACGCCGATACCCCGAGCGAGTGGATGATCTCGTCTGTGCCTTGCTGCAGGTGAGCCGGGCGCACCGGATCGCGCGCGGAGCCGAGGTTCCCGGCGACGATCACATCGCCGCATCGCGCGCGGCCCTCCGGGAGGCCCGGCGGGTCTGGCGCACCGGCGATCGATCGAACCTGCACGTCCTGCGTGACCTGCAGACCGCCACCTACCCGTTCTACGCCCGCGACGGCAAGAGAGCGAAGGCGGCGCGGGCCGCGAAGAAGAGCATGAAGTTGTCCCGCAAGATCCTGGGTCCGCACCACCCCTACACGCTCGAGGCACTCACTAATCGCGCCTACTACCTCCGCCGGCTCGACCGCAGGCGCGGCGTCGAGGCCAACAGGGAGATCCTCGCGGTCCGTCGCGAGATCTGGGGCGATGTCGGCAACCCCCGGACGGCGGCCGCGATGCAGAATCTGGCAGCCGCGCTGCTGGGCCTCGAAGACGAAGCGTCGTACGCGGAGGCGAGGGAACTCGCGGATGCCGCAGCAGCGAGCATGGAAGCGTATTGGGGCTCGCACCACATTCGTCCGGCACGCCTCCACGGCATCGCCGCCGCCGCGCGCGTCGGTCTGTCGCGCTTCCGCCCTGACGAGCGCGACCGGTTGCGACGCGAGGCACTCGAACTCGCGGAAGCCTCCTACAGACTGCAGCGCGAACTCCGCCCGAAACAGGCACTGTGGCCGATCAGAGGTCATCTCGCCGAGGCGCGCGCGGTATCGGGCGACGCGGCGGCGGTCGATGACTTCCTGACGGTGCTGAGGGAGCGCGAGGATGGTGTGCCGGACCCGGAACGCCGAGCCGAGACCCGCTGGGCCGCCGAGAGGATCGTCCGCTTGCTGCGCGAATACGACCGTGTCCCTGAGGCGGAAGCGCTCGCGCGGCGCTACCGACTGGACGAGCCCGACGCCGTCGTCCTCGACCATGAAGGCGACTGACGCCGTCTCCTAGTCGAGAAGCTTGCGGAAGAAGGTCGCCGATTCGTCGTAGCCGAGCGCCAGGTAGAAGTCTGACGCCCTGCGGGTGGCGAGGCTGACGTAGGCGGCCCCGCGGGCGCGCGCCCAGGTCTCAACGGCATCCATCAGCGCCCGCCCGATGCCCGAGCGGCGTTCCACCTCGGAGACCATCAGCTCCTCGACCCACACCACGGGCGCGTTGGCGAACAGGGTGGGGTGCGCGACGGCGAGCACGTATCCGACGGCTCCGGATGCTGTGGTGCCGATCGCGAGGAACGCATCGTCGCGCTCGACGAGGGCTGCGAACGCGGCGTCGAAGGTCTCGCGGTCGGGGGTGAAGGATGTCGCGAACTCGCGCGTGAGCGGCCAGATCGCGTCAGCGTCGGCTGCGGTCGCGCGGCGGATCATTCGCTGCGGCCCCGCAGCAGGAACTGCAGCGCGAGGTAGACGATCACGGCGACGATCGCGACCAGCACGAGCCGGAAGATCAGGTAGATGGCGTGCAGCGCGAAATCGACGACGAACCACGCGATGATGACGGCGGCGATGACGCCGACGATGGTCCAGAGGTTGCGCATGGGTTTCACGCTACTGCCGGTCGAGTAGCGGCGAAGCCGCGTATCGAGACCGGCGGCGAAACGAAACGGGCCGCCACCCTTTCGGATGACGGCCCGTCTGCAAGAGTTCGCGTTGTCGTCGACGACTCCGCTGCGTCTACTAGCGCACAGGTGCTAGAGGCTGGTGCCTAACGACGCAGACCGAGACGCTCGATCAGCGAGCGGTAGCGCTCGATGTCGATGTCCTGCAGGTAACCCAGCAGGCGGCGACGCTGTCCGACCAGAAGAAGCAGGCCACGACGCGAGTGGTGGTCGTGCTTGTGCTCCTTGAGGTGCTCGGTGAGGTCCTTGATGCGGCGGGTCAGCATTGCGACCTGCACTTCAGGGGAACCGGTGTCACCGGGGTGGGTAGCGTACTCGTCGATGATCGCCTTCTTGACGTCTGCTTCGAGTGCCATAGATGGGATCCCCTTTCTCCTTGCTGCGCGGTGCCGGCTCCCTGATGGAGAGGCTCTCTTTATCCGCGGCCGATGGACGGCAACCTTGTGATGTTAGCAGGTGCGAGTATGAGGACATGACGGTGCGCCTTCGCAGCCCGGGCGTACACGGGGCGGCGGTGCTCCTGCCCGCGCTGCTGACTGCAGCGGTGGGGAGCTGGATCGCGTGGGCGAGTTGGCGCAATCTCCATTCCGAGTGGAACGGGCTCACGGTGTTGATCGTCGGCGCGGCCTGGCTCGTATGGGCGATCGGACTCACCGTGACCACTCTCGTGGCCAGTCGGGTCCTTTCGCGCCCCGATGCGGAGCGGGTCATCGCATGGCTGGGTCTGAGCATCGCCATCCTGAGCGGCGTCGTAGCGGCCTCGTACTACGTCACGCTGATTGTTGAGGCCCTGTAGCCCGGGATATGGTTCTCCGGGTGGTCGATCAGCCGCGAGCGTGCTGAGTCGCCCTCCGCGAGTCCTCGCCCTCGGCGCTGGGCACGACCTCGGGGATCCCTGCGGCATCCACTTCTTTCTCTGTCCGCACGAACCCGATCCCCACGAGAATCAGCACGCCCCCGAGAATCTGCACCACGGTCAGCGCCTCCCCCAGCAGCAGCCACGAGTACACCGCCGCGGCGACCACCTCGATCAGCCCCACGAACGATGCGAGCCGCGACCCCAGCATCCCGGCCGCGGTGATCGACGCCGCGTACGAGAACCCGGTCGCGACGACGGCGACGAGCAGCAGCGGGATCCAGAACGGCACCTGCGCCCCCGCCATCGTCACCAACCCGAACGTGAAGCTGAACGGCAGCACCCCGGTCAGACCCACCAGTCCGAGCGAGATGCCGCCGAGCAGCAGTCCGAAGCCGGCCAGCGCGACCGGCGGCAACCCGTGCGACGGACGCGCCGCCACCACGTAGTACACGGCGCAGCCGATGGCGGCCAGCGCGGCGAAGACCAGACCCAGGATGTCGAGGGCGGTGTCCGCGCCGGGCGACACCACCAGCACCAGGCCGACGATCGAGACGACGGATCCGGCGAGCACCACCCAGCGCGGGATGCGGCGGGTGGTCGCCCAGACGAACGCGACCAGCAGGATGGGCGCCATGTATTCGACGAGGATCGCGGTTGACACCGGGATGCGCTGCAGCGACGCGAAGTAGACCAGCTGCGTCGCCGCCACCCCGATGAAGCCCATCGCGGCGACCCGCCAGCGTCCGCGCCAGAGGGTGTGCCATTTGCAGCGCAGCGAGACAAGTGCGAACGGCAGCAGCACCAGGCCGCCCAGCAGCGCACGCACGGTGACGGCGGCGGCGGGGCTCCAGCCGGCCTCCAGCAGCGGCTTGATGAAGGCGCCCGACATCCCGAACGCGAGCGCGGCGAACAGGCCGATCACCAGTCCGAGGGAGGTCGAGGAGCGCCGCATGTCATGACCTAACGTAGAAGTTGCTCCTGACACTAGAATCGCAGAGAGTAAGGAGTCAAATTGCGTTTTGCCCCTGACACCGAGATGAATCTGCGGTTCATGACGGCGATGGCCGACACCATGCCGTCCGCGTCGCGCAGCGGCACCGACGAGCTCGCCACCGTCGAGCAGCTCGACGCCTTCCTCGACCAGTGGACGTGGTCGGGCCGCCGCGATCACGACCAGAGCGAAGTGGATGAGGTGCGCGCCACCCGCGACCTGCTCCCCCGCCTTTGGCGCGTCGGCACCGACGACGCCGTCGAGATCATCAACGGGATGCTCGCCGACGCGAAAGCCCTCCCCTACCTCTACCGCCACGACGATCTGCCCTGGCACCTGCACGCCACCGCACCCGACGCGCCGCTCGCCGAACGCATCCGGGTCGAGATCGCCATGGCGCTGATCGACGTCATCCGGTCCGGCGAGCAGGAACGCCTGCGGGTGTGCGAGGCGCCCGACTGCGAGGGGCTGTTCGTCGACTTCTCCCGCAACGGATCCAAGCGGTTCTGCTCGGTGCGCTGCGGCAACCGGGTGAATCAGCTGGCGTTCAGAGCGCGGGCGTCGGAGGGTTAGCCGCCACGGCTGGCTCGTTCCGGCGCACCACGATCACCGCGATCGCCAGACCGACCAGCATCACCGCGCCGCCGATTATCTCCGAGAGGGTCGGCTGCTCGTGCACCACGGCCCACGCCGCGAGGATGCCGACGATCGGCACCAGCAGCGTGAACGGCACGACCGCCGAGGTCGGGTAGCGCGCGAGCAGGTGGTTCCAGATCCCGTACCCCACAAGGGATGCCAGCCCGGCGGTGTACACAGTCGAGGCGATCGCCTGCCACGAGAGATGGGCGAGGGCGTTGAATACGACCGGCGCCCCATCGAAGACGAGCGAGAGCAGAAAGGCGGGAACCGGCACCACCAACCCCGACCACACCACGAGCGACAGCGACGCCTTCGCCTTCACGCGCCGGCTGAGCACGTTTCCGATCGCCCACGACAGCGACCCGCCGAGCAGCACGACGACGGGCAGCCATGGCGCGGTCTGCCCGTGGCCGATGACGACGATCGCCAGCCCCGTCATCCCGACGATGATGCCGATCAGCTGCGTG
>JBFWWZ010000050.1:0-17029 GCA_050245915.1 Microbacteriaceae bacterium
TCGAACCGCTCTGGGTGGCGGCCGCGGTGGGCGCGTTCCTCGTCGTCGTCGGGCTGGCCTCCGGGATCGCCGGTGCGATCGGACGACGCTTCGCCCCCGCGGGCGCCCTCAAGATGGGAGAAGAATTACCGCTCAGATCGAATGCTCCGACCTGGTGAGGATCTTCTCGGCCGAAGGTGTCGAGGTGCAGGCCCTCCAGGGGCTGACGCTGACCGTCGAGAAAGGCGAGCTGCTGGCGATCGTCGGCGCGTCCGGCTCCGGCAAGTCGACGCTGCTGTCCATCCTCTCCGGGCTCGACATCCCCACCGCCGGGCGCGCCAGCGTCGCCGGGCACGACCTGCTCGCGATGTCGCCGGCGGAACGCACGCGCTACCGACGGCACACCGTCGGGTTCGTCTGGCAGCAGACGGCGCGCAACCTGCTCCCCTACTTCACCGCGGCGCAGAACATCGCCCTCGCCCTCGCCGTCGCCCGTTCGCCCCGGGCGTCCCGCGCCGCCCGCATCGACGAGCTGCTCGCCCTCCTCGGGATCGCCGATCTCGCCGCCCGCCGCCCCGAGCAGATGTCGGGAGGCCAGCAGCAGCGCGTCGCGATCGCGGTCGCCCTCGCCAACGAGCCCGAGGTGCTGTTCGCCGACGAGCCGACCGGTGAACTCGACGAAGGCAACTCGCAGCTGGTCTTCGACGCCATGCGCGAGGTCAACCAGCGGCTCGGTGTGACGGTGCTGATCGTCACCCACGATCAGGATGTGTCCTCCCAGGTGCGCCGCACCGTCCAGATCCGAGACGGCCGGCTCGCGACCGAGGTGCTGCGGAGCACCCGCACCGACGAGTTCGGCGTGGAGAGCCTCCACGCCCAGGAGTTCGCGGTGCTCGACAAGGTCGGCCGCCTGCAGCTTCCGCAGGAGTACCTCACGAAGCTGTCGCTCAAAGACCTGGTGCGTCTCGAGCTGGAACCCGACCACGTGCAGGTGCATCCGACCTCGCCCACGGCGGACGGAGCGGACCGGTGATCGGCGACGTCGTGCTGAGGTGCGAGGACCTGAGTCGCTCCTACGGGTCAGGCGAGAACCGGGTGGATGCGGTGCAGGACGCCTCCGTTGAACTGCGTTCCGGCGAGCTCGTGGTGCTGCGCGGACCCTCGGGGTCGGGCAAGACCACGCTCCTCAACATGCTCGGCGGGCTCGACACCCCCACCGCGGGCCGGGTGTGGCTCGGTGAGCGGGAGGTGACCGGGGCATCCGAGGCGGAGCTGATCGATATGCGGCGACGGGAGCTGGGCTACATCTTCCAGACGTTCGCGCTGCTGCCGGTGCTGTCGGCGGCGGAGAATGTGGAGCTGCCGATGCGCATCCTGGGCCTCCCCGCGGCGGAGCGCGACGCCCGCGTCGCCGAGCTGCTCGAGATCGTCGGGCTCGCGCCGCACGCGAACCAGCGTCCCGGTGAGCTCTCCGGCGGCCAGCAGCAGCGCCTCGGCATCGCCCGCGCCCTCGCCAACGATCCGAAGCTGATCATCGCGGACGAACCCACCGGGCAACTGGACAGCACCAACGCGGAGGCGATGATGTCCCTCATCGCCGCGCTCGTGCACCAGCGCGGGGTCGCGGCGATCGTCTCCACTCACGACCCGCGGATGGCGGCGCACGCCGACCGGATCATTGAGATCCACGACGGCCGGGTGGGCCGCCGCCGCGGCCGTCACGCGAGCGACGCCGAACCCGACACCGCGCCGGTGCGGATCGTGCGCCCGGCGACGCCGGACCGGTAGCTCGCTGCTCAGGACGCGTCGAGCGCCAGCCGGCCGGCGAACCCGAGCAGCACCACGCCGGTGACGCGGTCGAGCCACGCCCGGGCCGCGGGACGTGACAGCACGGAGCGCCCGCGCGAGATCAGCGCCGCGACGAGAGTGAGCCAGACGATGCCGAGCACCTGGTGCACCACCACCAGCCCCGCCATCGTCAGCGCGTGCGGGGCGCCCGCCGGCACCAGCACCGGGAGCACGCCGACGTAGAACGCGGCGATCTTCGGGTTCAGGAGGTTGGTGACCATACCCTGCCGGAAGGGGACCCGTCCGGAGACGGCGGGTGCGGCATCCACCTGGCCGGTCGCGGGGCGCAGGCTCTTGCCGATCATGCGGGCAGCCAGCCAGACGAGGTAGCCGGCGCCGACGATGCGCACCACCTCGTAGGCGATCGGCGCGGCCGTGAACAGCGCCGCAAGCCCGGCGACAGTCAGCGCGCCCCACAGCGAACAGCCCGTGATGACGCCCAGAGCGGCGAGAACGCCGGATCGGAACCCTCCGGTCGCCGCCCAGCGGGCCACGATCGCGAAATCCGCCCCGGGGAGCAGGGTGAGGAGCGCCAGGGCGCCGACGGCGGCAAGCAGTTCAGCAGACACGGAGAGCTGCGGTCACGCCGACTTCTCGCGCGGCGCCCGCGCGCTGCGCGGCACGATCGTCGCGGCAGCGTTGTCGAGCACCGCCTCGCGGGTGACGACCACACGGGCGACCTCGTCGGAGGACGGCACCTCGAACATGATCGGGCCGAGCACCTCTTCGAGGATGGCGCGCAGGCCGCGGGCACCGGTCTGACGCAGCTTGGCGAGGTCGGCGATCGCCTCGAGCGCCGCCGGCTCGAATTCGAGCTCGACGCCGTCGATCTCGAACATGCGCTGATACTGCCGCACGAGCGCGTTCTTGGGCTCGGTGAGGATCTGCATCAGCGCGTCCTGGTCGAGCGGCGTCACGGTGGTGACGACCGGCAGGCGGCCGATGAACTCGGGGATGAGACCGAACTTGTGCAGGTCTTCGGGCAGCACCTCGCTGAACAGCTGCGCCTCGTCGCGCTTGGAGTGCAACGGGGCGCCGAAGCCGATGCCGCGCTTGCCGACGCGGGCGGAGATGATGTCTTCCAGCCCGGCGAACGCGCCGGCCACGATGAACAGCACGTTCGTCGTGTCGATCTGGATGAACTCCTGATGCGGGTGCTTGCGACCGCCCTGCGGCGGCACCGACGCGACGGTGCCCTCGAGGATCTTGAGCAGCGCCTGCTGCACGCCCTCGCCGGAGACGTCGCGGGTGATCGACGGGTTCTCGGCCTTGCGGGCGATCTTGTCGACCTCGTCGATGTAGATGATGCCGGTCTCGGCGCGCTTCACGTCGTAGTCGGCGGCCTGGATCAGCTTGAGCAGGATGTTCTCGACGTCTTCGCCGACATAGCCCGCCTCGGTGAGCGCTGTGGCGTCGGCGACCGCGAACGGTACGTTGAGCCGCTTCGCCAGGGTCTGCGCCAGGTAGGTCTTGCCGCAGCCGGTGGGGCCGATCAGCAGGATGTTGCTCTTCTGGATGTCGACATCGTCGATGACCGCATCCGCCGCGGAGAGCGTGTTGCGCGCCCGGATGCGCTTGTAGTGGTTGTAGACGGCGACCGACAGCGCCTTCTTCGCCGGCTCCTGGCCGATCACATACTCTTCGAGGAACGCGAAGATCTCTTTCGGCTTCGGCAGGTCGAATTCGCTCGACGCCTCTTCGCCGGCTTCGGCCAGCCGCTCTTCGATGATCTCGTTGCAGAGCTCGACGCATTCGTCGCAGATGTAGACGCCCGGACCCGCGATCAACTGCTGGACCTGCTTCTGCGACTTGCCGCAGAAGGAGCACTTGAGCAGGTCCGCGCTCTCGCCGATGCGTGCCATGCCCCCGAGCCTAACCCGATGCGGCGACGACGACGGTCACCATGACCCCCCGTGTTGACGTGGTCTGCTGTGGGCCGAATTAGGCTGGACAGGTGAACCCCCGAGCGACACGCCTCGCCCGCGGCTCGGCCGTCGGCGTGATCGCGACCGCGGCGGCCGCGCTCTCGCATGCGGTCGCGGGCGGCGGCACCCCGAGCGCGCTGGCGCTCGCGGTCGGCGTCGTGTTCGGCGGGATGCTGGGCACCTTCTCGCTGTCGGCCCGCCCGTCGCTCCCCCGGCTGACAGTCGCGGTGGGGGTCACGCAGCTCGTGTTCCATATGGTCTTCTCGACGCTCGGATCCGCAGCGCCCGTCGAGGGCCATGTGCACGGCGCCGTGGTACTCGCTCAGGCGACCCCCCACACGCACGTCGATTCGCCGCTGATGTGGCTGAGTCACGCCGCCGCCGGCATCCTCACGCTCGTGTTCCTGCGGCGGGCCGAGCAGGCGGCCTGGCAGCTGGTGCGCGGGTTCGTCCGGCGCATCGCGGCTCCGTTCCGGCCGGCGGCGCCGGTCCCGATGGCGACCCGCGTCATGCCGCTTCCCTCCGAGTTCCCCGTCCGGCTCCTCGGACGGCTCCTCATCTCGACCGTGTCCGGTCGGGGCCCGCCCGCTCCTGTCGCGTACTGATACACACCCCTTTTTTTTCTCCACGCAACAGACAGGAACACACGCATGTCCAAGAAGACCCTTGCCGTCACCGCGATCGTCGCGGGGGCGGTTCTCGCCGTCGCGGCCCCGCTCGCGGCGAGCGCGCACGTGACCATCGGGACGAATCAGGCGGACCCGGGCAGCTACCCGGTGATCGACTTCAAGGTGCCGACCGAGTCCGCGACCGCCACGACAACGGCGATCGACATCACGCTGCCGACGGATACCCCGTTCGGTTTCGTGGCCTACGTGCCCGTCGCCGGGTGGGATGCCGAGCTCGTCCGCGAGACGCTCGACACCCCGATCGAGACGGAGGACGGAACCGTCACCGAAGCTGTCACCCACGTGATCTGGACGGCTCAGCCCGGCCACGAGATCACGGCGGAGCAGTACGGCATCTTCCCCGTGCTGCTCGGCGGGGTGCCGGACACCGGCCACATCGTCCTGCCGGTGGCGCAGACCTACTCCGACGGCACAGTCGTGAACTGGTCCGAAGAGGGGGACGACGCGGAGCACCCCGCACCCATCCTCTACGTGAACGATGAGCCGGCGGCCGACCACCACGGCGGCAGCGAAGTCGATGACCACGACGCCAGCGTCGAGGTCGACCACGACGCGGCGACGGCATCGTCGTCGACCGACGCGGTTGCCCGCGGTCTCGGCATCGGCGGCCTGGTCGTCGGTGCGGTCGGTGTCGTCGTCGCGATCCTGAGCCGGCGGAAGCCCGCCGCCTGATGCGATCCACCGATGTCCTCCGGTACACGGTGCTGATCGCAGCCGGCGCATTGGTGGTCGCGGGGTCTGCGCTGGGGAGCACCTCCCCGGCGCAGGCCCACAACTACCTGGTGGCATCGAGTCCATCGGCGGGTGAGACGCTCACCGAGCTGCCGGAGGCGTTCTTCGTCACCACCAACGAGTCGCTCCTCACGGTGAACGGCTCCGTCGCCGGATTCGCGTTTCAGATCGTGGACGCGGAGGGTCTGCACTACGAGACGGGGTGCGTCGAGGTGGAGGGGCCGACGATGTCGACCGAACCACGGCTCGGCGCCGCGGGTGACTACCGGGCGCTCTGGCAGATCGTCTCGGCGGACGGCCACACGGTGAGCAGCGAGATCGCGTTCACATGGGCTCCCGACGCCGGTGCGCCGGTCGCCGAGGGCAGTGCTGCCGCGCCATCATGCGGTGGCGACCCCACGACGATGACCGGCGAGCCCTCTCCCCCGCCGACTGTGTCCCGGCCCGCCGCCGTCCCCCTCGGCGACGTCCTGTGGATCGGCGGAGGAGTCCTCGCCGTCGGCATCGCGGTCGCGGTCACCATCCTGGTGCTGAGCCGTCGCCGCTGACGCGACGAAGCCGCCGCTCCCGATCGGGTGCGGCGGCTTCGTGTCCGCGACTACTTCGCGGTGAGCGCAGCGGCCGGGACGTTCTTGCGGCTGGTGAGCACCTGGTCGATGAGGCCGTACTCGAGCGCCTCCTGCGCGGACAGGATCTTGTCGCGCTCGATGTCGGTGTTCACCTGCTCCGCGGTGCGGTTGGAGTGCGCGGCGAGCGTCTCCTCCAGCCAGGTGCGCATGCGCAGCACCTCGGCGGCCTGGATCTCGATGTCGGACGCCTGGCCCCGGCCCGCCTCACCGGTCGCCGGCTGGTGGATGAGCACTCGCGCGTTCTGCAGCGCGAGACGCTTGCCCGGCGTTCCGGCGGCCGCGATGACGGCGGCGGCGGAGGCCGCCTGACCGAGCACGGTCGTCTGGATCTGCGGACGGATGTACTGCATCGTGTCGTAGATCGCGGTCATCGCCGTGAACGAGCCACCGGGGCTGTTGATGTACATGACGATGTCGCGGTCGGGATCCATCGACTCGAGCACCAGCAGCTGGGCCATGATGTCGTCGGCCGACGCGTCGTCGACCTGCACGCCGAGGAAGATGATGCGGTCCTCGAACAGCTTCGCGTACGGGTCCTGGCGCTTGAAGCCGTAGGCGGTGCGCTCCTCGAAGCTCGGGAGGATGTATCGCGACGACGGCATCCGGTCTGCCAGATTGCCGCCCGCCATGAACGTGGGGGTCTCCATGTCTCTTTCTTCCCTTACTTGTCTGTTCCGCCGCCGCCGACGACGTCGGCCGCCGACTCGCGGATGTGGTCGACGAAGCCGTACTCCAGCGCCTCCTGGGCGCTGAACCAGCGGTCGCGGTCGCCGTCGGCGTTGATCTGCTCGACGGTCTTGCCGGTCTGGGCGGCGGTGATCTCGGCGAGGCGTTTCTTCATGTCGAGGATGAGCGCCGCCTGGGTCTGGATGTCGGACGACGTGCCGCCGAATCCACCGTGCGGCTGGTGCAGCAGCACCCGCGCGTTCGGGGTGATGTAGCGCTTGCCCTTGGTGCCGGCCGTCAGCAGCAGCTGGCCCATCGATGCGGCCATGCCGATGCCGACGGTGACGATGTCGTTCGGCACGTACTGCATGGTGTCGTAGATCGCCATGCCCGCCGTGATGGAGCCGCCGGGGCTGTTGATGTAGAGGTAGATGTCTTTCTTGTCATCGTCGGCCGCGAGCAGCAGCAGCTTCGCCGCGATCTCGTTCGAGTTGTCGTCGCGCACCTCCGACCCGAGCCAGATGATGCGCTCTTTGAGCAGACGATCGAAGACACTCGGCTGGAATGTCGGTTCGGCCATGGGGTGGGGCTCCTGTCTTGAGGTTCGCTGTCGAATCTACCGGCGGGGTGTCCCCGGTTTTGACGTGTTCGCTTCCGGCAGAGTTGGCGCATGACGACGTGGCAAGAGCAGGTGGATGCCGTGTGGGCCCGCGCGGACGAGCTCGGCGACCAGGGGGTGATGGATGCGATCGACGCCCTGGCGGCGGAGGCTCCCGACCCGGGGCTGGCGGCTTTCGAGCGCGGAGGATCGCGGGACTCGGCGGGGCTGGAGTCGGAGGCGGAGCCCCTGTACCGCGAGGCGCTGGCGCTCGGGCTGCCGGAGGATGAGCGCGCGCAGTGCACGATCCAGCTCGCGTCCACTCTGCGGAACCTGGGCCGCGCGGACGAGTCGCTGGCGCTTCTGCGGAACGCGGCGCCGTATCCCCCGTATTCCTCCGCGTTCGCCGCGTTCGAGGCGCTGACCCTCGCGACGCTGGGCCGGCCGGCGGAGGGGTTGTCGCTCGTGCTGACGGCGCTGGCGCCGACGCTCCCCCGGTATCAGCGCTCGGTGGCCGCCTACGCGGACGACCTCGTCCCTTAGCGCGTGAGCTTCTCGAGCGTGTTGAGGTTGCGGGTGGTGAGCCACGGCTTGTGCTTCGAGGCGGACTGCGCCTTCCCCATCGCGCTGTCGAGGGTGTCGCCCTTCGGAACGCTCCAGTAGACGACGCCGTCGCCCGCTTCCGCCTGCTCGACGCTCGGGTCGAGTTCGACCGCGAGCAGCTCGTCACGCACCTCGTCTTTCAGGACGAAGACGACGTACGCGTGCCGGTCGGCGGTGCGCTCGAACGGGAACACGTCGATGATCTTCTGCATCCGGTCCACGGGGAGCACGTGCACCCAGGCCTCGTACCCGAAGGCCGACCGCAGTGCCGTCTCGAGCTTGTCTGTGGCGGCCGGGGCGGCATCCGGGGTCTCGAACAGGACGTTGCCGCTCGCCAGCACCGTTCTCACGTCGGTGTAGCCGAGCCCGCGGACGACCTCGGCGAGGTCGGCCATCTTCATGTTCACGCCGCCGACGTTCACCCCGCGCAGCAACCCCACGTAGTTCGTCACGGTCGTCACCCTACGCAAACGGGGCGAGTCCGGACGTTCTGGGCGACCGTGGTCGCCCCATTCGTCCGGACTCGCCCCGTTTCGCGCGACGCTACTTGTGGTCGTGCCCGTAGTGCTCGTGGCCCGGCTTGCGGCCGTGCGCGTCTTTGCCGCCGCCGGCGGGGAGGTGATCCCCGGCAGGCGCGACGAGATCGTTCGCGTCGCCGCTCTCGTCATTGTTGAGGGCCGACGCGGTGAACGCGCTGACATCTACGGCCTTGCCCTTCGTGTCGACGACGGTCGCCTTGCTGAGCACGTAGGCGAGAGCCTTCGCACGCGCGACCTCGCCGATCATCGCCGGCAGCTGGTTGTTCTGCTGCAGCACCTGGATGAACTCGCCCGGCTCCATGCCGTACTGGGCGGACGCCTGCACGAGGTACGAGGTCAGCTCGTTCTGGCCGACCTTGATCTCCTCCTGCTCGGCGATCGCGTCGAGCAGGATCTGCGAGCGGAACGTCTTCTCGCTGGACTCGGCGACCTCGGCGCGGTGCGTGTCGTCCTCGAGACGTCCCTCGTTCTCGAGGTGGCGGTGCACCTCGTCGTCGATCAGCTTCTGCGGCACCGGGATGTCGAGGCCCTTCAGCAGCTCGTCGACGATCTTGTCGCGCGCCTGCACGCCCTGGCCGAACTCCTTCGACTTGCCGAGCTGCTCGCGGAGGTCCGCACGCAGCTCGCCGATGGTGTCGAACTGCGAGGCGATCTGGGCGAAGTCGTCATCGGCGGCGGGAAGCTCGCGCTCTTTCACGCTGAGCACCTTCACTGCGATCTGAGCCTTCTCGCCCTCGTGGTCGCCGCCGAGCAGGTCGGCCTCGAACGTGGTGTCCTCACCCGCGGTGAGGGTGTCGAGCGCATCGTCGATGCCGTCGATCAGTTCACCCGAGCCGAGCTCGTAGGAGATGTTGGATGCGGTATCCACCGTCTCACCGCCGATGGTGGCGGTCAGGTCGAGGGTGACGAAGTCGCCCTTCTTCGCCGGACGGTCGACGGTGACGAGGGTGCCGAAGCGGGTACGCAGGTTCTCGAGCTCGGTCTCCACCTCATCCGGGGTCACCGTCACCGGGTCGACCTCGAGCTTCAGCTTGTCGTAGGCCGGGATCTTGAAGTCGGGGCGCACATCGACCTCGACCTCGAACTGCAGGTCGCCGGAGAAGTCCTTCTCTTCCGGCCACTGCTTGACGTCGGCCTCGGGGCGACCGAGGGGGCGGATCTTCTCCGCCTCGGCGGCCTCGCGGTAGAACTTGTCGAGCCCCTCGCTGACCGCGTGGTTCAGCACCTCGGCACGGCCGACGCGCTGGTCGATGATGGGCGGCGGCACCTTGCCCTTGCGGAAGCCGGGGATGTTCACCGACTCCGCGATGTGCTCGTAAGCGTGCGTGATGCTGGGCTTCAGCTCGTCGGGCGTGACGGTGATGCTGAGCTTCACGCGGGTCGGGCTGAGCTTCTCGACGGTCGTGCTGACCATGGGGTCGTACTCCTGTGATGTCTGGGGTGTCTGGTGATGCGGCAGTCGGGGCGACAGGATTTGAACCTGCGACCTCCCGCTCCCAAAGCGGGCACTCTAGCCAAGCTGAGCTACGCCCCGTGGACTGGCGGAAAAAAGGCCTCGCACAGTCTAGCGGCGTGTGCTGCACGGAATGTCGGTGCGGGTGCTCACACTGGCTGCATGGCTGACATCGAGATCCTCGAGGTGCGTGCGTACGAGGCACGTTGCGTGGAATGCGGTGAGACCGGTCCGATCGAGTCGAGCGTGTTCTTCGCGATGACGTGGGAAGAGGCGCATCAGTGCCTCGCGATCCGCATCGATCAGGATGCCGCGGAGCTTCGCGCCGCATCCTGAAGATCCAGCGCGACGGCTGTCAGGTCGTCGCCGAGCTGGTGACCGCCGGTCGTGGTTCTGACTTTCGCACCGGGCATCGCCCCCGCCCACAGGTCACGATGAGCGAACGGGACGACGTCATCGTCCTCGCTCGCGTAGAGGAACACTTCGGGCTCGAGGTCCTCGAGGCCCTCGGGCAGGTCGAACCCGTCGAACGTCCAGTCGGGGTCGCCACCGGGGAACGGCGCCGCGATGATCGCCACGGTCCGGATGCTGGGCGGGCACTCGAGCGCCAGCTGGGCAAGCAGCAGGTAGCCGCCGATCGAGTGCCCGACGACGATGTCGGCGCTCTCGATCGCCGCGCTGATGGCCGGAAGCCATGCCGCCTCATCCGGATCGCCCTCGTCGGGCATCAGCGGGTAGGCGACCTGGAACCCGAGTTCGCGGCTGAGGCTGGCGACGAGTTCGGCGTCTTCGGCGTGAGCGCCGTCGCCGCCACCCTGGATGAACACGACGTTGGTCATGCTCCGGCCTCCGGTGGTCGAGCCTGTCGAGACCCTCGGATAGACTTCCGAGGCACCTTCGGGGATGTAGCTCAATGGTAGAGCCTCAGTCTTCCAAACTGATTACGCGGGTTCGATTCCCGTCATCCCCTCTCCAATGAAACAAAGGGCAGAACGGCCCGTCTCGGCTCGGCTGGCGCTCGCGGGACGGCGATTCGTGCCAACTACGTGCCATTAGGTACCCCGTTGAGGCCGATTTCCCTAGTCGTGACGACTTTTCAGGAATACGATCCGGCCACGCACAACGCTGTGCGACCCCCAACGCGAAGGATCAGAAATGCCCGAATGGATCGTCAACACGCAGGCTCAACCCGGCTCGAACGATCACGAAGTGCACCGGCTGGACACCTGCACTCACCTGCCGGATTCAAACCACCGGCTCGCCCTTGGCTGGTATGCGACGTGTCAGGAGGCAGTCAAGAAGGCGAAGGACACCTACTCCGATTCGAACGGCTGCTTCTACTGCGCGTACGCCTGTCACACGACCTGAGCCGGTAGCGGGGGCGCTACTCCCCGCCGCTGCGAAGAGCGGTGTCCAGGCCAGCGGCCACGATGCGCCCGCGCTCGGCGGCGGCGTGCTGGTAGACGGCGGCTGCTGCTGTCGTTGAGTGTCCGGCGCGCTTCATGAGTTCGGCCATCGTTGCTCCGGCCTGGGCGCTCAACGTGAGTCCCGCGTGGCGCAGATCGTGGAAGTGCGCGCCGGGAAGTCCGACCGTAGCGCGAGCCTTGCGCCATGCCTGAGTGACCATCGAGCGCGTAAAACGCGCGGCCATCGGCGCGAGTGAAGAGCGGCGCACCCGGAAGAGCCTTGCCCGCCGTCGCCAGGTAGTCGGCCATCAGCTCGACCGTGACTTGCCCGAACTCTTCGACCTGGTAGCCGACACCCTGGGGCTGCCGACCAAGACGACGGCGGGAAGCACTAGCGGCGGGGTGCGCGCCATCGTACGAGGGCTTGCCACAACGGTTGAGGGCGTGACGCGCGTTCGCAACGACGTGGGGACCGGCCACGCTCACACGGAGGCAAGGGCAGACACCTTGCACGCTCGATTGGTCTTCAACGCGACCGTGACTATCTGCGAGTTCTTGGCTGTCGAGTGGCAACGCCAAGACTCGGCCAGCTAATGAGTGGTCACGTACATCACGACCAGGGCAATCGGCATCACTAGCGATAGCCCAACGCCGATCCAGCCCCACCATGCGCGCCCGCGTGACCTTGTCAGTTCGATGGCGGACAGAACGACACCGGTCAGCCACGCCAGCGGTACGAATCCGGTCAGGAGAAGCGGCAATAGAAATCCGCCCGGACCGCAGTAGACCTCGCACTCTTCGCCGCCGATGCGCAAGACCTGATCGAACAGGATGCCGCCCGCCAGAGCCAGCGGCGGTGCGACGACCGACCCGACCCGACCCGCGCGACTCACACGCGAAGCCTACCTACGCGACTACCTGGCGTCCCGGCGCCCCGACTCAATGAGGGAATCCAGCTCGGCGCGCTCGAACCGGACCAGGGCACCAATCTTCACGAACGGGATACGCCGCTCGCGGACCATGCGCCGGACGTAGCTCACCTTCACCGCCAGGTAGTCGGCGGCGGCAGATACATCGAGCAAGGCGGGTTCGGGGTTCTTCACGGTACTTGTACGCCGATGCGAGCCGCCGACACAACTTCGTGCCAGATTCGTGCCACTAGGACGGGTCAGTTATGGCACGCGGCGCGCAATGACGCTCAATCGAAAATCAAGAAACACTGTCGATGCTGGCAACGGCAAGGGTCTTGAAATGCCGTCTTTCATCCTTCCAAACTGATTACGCGGGTTCGATTCCCGTCATCCCCTCCACGAACTCCCTCCGTCACGCTGTGGGGATAGCTCCCGTCACCATCCCGACCAGCCGCTCGTTGGACACATCCGCGGTGCGGGTGCCGCCGACGACCGTCCCGCCGCGCATGACCCAGACCTGGTCGGTGAGGCGTTTGACCTGCTCGAAGTTGTGGGACACCACGAGCACCGTCTGGCCCGCGTCGACCACCCTCCGGATGAGGGTCTCGACCTGCGCCGTCTCGTTCAGACCCAGCGCTGCGGTCGGCTCGTCGAGGATGATCATCCCCTTCGCCCACATGACCCCGCGCGCGATTGCGACGACCTGACGTTGGCCGCCCGAGAGCCGCTTCACCGGACGCGTCACGGGCGGCACGTTGACGGCCAGCTCGGACATCAGCTCCCGTGCCCTTTCGCGCATCGCCTTCCGCTTCAACACCCGCAAGGGACCGATCCCCGCGGTCAGCTCCCGATCCAGGTAGAGGTTCTGCCACACGCTGAGCTGGTCGCACAGCGCGAGGTCCTGGTACACCGTTTCGATGCCCGCCTCGCGCGACCCCTTCGGCGAGTGGAACGCCACCGGCGCGCCGTCGATCAGGATGTCGCCGGAGTCCGGCGTGTACAGCCCGGTCAGGCATTTCACGAGCGTCGATTTGCCCGCGCCGTTGTCACCGACGATCGCGGTGATCTCCCCCGCTTTTACGGTGAGAGACGCCCCTCGCAATGCCTGGACGCTGCCGAAGGACTTCTTGAGGTCGCGGACCTCGACCTTGATGTCGCTCATTTGCGTCCTCTCATCAGGGTGGCGGCGGCGATGACGACGATCCCGATCACCAGGGGTGAGTAGAAGGCGCTCACACCCAGCAGGGTGAGACCCGACTGCAGGAAGGTCAGCAGGATGGCCCCCAGCACGGGGCCGTAGATGGTGGCACGCCCGCCGAACAGGCTCACACCGCCGAGCACGACAGCGGCGATGGCTTTCAACAGGTAGTCGGTGTTGGTGGCCGGCTGACTCGACCCGATGTAGCTCGTGAGCATCACGGCGCCGACGCCGCCCATCAGGCCGCAGATCATGTAGCCGGCCAGCTTGATGCGCGACACCTTCAGCCCCATCGCGGTCGCCGCTTCCGGATTGTCACCGACCGCGAGGACGTGCGTGCCGAACCGGGTGTGGAACAGCACGATGTGCAGGATCACGGCGATCGCGATCGCGATCAGGAAGTTCAGCCGGATGCCGCCGAAGCTCATGGTGCTGATCGCGGTGAGCGCCCGCTCCTGGATGAGGACCGGCTTGCCCTGCGAGATGATCAACCCGGCACCCATGACGAGGCTCAAGGCGCCGAGACTGACGATGAAGTCGGGGATCCTCACCCATCCGATGAACGTCCCGTTCAGCGTGCCCACCGCCAGCCCAGTCGCCAAGGCGACGAGGCAGCAGAGGACGAGCGGCCATCCCGCCTGGTACGCCACCGCCATGGTGACGCTGCCGAGCGCGACCGTCGCAGCGAGCGACAGGTCGATGCCGGCGAGCGTGACCGCGAAGGTGGCTCCCAGTGCGAGGACGATCGGGATGGTCGAGTCCGCCAGCATGCTCGTGATGCTCGGCCACGACGCGAATCGCGGCTTGAGGATCGAGAACACGAGGACGAGCAGGATCAGGGCGACCGGAGCGGTCAGCTTGGTCCATGCGTCTTCGGTGCTGAAGCGCCGGAACGCTTCGCGCACCCGTTCGGAGCGCGAGACTCCGGCGGACATCGGTGTGCTGGTCATGAGGGTGAGGATCCCCGATTCAGTGGTACTGGATTTACTCGAAGGGGTTGGGGACGACGAACGAGGCCGGCGGCGCCGGGAACGCGTCCAGCGCCTCCTGGGCGTTGTCGGCATCCGCGATCAGGACCGGGGTCTCGACCGACGACGGGATGTCGGCACCGTCGATCGCCGCGAGGCACGCCTGCACCGACTGGGCGCCCATCAGGTAGGGGAACTGCTCGATCGCCGCCGGCTGACCGCCCGCCACGATGTCCTTCAGCTGGTCCTGCGTGCCGTCGATGCCGATCACGGCGATCTGGTCGTCCAGGCCCGCCTCTTCGACCGCCTGCTGGATGCCCATGGCCATGTCACCCGACGGGGTGAAGAAGCCCTTGATGTCGGGGTTGGCCAGGATGATGGTCGCCGCCGCGCTCTTGGCCTTCGCCTTGTCGAAGTCGGCCGCGACCGTCTGGGTGATCTCGAGCTTGCCCTCGACCGCGTTGGAGAAACCCTCCATGCGGGCGTTGCTGCCCGGGTCGGCCACGAGCCCGCCGATGAGCGCGACCTGACCGCCCTCCTCCACGTACTGGAGCATGGCCTCGCCGCCCGCCTCGCCGGCAGTGATGTTGTTGGTGCCCACGTAGGTGGTGACCTCCACGCCGGCGTCCTTCGCCGCATCCAGGTCGATCGGCAGGTCCAGGTTCACGATCGGCGTGCCCTCCTGCGACACGGGCACGAGGCCGGTGAGCAGGTTGGTCTGGCTGGTCGGGTTCACGACGTAGCAGTCGTAGCCTTCGGTGACGAGCGCGTTCAGCTTCGACGCCTGACCCGAATCGTCGGTGACGTTCTCGGCGGCGACGACGGTCAGTTCGACACCGGCCTCGTCGGCCGCTGCCTGCGCTCCTTCGGCCATCGCGCCGAAGTAGGTGTTGTCGAGCGGCTTGATGACGAAGGCGATGCGCGCAGCGTCGCCGCCGTCACCCCCGTCGCCCTCGTCGGCCGGTGCGGTGCACCCGGTGAGGGTCGCCGTTAGAATCGTGCCTGCCGCGATAGCCGTGAGGCCGAACCGCCGGTTGCGAGTGAGATGCTTCATCTCTTCTCTCCTTTGAGTGTGGACTTGATGGTGCGTTGTGCTCGGGTCGAGCGGGTGACGCGGTGGCCGGCTGTGGTGGTCTGCAACGGTTGCCGCAGCCGGCCCTCCTCGGGGCGTGCGTCGCCGCCGCGCTCAGGTCGGCATCGGGCCGACCATGAGCGGTGAGGTCAGGGGAACGCAGCCGCAGGTCGTGCCGAACTCGATGTCGAGATCGACGACGACGGTGCGGGGCGGGATCGTGGGGTCGAGCTGGCGCTCTGCGAGCATGTTCATCGCGCGTGCGGCGACGGTCTGCACCGGTACGACGGCCTGCGTGGGCTGCAGCCCGGTGACGGTCGCCTCGCCGATCGAGTCGATGGTGGTCACGAGCACATCGCTCGGGATATGCAGCCCGAGCCGCGCGATGGCCGCCATCGCACCCCAGAACATGCGGTTGTTGGTGGTGAAGACGCCGAACGGCGGCTCGAGCGTCTTGAACAGCGCGTACGCTCCGGCGGCCGCGTCGTCCGGCGTCATGTGGCCGCTGCTGATGTGCAGGTCGAGTCCGGACTGCTTCATCACCCGGGTGTAGCCCGCCTGCCGGTCGCGCACGTTGGAGGCGGCGGTGTTGCCGGCGATGAGAGCGACCTGGTGGATGCCGTGGTGCTTGACGAGGTGACTCACCAGGGTCTCCCCGGCCTTGCGGTTGCCCGCGAGGACGTGGTCGGCGGTGTCCTTTACGGACGGTACGGTGCGGTCGACGATCACGGTCGGGATCTCGGAGACCGCATCCGGCAGGCTCGGCGCCCCCGCGGGCAGCACGATGAGGCCGTCGACGCGCTGCTGCCGGAAGGTGCGCAGGTATCGCTCCTCCTGTTCGATCTCTTCGTCCGAGTCACCGAGAAGAAGGGTGGGGCTCGCGGGAGACAGGCGCTCCTCGATGGCCCGGGTGAGCAGGGCGAAGAAGCCGTTGCGGACATCCGGGATGATCAGGCCGATGAAGCCCGAGCGCTTGGTGCGCAGGCCCGTGGCGGCGGCATCGCCGACGTAGGCCAGTTCTTTGACGACGGCCATCACCTTGTCGCGCATGGCGTCGGTGACGTACGGCTCGTCGTTGAGCACGCGGGAGACGGTCTTGACCGACACCCCGGCGCGCTCGGCGATGTCGACGAGACGGGAGGGGCGACGCAGTCCGCCTGCGGTGTTCTCGATGCTCATAAGCAGCCCCACGACGATGAACGCTCCATACAGCGGTTCCCTCCTGCTACGCACGTGACGGCCCCGCCTCACGGACGGGCTCCCCCGTGGTCATGGGCACGACGTCGGCCGCGGGGTACTCCTCCGGCCGCCACCATCCTGCCGCGACGCCGGCGAAGATCGCCGCGCCGCGCGAGACGGCCTCACGTTCTGACGCCATCGCGACCGGGTGGATCGCACGGCGCAGCTTCGCCTCGATCCAGCGCCGCGAGCGCAGGCCGCCGCCGATCAGGAGGGTCGCGCCGGTCACGCCTGCGAGCTCGCGCATGCCGCGTTCCGCGGCGGTGGCCGCTGCGGCGTAGCCCTCGAGGGTGGCGGCCCAGGCGACCTCCGGCGCCAGGGCGCGCACGGCACCCGGGATGATGCCCTCCTGCATGCCGGCGAGCGTGTCGAAGTCGATCGGCTCGGCGTCGCCACGGAGGGCGGCGAACGCGTTGGCGGTGCGTTCCTGGCCGATGACCGTCTGCAGGGTGCGGAGGGCGAGGCCCGGGCGCAGGGTCTCCCACAGGAGCAGGACGCGCGCGGTACCTGGCCACGCGGGGACGGGCAGGTCGCCGGGCGGGCCGGGCCGGGCGGGAGGCGGGGCGCCGGGCGC
>JBFWWZ010000051.1:0-16965 GCA_050245915.1 Microbacteriaceae bacterium
CGCGGCGGGAGCGGGGGCGGCGGGCGCGCCGAACGACGGCGGCGCGGGCGGAGCGGTGGGGGCGGGGGCGGGCGGAGCGGCAGGGGCGGGGGTCGCGGCAGGGGCGGGGGCAGCCGCGGGCGGCGTCCCGGGCGACTGGAACGAGGAACGGGCGACCTGGGGGCCGGCAGGAGCCGCGAAGAAGTCCGGACCCGGTGCCGCAGCCGGGAACGACGGCGGGACCGGCGAGACCGGCTGAACGGGCTGAACCGGCTGAGCCGGCGCGGCCGCGGGAGGGAGCGGGGCCGGCGGAACCGGCGCGGCCGGCGGGGTCGCCTGAGCGGCTGCCTGCTCGGCGCGGGCCGTCTCAGCGAGCCAGCGCGCGAACTCGTCGTTCGCGTCGCCTCCGGTCGTGGAATCCACTACCCCTCCTTGTTACTGTCCCAGCGTAAAGCACGGGGCATGCCGGACCTGACGATTGCCCGAGTCCCCGTGAGTGCGATGCAGGGGTCTGATCAGGCCGGAACCACTCCGGCCAGGGTCTTCTTGCCGCGGCGGAGCACGGCCACGCCGCCCGCAAGAGTGGAACCGCTCAGGGTCGCTGCCGCGTCATCCACCCGCACGTTGTTGAGGTACACGCCACCCTGTTCGATGGCCCGCCGCGACTCTCCCAGGCTCGAGGTCAGACCGGAGTCGACGAGCAGTTGCGCGACCGACTCGGTTCCGGTCGAGGTCGCGGTCGGCAGCTCGGCCAGGGCGGCCCGCAGCGTGTCGGCGTCGAGGGAGGCGAGGTCGCCCTGTCCGAACAGCGCCTCGGAGGCCGCGATCGCCGCATCCGTCGCCGACTCGCCGTGCACGAGGGAGGTGACGTCGCGCGCCAGCACCCGCTGGGCCTCGCGGCGGAAGGGCTCGGCGGCGACCTGCGCCTCGAGCGTCTCGATCTCGGTCCGGGAGAGGAAGGTGAACACCTTGAGCCGGCTGATCACATCCGCGTCGTCGGTGTTGAGCCAGAACTGGTAGAAGGCGTAGGGGCTGGTGAGGGCGGCATCCAGCCAGACCGCGTTGCCCTCGCTCTTGCCGAACTTGGTGCCGTCGGAGTTCGTGATGAGCGGGGTGCCGATCGCGTGTGCGGTTCCGCCCTCGGCCTTGTGGATGAGATCGGTGCCGCTCGTGAGGTTGCCCCACTGATCGCTGCCGCCGGTCTGCAGCACGCAGCCGTACTGCCGGTACAGCTCGAGGAAGTCGAAGCCCTGCAGCACCTGGTAGCTGAACTCGGTGAACGAGATGCCGGCCTCGCTGTTGAGGCGGGCGCTGACCGCGTCTTTCTTGATCATCGTGCCGACCCGGAAGTGCTTGCCGATGTCGCGCAGGAAGTCGATGGCGCTGACGCCCTCGGTCCAGTCGAGGTTGTTGACGATGCGGGCCGCGTTGTCGCCGTCGAACGACAGGAACCGCTCGATCTGCGCCCGCAGGTATCCCACCCACTCGGCGACCGTGTCCTTGGTGTTCAGCTGCCGTTCGGCCGTCGGGCGCGGGTCGCCGATCAGGCCCGTCGAGCCCCCGACCAGCCCCAGCGGCTTGTGACCGGCTAGCTGGATGCGGCGCATCGTCAGCAGCTGCACCAGGTTGCCGAGATGCAGGCTCGGCGCCGTCGGATCGAACCCGCAGTAGAAGGTGATCGGCGGACCCGCGAGCAGTTCTTTCAGGCTCGATGCGTCTGTCGAGACGTGCACCAGTCCGCGCCAGGTGAGTTCCTCCCAGACGTCGTCGAAGGAGGAATCGTTCTGCTGGAGCACACCTCCAGATTACCGTCCCCCGTCAGTAGGCTCGCACCGTGACCCGACGACGCCCCCGCCTGCTGGCCGCACTCGCCGCTCTCGCACTCTCGATCGGAATCGGCGCCGCGGCATCCCCTGCCGTCGCCGGAACCGACGACTTCGTCTTCGAGTCCCTCGACGTGCAGTACTACCTCGACCGTGACGGCGGCGGGCACTCGACGCTCACCACCATCGAGACGTTCGTGGCCGTGTTCCCCGATTACGACCAGAACCGCGGGATCGTGCGCAACATCCCGATCACCTACGGCGGCACGGATGCCTACGACCCGCGCCGCGTCGACACCGGGCTCCAGATCGTGAGCGTCACCGATGAGTACGGCGACCCGGTGTACTGGGAGACGTACGACGCCGGCCCCGGCATCTACGGCATGTACATCGACGACGACACGTTCAAGCACGGCCGCACCACCTACGTCATCGAGTACACGCAGCACGACGTCACCCGGCACTTCGCCGACTCCGACGTCGACGAGTTCTACTGGGACGTCAACGGCACCGACTGGGGTCAGCCGTTCGGCTCGGTGTCGGCGACCGTGCACCTCGGCGACGGGCTCGCCGACGCGCTGACCGGCGATGTCGCGTGCTACCGCGGCGAGCTCGGATCGAACACGACGTGCCCGATCTCGGTCGACGGCGACAGCATCAGCCTCGACGAGCAGGAGGTCGGCAGCTACCAGAACGTCACGTTCGCGATCGGCTTCGAGCCCGGCACCTTCACCCCGGGTCAGACGGTCGAGCAGCACCCCATCGTCCGGATCCTGCCGTGGGTGCTGCTCGGCGTGCTCGCGGTCATCGTCGTCGCCATCGTCATCCTGCGCCGGACCCGGTGGGCGCACGCGCCCGGCCGCGGTGTGGTTGTCGCGCAGTACGAGGGGCCCGAGGTGATCGGCGTGATGCCCGCCGCCGCGTTCCTCGGCACGCCGAACCGCGGGCTGCCTGCGCAGTTCGTGCAGTTCGCCGTGCAGGGCATCGCCCGGCTGATCGATGACCCCTCCGAGCGCGAGAGCAAGCGTTACAGCCTGCAGCTGCTCGACCGCGACCAGGCGCTGGAGCGCGACGACGACCTCGCCATGCGCAAGCTGTTCGGCAAGGACGGCTCGAGCGAGACGCTGGTGCTCGACAAGAACAACCGGAAGCTGGGCGACCGGATCGCATCGCTGATCCGGCAGGCTGCGGGCGTTCCGAAGCAGCGCGGCCTCGTCGCTCAGGGCAAGAGCAGGATCACGAAGGTGCTTCGCTGGCCGGCGTTCGCCTGCTTCGTTGCGGCCTGGTTCATCGTGTTCTGGGCGGCGGATGCGGGGGTCGCCAACGGCCTGCTCACCCTGCAGCTGGTGGTCACGATCGTCGGCTCCCTCGTCGTCATCGGATTCGGCGGTGTGCCCGAGCGGCGCACGCAACTGGGCTCGGAGGTGCTGGAACACCTTCAGGGACTGCGCGAGTACCTGACGATCGCCGAGGCGGACCGGCTGCGCGTGCTGCAGAGTCCGGAGGGTGCGCAGCGGAGCCGGGTCGATCCGAACGACCCCGCTGCGGTGGTGCGGCTGTACGAGAAGCTGCTCCCCTGGGCGATTGTCTGGGGTATCGAGAAGGAGTGGGCCGACGTGCTCGGCGAGCGGTACGCGCAGACGCAGGTCGAGCCGACGAAGAACCTCGACCTCCCCTCGGGCTTCCAGAGCCTGACCGGCTTCGCGACGTCGGTCGCGTCCACCAGCTTCGCCCAGACGGTGTCGACCTCGTCGTACTCCAGCTCGGGAGGCGGCAGCAGCTTCTCCAGCGGTTCCTCGGGGGGTGGCTTCTCCGGTGGTGGCGGCGGAGGCGGCGGCGGAGGCGGCAGGTAAGTTCCGAGGCTTGACCATGGGGGTATCAAGCATCGATACTTGATAGCGGGAGGGAGACGATGTTCGCCATCACGGCCGACCAGATCGGCAGCCGCCGGGCAGCCGACCTCGCGGATGCGCAGCTCGCCGCCATCGACGCGCTCGCCGCCGGCCGGCTCGTGCTCCCCGCCGACCGCACCGCGGGTGACGAGATCCAGGCAGCCACCGAGGATGCCAGAACGGCCCTCGCCATCGTGCTGCACCTCACCCGTGACGGCAACTGGAGCGTCGGGCTCGGCATCGGCGACGTACGCACACCCCTGCCGGACGCCACCCGTGCCATGACCGGGTCCGCGTTCATCCTCGCCCGGGACGCGGTCACCGCTGCGAAGAAGCGTCCCACCCGCTTCGCTCTCGAGATCGACGACGGCCGCCTGCCCGACGGCGGCATCCTCGAGCCGCTCATCGACCTGCTGCTGCACCTCCGCGCCCGGCGCACGCCCGAGGGGTGGGAGGTCGCGGACCGCCTCGTCGGGGGCGCCACCCAGGCTCAGCTCGCCGCCGAGCTCGGCATCACCCCTCAGGCGGTCAGCCTGCGGGTCCAGAACGCACAACTGCACACCGAGACCGCGGCCATCGCCGCACTCGTCGAATTGCTCGAAGCGGCGGGAGAACCGCCGACAGGAGGTAGGTCATGATCGCCCAGCTGCTCGGGAGCCTCGGCTCCACCGTCGTCTGGTTCGGAGCGATCGCCGTCGTGCTCATCGCGGTGGCGTTCGCGTTCGTCGGCGCCCGCAACCAGTCGCCGAAGCTCGGACTGGGGGCGATCATCCCGGTCGCGATCGGCGGGTTCGCCGCGGCCGTCCAGCTCGACCTCCCCGTTCCCGACCCCGCCTTCCTGTCGGTGCTCGGCATCTCGCTCGCGGCGCTCGGCGTCGTCGGCGGCTACCCGATCACGGTCTGGGTGCTGAGCCGGGCGGAGACCGGCGACGCCAGCACGGACGGCGACCACGGCGGGATCGTCGTGCAGGACGGCACGACGAAGAGCGCGAAGCGCGAGGTTCTGCGCGGCGGCTGGCTGATCGGCTACCTGGAGAGGTTCGCCGTGATCGCGGCCATCGTGCTCGGCCACTGGGAGATCGTCGCCGCGGTCATCGCCATCAAGGGCCTCGGCCGGTTCAGCGAGCTCGACCACGCCGTGGCGCGGGAACGGTTCATCATCGGCACCCTCACCAGCATGATCTGGGCGGGAGCGTGCGCCCTGCTCATCGTCCTGTCGCGGGCCGCCTGACCGCGGCGGGCTTGTAGGGCGACACCGTCGGGTCGCCGGGGATCCAGAACCGCCACGGGTAGGCATCCGTGCCGCCCGCCCCGGAGACCCCGGTGCGCGGCCCGGTCGCGATCTCGGGGACGGGATGCGGCGCCGGGTCGAGCCGGATCTCCCCCGTCGCCAGGTCGGTGCCGTCGTCGGTCAGCGCGATCCCGAGCGCGACGCAGAGCCGCGCGGGACCCCGGGCGAGATCGGTGTCGCGCTTGCTGCTCACCCGGCGTTCGCGGGCGAGCTCGATGCCGCCGACCACCTCTCCGGCGCGCAGCAGGATCCCGGTGGCCACCCCCTCCGGACCGCACACCACGTTGGCGCAGACGTGCATTCCGTAGGTGAAGTAGACGTACAGATGCCCGGGCGGACCGAACATGGTGGCGTTGCGCCGGGTACGTCCGCGGAAGGCGTGCGAGCCGGGGTCCGCGTCGCCGAGGTACGCCTCCACCTCGGTGAGGCGCACGCTGACGCCGCGACCGTGGATCACCGCACCGAGCAGACGCGGCGCGACCTCGGTCGACGGGCCGGTCAGGTCGATCACGCCAGGTTCTTCACCGCCGCGGTGAGGGCCGCGAGCTGCTCGGCCACGCGCTCGGGCGCCGTCCCGCCGGCACCGGACCGGGCGGCGATGGACCCCTCGACGGTGAGCACCTCGCGCACGTCCGGGGTGAGGCGCGGGTCGATCCCCGCGTAATCGCCATCGCTCGGGTCGGCGAGGTCGATCCCGCGCTCCTCGCAGAAGCGGACGAGCGCCCCGGCTATCTCGTGCGCCTCGCGGAACGGCACCCCGGTGCGCACCAGATGATCCGCGACATCGGTGGCGAGCGAGAAGCCCTGCGGGGCGAGCTCCGCCATCCGGGCGGTGTCGAACTCGAGGGTGGCGACCATGCCGGTGAAGGCGGGCAGCAGCACCTCGAGGGTGCGCACCGCATCGAAGACCGGCTCCTTGTCCTCCTGCAGGTCGCGGTTGTACGCCAGCGGCAGGCCCTTCAGGGTGGTCAGCAGGCCGGTCAGATCGCCGATCAGCCGTCCGGCCTTCCCGCGGGCGAGTTCGGCGATGTCGGGGTTCTTCTTCTGCGGCATGATCGACGACCCGGTGGAGTACCCGTCGTGCAGCCGGGCGAACCCGATTTCGCGCGTCACCCACAGGATGACGTCTTCGGCGAAGCGCGACAGGTCGACCCCGATCTGGGCGCACACGTAGGCGAACTCGGCCACGACATCCCGGCTCGCGGTCGCGTCGATCGAGTTGGGCATCGGCTCGCCGAGGTTCAGCTCGTCGGCGACGAGGCGCGGGTCGAGCCCCAGGGCCCCGCCGGCGAGGGCGCCCGCGCCGTACGGGGACTGCCGTGCGCGGACACGCCAGTCGTGCATGCGCTGCAGGTCGCGCACCAGCGGCCAGGCGTGGGCGAGAAGGTGGTGGGCGAGCAGGATCGGCTGCGCATGCTGCAGGTGCGTGCGACCCGGCATCACGGCGTCCGGATGCGACGACGCCTGCGAGGCGATCGCGTCGATCAGCTGCACCACCTGATGGTCGATGGTGCTCGCGTGGTCGAGCAGGTACATCCGGATGAGGGTGGCGATCTGATCGTTCCGGCTGCGTCCCGCGCGCAGCCGGCCCCCGAGTTCCGGACCGACCGCCGCGATCAGCGCGGCCTCGAGGGCGCCGTGCACGTCCTCGTCGGTGTCGGACGCGACCAGGTCGCCGCTGCGCACCCGCTCGGCCACGGCATCCAGGCCCGCATGGATGCCGGCCTCATCGGCCGCGGTGAGGTGCCCCGCCGCGGCCAGCGCCTTCGCGTGCGCGTGGGAGCCCGCGATGTCGTAGAGCGCCAGCTCCCAGTCGAAGTGGGTCGATCGGGACAGCGCGGCGAGCTCGGGCGATGGCCCGTCCTCGAACCGGCCGCCCCAGAGGGTCACGCGAGGTCCCGCTTCGCGGAGATCTTCGACGGGAGCGACCAGAGTTCGATGAACCCCTTCGCCAGCGACTGGTCGAACGTGTCGCCGGTGTCGTAGGTCGCGAGCGCGAAGTCGTACAGGCTCTCGGCACTCTGCCGTCCCGTCACGGTCGCGCGCCCGCCCTGGAGTGAGAGCCGGATGTCGCCGGACACGTGCTCCTGGGTGTGGTCGATGAAGGCGTCGAGGCTGCGCTTCAGGCCGGAGAACCAGAGGCCGTCGTACACGAGACCCGCCCACTCGACCTCGACGCCCCGCTTGTACCGGCCGACACCGCGCTCGAGCGTGAGGTTCTCGAGCTCCTCGTGGGCGGCGATCAACGCGATCGCGGCCGGAGCCTCGTACACCTCCCGGCTCTTGATGCCGACCAGACGGTCCTCGACGATGTCGATGCGGCCCACCCCGTGCTTGCCGGCGAGCGTGTTCAGCTGCTGGACCGCCTGCAGCGGCGTGACCGCGACGCCGTCGAGCGCGGTCGGGACACCCGCGGTGAACGTGATCGTCACCTCATCGGCGGGACCATCGACGCTCGGGTCGGCGGTGTACTCGTAGAGATCCTCGATCGGCGCGTTCCACGGATCCTCGAGGAAGCCGGTCTCGACGGCCCGGCCCCACACGTTCTTGTCGATCGAGTAGGGGTTCTTGGCGCTCTGCTTGATCGGCAGATTGTGCTCCTGCGCGTAGACGATCGCCTTGTCCCGGGTGAGCGCGAGGTCGCGCACCGGGGCGATGCTCGTCAGGTCGGGTGCGAGAGCGGCGACCGCCGACTCGAAACGCACCTGGTCGTTGCCCTTGCCGGTGCAGCCGTGCGCGACGCTGTCGGCGCCGAGCTCCTTCGCGACCCGTGCCAGGTGCTTCGCGATCACCGGGCGGCTGAGCGCCGACACCAGCGGGTAGCGCTTCTGATACAGCGCGTTGGCCTTCAGCGCGGGCATCAGGAACTCGTTCGCGAACTCGTCTTTGGCGTCGACGACGACCGCCTCGACGGCGCCGCAATCCAGCGCGCGCTGACGGATGTCCTCCATGTCCTCACCGCCCTGGCCGACATCGACCGCAAGCGCGACGACCTCCTTGCCGGTCGCATCCTTCAGCCAGCCGATGCCGACCGAGGTGTCGAGTCCGCCCGAGTAGGCGAGGACGACGCGTTCTGCCATGGTGTGTTTCTCCTCGTTTTCGTGATCGAGTTTAGGGTTGGTGCTATGTCAGACCCGAGCCAGCCGACTCCGCCTGAGGTTCCGCCCGTTCCGCGTTACGGCGAGTACGCTCCCGCCGGGTATGTCCCGCCGACCCAGCCGCAGTCCCCCGCGCCCGTCCCGCAGGGGGCGTACCCGCAGTACGGCTACCCGATGCATCCGGCGCCGGGCGTGCGGCGGCGCAAGACCTGGGACCTCGTGCTGACCATCGTCCTGCTGGTGATGGGTTTCTTCGGGATGCTGATCGGCCTGCTCTACGCAGGGATCATCAGCGACCCCGCCCTGATGGACCAGATCTTCCAGCAGCAGAACCTCGGCGACTTCGACGGCACCGTCGGCGCCGCGCCGGTCGTGATCATCGCCAGCCACGTCATCCTGTACCTGGCCGTGCTGGGCGGCTCGATCCCGCTGCTGATCTCCAAGCGTGTGACGTTCTGGCTGCCGCTGGCCGCCGGGGTGATCGCGGCGATCATCTTCTGGGCGGCGCTCGGCGGCGTGTTCCTCAGCGACCCGGACTTCATCTCGACATACAGCTGACATCATCATCCGGCCCGCTCCAGAAGCCAGATCAGCAGCGCCTTCTGGGCGTGCAGACGGTTCTCGGCCTCGTCCCAGATGACGCTCTGCGGTCCGTCGATGACCTCCGCCGCGACCTCGTAGCCGCGATCGGCGGGCAGGCAGTGCAGGAAGATCGCGTCGTCCTTCGCCGATGACATCAGCTCGTCGGTCACCTGGTACGCGCCGAAGGTGGCGACGCGGTGCGCCTTCTCATCCTCTTTGCCCATCGAGACCCAGGTGTCGGTGACGACGACGTCCGCCCCGGCGACCGCCTCGTACGGGTCGGTGTAGAGGGTGACGGAGCCGCCCGTCTCGGCGGCGCGCGCTCCCGCATCGGCGACCACGGCATCCAGGGGCGCGTACTCGTCGGGCGATGCGACCCGCACGTGCATGCCCGCTGTCGCGCCGGCGAGCAGGTAGCTGTGGGCCATGTTGCTGGCCCCGTCGCCGAGGAACGTGACGGTGAGTCCCGCCAGCGCGCCCTTGTGCTCGCGGATCGTCAGCAGGTCGGCCAGCAGCTGGCAGGGGTGGAAGTCGTCGCTCAGCGCGTTGACGACCGGGACGCGGGTGCCCGCCGCCATCTCCTCGAGCCCCGACTGCGCGTATGTGCGCCAGACGATCGCGGAGACCATCCGCTCCAGCACGCGAGCGGTGTCGGACGGGGTCTCTTTACCGCCCAGCTGGCTGTTCGCCGTCGAGATGATCAGCGGGCTGCCGCCCAGGTCGGCGATGCCGACCGCGAAGCTGACCCGGGTGCGCGTCGACGACTTGTCGAAGATGACGGCGACCGTCTGCGGTCCGGCGAGCGGGGTGCGGGCCCAGCGGTCCGCCTTCACCTGCTCGGCGAGGTCGAGGATCGCGGTCTGCTCCGCCTGCGTGAGGTCGTCGTCCCGGTGGAAATGGCGGGTCATGCGGTGGTCGCCTTCTCTAGTGCTGTCGTGAACTTCTCGGTGTACTCGGCGATCTCGGCGTCGCCGTTGATCAGCGGCGGCGCCAGCCGGATGCGGGAGTCGGTGGCGGCGTTGACGATCAGCCCCAGCGCGAAGGCTTCGGCGACGACCCGGTGAGCGACCGGCTCGGCGAGCCCCACGCCGATCAGCAGGCCGCGGCCCTGGATGTCGGTGATCATCGGGTGCGTCAGCGCGGCACGCAGCTGGTCGCCCCGCACCCGCGCGTTCTCGACCAGCCCGGCCCGCTCGATCTCGCCGAGCACCGCGTTCGCGGTGGCGGTGGCGAGCGGGTTGCCGCCGAACGTCGACCCGTGATGACCCGCCTGGAACAGGTCGCTCGCAGCCCCGAAGGTCACGAGCGCGCCGATCGGGAACCCGCCGCCGATGCCTTTCGCGACGGCGATGGCATCGGGGGTGATGCCGTCGGCCTGGAACGCGAACCACTCCCCCGTGCGGCCCGCGCCGGTCTGAATCTCGTCGAGGATCAGCAGTGCCCCGTGGTCCGTGGTGAGGCGGCGCGCTTCGGCGAGGAACCCGGCGGGCAGGTCGACGACGCCGGCCTCCCCCTTGATCGGCTCCACCACGAACGCGGCGACGTCACCGGCTTCCAGCTCGCGTTCGAGGTGCTCCGGGGCGATCTGCTGCACGCCGGGCAGCAGCGGACCGAACGGCTCCTGCAGGGCAGGCTTGCCGGTGAGCGACAGCGCCCCCATCGTGCGGCCATGGAACGAGCCTTCGAGCGAGAGGATGCGCGGCCTGCCGGGCTGCGTGGTGCGAGAATGCAGCCGCGCGAGCTTGATCGCCGCCTCGATCGCCTCCGCCCCCGAGTTCGCGAAGAACACCCGGTCGCCGCCGCTCAGGCGCGTGAGGCGTTCCGCGAGCTCGATCTGCGGCTCGCTGGCGAAGTAGTTGGAGATGTGGGCGAGCTTCGCGGCCTGGCCGGCCACGGCATCCACGAACACCGGATGGGCGTGCCCGAGGGCGTTCACCGCGATGCCCGCGAGGAAGTCGAGGTACTCGACGCCGTCGACGTCCCAGACCCGTGCGCCTCGGCCGTGATCGAGGATCGCCATCGGGGGCGCGAAGGTGCGCATCATCACGTCGGCGTACCTCATCCGGGGATCACCTCCGTGCCGATGCCCTCATCGGTGAACACCTCGAGCAGGATGGAATGCGGCTGCCTGCCGTCGATCACGGCGGCCTTCGCGACGCCGCCCTCCACGGCCTCCAGGCACGCGGTCATCTTCGGGATCATGCCGCTCTCGAGCGTCGGCAGCAGCGTGGTGAGCTCGCGGGTGCCGATCACCGAGATCAGCGAATCGCGGTCCGGCCAGTCGCGGTAGAGGCCGGCGACATCGGTGAGCACGACCAGCTTCGCCGCCTTCAGGGCGACGGCGAGGGATGCGGCGGCCGAGTCCGCGTTGACGTTCAGCGACTGCCCCGGGACGTCGCGGTCCGGGGCGATCGACGAGACCACGGGGATCCGGCCGGCGTCCACCTCCGCCAGCACCGCCGCCGGGTCGACCTCGACCACGTCGCCGACGAGCCCGATGTCGACCTGCTCGCCGTCGACGATGACGCCACGGCGCCGCCCGATGAAGAGGCCCGCGTCCTCGCCGGAGATCGCCGACGCGAGCGGGCCGTGCTCGTTGATGAGGGTGACCAGTTCGCGGCTGACCTGCCCGGTGAGCACCATCCGGACGACCTCCATCGTCTCGGGCGTGGTCACCCGGTACCCGCCGGCGAACTCACTGGCGATGCCGAGCCGGTCGAGCATCGCGGTGATCTGCGGGCCGCCGCCGTGCACCACCACCGGCTTGATGCCGACGTGCCGCAGGTAGACCATGTCCTCGGCGAACGCCCGCTGCAGTTCGGCGTCGACCATGGCGTTGCCGCCGAACTTCACGACGATGATCTCGCCGGCGAAACGCTTCAGCCAGGGCAGCGACTCGATGAGGATGGAGGTCTTCTCCTCGGGCGTCGTCACGAGGAGTACGCCGAGTTCTCGTGCACGTACTCGTGCGTCAGGTCGTTCGTGAAGACGATCGCGGCCGCGGTGCCGGCGTGCAGCTGCAGCTGCAGCAGCAGCTCGCGCGGGGTGATGTCGACCTCGCTGCGCGGGCGATCCGGCCCGCCCTTCGTGCAGACCCGCACGCCGTTCATCGACACGTCGACGTCGTACGGGTCGAATGCGGCCGTCGTGGTGCCGATCGCCGCGAGCACCCGGCCCCAGTTGGGGTCGTTGCCGAAGACCGCCGCCTTGAACAGGTTGTTGCGGGCGATCGCCCTGCCCACCTCGACGGCGTCCTCCTCGGTGGCGGCCGACATCACCTCGATGATGATGTCGTGGCTGGCGCCCTCGGCGTCGTGCTGCAGCTGCATCGCGAGATCGACGCACAGGTCGGAGAGCCCCGCGGTGAAGAGATCCAGATCGGGCGTGATCCCCGACGCTCCGCTGGCGAGCAGCGACACCTGGTCGTTGGTCGACATGCACCCGTCGCTGTCGAGCCGGTCGAAGCTCACCCGCGTCGCGGCGCGCAGCGCCCGGTCGAGCTGTGCGCTGTCGAGCACCGCGTCGGTGGTGATCACCACCAGCATCGTCGCGAGCCCCGGAGCGAGCATCCCGGCACCCTTCGCCATCCCGCCGATCGTCCAGCCGTCGCGCTCGCGGACCGCCGTCTTCGGGACCGAGTCGGTCGTCATGATGGCGCGTGCGGCATCCTGGCCCCCGTCGGCGGAGAGGGCGGCGGCGGCCGCCGCGACGCCGGGCAGCAGCTTGGTGCGATCGAGCTGGTCGCCGATCAGGCCGGTCGAGCAGACCAGCACGTCGCCGGCGCTCACCCCGAGCGCCTCGCCGACCGCCTCGGCGGTCAGGTGCGTGGTCTGGAAGCCCTCCGGGCCGGTGAAGCAGTTCGCGCCGCCCGAGTTCAGCACGACCGCGCTGACCGTGCCGTCGGCGATGACCTGCTGCGACCAGATGATCGGGTTCGCCTTCGCCCGGTTGCCGGTGAACACGGCCGCCGCGTTCTGCAGCGGCCCCCGGTTGACGACGAGGGCGAGGTCGGGGTTGCCGTTCGACTTCAGCCCGACGGCGATCCCCGCCGCCTCGAAGCCTTTCGCCGCGGTCGTGGTCACGGTGCGACTCCGTTCACGGGAAGGCCGAGCGTCTCGTCGAAGCCCAACGCGATGTTGGCGGACTGGATCGCCTGCCCGGCGGTCCCCTTGACCAGGTTGTCGATGGCGCTGATCACGACGACGCGTCCGGCGCGCTCATCGACGGCGACACCGATCAGGCAGGTGTTCGCCCCCGTCGTGTCACCGGACCGCGGGAACGATCCGGCCGGCAGCACGTGCACGAACGGCTCGCCGGCGTACGCCAGCTGCCAGGCCTCGTGCACCTGCGCCGGGGTCGTGCCCGGCACCAGCCGCGCGGTCGAGGTCGCCAGGATGCCGCGCGCCATCGGCACCAGAACCGGCGTGAACGAGATGGCCGGCTCGGCCGCACCGGCGGCCCGCAGGTTCTGGAGGATCTCCGGCGTATGCCGATGCACCCCGCCCACCTGGTACGCCGAGGCGGAGCCGGCGATCTCGCTGGCGAGCAGGTCGGGTCGGAGGCTCTTGCCGGCCCCCGAGGTGCCGACGGCGAGCACCGCGACGACGTCGTCCGCCTCGATCAGGCCGGCCGCGATGCCGGGCGCAAGGCCCAGCGTGATCGCCGTCACGTTGCAGCCGGGGACGGCGATGCGGGTGGCGCCCTGCAGCGCCGTCCGCTGGTCGGCCAGCTCCGGCATCCCGTACGCCCACGCCCCGTGGAACTCGCCGCCGTAGAACGCCGCCCAATCCTCGGCGCTGGTCAGCCGGTGGTCGGCACCGCAGTCGATGACGAGCACGTCATCGGGGAACTCGAGGGCGCCCGACGCCCCGTGCGGGAGCGCGAGGAACACCACGTCGGCCTGCGCGAGCACGGCGGCGGTGGTCTCCTGCAGGACGAGATCGCGGAACTGCACCAGGTGCGGATGCACCGCCGATATCGGCTGGCCGGCGTTCGCGTTCGCGGTGACGACGGTCACCTCGAACTCGGGATGCGAGCTCAGCAGACGCAGCAGCTCGCCGCCGGCGTAACCGCTGGCGCCGGCGAGGGCAACGGAGAAAGGCATGAACGGACCTTCTGATTCGACGTGGTCGGGGTGTGCTCGACGATGAGCGGGGCGGCGACGTCGCGGAAGGTGCTGTGGGTCAGCGCAGCGGCGTCGCCGAGAGTCGGCGCGCGCGACGAAGACGACGGGGAGCGATGCCCCGGATGTCGTTCTGCGTCAGGTCCACGGGTTCGACCCTACTGGCTGAGCGTCGCCCGGCGCTAATCTGGGAGCCGGTTGCGGACTCGGAGGCAGTCCGACCTGATGAAAGAGGACCCCATGGCAGATCTCAATGCCCTGCTCGACCAGATCCCGATCGGCGACATCGCCAAGCAGCTCGGGATCGACGAGGACGTCGCGGAAGCGGCCGTCAAGCAGGTGCTCCCCGGACTCGTGGGAGGCCTCGCCGCGAACGCCAAGCGCGACGACAAGAGCGCCGAGATGCTCACCAACACCCTGAAGCACCACCGCGGCACCGCGAAGTCCGTCAAGGACGTCGACGTCGAAGACGGCAAGAAGATCGTGAAGAACGTCTTCGGCGCCAACGAGGACGCGGTCGTCACCAAGCTCGCCGGGGCCAGCACCAAGAGCGACGTCACCGGCGACATCATCAAGCAGGTACTGCCGATCGTCGCCCCGATCGTGCTGTCGTGGCTCGCCAGCCAGTTCCTCGGCGGCGGCAAGGAGGAGGCCGCGGCGCCCAAGGAGGAGCCGAAGGAGACCTCGTCGTCGTCGGGCGGCATCGGCGATCTGCTCGGCGGCCTGCTGTCGAGCCCGCAGGGCCAGGAGATCGCGGGCGACCTGCTCGGCGGTCTGTTGGGTGCCGGCAAGAAGTAGCGCGTAACGCCCGAAACGGGGCGAGTTCGGACGGGACGGGCGACCACGGTCGACCGGAACCGCCGGACTCGCCCCGTTTCGCGTCTTGTGCGGTCGGCCCTACTCGCGGACGGTCGCCCCGAAGCGCTCGGCCGCGAGGGCGGCGCCGGCGAGCTTCGCCTCCGACGCCTCCGCCGCGGTGAGCGTGCGGTCGGGGGCCCGGAACCGCAGCGCCAGCGTGATCGACTTGCTGCCCTCCGGGATACCCGCTCCGCGGTAGTCGTCGACCAGGCGGGCGTGCTCGAGCAGCTCCCCCGCGCCCTCGACGACCGCGGCGAGCACGTCACCGGCCGGGATGCCGACGGGGACCACCAGCGAGAGGTCCTGCGTCGCGGCCGGGAGCGTACCGATCGGCGTCGCCGCGATCTCCGTTGCCCCGAGCTCGATGAGCGCATCGAGATCGAGCTCCACGAGGGCGACGGTGCGGGGAAGGTCGAGCTCCGCCGCGAGAGACGGGAGCAGTTCGCCTGCGACACCGACGACGCGGTCCCCCACCGAGATGGACGCCGTGCGACCCGGGTGCAGAGCGGGATGCGACCCCTGCACGATCGCGGGCGTCACGGCGAGGGCGAGCCCGAGTTGCCTGACCACGTCGAGCGAGTCGCTCAGCCCGGCCGGCACGGCGACGGCGCCCGGCTGCTTCGGCGCGGCGTCTCCGAGGAAGAGCGCCGCCACCCTCCAGGCCTGCGGCGGGATGCCGGCGGCGAGCTTCGCGAGGGTCGCCTCATCGGGGCGTGCCGCGCCCAGCGGGATGAAATCGGTCCCGGGGGCGACACCCGGCTCGGGACGGAACACCGTTCCGATCTCGAACAGCGCCAGGTCCGTGAGGCCGCGCGACAGGTTGCGGCGCGCCGCGTCGAGCAAGCCGGGCAGCAGGGTGCGGCGGAGGTGCGCCGCCTGCGGATCGAGGGCGTTCGCGAGCACGATCGACGCCGCACCCGGTTCGAACCGCTCCACGGTGGCGGCGGAGACGAACGGGTAGTTCAGCACCTCGGTGGCGCCGGCGGCGGCGAGGGTCTGCGCCGCCCGGCGGCGGGCCTGCTGGGCGCGGGTGAGTCCGCGACCCGGAGGGGCGACCGGCAGGATCGACGGGATCTCGTGGTACCCGGTGATGCGGGCGATCTCCTCGACCAGGGTGGGTCCGTCGACCAGGTCGGGCCGCCAGGTCGGCGGCGTCACCGTCGCGACCTCGCCCGCCACCGCCACGGTGCAGCCGATCAGCTCGAGCGTCGACACGACCTGGTCACGGTTGTAGTCGACCCCCACCAGCGACGCGGGGAGGGTCAGCGGCATCGTGATCGGCTCGGGCGCTGTCGAACGGTCGATGTACGCGCCGGCCTGATCGGCGGTGCCGCCGGCCAGGTCGACCAGCAGCTGCACGACGCGCGCCGCCGCGACCCGCGACATCCGCGGGTCGACACCGCGCTCGTAGCGCTTCGCGGCCTCGCTCGGCAGTTTGTGCCGGCGCACCGTGCGGGCGATCGACACCGGATCCCAGATCGCCGCCTCCACCAGTACGTCGGTGGTCGTCGACGACAGCTCGGTCGAGGCGCCGCCCATCACGCCGCCCATGCCGATCGGCCCCGAGTCGTCGGTGACGACCATGTCGGCCGGGTCGAGCGTGCGCACGGTGCCGTCGAGGGTCTCGAGCTTCTCGCCCTTCTTCGCGCGGCGCACCACCATCGGTCCCTGCACCTTGGCGAGGTCGTATCCGTGGATCGGCTGCCCGAGCTCGAGCATCGTGTAGTTGGTGATGTCGACGGCGAGCGAGATCGACCGGATGCCGGCCAGGCGCAGCCGGGATGCCATCCACGGCGGCGTGGGCCGGGTCGCGTCGATCCCGCGCACGATGCGCCCCGTGAAGACGGTGCAGCCGTCCCGCCCGCGGATCGGGGCGTCGTCGACGATCGTGACGTCGTATCCGGTCGCGTCGACCACCTCGACCGCGTCCGCCGGATCGCGGAAGGCGGCACCCGTCGAGTGCGAGTACTCTCGCGCGATGCCGCGGATCGAGAACGCGTAGCCGCGGTCGGGTGTGACGTTGACCTCGACGGCGGCGTCGTTCAGGCCGAGCAGCTCGATCGCGTCGGTGCCCACGGGGGCGTCGAGCCCGAGGTCGGCGAGCCGCAGGATGCCGTCGTGCTCATCGCCCATGCCGAGCTCGCGCTGGGAGGCGATCATGCCATCCGAGGTGTGTCCGTAGGTCTTGCGCGCCGCGATCGGGAACGGACCCGGCAGAACGGCGCCGGGCAGCGTCACGACGACCTTGTCACCGGCGGCGAAGTTGTGGGCGCCGCAGACGATGCCGCGGGGCCCAAATAAATATCGGCGACGCCGAGCC
>JBFWWZ010000052.1:0-16264 GCA_050245915.1 Microbacteriaceae bacterium
GATGCTGGCCACGGCGCTCGAGTCGCTCGGCGCGCAGCATCGGCCGCCGGACGAGATCGTGGTGGTCGACAACGGCAGCTCCGACCAGTCGGCGGAGGTGGCCCTCGCGGCCGGGGCGCGGGTCGTCCCGCAGCCGGTCCGCGGCATCCCGAGCGCCGCATCGACCGGGTACGACGCCGCGACCGGCGACATCATCGCCCGCATCGACGCCGACTCGATCTGCCCGCCGGCCTGGCTGGCGCGCATCGAGCGACGTTTCGAGCGGGATCCCGGTCTCGACCTGCTGACCGGCGATGCGCGGTTCTACGGGTCCAGCGAGCTGGTGCACCGGCTCGGCGAGACGCTCTACATCGGCGGGATGTACTGGGCGGTGACCCCGTATCTCGGGCATCCGCCGGTCTTCGGCTCGAACTTCGCGATGCGCCGCGAGACGTGGGCGGAGCTGTCACCCGAGGTGCATCGCGGCAACGGCATCCACGACGACCTCGACCTCAGCCTGCACATCCGTCCCTGGATGAACGTGGAGCTCGACCGCGACCTCGTGGTCGACATCTCCGCGCGGCCCTTCGCGACGTTCTCCGGGTTCGCGCGGCGTATCTCGTGGGTGGTGCCGACGGTGCGCAACCACTGGCCGGAAGAGTCGCCGTGGGCACGGCGCGCCGCACGACGCGACTACGAGGCCGCGAGATCCGAGCGCACCGCCTGAGAGGTCAGGCTCGGCTGAACAGTTCCAGCATGTCGCGGGCCAGCGCGTTCGGAGTCGTCTCGCACGGCGAGTGCCCGGTCTTGTAGACGACGAGCTCGGCGCCGATGCGATGCGCGAAATCGGCGTGCAGCTCCGTCGGCCAGAGGTCGTGCGACCCCACCGCGATGAGTTTCGGGATGTCGACGGCAGCCAGCCGGGACCGCAGGTCGGGCGCGTGCTTCATCAGCACGATGATGTCCTCCATGCTGCGGCGGCTGGTGAGCTCGAACCGCGCGCGCACGAACTCGAGGCGTTTCGGCGGCACGTGGTTCTTGTTCGTCACGATGCCCCAGGTCATGAGCGCAGCGCCGACCCTGCCGGTCGTCATCCAGGTGAACGGGCCGAGCCCTCGCACGTGCCGGAAGCCGTTGCCCGGCTCGGGCGGCGGAGCCAGCAGGGTGAGGCTGCGCACCAGCTCCGGGCGTTCCACGGTCACCAGCTGCGCGACGGTCGCGGCGAACGAGTAGCCGAGCACGTGCGCGGGGCCTGCCGCCTCGATCAGGGCGACCATGTCGTCCCGGAACAGGTCGTACGTGTACTTCCTGCCCTCCCCCGCCCGGTGGGACTCGTACTGACCCGCCAGGTCGTAGCTCTGCACGTAGTAGCCGGCCGCCGCGAGGAGCGGCGCGACCAGCACGAAATCCTCTTTCGAACCGGAAACACCCGGCGCGAGCAGCACGTGCGGGTGCGACGGATCCCCGACCGAGGTCACCGCGAGCTCGCCGCTCGGTGCCGCGAACCGGGATGCCACCGACCCCGGGGCGGGGACGGTCCAGTCGATGTCGGTCAGTTCCCGGTCGAGACGCTCCGCGTCGTCGCGCGGTTCTCCCTCGGGTTCGCTGTGGTGATCGAACACCGGTTCAGACTAGTGAGACCCGCCCGTAGGCTCGGGGAATGGCGCGAGGTCGAGACCAGGATGCGGTGGCCGGCGACGGCAGGGACGAGACCGAGGGCGAGCGCCTCGACCGCAACTGGAACGAGCTGCTCCAGGAGCTGCGGGTCACCCAGACCGGCACTCAGGTTTTCACCGGCTTCCTGCTGACGATCCCGTTCCAGCAGCGGTTCGGCGACCTGACGCCCGAGCAGGTGAGCATCTACCTGGTGCTCGTCGGGTTCTCGGTGCTGGCGACCGTGCTCGCGATCGCCCCGGTCAGCCTGCATCGGGCGCTCTTCCGGCAGGGCGCGAAGACCCACATCGTGCACATCGCGAACATGCTGCTGATCGCGGCGCTGGCCGCCGTCGCTCTGACGCTCACCGGCACCGCGCTCCTGGTGTTCGACGTGGCCCTCGGGCATCCCGCGGGCATCGCGGCCGGGATCGTCACCTTCGTCGTCACCGCCCTCGCCTGGGCGGCGCTGCCCGCGGTGACGCGGCGGACTCAGCGATGACCGAGGATGCTGCCGGCGTCGTCCCGGCGAAGCTTCCGCGCGGTTCCGCGAAGGTCGCGCTGGTGCGGGCGTGGCACGGCTTCATCCGGCATCGGGGGATCGACGCGGCCGCGGCTCTCACCTTCTTCACCGCGCTGGCGGCGCTCCCGGCGCTGCTGGTGCTGGTGTCGACGTTCGCGCTGTTCGACGACCGCGCGCGCTCGACCAAAGATCTGGCGGCGATCGCCGCGACGGTCCTCCCCGACAATGCCGCGACCGATATCGGGCGCGCGCTCGCCGAACTGCTCAGCCTCGAGAATCCGCTGCTCGCCCTCGCCGCCGGCATCGTGCTGCTGCTCTGGACGGTGTCGGGGTACGCGACCGCGTTCGGCCGCGCGATGAACGCCGTCTACGAGGTCGAGGAGGGGCGGCCGTTCTGGGCGTTCCGCGGGCGGATGCTGCTGGTGGCGGTGCTGCTCGTCGTGGTGCAGACGGGCATCGTCGCGGTGCTGCTCGGCACCCCGGCGGCCGCCGATGACATCCTGGGCAGGCGCGGTATCGCGCCCGTCGTCGCCACGATCTGGAACATCGGCAAGTGGCCGCTGCTGCTGGTGCTCGTCGTGGTGTTCATCGCCGTGCTGTACTACTTCACACCGAACGTGCGGCACACCCGCGTGCGCTGGGCGAGCGTCGGATCGTTCGCCGCGATCGCGATCTGGCTGGTCGCGACGCTGGGGTTCGCGCTCTACATCCTGATCGCGGGGCACTACGACGCCCTCTACGGCTCCCTCGGCGGGGTCCTCATCGCGCTGCTCTGGGCGTACCTCACCAACGCCGCCCTGGTCGGCGGGGCGGAACTGGATGCCGAGTTCGTGCGACTGCGGCAGCTCGCACGCGGCGAACCGGCCGAGGAGGTGGTGCGCCTGCCGCTCCGCGACAGCAGACGCAACAGGATGCTGGCGCGCCAGCGCTCCGCGGACGTCGAGGCGGCGCGCCGCATCCGGCACAGCGTCGACGAGGACTAATTCGTGGAGATCGGGGAGGTGAGCGTCGGCTCCTCGCCCAGATGCAGGCCGCCGTTGCTGTTCGCGCCCATCGTCATCTGCTCGAGCCACGCGCGGCTGAGTTCGATCTTCTTGCTGCCGTAGTACTTGAAGAACAGGGGGATGTTGGGGCCGATCCAGGCGGCGCTGTGCCCGTCCCCGACCGACGGGTCGTCGCGCCAGTTGAGGAAGAAGCCCTCGTTGCGGCGCAGCTTCGAGGCCACGACGGCCTGCAGGTGCGCCATGGCCCGGTCATCGAGATCGATCTCCTGACGGAGGGTGCCGTAGATGATCTTCCCCATCTACCCAGTATCCCCTGCTAGCTGGCCTTCTTCTTCGCCGGCGCCTTCTTCGCGGGCGCGCTCTTCGCCGGGGCTTTCTTCGCGGCCGGCTTGCTCGCCTCGACGGATCGGCGCAGCGCCTCCATGAGGTCGAGCACCTCGCCGCCACCCTCGGTCTCGCGCCCGAACGTCGCCTCGGTGTCGAGCGCGTCGCCCTGCTCGAGCTTCGCCTCGACGAGGGTGCGGAGCTGTTCCTGGTAGTCGTCGCTGAACTTCTCCGGCTGGAAGTCGCTCGCGAAGCTCTCGACCAGTTGCTTCGACATCTTCAGCTCGGCGGCGGTGATGTTGGGCAGCTCGTCGAGCTCGGGGAACCGCGCCTCCCGCACCTCGTCGTCCCAGAGCAGCGTCTGCATGGTGAGCACGCCATCCCGCACCCGCAGCGCCGCCAGACGCGTGCGCTGCCGCAGCGCGAACTGCACGATCGCGACCCGCTCGCTGTCCTCCAGGGTCTTCATGAGCAGCACGTACGCCTTCGTCGACTTGGAATCCGGCGCCAGGTAGTAGCTCTTGTCGAACATGATCGGGTCGACCTGGTCGGCGGGCACGAACTCGACCACGTCGATGTCTTTGCTGCGTTCGGCCGGCAGCGCCTTGAAGTCGTCGTCGGTGAGGATGACGGTCTGGTCGCCGTCGACGTAGGCCTTCGCGATGTGCTCGTACTCGACGACCTCGCCGTCGATCTCGCACACCCGCTTGTACCGGATGCGCCCGCCGTCTTTGTCGTGCACCTGGTGCAGCGGCACGTCGTGGTCTTCGGTCGCCGAGTACAGCTTGATGGGCACGTTGACGAGCCCGAAGCTGAGCGAGCCTTTCCAGATGGAGCGCATGGCTCCATTTTCGCTGCCAATGTGGACGGTGTACACCCCGCACATTTAGCGTTGCGTCATGGCCGGTGAGCAGGTAGTCGAGGTGGGCGGCCACCGCGTGAAGCTCACCAACCTCGACAAGGTGCTGTATCCGCAGACGGGCACCACAAAGGCCGAGGTGCTCGACTACTACTCGCGGGTCAGCGAGTACCTGATCCCCCACGCGAAGGACCGTCCCGCCACCCGCAAGCGCTGGCCGAACGGGGTGGACGGTCAGATGTTCTTCGAGAAGCAGTTGCCGTCGCACGCGCCTGACTGGATCCGGGCGCGCCCGATCGAGCACAGCGACGGCCCGAAGACGTATCCGCTGATCAACGACCTGCCCACGCTGATCTGGCTGGCGCAGATGGCGGCGCTCGAGTTGCATGTCCCGCAGTGGCGGTTCGACCGTAACGGCGCCCGGAAGAACCCGGATCGCATGGTCCTCGACCTCGACCCCGGCGAGGGTGCGGGTCTTGAGGAATGCGTCGAGGTCGCGAAGCTGGTGCGCGTGATCCTGAAAGGCATGGGGCTTGATCCGATGCCGGTGACGTCCGGAAGCAAGGGGATTCACTTGTATGCCGCCCTCGACGGGACGCAGACCAGTGAGGAGGTCAGCGCCGTCGCGCACGAGCTGGCCCGCATCCTCGAGGCGGATCATCCCGATCTGGTGGTCAGCGACATGAAGAAAGCGCTGCGCGGCGGCAAGGTGCTGCTCGACTGGAGCCAGAACAACGGCTCGAAGACGACGATCGTGCCGTATTCGCTGCGGGGACGCGACCGCCCGATGGTGGCGGCGCCGCGCACCTGGAAGGAGCTGACCGCCCCGGGCCTGAGGCACCTCGAGTTCCACGAGGTGCTCGCCCGCCTGAAGAAGCCCGATCCGCTCGCCGGCCTGTCTGCCGGTCATGTCACCGACACGCTCAGCACCTACCGGTCGATGCGGGATGCCACCAAGACCCCCGAGCCCATGGGATCGGGGACGACGGGGTCGGGCGACACCTTCGTCATCCAGGAGCACCACACCCCGGGCCGCGTGCACTACGACTTCCGGCTGGAGAAGGACGGCGTGCTGGTGAGCTGGGCGGTGCCGAAGAACGTGCCGACCGATCCCGGTCAGAATCACCTCGCGGTGCACACCGAGGACCATCCGCTGGAGTACGGCTCGTTCGAGGGCACCATCCCGCGCGGCGAGTACGGCGCCGGCACGGTCTCCATCTGGGACAGGGGCACGTACGAGCAGGAGAAGTTCTCGGACGATGAGGTGATCGTCATCCTCCACGGCGAGAAGCTCGACGCGAAACGGGTGGCGCTGATCCATACGGGCTCAGGCGACCAGGACGACAACTGGCTCATGCACCTGATGAAGGATCAGCGCAAAGGCGTCTGGGGCTCGTCGAAGAAGACGCCCGCGTCATCCGCGCCGTTGCGCAGGCAGGGCAAGACCGTCGTCGGCACCCGCACCGGCGGTGCCGCCCAGGTGCAGCCGATGCTGGCAACGCTGGGCGACGTATCCGGCTTCGCCGGGGGGCCCGAGTGGGCATACGAGATGAAGTGGGACGGCTACCGGGCGATCGCGACCAGCCGCGGCGGGACCCTGGGCCTGCGATCCCGCAACGGTCTCGACTTCAGCGCCGCATATCCCGAGCTGTCGGTCATCGTCGACGCCGCGGACGACGACACGGTGCTCGATGGCGAGATCGTCGCCCTCGACCCGAAGGGCAGGCCGAGCTTCGAGCTGCTGCAGGGGCATCACACGACCGTGCGGTACTACGTGTTCGACGCGCTGCGACTGGGGGGCGAGGATGTCACCCGCCTGCCGTACGACGAGCGGCGCGAACGACTGCGCGCCGCGGTGCGCGAGAACGATCTGGTGACAGTGCCGGTGGATGCCGGGCCCGACCTGAAGAAGGCCCTCGCGATGAGCCTGAAGCTGGGCCTCGAGGGCGTGATGGCCAAACGCCGCGACAGCCCATACCGCGAGGGCAGACGATCGCGCGACTGGATCAAGCTGAAGCACACCCGCACGCAGGAGGTGGTGATCGGCGGCTGGCGCCCGGGGAAGGGGGCGCGCGCCGACACGGTGGGGTCGCTGCTCGTCGGCACGAACGTCGACGGCGAGCTGAGGTACGCGGGCCGGGTCGGCACCGGTTTCAGCGACGCCGAGCTGAAGAAGCTGCGCACCAGGCTCGACCGTCTCGCCCGGCAGACCAGTCCGCTCGAGGGTGTTCCGCGCGAGGACGCCCGCGACGCGCACTGGGTGACCCCGACCCTGGTCGGCGAGGTGGTCTACGCCGAGCTGACCAGCGAAGGCCGGATGCGCGCCCCCGCCTGGAAGGGCTGGCGCCCCGACAAGGACCCGTCCGAGGTCGTCCCCGAGACCCCCGCTGGTTGAGTAGCCGCGAAGCGGCGTGTCGAAACCAGGTCTCAATAGATGAAAGCGGGGATCCAGTCCCGGTTGTGCGCATGCACGATCGCCAGGAACACGATCGCGTCGAACAGCAGATGCACCGTCAGCACGTACCCCAACGACCGGGTCTTCGCGAACAGCCAGCCCTGCAGCAGCGCGAACGGGATGGTGAACAGCGGCGCCCACTCCCGGTAGCCGAGTTCCCACAGGAACGACACGAAGATCACCATCTGCAGCAGGTTCGCCTGCCAGAGCGGGAAGTGCCGCCGCAGCAGCGTGAGGCAGGTGCAGATGAAGAACAGCTCATCGAACGTGCCGACCGCGTTGACCCCGACGAAGAACCGCAGCAGCTCGCTGAGGTCGGTGATGTGCGGCCAGTTCAGGTACGCCCCCGACCGGATGAAGTAGAAGGGCAGCAGCAGGTACCCCAGCAGCGGCACCAGGAACACGTAGGCGATCTCGAGCCGCGTCTTCTTCTCGTGACTGCGCCACGGGAACCTGATCTCGCGTCGGCGCAGCACGAACCTGTCGAGAGCGAACGGCACCGCGATCGCGAGCGCGAGCACCGAGCCGATCCGCACGAACGAGGGCCACGACACGTCCGCTTCGACGCTCGTGGTCGAGACGATCGCGATGCCGATGCCGATCAGCGCCAGGTCGCGCCCCAGACCCTGTTCGCCGGAACCCCTGTCGATCAGGATGCCGGCGAGCAGACTCACCGCCAGGATCCCCAGCCCCAGCGGGGTCAGCTGCGGGAAATCGGGGCGCAGCGCGAAGAGCACGAATGCCGAGAGCGAGACGCCGATGGCGGGGAGGAGCTTCACCCGCGCACCAGCGCCGGACCGTTCTTCGCGACGAGGGTGCCGTCGATCGTGAACGACGCTCCCCCGCCGACCGGGTCGACGAGGTCGATCGGCAGCGAGTACCCGCCCGCGAGCGCATAGACCGGCCGCGGACTTCGCACGGTGCAGAGCAGCTGCTGGTACGGCCAGACGGTCCCGTCCGGCTGACACGAGTCGGGGACCTTGAACGGCAGGTCGCCGGTGTTCATGATCCGGTACCGCAGGGAGCTGGTCTGCTCCCCGCGCAGCCGCAGCTCGCCCCGGGCGGGCACGAGCGCCCAGTTGTCGTAGGGCAGGCTCGCCTCGAGCACCGAGACCTGACCGAGACGCCCGCCGTACACCGTGCCCTGCGCGCTGACGATCCCGTCCCAGCTCGCGGACTGCAGATCGAAGGTCAGGCGGTTGACGCCGCTCGACATGGGCACCTCGAACTCGCAGTAGACCTTCGAGTCGATGCGGCGGTACTCCTCGCCGCAGTACAGCTTCAGCTCACCGCCGAACGCGTCGGGAGCGGTCAACCGGCCGTAGAAGCCGTGCATCCCACTCGACGGCGGGTGGATCGACACCCGCACGTGCGTCGTCGGGCCGTTCGCGCCGAGATGCGCGTAGACCTGCACCGGGGTCGAGATGTCGGTCCATTCCCCCCAGTTCTCGACCATCATCGTGATCCGGGGTCCGCCGGCCTCGCCGGGGACCCACGCCGGGACGCCGGCGGCCAGAGCGACCGCGACGACCCCGGCGATCACATTCACGTCAGGTCCGATTCCTCACGGTCGACCTTCAGGCCCGGCAGGTCGATGACACCCGTCGCGGGCACGATGCCGCTCAGGCGCTCGGGCGACAGCACGCGCGCGACGTCCTCCGCGGACATCAGGCCCGCCTCCACGACCAGCTCCGCGATGGAGGAGTTCGTGGTGAGAGCGGTGTGGGCGAGGCTCGCGGATGCGGCGTAGCCGATGTACGGGGTGAGCGCCGTGACGACACCGACGCTCGACTGCACCTGGGTGGTGAGCCGCTCCAGGTTCGCCTCGATGCCGTCGACGCAGTTGATGCGCAGCGTGTGGCAGGCGTTCGTCATCCACGAGATCGACTGCAACAGGGAGTGCGCGATGACCGGCTCGAAGGCGTTCAGCTGCAGCTGCCCGCCCTCCGCGGCCGCGGTGACCGTGGCATCCGCCCCGATGACGCTGAAGGCGACCTGGTTGACCACCTCGGGGATGACCGGGTTCACCTTGCCCGGCATGATCGACGACCCCGCCTGGCGGGCGGGGAGGAAGATCTCGCCGAGACCCGCCTGTGGGCCCGACGACAGCAGCCGAAGGTCGTTGCAGATCTTCGACAGCTTCACCGCGGCGCGCTTCAGCGTGCCGGACAGGGTCATGAAGATGCCGGCGTCGGCGGTCGCCTCGATGAGGTCGGGCGCCGTCTCCTGCGGGATGCCGGTGACATCCTCGAGGTGTTTGCGCACCGCCTCGGCGTAGCGCGGGTCGGCGGTGATGCCGGTGCCGATCGCCGTCGCACCCATGTTGATCTCGTTGAGCCAGAACACGACCTCTTTGAGGCGGTCCTGGTCCTCTTGCAGGGTGTGGGCGAAGCCCATGAACTCCTGCCCGAGGGTCATCGGCACCGCGTCCTGCATCTGGGTGCGGCCCACCTTCAGCACGTTGGCGAACTCGCGACCCTTCGCCTCGAACGAGGTGATGAGTTTCGCGTGCTCTTCGAGCATGCGCTGCACGCCGAACACCATCGCCAGCTTGATCGCCGTCGGATACACGTCGTTCGTCGACTGGCTGCGGTTCACGTCGTCGATGGGGTGCAGCTCGGAGTAGTCGCCGAAGGCCTTGCCCATCGCCTCGAGACCTGCGTTCGCGATCACCTCGTTGGCGTTCATGTTGGTGCTGGTGCCCGCACCCCCCTGGATGACGCCGACCACGAACTGATCGTGCAGCTCGCCGGCGACGATCCGCTCGCACACCTCGTCGATCACCTTTGCCTTGTGCGGATCGAGCACCCCGATCTCGAGGTTCGCCCGCGCGGAGGCCTGCTTCACCCGTGCCAGAGCGCGCACCAGGTCGGGGTAGTTGCTGATGGCGCGACGCGTGATCGGGAAGTTGATCAGCGCCCGTGCGGTGTGGATCCCCCAGTAGACGTCGGCGGGGATGTCCATCGATCCCAGCGAGTCGCTCTCGGTGCGGGTCGGCCCGCCCCGCGAGAGCAGATCGGGTGCCCCCTCCGGGCCGTTGGTGGTGACGTTCTCGTCGCCGTGGATGAGCGCCTCTGCCCCGGTGGTGGGCGTGACGGGCTCGGCAGACGCTTGTGGCATCCGAGTCTCCTTTGACTTGTACCGGTCGGTGTCGGTGCTACAAGCCTAGGGGGGTGTGCAATGCGGGGACGATGAGAAACAGGCCGAAAAGCACAATGAACCCGCACACGGCGAACAGGGCGACGGAGGCGAGACGGCGGCCGTGGGACTCCGAGTCGCCGATGCGCAGAGCGAGCGAGAAGACGGTCACGAGGAGGCAGGCCGCGACGAGGGCCGACACCGCGACGGTGACGAACGCCATCCAGTCGATCATCGCTTGCCCTTCTTCTTGCGCTTCGGTCGCACGAACGCCGTCGGCTCCGGCCGGGAGAAGTGCTTGGCGCTGATCGTGCCGCGACGCGACACCAGGTAGATGGTGCCGATCGCGGCGACGGCCAGCACCACATCCACGATGACGCCCCACCAGACGGCGTTGGCGATGATCGCCATGACAGCGGCGACGGCGCCCGACGCCGGGATGGTGATCAGCCAGCCGAGACCGATGCGGCCGGCGGTGCGCCAGCGCACCGACGCCCCCTTGCGCCCGATACCGGTGCCGATCACCGACCCCGAGGCGACCTGCGTGGTCGAGAGCGCGAACCCGAGATGGGTGGATGCCAGGATCGTCGCCGTCGTCGACGCCTCGGCAGCGAAACCCTGACCGGGTTCGATGCCGTCGGTGATGTCGCGCCCGAGCGTCTTGATGATGCGCCAGCCGCCCGAGTACGTGCCCACCGCGATCGCGACCGCGCAGGCGACGATCACCCAGAACTGCGGACCCGACCCGACCGGCTGCATGCCGGCGGCGATGAGAGTGAGCGTGATGACGCCCATCGTCTTCTGCGCGTCGTTGGTGCCGTGGGCGAGCGACACCAGGGAACTGGTGAACACCTGACCGACCTTGAAGCCGTCGCGTTCGCGCTTCTTCGTGATGCTGTAGGCGATCCGGGTGCCGAGGAACGACACCGCGCCCGCGAGCAGCGGGGCGAGCAGGGCGGGGATCAGGACCTTCGAGATCACGACGGCGCCGTCGATCGGGTCGAAGCTCCAGGCGCCCACCACCGCGGCGCCGATCAGCCCGCCGAAGAGCGCATGGCTCGACGACGACGGCAGGCCGAGCAGCCAGGTGACCAGGTTCCAGACGATCGCGCCGATCAGGCCCGCGAGGATCAGCGTCGGCGTGATCTGGACGCCCCCTGAGCCTTCCCGGATCAGGCCGCCCGAGATCGTCTTCGCCACCTCGGTGCTGAGGAACGCGCCGATCAGGTTGAGGACGGCCGCGATCGCGACAGCGGTCCGAGGTCGGAGGGCACCGGTCGCGATGGGGGTGGCCATCGCGTTGGCTGTGTCATGGAAGCCGTTGGTGAAATCGAAGATCAGGGCCAGTGCGATGACGAGCACGACCAGCAGGGTGAGGTCCACTGCGGACGAGCCTAGGCGCTCAGTTCACCTGGTGTTAACTCTTCTACCCCGGGAACCTGAACAGGCCGATGATGAGGCCCATCACGACCACGGTCACCAGTTCGTGGGCGAGATTCAGGGCGGTCAGCGCGCCCGGTCGCCGGTCGAAGAGGTCGTGCGTGAGCATCCGGGATGCGGTGAAGCCGATCCACAGGATGATCGCCGTCAGGATCGCGTTCAGCAGGAAGACGCCCTCGTAGAAGTGCTGCGCGATCGCCGCCGAACCGGCGAGCACCGCGGCCGTGAAGAAGCTCACGATGAACGTCAGGATGAGGGCGAGAGCCGCGCCCTTCTGCGTGTCGGCGTCGGTGATGCCGCTCAGCTTCATCCACCGGGTGCCGAAGACGGGCTTCGCGTACCAGATCGCGCCCACCACCATGCTCGAAACCGCCGCCAGCAGCACCGCCAGCCAGTTGATCTCAGGAACCATGCCACGATCATGGCCCCAAACCGGGTCACCCGTGAATGGGGAATGCCGGGAAGCTCCCGCGCTCCTTAGCCTGACACCATGCAGTCGCCTCGGGCGCTGGGCATCTTCGCGCTCGCCGCGGTGATCCTCGCAGCGATCAGTTTCGCCGCCGTCGACATCTCCTTGTCGACCGCGTTCGGCGACGTGCTGCCCCCTGTCACGGTGGCGGCCGCAATCGTGGGGACCATCGCCCTGCTGGCGAGCGTGCTGCCCGCGATCACCTGGTTCGTGGACGCCATCCATCACGCACGGCACGACGCCGACATCGAGCCCGTCACGCTCGCGATGCGCCAGCCGGCGCTCGCCCAGGAGCTCGGGGACGACGAGCTGTGAACGCGTCGGAGCAGGACTTCTTCTCGGCCCACGAGACCGAGTTCCAGGATGCTGCGACGCCTCCGCGGCCCCGCACGCTCCCCCGGCACCGGGTTCGCACCCGCCCCCACTGGAGGCCGTCGTCAGAGCCGGTCGACGCCCAGCACGCGCACCACGGCGACACCTTCGTCCGCTGACGCCGCGAGGTCGACTTCGGCGCGGATGCCCCAGTCGTGGTTGCCGGCGGGGTCGTCGATGATCTGACGCACCCGCCAGACGTCCGGCTCCTCCTCGATGAGGATGCGGGAGCTGCTGCGTGCGTCGGGTCCCGTGCCGATCTCATCGTGCTCGTCGTAGTAGGCGTCGAGGGCATCCGGCCAGCCGGCGTCGGGGTCGAGCGCGACCAGTTCGTCGTCGCGCTGCAGTGCGGCCAGCCGCACCCGGCGCCACAGCTCGTTGCGCACCAGCACCAGGAAGGCACGCCGGTTGTGAGTGACATCCCGGTGGTCGAGCCTGTCGAGACCTCCCGCCCGGATCTCGACAGGCTCGATCACCGATGCGGTCAGCGCCTCCCACTCGTCGACGAGCGACGAATCCACCTGCCGCACCAGCTCGCCCAGCCACTCGATCAGGTCACGCAGCTCGTCGGTCTTGGCGTCATCCGGGATCGTCTGCCGGGCGGCGCGGTACGCGTCGGAGAGGTAGCGCAGCACCAGTCCCTCGCTGCGGCCGAGCTGGTAGAAAGCGACGAACTCGGCGAAGGTCATCGCACGCTCGTAGAGGTCGCGCACGACGCTCTTCGGCGAGAGCTCGAAGTCGCGCACCCACGGCTGGCTCGACGCGAACGTCTCGTACGCCTGCTCGAGCAGCTCCTCGAGCGGCTTCGGCCAGGTGACCTGCTCGAGCAGCTCCATGCGCTGGTCGTACTCGATCCCGTCGGCCTTCATCGCCGCGACCGCCTCCCCGCGCGCGACGTGCTGCTGCTGCAGCAGCACCGGGCGCGGGTCGTCGAGCGTCGACTCCAGGATGCTGACCATGTCGAGCGCGTACGTCCCCTCGGTGGTCGAGCCTGTCGAGACCGGGTCGAGCAGCTCGAACGCGGCGAGCGCGAACGGCGACAGCGGCTGGTTGAGCGCGAAGTTCGGCTGCAGGTCGACCGTAAGGCGCACGTCACCGTCCACCACCTCGACGACACCCGCCTCCTTCAGCGTGCGGTAGATGCCGAGCGCGCGCCGGGCGAGCTCGAACTGCCGGGCACGCGACTCGTGGTTGTCGAAGACGAGGTCGCGGACGTTCGCGAAGACGTCTCCCCCGCGGCCGATGACGTTGATCAGCATCGCCGCGGTGATCTGCATCGAGCTGGTGAGGGTCTCCGGCTCCGCCGCGATCAGTCGCTCGAAGCTGCCCTCGCCCCAGTTCACGAACCCGTCGGGCGCCTTCTTCTTCACCAGCTTCTTGCGCGCCTTCGGGTCCACCCCCGCCTTGGCGAGACCCCGCGCGTTCTCGATCTCGTGCTCCGGAGCCTGCGCGACCACCTCCCCCGCGGTGTCGAACCCGGCGCGGCCGGCACGGCCCACCACCTGGTGGAACTCGCGCGCCGTCAGCTGGCGCATCCTCGTGCCGTCGTACTTGGTGAGCGCCGTGAGCAGCACGGTGCGGATCGGCACGTTGATCCCCACGCCGAGGGTGTCGGTGCCGCAGATGACGCGCAGCAGCCCGCGCTGCGCGAGCGTCTCCACGAGCCGCCGGTACTTCGGCAGCATTCCGGCGTGGTGGACGCCGATTCCGGCTCGGACCAGGCGCGACAGGGTCGCACCGAACCCCGCCGAGAACCGGAACCCGCCGATCGCGTCGGCGATGGCATCCCGATGCTCGCGTGTCGCCACGCGCGCGCTCGACAGCGCCTGGGCGCGTTCGACGGCCGCCGCCTGCGAGAAGTGGACGATGTAGACGGGGGCGAGGCCGCCATCCAGCAACTCCTCGACCGTCTCGTGCACCGGGGTCATCACGTAGCGGTAGTGCAGCGGCACCGGGCGCTCGACCCCGGTGACCTGGGCGACCTCGCGTCCGGTGCGGCGCTCCAGGTCGGTCGCGATCGCGGTGAGGTCGCCGAGGGTCGCCGACATCAGCACGAACTGCGTGTGCGGCAGCTGCAGCAGCGGCACCTGCCACGCCCAGCCGCGATCGGGGTCGGAGTAGAAGTGGAACTCGTCCATGACCACGACGTCGGCCTGGGTCGCCTCGCCCTCGCGCAGCGCGAGGTTCGCCAGGATCTCGGCGGTGCAGCAGATGATCGGGGCGTCCGGGTTGACGCTGGAATCGCCCGTCACCATGCCGACATTCGCGGCGCCGAAGGTGTCGACGAGGGCGAAGAACTTCTCGCTGACGAGCGCCTTGATCGGCGCGGTGTACCAGCTGCGCCTGCCCTGGGCGAGAGCGGCGGCGTGCGCGGCGACCGCGACCAGCGACTTGCCGGTTCCGGTGGGGGTGGAGAGCACCAGATGCCGGCCGAGCACCAGCTCGAGCACCGCCTCCTCCTGAGCCGGGTACAGCCGGATGCCGGACTCCCGCGCCCAGGTGTCGAACGCCCCCACGAACGCGTCAGGATCCCACGGATCCGGGAGCACGTCGGTCAGCACCGTACTGACCCTACATATGGGGTAAGCGTCAACCCTTACTTCAGACTCGTCCTCTCCCGTACTATTTCCGCCAGGCGCACAAATGCGTCCTGGGGGCTATCTACGTGAGGAGCGTGCGTCGTGGCAGACGATGACGTGCGTGTACCGGCGGGCTGGTACCCCGATCCGCTCGGACTTCCGCAGTTGCGCTGGTGGGACAATCACGCCTGGACCGAGCACACCTCCGACGCCCGCCAGCCGATGGTGGCGCAGGAGACGGTCACGCAGACCACCCCGCTGCTCGCCTACGCCGACGACGAGCCCGAAGACCTCTCCACCGGCTCCTGGGACCTGAGCGACGACGGTCTCGGCTTCGATTCGATGGGCACCCGACGCGAGCGCCGTGAGCGTGAACGGCTCGAGACGGAGACCGGCGGCGGCGTCGCCGCGACCGTCGACGCCAGCGCGTTCGCCGACCCGCTGCTCTCGCTCGAGGCGCCCGTCAAAGACGAGGTCATCCCCGAGGAGCCCTCGCCCGCGTTCAAGATCGCCGAGACCCATCACATCCTCGACGACGCCCCGACCTCCGGCGCCTACGACCTCGGCGTGCGCTACGACGACCTGCTCGGCGACTCCGTCGGCACCGGATCCCTGTTCGCCGGCGCCGGGCCGTCCGCCCCGCGGTCGTCGTTCACGCACGTCGGCGAGTCCGCGACCGGGTTCGTCCCCGAGCCGGCCGCCGAGCCGATGTACTCCGGATACGCCGGACGCGTCACCGCTCAGCTCGCCGAGGCCGAGGTCGACACCAACACCGGTCCGGCGTGGGTCATGACCCTGATCCCGGTGTACGCGCTGATGGCCGGCCTGCTGCTGCTTCTGTCGGGCATCTCGATCAAGCCCACCGCCCTCGCCATCGCCCTGCTGTACGGCATCCCGCACGTCGCCGGCATCATCCTGTCGGTGCTCGACTACCGGATGCTGAAGCGCCGCGGCATGCTGAAGCCCGCCACCTGGGCATGGGGCATCCTGGGCGCGCCGTTCTACCTCATCGCCCGCCTGACCCGCACCGTGCGCGTCTCGGGCCAGGGTTTCGGCCCGCTGATCACCCTGCTGACGCTCGGTGCGGTCTCCGTCGGTGCGGCCCTCGCGGCGCCCGGCCTGATCATCCAGCTCAGCCCCGGATACTTCTCGGTCGAGGCGCAGCAGTCGGTGCGCAGCGACGCCGAGATCCTCGGCGCACGCCTCGTGGTGAACTGCCCCGACACGCCGCCGCTGCTCATCGGCCAGAGCTTCCAGTGCTCTGCGACCAACGAGAAGCAGGAGTTCTTCAACGTCACCGTGTCCCTCCAGCGGGCCAACGGCTGGATCGAGTGGCGCGTCGTCAACTGGGGCATCTACTCGATGGCCTCGTAGCACCAGCTGACAACGACCCGGAGGGAGAAGCGGTGACGACAGAACAGACGACGCGTGTCGTCCCTGCCGGGTGGTACCAGGACCCGGCAGACGAC
>JBFWWZ010000053.1:0-14713 GCA_050245915.1 Microbacteriaceae bacterium
CAGAAGGTGGGGCAGGTCGAGATCCTCGCCCGCGGGCTGCGCGAGGGCCGGGATGCCATCGCGGCGGACCTGGATGCGGCGACGGCGGCCCTGGCAGACCGTCACGCTGCGGCGGGGGTGCGCGACGGCGGCGTGCGGCAGCGGATCGCGGACCTCGACGCCCCCGCCTTCAGCCGGAACGCCTACGAGGCGCGGCGCACGGCACAGGAGGCCGCGCTGGGTCTCCCGGCGCTGCCGACCACCACGATCGGCTCGTTCCCGCAGACCGGCTCGATCCGTAAGGAGCGGGCGCGGTTCACGAAGGGCGAGATCGACCGGGCCGCCTACGAGGGTTTCCTCGAGCAGGAGATCCGCGACGTCGTCGAACTGCAGGAGCGCATCGGCCTCGACGTGCTGGTGCACGGCGAGCCGGAGCGCAACGACATGGTGCAGTACTTCGCCGAGCACCTCGACGGGTTCGCGGTGACGCAGAACGGGTGGGTGCAGTCGTACGGGTCCCGCGCGACCCGCCCCAGCATCCTGTGGGGTGATGTCCAACGGCCCGCCCCGATCACGGTGCGCTGGTCGACGTTCACGCAGAGCCTCACCGAGAAGCCGGTGAAGGGCATGCTGACCGGGCCGGTGACGATCCTGGCGTGGTCGTTCGTGCGCGACGATCAGCCGCTCGCTGAGACCGCCAACCAGGTCGCCCTCGCCCTGCGCGACGAGATCGCCGATCTCGAGGCCGCGGGGATCCGCGTGATCCAGGTGGACGAGCCGGCGCTGCGCGAGCTGCTGCCGCTGAAAAAGAAGGACCAGCCGGCGTACCTCGACTGGTCGGTCGACGCGTTCCGTCTGGCGACCTCGGGAGTCGGCGACGCCACCCAGATCCACACGCACCTCTGCTACTCCGAGTTCGGCGTCGTGCTGGATGCCATCGACCGGCTCGACGCGGACGTCACCTCCATCGAGTCGGCGCGCTCGCGCGGCGAGGTGGTGCCGGAGCTGAAGCGCAGCGGGTTCGGCCGCGGCATCGGGCCCGGCGTGTACGACATCCACTCGCCTCGGGTCCCGAGCGAGGACGAGGTGCAGCAGTTGCTGGAGGCGGCGGTGGCGAACATCCCGGAACGGCAGGTGTGGGTGAACCCGGACTGCGGCCTGAAGACCCGCGGCTACGACGAGACGGTGGCCTCGCTCGAGAACATCATCGCCGCCACCCGTGCCGTGCGGCAGAAGCTCGGCGCGCGCTAGGGAGGCGTTCAGCCGGCCCGCTTAGCCTGCCGTCATGAAGCTGGCGGTGAGCGAGGCGGGGGCGGGACCGCGTACGGCGGTGCTCATCCACGGCATCATGTCCGACTCGCGGGCCTGGCACCGGGTGACCGCCGAGCTGGAGCAGCGCGGGTTCCGCGTGCTCGCCGTCGATCTCGCCGGTCACGGCCGCAGCCCGCGCGCACGGCGCTACTCGCCGGGGGCGTGGGCGGATGATGTGGTCGAGACGGTGCAGCCCCTGCTGTCCCGCGCACCCGACCTCGTGATGGGGCATTCGCTGGGTGCCTTGGTGGCATCCCTGGTCGCGGACCGGCTCTCGCCCCGCACGACGGTGTACATCGATCCGGCGTTCGCTTTTCCGCGTGGCCTGCGCGGCGCGGTGCTGAAGCTGCTGTTCGCCGTGTCGCCGCGACCCCGCCGCTCGATCCTGGTGCGGATGAACCCGAAATGGGATGCCGCCGACGTCGAGGTCGAGCTCGCGGGTCTGCGCGCCTGGGACCGCCGTACCCTGCTCGGCTTTGCGGACACCCGTCCGCTGGTGCCGCCCGCCTCCCTGGTGGCGCCGTCGCTGGTGGTGCTCGCGGAGCGCAGTCTGCTCATCACCGCCCCGGTCGCCGCGGCTCTGCGCAGGCTCGGGATGACGGTCGAGACCGTGCCGGGCACCGGTCACACGGTCTTCCGCGACGATCACGCCCGGTTCGTGCGGGTGCTCGACCGCTGGCTGGATCGCACGCTTCCGGCCTAGCCTGATCGCATGAGTTCGCGCGGGCGGGTGCTGCCGGTGATCATCGTCGCCGCCGTGGGCGCCGCGGCGGTCGGTGTCGCGGCCCTGGCGGAGCGCCTCGCAGGCCGCGTCGTCACGCCGGCGCCGCCGGGAACACCGCAGGTGGCGTCGCGGCTGCCCGTCGCGCTCTGGCCGTCGGACGGCAGCGAGCCGGTGGTCGAGCACAGCCTCCGCGGCTGGCGGGAGCTCGCGGCCGTGCTGTACCACCGCGACACCGCCGTCGACGACGCGGCCCGCGCACGCGCCGTGGTGATCGCCCAGTTCCCGCGTCGCGCGCAGGACGCCCGGCGCGAGATCGCGCTCGAGGCGCACGTGCTGCGCGGAGGCTACGACCCCGCCCTGCTCGCCGCCGCCTGGCTGCACCCGCTGACGCCCGGCATGAGCCTCGACGACCTCGCGGCGTTCGGTATCGGCTCGGTGGCGCTCGATACGCTGCGCGCCTGCGCCCGCATCGACGCCGAGCCGGAGCTGGAGCACATGTGGCGCCGCGAGTTCGGCGTCGACGTGGTCAGGCCGCAGATCACGCCCGGGATGTTCCGCGACGCACCCGACGACAGGCTCGGGATGCTGGGGGCGCTGCTGCTGTCCCTCGCGGCCGAGCGCGTCGAGGCGCGCCACCTGCTGGTGACGTAGCGCTCAGACGGAGCGCAGGACCGCGACGACCTTGCCGAGCACCTCGGCGTCGTCGCCGAGGATCGGCTCAAAGGCGGAGTTGCGGGGGAGCAGCCAGGTGTGGCCGTCGCGCTGCCGGAAGACCTTCACGGTGGCTTCGCCGTCGAGCATCGCCGCGACGATCTCGCCGTTGTCTGCGGTCTTCTGCTGACGCACGACCACCCAGTCGCCGTCGCAGATGGCCGCGTCGATCATCGATTCGCCGACCACCTTCAGCATGAACAGCTCGCCCTTGCCCACCAGCTGGCGGGGGAGCGGGAACACCTCGTCGACCTGCTGGTCGGCGGTGATCGGGATGCCGGCGGCGATGCGGCCGACGAGCGGCACCATCGCCGCGTCCTGCACCTGCGGTGCGTTGTCGACGTTCTCGCCGGATGCGGAGGGCAGCTCGATCAGCACCTCGAGTGCGCGCGGCCGGTTGGGGTCGCGGCGGAGATAGCCGCTGAGCTCGAGCTGGTTGAGCTGGTGGGTGACGCTGGAGAGCGAGGAGAGCCCGACGGCGTCGCCGATCTCGCGCATGCTCGGCGGGTACCCCCGGCTCGACACGGAGCGCTGGATCATCTCGAGGATCGCCAGCTGCTTGTCGCTGAGGCTGGTGCGCCGGCGGGTGCGCTCGGCGCCGTTGTCGTCGTGGTCGCTCATGCTCGCCTCTCGGAATGTCGGTGGCCGGTGATCGAATCATCCCGACGATCGAAACTGTATCCACTCCGGGGCCCCGCGGCAAACATCTGTTCGAGTGTGTCGCGATATCCGGAGCGGAAATGCGGTTCCGGGGTTGAACATATGTTCGAGCGAAGGTATGTTCGGAACACAGGTTCGCATCCGCGCCTCCCGGCCGAGGCCGGATGCGCTACCTGTGACCCGCAGTTCACTGACAACGCAATTCACTGACAAAGGGGCATCGAGATGACTGCCATCGCATTCGGCGCAGCACCCGCGCCGCGTCTCCGCCCGCGTCTCCGGCTCACGTCGCGGGGGCGCATGGTGTTCGGCACCCTCGCCGCCCTCCCGGTGATCGCGATCGCGCTGCTCGTCGGGCCGAACGTGATCGGCGCGCAGGCGTCCGCAGACTCCGTGCAGAGCTCGTTCGAGTACGTCAGCATCGCGCCGGGGCAGTCGCTCTGGCAGCTCGCCGAGCAGGTCGCGCCGCAGGCCGACCCGCGTGAGGTGGTCGCCGACATCCTCACCCTCAACAATCTGAGCTCGGGTGACGTGCAGCCGGGCCAGAAGCTGGCGATCCCTGCCCAATACGCCGGCTGACGCCAGCCAGTAAATTCGGGGAGTGACCTCCCTCGACGATCTGCCCCTCCGCGACGACCTGCGCGGGATGAGCCCGTACGGCGCACCGCAGAAGGCGGTGCGTTACGCGCTCAACGTGAACGAGAACACGCACGCCATCCCCGAGGTGGTCGCGCAGCACATCGTCGAATCCCTCGCCCGTGCGGTGCTGACCGTGAACCGCTACCCCGACCGCGAGTTCACCGAGCTGCGCGAATCCCTCGCCGCCTACCTCGGCCACGGCATCACGGCGGACCAGGTCTGGGCGGCGAACGGCTCGAACGAGATCATCCAGCAGCTGCTGCAGGCGTTCGGGGGACCGGGTCGCAGCGTCCTCGGCTTCCCGCCCACATACTCGATGCATTCGATCATCGCCGCCGGCACCGGGACCCGGTGGCTGACGGCGGAACGGGACGCCGGCTACACCCTCAGCCCCGAGACCGTGGTGGCGGCGATCGAACGCGAGCGGCCCGATCTGGTATTCCTCTGCGCCCCCAACAATCCGACGGGGACGCCGGTGCCGTTGGAGACGATCGAGGCGGCCTACGCGGCGCACCGCGGCATCCTGTTCGTGGACGAGGCGTATGCCGAGTTCATGCCGGCCGGAACGCCGAGCGCCCTCACCCTGCTGGAGGGGCGTGAGCGGCTCGTCGTGTCGCGCACGATGAGCAAGGCGTTCGCATTCGCGGGTGCACGGGTGGGCTACCTCGCCGCCGACCCGGCCGTCGCCGACGCGATGCGGCTGGTGCGCCTGCCGTACCACCTGTCGACCTTCACGCAGGCCGCCGCGGTCGCCGCGCTCGCTCACGCGCCGGAGATGCTGGGGATGGTCGATGAGATCATCGCGCAGCGCGACCGCCTGCTGGCGGAGCTGCCGGTGCTCGGGTACCGCGCCTTCGACAGCCACGCCAACTTCGTGCTGTTCGACGGGGTGGCGGATCCGGCTGCGACGTTCCGCGCGCTGCTCGAGCGCGACATCCTGATCCGCGACGTCGGGCTCACGGGCGCGCTGCGGGTCACCGCGGGCACCGAATCCGAGACGACGGCGTTCCTGACCGCGCTCTCCGACCTGGGGCCGGGCGGTGCCCGGTAGCATGCGCCCGATAGCATGGGCGGCATGAGCCGCACCGCCACGTTGAGTCGCAAGACCAGCGAATCGAGCATCGAGCTGACCCTCGACCTCGACGGCACCGGAGCCTCGACGATCGCGACCACCGTGCCGTTCTTCGACCACCTGCTGACGGCGCTCTCCAAGCATTCGCTCATCGACCTGACGGTGACGGCCTCGGGTGACACCGACATCGATGTGCACCACACGGTGGAGGACACCGCGATCGTGTTCGGCCAGGCGCTGAAGCAGGCGCTCGGCGACAAGTCGGGCATCGGACGCTACGGCGACGCCGTCGTCCCCCTCGATGAGGCGCTCGTGCAGGCGGTCGTCGACGTGTCCGGGCGTCCGTACCTGGTGCATTCGGGGGAGCCGGCCGGCTACGCCCACCACCTCATCGGCGGGCATTTCACCGGGTCGCTGGTGCGGCACGTGTTCGAGTCGATCGCGTTCAACGCGGGCATCACCGTGCACATCACGGTGCTCGCCGGGCGCGACCCGCACCACATCGCGGAGGCGGAGTTCAAGGCGTTCGCCCGCGCACTGCGGCGGGCCGTCGAGCCCGACCCGCGAGTGTCCGGCGTGCCATCGACGAAGGGCGCGCTGTAGCCGTGGCTTCCACCCCCGCCGTGGTCGTCCTCGACTACGGCTCCGGCAACGTGCATTCGGCGGTCAAGGCGCTCGAGGCCGCCGGCGCCCGGGTCGAACTGACCGCCGACCGTGAGCGGGTCGCCACTGCCGACGGTCTCGTGGTGCCCGGCGTGGGTGCGTTCGCGGCCGTGATGACGGGCCTGGATGCGGTGCGCGGCGGCGAGCTCATCGGCCGGCGGCTGGCGGGCGGGCGTCCGGTTCTCGGCATCTGCGTCGGCATGCAGGTGCTCTTCGACCGGGGGATCGAACGCGGCGTCGACACCGAGGGTCTCGGCGAATGGCCGGGCGTGGTGGAGGAGCTGCGCGCTCCCGTGCTGCCGCACATCGGCTGGAACACGATCGATGCCCCCGGCGACTCGGTGCTGTTCGAGGGCCTTCACGATGAGCGGTTCTACTTCGTCCACTCGTATGCGGCACGCGAGTGGACGCTCGAGGGCATGGGCGCGCTCGCCACGCCGAAGGTGACCTGGGCCGAACACGGGGAGCGTTTCGTCGCGGCCGCCGAGAACGGGCCGCTGTCGGCGACCCAGTTCCACCCCGAGAAATCCGGCGAGGCGGGTATCGCCCTCCTCCGCAACTGGCTTCGCACCCTCTGAACCCGGCGTACGATCGACTTCTTGTGACCGAGTTCAACACCGCTCCTGCGCTCACTCTCCTTCCCGCTGTCGATGTCGCCGACGGCAAAGCGGTCCGGCTCACCCAGGGCGAGGCGGGCACCGAGACGAGCTACGGCGACCCGGTCGAGGCGGCCGACCTGTGGGCGAGCCAGGGCGCGGAGTGGATCCACCTCGTCGACCTGGATGCCGCGTTCGGCCGGGGCAGCAACCACGCGGTCATCAAGAAGGTGGTGAAGAACACCCCGCGCAAGGTCAACATCGAGCTGTCGGGCGGCATCCGCGACGACGCCAGCCTCGAGGCGGCGCTCTCCACCGGTGTGAAGCGCATCAACCTGGGCACCGCCGCCCTCGAAAATCCGGAGTGGGCAGCGCACGTGATCGCCGAATTCGGCGACGCGATCGCCGTCGGGCTCGATGTGCGCGGCACCACGCTCGCCGCCCGTGGGTGGACGAAGGAGGGCGGCGACCTCTGGTCGGTGCTGCAGCGTCTCGAAGACGCCGGCTGCGCCCGGTACGTGGTCACCGACGTCACCAAGGACGGCACGCTGCAGGGCCCGAATCTGGAGCTGCTGCGGCAGGTGATGGAGCGCACCCCGCGACCCGTTATCGCATCCGGCGGGGTGTCGGACCTCGATGACATCGCCGCGCTGCGTCAGCTCGTGCCGCTGGGGCTCGAGGGCGCGATCGTCGGGAAGGCGCTGTACGCCCGGGCGTTCACGCTCGCGGCCGCGCTCGACGTCGCCGGCAGATGAGCGACAGCGCGGGGGTTCCCTGGGAGGGACGGGCCTTCCACGAGAATCCCGGCGCCGGTGACGACGGCAGCGCTCCGCCGCGGCTGATCGAGGCCATCCGCAGGTTCCGCGCCGGGGAGCTCGGCGCGCCGGAGGTCGTCGCCGCCCTGCACGACTCGCGGCTGCTCCTTCCCCTGATCGCAGAGCGCGGGGACGAAGGCGTCGGCGCACACGGCCGGCTGGTGGACAAGACCCAGGAGCTCAGCCTCATCACCACCGCCGGGCCGGACGGTCGTCCGGTGCTGCTGGCCTTCACCTCGGTCGATGCGATGCGCTCCTGGAACCCGGAGGCCCGGCCGATCCCGATCCAGGCTTCGCGCGTCGCCCTCGCCGCGGCTGCGGAGGGGACCCCGCTCATCGTCGTCGACCCGAACACGCCCAGCATGTTCGTCGTGCGCCGGCCCGCACTGCGAGCGGTCGCCACCGGTGACGCCTGGCTGCCGTCCTTCGACGACCCGGAGGTTCTGCAGGCGTTCCTCGACGCCTCCGCCGGCGAGCCGGACCTGCGGGCGGTGCAGCTGGCCCCAGGCGACCCGGCCGCGCAACTGCGCGGACCAGAGCTGCTGGTGCAGCTCTCGGTGCGGGGCGGGCTGGCGCAGGGCGAACTCGACGCGATGATCCGGCGGCTCGGCGAGCGGTGGTCTGCGGACCCCACGATCGCCGAACGGGCGGATTCGCTGAGTGTCGTCATCGAGCGGGTCTGATACGGCGTTCGACCGATGGCCGTGCGAGTCGCCCGGTGACATCCTGACCGTATGGACACGGACTCCCGGCCGGAACTGACGGCCGCCGCCGCACACGCCCGACGCTGGCTCGACAGCGTCAACGACCGCCCCATCCCGGCCACGGCGGAGGCGGCGACACTGCTCGCCGCCCTGCCCGCCCGGCTGCCCGATGCCGGACGCGACCCCGCCGACGTGGTGGACGAGCTGGTCGGCATCGTCGAGCCGGGTCTGATGGCGATCCAGTCGCCGCGGTTCTACGGCTGGGTGATGGGCGGCACCCTCCCCGCGAGCCTCGCGGCGGACTGGCTGGTGAGCGCCTGGGATCAGAACGCCGGCATGCGCGACGCCACCCCGGGCGTCGTCACCATCGAGGATGCGGCGGCCCGCTGGCTGCTGGACGTCCTGGACCTACCGCGCACCTCCGCCGTCGGCTACGTGACGGGTGCCACGATGGCGAACTTCACCGCGCTGGCGGCGGCACGGGACACGGTCCTCCACGACCGGGGCTGGGATGTCGCCCGCGATGGCCTGCAGGGCGCGCCCCGCGTCCGCGTGCTTGCGGGGGCGGAGCGGCACAGCTCCATCGACATGGCGCTGCGCTACCTGGGCCTCGGCCACGCCGAGCTCGTCCCGAGCGACGAGCAGGGCCGCATCGATCCGGTCGCCCTGCGTGCGGCGCTCGGCAGCGAGACCGGGGCCCCGACGATCGTCTGCCTGCAGGCGGGCAACGTGCACTCCGGCTCGTTCGATCCGTTCGAGGATCCGATCGCCGCGGCGCACGAGGTCGGCGCCTGGGTGCACGTCGACGGCGCGTTCGGCCTGTGGGCGGCGGCGACGCCGTCTCTCGCTCACCTCACCGCCGGGATGTCGGGTGCCGACTCCTGGGCGACCGATGCGCACAAGACCCTCAACGTGCCCTACGACTCCGGGGTGGCGATCGTCGCCGACCCCGCCGCCATGAACCGCGCGTTCGGCCACCGCGCCGACTACCTGATCGATGCGGACATCCCCGACCCGCACGAGAACGTGCCCGAGCTCTCCCGACGCGCGCGCGGGGTGCCGGTCTGGGCCGCCCTCGCCTCGCTCGGGCGGGACGGCATCCGGCACATGGTCGACGGGCTGGTCGCGTCGGCGCACGCGATCGCCGATGGTCTCGCCGCGCTGCCGGGCGTCACCATCGTCAACGACGTCGTGTACACCCAGGTGTGCGTCGCGTTCGAGGGCGATCCGACCACCGAGGCGGTGCTGGACCGGCTGCTGAGCGACGGGGTCGTGCGTCCGAGTCCCAGCCGCTGGCGCGATCGCGCGATCATCCGCATCTCGGTCAGCAACTGGCAGACCGATCAGGATGCCGTGAACGCGACCGTCGAGGCGTTCCGTCGCGCGCGGGCGGCCGTCTAGGTGACCGGACCCGTCCACTTCTCGCCGGGGCCCTGACCGGGCGGGTCGGCGATCGAGGAGGTCTCCCGGAACGCGAGCTGCAGCGACCGCAGGCCGTCACGCAGCGGCCGGGCGTGCGAGTCGGAGATCTCGGGAGCCGCGGCGACCACCAGCCCGGCGAGCGAGGTGATCAGTTTGCGCGCCTCGTCCAGGTCGACCTCGCGCGCGGCATCCGGACCGTCACCCAGCCCGAGTTTCACCGCCGCGGCGCTCATCAGGTGCACCGCGACGGTGTTGATCAGCTCGACGGCCGGCACCTCGCCGATGTCGCGCACCGCGCCCTCCACGTCGACAAACGGGTTCTCATCGCTCACGTGCTGCACCTCTGTTAGACTCGTGCGGGCTCCGGAGCAGATCCGGACCAGCGAAAGTGGAGAAATCCCACCCGCTCGCCGCATCTCAAGGCTATCGGGTCAGTGTTCAAGACCGGCTCGCTCACCGCGATCCGGGTTCACTCCGCCGGTTTTCCGGTTGTCGGGTGGGTTTTGATCTCCTTTCGTGCCTTCAGAACACGAAACAAGGAGACACGCATCAGCGATCCGAGAACTAATGACCGCATCCGCGTCCCCGAGGTCCGCCTCGTGGGTCCCAACGGAGAGCAGGTCGGCGTCGTCCGCATCGAAGACGCACTGCGCCTGGCGCAGGAGGCGGACCTGGACTTGGTCGAGGTCGCTCCCGACTCCAAGCCGCCGGTCGTCAAGATCATGGACTACGGCAAGTTCAAGTACGAGCAGGCCCAGAAGCTCAAAGAGGCTCGTCGCAACCAGGCGAACACCATCCTCAAAGAGGTCCGGTTCCGGCTCAAGATCGACAAGCACGATTACGAGACCAAGATGAAGCGCGCGATCGGCTTCCTGCAGTCGGGTGACAAGGTCAAGGCCATGATCCTGTTCCGCGGCCGCGAGCAGTCGCGACCCGAGCAGGGTGTGCGTCTGCTGCAGAAGTTCGCCGAAGATGTGGTGGAGTACGGCAGCGTCGAGTCCACCCCGACGATCGACGGGCGCAACATGGTCATGGTGATCGGGCCCCTCAAGAACAAGGCCGACGCGAAGGCGGAGGCGAACGCCAAGAAGGACGCGCAGAAGCGCAGCCGTTCCGAGAATGGCACCACCGCAGACCCCGAGGCCGTCCCGGCCGCGACAGAAGAGGAAAAGTAATGCCGAAGCAGAAGACGCATTCCGGTGCGAAGAAGCGTTTCAAGATCACCGGTTCCGGCAAGGTCGTGAAGCAGGGTGCGGGCATGCGCCACCACCTGGAGTACAAGTCCTCCGAGGTGACCCGTCGCCTCAACCGCGACGTCGTCCTCGCCCCGCAGGACGCCAAGGTCATCAAGAAGCTCCTGGGCAAGTAAGCCCGGAATCGACGCAAGGAACGAAGAGATATGGCACGTGTCAAGAGGGCGGTCAACGCCGCCAAGAAGCGCCGGGTCGTCCTGGAGCGCGCCGAGGGCTACCGCGGTCAGCGGTCGCGCCTCTACCGCAAGGCGAAGGAGCAGGTCACCCACTCGCTCGTCTACGCCTACCGCGACCGCCGCGCGAAGAAGGGCGAGTTCCGCCGCCTCTGGATCCAGCGCATCAACGCCGCCGCCCGCGCCAACGGCCTGACCTACAACCGCCTCATCCAGGGCATGGGTCTCGCCGGCATCGAGGTCGATCGCCGCATCCTGGCCGAGCTGGCCGTGAACGAGCCGGCCACGTTCGCCGGGATCGTCGCGACCGCGAAGGCCGCGCTGCCGAAGGATGTGAACGCGCCCGCCGCGTAAAGCACCGAACGTCGACGGCGCGCTTCCCTTCACGGGGGAGCGCGCCGTCACTGTTTGTTCACCTGCCGCACGTAGCATCGAAACGTGATCGACAACCCGCGCTCCCCGCGGGTGCGCGCCGTCGCAAAACTCGCCAAGCGCTCCGCCCGCGCCGACACCGGCCTGTTCCTGGCCGAGGGCCCGCAGGCTGTCGCCGAGGCGCTCGCCTTCCACCCTGAGACGGTGGTCGAGTTCTATGCGACCCGGCAGGCGCTCGACCGGTACGCCTCGCTGGCGCAGGCGGCGGTCGACGCCGGTGTCGTGATCGACAGCATCAGCGACCACGTGCTCACCGCGATGTCCGACACGGTGACGCCCCAGGGCGTGATCGCGGTGTGCCGGCAGTTCCCGGTATCGCTCGAGACGCTCCTCGCGGGGTCCCCGACGCTGATCGCGATCCTCGAGGAGGTGCGCGATCCCGGCAATGCGGGCACGATCATCCGGGCGGCGGATGCCGCGGGCGCTGACGGCGTCATCCTCACCGGCGGCAGCGTGGATGCCTACAACCCGAAGGTGGTCCGTTCCACCACCGGTTCGATCTTCCATGTGCCGGTTGCGCAGGGCACCACGCTGGATGCCGCGCTCGCCGCGGTGAAGGCGGCCGGCATCCAGGTGCTCGCCGCCGACATCAAGGGCGACGATCTGCCCGAGGTGCGGTCGACCCTGTCACAGCCGACCGCGTGGCTGTTCGGCAACGAGGCACGCGGGTTGAGCGACGAGTCGCTCGCGCTCGCCGATCGTGCGGTTCGGGTGCCGATCTACGGCCACGCGGAGTCGATGAACCTCGCGACGGCTGCCTCCGTGTGCCTCTATGAGAGCGCTTTCGCTCAGCACTGAGCTACGTGCGCCGCACCCCCGCTCTCAGAACGGCGGCGGATCCGCGTCCCGCTCGTGCCCCGTCGGGCTCGTCCAGGTGATCTTCCGGTCGGGTGCCTGCCACACCTTCCACCGGGTCTGATGTTTGAGGCGATGGTGATGTCGGCACAGGTGCGCCAGGTTGCCGGCGCGGGTGGCGCCGCCGTGCTGGCGGTCGACGGTGTGGTCGATGTCGGAATTGCGCGCCAGGCGTCCGCAGCCCGGAAAGGTGCACAGCACATCGGTGACCGCGAGCCAGCGCTTCAGGTCGGCCGGAGGGCGGTAGCTCGTGCGGTCGACGTCGAGCAGGCCGCCCGACACCGGATGCGTGAGCAGGCGGGTGAAGGAGGGCGCGTGTGCCGCGAGCCGGCGCGCGGTCTCGGCATCGATCGGGCCATAGCCGTCGAGGGTGGCAGGCTCCTCAGAAGCGCCGAGCAGGGTGAGCACCGGGACCGTGATGGCGACGCTGACATTGGGGCGACCGCCCGATGTCGCGCCCGTGAGGCGATCGCCCGCGACGTCGGCCCGCAGCTGATCGAGCGTGCGCGGTTCGTCCGCGCAGTCGCGCAGAGAGCGGGCGGCCCCGTCGATGGCCGCGTACCCGCGGTGCGCCACGTCGGCGGGAAGCCGCATCGACAGCACCGCCATGCCGTCGGGCTCGTTCTCGATCCAGACCCCGCAGGTCTCGGCCGCTGCCTTCGCCCGTTCGGTGAGGCTGACGCTGTGCAGGCGCTCCCGCACAGCACGCGCACGCAGCCGGAACCGCACCGGGGTCAGCCGCACCGCATCGCCGGACACCGCGTCGTCGAACGCGGCGACGCAGTCGTCGGGCAGCGTTCTCGCGAGCTCGGCCGCGCACCGCGCGTTCGCGGGCGACACCTCGCCGTCGGCGAACCTCGCCCACAGCCGGGGAAGCATCCGGCGCAGCATATGGCCGTCGAACGCGCGTGCACGCACCGACGCCTCGGACATCCGCAGCCGCACGGCGAGATCGGCGGCGGCCGCCCGCTCGGCGAACTCGGAACGCTCGGCAGGCGTCATCGGAAGGAGCGGATCGACCCACAGATCGGGATGCTCCCGCGCCTCCCTGAGCGCATCGTCGAGCGCGGCGAGCAGCTCGGCGGCGGCGCGATTCGCCTCCACCACGGCGAACTCGGCGCGCGTGGTTGCGAACTCGAAACGCACCCCGTCGAGGGTGGGATCGAGGAGCGCCTCCGCTACTTTCATGTAGCAATTCCAGCGCAGGCCACCGACAAAGCACACCGTGTCAGAGCCACCCGTGGACAGGCATCCAGAGCACCAGACGTGGAGGACGAGACCCCGCCCCGCCCCTCGGTAAGCTTGTGCACCGTGCCTGACTCTCCCGCGATCACCGAAGCCGCGGTCGCCGAGGCGGTGGATGCCGCGCTCGCCGCGATCTCCGCGGCCGGCGACTCCGCGGCCCTCAAGGCGGCCCGCAGCGCCCACGCGGGCGAGCACTCGCCCCTCGCGCAACTGAACGCGAAGCTCCGCGACGTGCCCGCCGACCAGAAGGCGGCGACCGGCAAGCTGGTGGGCGAAGCCCGCGGCCGCGTCACCCAGGCGCTCAAAGACCAGGAGGCCGTCGTGCTCGCGGCCGAAGAGACCGAGCGTCTCGCCGCCGAGACGGTGGATGTCACCGCGGTGCCCCGGCGCTGGCGGGCCGGCGCGCGGCATCCACTCTCTCTTCTCATGGAGCAGATGAGCGACCTGTTCATCTCGATGGGCTGGGAGATCGGCGAAGGCCCCGAGCTCGAGCACGAGTGGTACAACTTCGACGCGCTGAACTTCGACGAGGACCACCCGGCCCGCGCGATGCAAGACACCTTCTACGTCGAGCCCGTCGAGCGGCATCTGGTGATGCGCACGCACACCAGCCCCGTCCAGATCCGCAGCCTGCTCACCCGCGAACTGCCGGTGTATGTGGCCGCGGTCGGGCGGGTGTTCCGCACCGACGAGCTCGACGCCACCCACACCCCGGTCTTCCATCAGATCGAGGGCATCGCGATCGACAGGGGCCTGACCATGGCGCACCTGCGCGGCACCCTCGAGCACATGGCGCGGAGCCTGTTCGGCGAGGGCGCGCAGATCCGCCTGCGCCCCAACTACTTCCCGTTCACCGAGCCGAGCGCCGAGATGGACGTCTGGCAGCCGAACGCCAAGGGCGGCGCGCGCTGGGTCGAATGGGGCGGGTGCGGCATGGTGAACCGCAACGTGCTGCGCTCCGCCGGCATCGACCCGGAGGTGTATCAGGGCTTCGCGTTCGGCATGGGGATCGAGCGCACCCTGCAGTTCCGCAACGACATGAACGACATGCGCGACATGGTCGAGGGCGATGTGCGCTTCTCGCAGCAGTTCGGGATGGTGGTCTGATGCGCGTCCCGATCTCGTGGCTGGGGGAGTGGGTCGACCTCCCCGACGACGTCACCCTCGAGCACCTGCACGCCGCCCTCGTGAAGGTCGGCCTCGAAGAAGAGGACGTCCACGGGTACGAGCTGACCGGCCCGATCGTCGTCGGCCAGGTCATCTCGGCCGTGCCCGAAGAGCAGAGCAACGGCAAGACGATCAACTGGTGCCAGGTGGATGTCGGCGACGCCGAGCCCCGCGGCATCGTCTGCGGCGCCCACAACTTCGCCGCCGGTGACAAGGTCGTCGTGACGCTGCCCGGCGCCGTTCTGCCGGGTCCGTTCCCGATCGCGGCGCGCAAGACCTACGGACACACCTC
>JBFWWZ010000054.1:0-14690 GCA_050245915.1 Microbacteriaceae bacterium
CCCCCCAGCGGCTCGCCGCCGGCCCCGGCGTGCTGCACGGTCATACCCCCGCGCCGCCGCCCGGTGGCAACCAGCTCGACCTCGGCAGCGGCTGGGGGCCGATCGCGCTCACGCTCGCCCTCGACTCCCCCCACGCCACGGTATGGGCGGTGGATGTCAACGAGCGCGCCCTCGACCTGCTGCGTCGCAACGCCGAGAAACTCGGCATCACCAACATCAACGCCTGCCTGCCCGCCGATGTTCCCGCCGACATCGGATTCACCACCATCTGGTCGAACCCGCCGATCCGGGTCGGCAAGAACGAACTGCACGACATGCTGCTGCACTGGCTGCCGCGCCTCGAGACCGGATCCGACGGCTGGCTGGTCGTGCAGCGCAACCTCGGCTCCGACTCCCTGCACCGCTGGCTGCAGGGCGCCCTCCCGTCCGACTTCGCGGTGCTGCGCGCCGCCACCCACAAGGGATACCGCGTGCTGCGGGTACGCCACCGCACCGGAAGCGCCGACACGCAGGCGATCGAGCTGCCCTAGAACGCGTACTCCCCGTCGTAGACGAGCCGCGCCGGACCGCTCAGGTGCACCCGGCGGTCCGCGACCCGCACCCCCACCACGCCGCCGGGGACCTCGACCCGCCAGGAGTCGGGGGCCGACTCCCCCGCCCACTCACGGGTCGCGAGCGCCGCGGCCGCTGCACCGGTTCCGCACGACAGCGTCTCGCCGCTGCCCCGCTCGTGCACACGCATCCGGATACGACCCACGCCGTCGACGACGAGCGGCTCGCCCGGGACGACGAACTCGACATTCGCGCCGTCCGGCGGCGCAGGTGCGACCTCGGGCGCCTCCGACAGATCCAGGGCGTCGAGCTCCTCGTCACCGGCGAGCGCCACCACGACGTGCGGGTTTCCCACGCCGACAGCGAGACCGGGTCGGGCGACATCGAGGCGCCGCGCCGACACCATCGCCTCGCCCGGCGCCACCACGAACGGACCCAGGTCGACCTCGTAGCCGCCGGCCACCCGCGTCAGATTCCGGACGCCGCCGCGCGTGCCGAACGCCACCGTCTCCCCCTCGGCGAGCCGGAGCAGGTCGTTCGCGATGAGGAACTCCGCGAACACGCGGATCCCGTTACCGCACATCTCCGCCGGACTGCCGTCCGCGTTGTGGTAGTCCATGAACCACTCGGCCGCCGGATCCTCGATCAGCGCCGCCGCACCCTCCGGCAGGTTCGCCGACCGCACGGCGCGGATCGTGCCATCGCCACCCACGCCGAAGTGCCGATCCGCGAGCGCGGCGAGCTGCTCCTCCGGCAGCGCGAGCTGCCCGTCCGGGTCGCTCCACAGCACGAAGTCGTTGCCCGTGCCATGGCCCTTGGTGAAATGGAGAGCGGTCACCGGTTCAGCGTATCGACGGCCGCGAGAGCCTGCTGCACACGGTCGGGGGCGCCCGCATCGATCCAGATCGTGCCGACGTACCGACCGAACCAGCCGACCTGCCGCCGCGCGTACCGGCGCGTCAGCGCGGCGGTCTGCTCGATCGCCTGCTTCTCGCCCAGCTCCCCCCGCAGCTGCGCGATCGCCTGCGCGTACCCGATCGCCCGCGACGCCGTCACCCCGAACCCGGCGGGCATCAGCCCGGCCACCTCGTCGAGGAGACCCGCCCGCCACATCGCGCGGACACGGCGGTCGAGCCGCTCGACCAGTTCCGCGCGGTCGGCGTTCAGGCCGAGGGTGAGGGTGGGACGCCAGAGTGCGGTCTCGGAGGGCAGCCCGGCGCCGAACGGCTCCCCGGTCAACTCGATCACCTCGAGGGCGCGGACCAGCCGCCTGCTGTTGGCGGGCCCGATCGCCTCGGCTGCTGCCGGATCCACGTCTCTGAGCCGACGGTGCAGCATCCCGGGCCCGCTGTCGGCCAGTTCGGCTTCGAGCCGTTCGCGGATCCCGGGGTCGGTGCCGGGGAACCGGAAGTCGTAGACCACGCTCGACACATACAGTCCGCTGCCGCCGACCAGGATGGGGACCGCGCCCCGCTGCAGGATGCCGTCGATGGCCGCGCGCGCCTCCAGCTGGTAGCGGGCGACACTCGCCTCCTCGCGCGGTTCCAGCACGTCGAGCAGGTGATGCGGGATGCCGTGACGCTCCGCCGGGGCCAGCTTGGCGGTCCCGATGTCCATGCCCCGGTAGAGCTGCATGGCGTCGGCGTTGACGATCTCGGCGGGGGTGCCGCGTGCGGTGAGCGCGTGCGCGAGGTCGAGGGAGAGCTGCGATTTGCCGGTCCCGGTCGGACCGACGATCGCGATGAGGTTCAGGCTCCGACCCGCAGCGTGGGGAGCCCGATGTTCACGGCGCCCGGGGTGCTCGCCGAGTAGTGAGCGGGGACCGCGCAGGACTCCGCCTCCGCACGGTCCCAGGCGTCGCCCGCGCGCGTGCGGCGCAGGTCGAGCCGCTCGCCCGACGGGGCCGCGATCAGGTAGTGCGGCGCGGCGCGCACCACCTCGACCGTGACGACGTCTCCCGGGCGCGGCTGCTCGCCGCCCTCGGGGACGTCGAAGTGGACAAGCCGGTTGTCTTCGGCCCGGCCGCTCCTGCGCGAGGTCGCGTCGTCGCGTCGACCCTCGGTCGCCGCCACCAGCACCTCGACCGTGGTGCCCACGAGCCGCTGGTTCTCCTCCGTCGAGATGCGGTCCTGCAACTCGGTGAGGCGCTCGTAACGCTCCTGGACGACCGCCTTCGGCACCTGGTCCGGCATCGTCGCGGCGGGCGTTCCCGGGCGGATCGAGTACTGGAACGTGAAGGCGGAGGCGAAGCGGGACTGCTCGACGACCCGCATGGTCTGCTCGAAGTCCTCATCGGTCTCGCCGGGGAACCCGACGATGATGTCGGTCGTGATCGCCGCGTGCGGGATGCGGTCGCGCACCCGGTCGAGGATGCCGAGGAAGCGCTCGGAGCGGTACGACCGGCGCATGGCCTTGAGGATGCTGTCGGAGCCCGACTGCAGCGGCATGTGCAGCTGGGGCATCACGTTCGGCGTCTCGGCCATCGCGTCGATGACATCGTCGGTGAACGCGGCCGGGTGCGGGCTCGTGAAACGCACCCGCTCGAGGCCGTCGATCTCGCCCGCGGCGCGCAACAGCTTGCCGAACGCGAGGCGGTCGCCGAACTCGACGCCGTAGGAGTTCACGTTCTGGCCGAGGAGGGTGACCTCGATGGCGCCGTCGGCGACGAGCAGCTCGATCTCGGACAGGATGTCGCCGGGCCGGCGGTCTTTCTCCTTGCCGCGGAGGGCGGGGACGATGCAGAAGGTGCAGGTGTTGTTGCAGCCGACCGAGATCGACACCCAGCCGCTGTGCGTGGAGTCGCGGCGCGCGGGGAGCGTGGAGGGGAACGTCTCGAGGGATTCGAGGATCTCGAGCTGTGCCTCGCCGTTGTGCCGGGCGCGTTCGAGCAGTGCGGGGAGCGATCCCATGTTGTGGGTGCCGAACACCACATCCACCCACGGCGCCTTCTCGAGGATGACGTTCTTGTCCTTCTGAGCGAGGCAGCCGCCGACGGCGATCTGCATGCCGTCGCGCTCGCGCTTGCTGCTGGCGAGGTGACCGAGGGTGCCGTAGAGCTTGTTGTCGGCGTTCTCGCGGACGGCGCAGGTGTTGATGACCACGACGTCGGCGGGGCCGCCGTCAGCGCGGATGTAGCCCGCGGCTTCGAGGGATCCACTGAGACGTTCGGAGTCGTGCACGTTCATCTGGCAGCCGAACGTACGCACCTCGTAGGTACGGGGACGCGCGAGCGCCGCCGCGGGCCCGGTGCTGGTCACACTGGTCATGGTCCGCCCAGTGTAATTCGCGCCGGACGCCGCGACGGCGCTCGGTGGAGGTCGCGTCAGCTCTTGGTGATGGTGAGCGTGCGGGTCTCGGTGACGTCGGTGAACGACAGGTCGAGGTCGATCGGGCCGGCCGCGTCGGTGACCTCACCGACATAGGTGGCGTCGCCGACACCCTCGACGTTGTAGATGGTGATGGTCAGCGTGGTGCCGTCGAGCTCCCAGGTGTCGCCCGGGTCGTCGTACTGGTTGCCGCTGAAGCTGACGGCGGTGGAGCCGCCCTCGTGCAGCGTGAACGTCGTGTCGGTGCCCTCGGAGTCGGTGCCGGCCCACGAGGTGTCGTTCAGGTCTTCGACGGCGACGGCGGGCACGTCCGGGGTGTCGGGCGTGTCAGGCGTGGTGGGCTGCTGGGGCGCGAGCAGCGAGCAGCCCGCCAGCGTGACGGCGGCGAGCACGCCGAGGACAGGAAGTGAGGCCTTGTGCAAGGTTTTCATGGTGTCAGCGTATGGCTTCTCGCGGGCCCGGTGTCAACGGAAACGTACCCCGTTGGCGGATCGTGATCCGGCGAGCGCGTGCTCGACGGCGGCCCGCACGGTACTGCCCGAATACCCCCGTCGGGCGAGGAAGCCGGAGAGCCGCCGATGGGCGGTCTCGCGGTCGTACGAGGTCAGCTGCCCGGCACGTTTGACGGCCAGTTCTCGCGCCCGTGCGAGCTCGTCGGAGGTGTCGACGAGCTCGAGTGCGTACTCGATCGCCGCCGGCGAGAGCAGACGACGGGTGAGTTCGGCGGCGATGCCGGTGCGTCCGAGTCCTTTGCGCTCCTGCAGCACGCCGACGAGGTTCTGGGCGAGGGCGATGTCGTCGATCAGTCCCACGCCTTCGAGACGCTGGATCTCGTGCTCGATCACGTCCTCCGGCAGATCCCGCGCGCGCAGCGTGCGCTCGAGTTCACGGCGCGACTGCCCGCGGCGGGTGAGCGCATGCATCGACACGTTCTCGGCGCGCGCGCGGTCGTCGTCACGCGAGTCATCGCGCATGTCGCCACGCGAATGACCGTCCGGGGCGCGGCCCGGCGGCGTGACACCGGGCAGGTAGGACACCCGCGCCAGGTGCCCGTCGTCGGGCCGCGTCACGGGACTACTCTCCGGCCGCGACGGGCATCGGGAACTCGTCCCGAGCGGCGGGGCTGCCCAGGTCGGGGAGCGCCAGCGGCGCCTCGGCGTCGGCGGCAGCCGCCGCGGCGGCCTTGCCTTCGGCGCCGATCCCCAGCTTCACGAGGATCTTCTTCTCGATCTCGTTCGCCGTCTCGGGGTTCTCGATCAGGAAGGTACGGGCGTTCTCTTTGCCCTGCCCCAGCTGGTCGCCGTCGTAGGTGTACCAGGCGCCCGACTTGCGGACGATCTCGTGCTCCACCCCGTAGTCGATGAGGCTGCCCTCACGCGAGATGCCGGTGCCGTACAGGATGTCGAACTCCGCCTGCTTGAAGGGCGGTGCCATCTTGTTCTTCACGACCTTCACCCGCGTGCGGTTGCCGACCGCGTCGGTGCCGTCTTTGAGCGTCTCGATGCGGCGGATGTCGAGCCGCACGGACGCGTAGAACTTGAGCGCCTTGCCACCCGCGGTGGTCTCGGGGCTGCCGAAGAACACGCCGATCTTCTCGCGGAGCTGGTTGATGAAGATCATGGTGGTGCCGGTCTGACTCAGGCCGCCGGTGAGCTTGCGGAGCGCCTGGGACATGAGACGCGCCTGCAGGCCGACGTGGCTGTCGCCCATCTCCCCCTCGATCTCGGCCTTGGGCACGAGCGCCGCGACCGAGTCGATGACGATGAGGTCGATCGAGCCGGAGCGGACCAGCATGTCGGCGATCTCGAGCGCCTGCTCTCCCGTGTCGGGCTGCGAGACGAGGAGCGAGTCGATGTCGACGCCGAGCTTCTTGGCGTACTCCGGGTCGAGGGCGTGCTCCGCATCGATGAACGCCGCGATGCCGCCGGCGCGCTGCGCGTTGGCGATCGCGTGCAGGGTCAGGGTCGTCTTACCCGAGGACTCGGGGCCGTAGATCTCGACGATGCGGCCACGCGGGAGGCCGCCGATGCCGAGCGCCACATCCAGGGCGATGGAGCCGGTGGGGATGACGGCAACCGGCGCGCGCTCGTCGCTGCCGAGGCGCATCACGCTGCCCTTGCCGAACTGGCGGTCGATCTGGGCGAGGGCGGTCTCGAGGGCCTTCTCGCGGTCTGCGGCTGAGGGCATGATTCGTTCCAATCAGTTCGGTGTTGCGCGGTGCGCCCGTAGGCTGCCGTACCCTCCCGGTCCGGTGGAGCAAGGACCGTGATTCGCCGACAGGGCTGGTCGTTCCCGACGAGTCGAACGCTACGCCCGGGCTCCGACATCGGGCCGGAGCGACGGGCGGAACGTGCACAACTCGTCTTCGAATGACGTTGGTGAGGAGCCTACAGACATCCGAACAGATGTTCGAGAGGCGGAGTTCCCGGCGTGTCGCCTCAGCCGCGTGACGGGGTGGGCCGGCCCGCACCGTGCCAGCGGTCCGGCGGCACCTCCTGCACACGGCACAGCGCCAGCCAGACATCGCGCGCCGGAACGCCGGCGGCGAGCGCGTCGTTCGGCGTGCGGTTGCCGAGCTCCACGATCACCGTGTCCTTCAGCAGAACGCGACCGAACTCACCGAACTCGTCGGCGACGGCGCGTTGGAACTCGCTGAGCTTCAGCGGCTGACAAGGTCGCCGTCGAACTCCGCCACGAGCTCGTCGGGCAGGGTGTCGGGAACGACAGGGCGGGGCGCGAACGTGCCCTCGGCGAGAGCGAGGCGGTCGCCCACCTCGTGCATGATCACCGAGATCGGGGTGTCGAGCGCATCGGCGACGGAGGCGAGGATCTCGCTGGAAGCCTCTTTCTGACCGCGCTCCACCTCGCTGAGGTACCCGAGAGCGACGGAGGCGCGCGAGGCGACCTGGCGGAGGGTCATCGCCTTCTGGAGGCGGAAGTCACGGAGCACGTCACCGATTTCTTGACGAACCAGGACCATGAGGGCCTCCCCTTTCTGAGTACAGCAACTCTAATTCGTGTCGTCTGCGTGATGCCTGTGACGACACGATCTGTAACGAGATCGAAACGCCTCCTATTCCGCCAGGAGCTGCCGAAGTCGCGACAAGGATTCGGAGACAGTGTCCCGCCGGATTGCGGCACGGTCACCCCCCAAAGCGAGGCCCACCGAACTGACCGCGCCCCCGATCGCGAACCCCAGCCAGACCTCGCCGGGCGCGTGACCGTCCTGCGGATCGGGCCCGGCGACGCCGGTCGTGGCGATCCCGATGTCGGCACCCAGGCGAGAGCGCACGCCGGCCGCCATCTGCTGCGCGACGTCCGGGTGGATGGCGCCCACGGCATCCAGAAGCGCGCCGTCGACCCCCAGCAGGGTGGCCTTCAGGTCCGTCGCATAGGCCACCACTCCCCCGCGCACCACGGCCGAGGCACCCGGAACCGAGACCAGCTCGGCGACCAGCAGCCCGCCGGTCAGCGACTCCGCGACGGCGATCGTGCGCCCTGAACGACGCAGCGCGTCGATGATCTCCGCGGCGGTGATGTCGACAGGCTCAACCACCGGCGCGGGGGCGCGCCTTCCACGCCTGGTACAGGTACTCGACGCCGCTGACGACGGTGAGGACCACCGCGGCGGACATCAGGACGAAGTTGACCACGTTCATCCACTCGCCCAGCAGGGCGGGCAGCGGCACCAGGGCGAACGCGACCGCGAACGCCTGCGCCCAGGTCTTCACCTTGCCGAGGATCCCGGCCGGGATCACCCGGTCGCGCAGGGCCACCAGCCGCCACACCGTGATGCCCACCTCGCGCACCAGGATGACGATGGTCACCCACCAGGGCAACTCGCCGAGGACCGACAGCGCCACCAGCGCCCCGCCGATCAGCACCTTGTCGGCGATCGGGTCGAGGAGCTTGCCCTGATCGGTGACCAGGTTGCGATCACGCGCGAGGAACCCGTCGACGGCATCGGTGAGGATCGCGAGCACGAAGAGACCCGCGGCGAGCCACCGGAACAGGCCGCCCGCGCCGTCGTCGGCGATCAGCATCCAGATGAAGACCGGTGCGAGCAGGATACGGGCCACCGTCACGATGTTCGCGACATTCCCGGCACTGGCCGGGGTCTCGCCGCGACTCGCGACGCGGCCCTTCATCGGGTTCGGCTTCCCGTTCGGGAGGAGATCGGGGACGATGTCCATCTCACTCCCTCCCGGTCAGACTCCAGGCGTCTTCGTCCGAGGCCGCCTCAACCTCAGGATATCCGCTGACGGCCGGGGCGTCCTGCCCCCGCAGCCGGGCGAGCACCTCGGGCAGCTGCTCCGGAGTCACCAGCACGTCGCGGGCCTTCGACCCCTCCGAGGGGCCGACGATCTCACGCGACTCGAGCAGATCCATCAGCCGCCCCGCCTTCGCGAAACCGACCCGCAGCTTGCGCTGCAGCATCGACGTCGAGCCGAACTGGGTGTTCACGACCAGCTCGGCAGCCTGCAGCAGCACCTCGAGGTCGTCGCCGATGTCGCCGTCGACCTCGCGTTTCTCGGTGACGGCCTCGACATCCTGCCGGTACTCGGGCCGCGCCTGGGCGGTGACGTGCGCGACGACCTGCGCGATCTCCTCCTCGGTGACCCACGCACCCTGCACGCGGATCGCCTTCGACGCCCCCATCGGCATGAACAGGCCGTCGCCCTGGCCGATCAGCTTGTCCGCCCCGGGCTGGTCGAGGATGACGCGGGAGTCGGTCATCGACGACACCGCGAACGCCAGGCGGGACGGCACGTTCGCCTTGATGAGACCCGTCACCACATCCACGCTCGGGCGCTGCGTCGCGAGCACGAGATGGATGCCCGAGGCGCGCGCGAGCTGCGTGATGCGCACGATGCTGTCCTCGACATCCCGCGGGGCCACCATCATCAGGTCGGCGAGCTCATCGACGACGACGAGCAGATACGGATACGGCTGCAGCTGACGCTCGGACCCGGCGGGCAGCACGATCTCATTCGCGAGCACCGCCCGGTTGAAATCGTCGATGTGGCGGAACCCGAACGACGCGAGGTCGTCGTACCGCATGTCCATCTCCTTCACGACCCACTGCAGCGCCTCCGCCGCCTTCTTCGGGTTCGTGATGATCGGGGTGATCAGGTGCGGAACGCCCTGATACGCGGCGAGCTCCACGCGCTTCGGGTCGACCAGCACCATCCGCACCTCGGCGGGCTTCGCGCGCATCAGCACGCTCGTGATCATCGAGTTGATGAAGCTCGACTTGCCGGAGCCGGTCGCGCCCGCCACCAGCAGGTGCGGCATCTTCGCCAGATTCGCGACCACGAAACCGCCCTCGACGTCCTTGCCGAGGCCGATCGTCATCGGGTGCGGGCTCTTGCTCGCCGCACCCGAGCGCAGCACGTCGCCGAGCGACACGATCTCGCGGTCCTTGTTCGGGATCTCGATGCCGATCGCGCTCTTCCCCGGGATCGGCGACAGGATGCTGACCTCGTTCGAGGCGACCGCATACGACAGGTTCTTGGCGAGTGCGGTGACGCGTTCGACCTTCACGCCGTGGCCGAGCTCCACCTCGTAGCGCGTGACCGACGGCCCGCGGGTGAAACCGGTCACCTTCGCGTCCACCTGGAACTGCCCGAGCACATTGGTGATCGCCGCGATCACCTCATCGTTCGCGGCCGTGCGCGCCTTCGGCGGGGTGCCCGGTGCGAGCAGGGATGCGGCGGGCAGCCGGTAGGGACGGCGCGTCTGGCCGGTGGGCGGGGCCGACGAGACCGGCACCGGCAGCTCGGGCTGAGAGCTCTCGGCAGGCTCGAGCACCGGAGGGACCTCGCCCGAGAACCGGCGCACGGCATCCTCCGCGCGGGTCAGCTCCTCGAGCAGGTCGATGTCGCGCGGCTCCTCCGGCTGGATGACATCGGTCACCTCCACCACCGGGGTGTCGAACGCCTTCTCGCCCCCCTTGCGCCCCCGACGCCACCACGGCATCGAGGTCTGATCCTCCGGATCGAAACCCAGATCGGTAAGGGACCCGAACTGCACCGTTTCGGTGGTCGAGCCTGTCGAGATCCGTTCCGGCAGCTCCGCGCCGAACAGGTAGGCGTACAGCTCGCGAAGGCGCGCGCCGATCCGGTTCGGCGGCGTCTTCGTGATGATGAAGAGCGACAGCACCAGCCCCCCGGCGGCGAGGATCACCGCCAGCCACTGCGCGCCGATCTGCGCGAACAGCCAGGTCAGCATCCAGCCGGCGACGCCGCCGCCCGCCGCGAGCGCCGACGCGCCATCCGCCGGTTCGGGCTGCCCGCCGAACACATGGCACAGCACACTGATGCTGCTCAGCAGGATCGCCCCGCCGATGCCCAGACGGGTGTTGTCGTGCACGGTCGACGGATGCCGGAACAACCAGACCGCGAAGAGCAGCATGATGACCGGGAGGGCGAAAGCGACGCGGCCGAACAGCCCGCCGAACGTGTAGTTGTCGAGGGCGATCGCGACATCCTGGTTCGGGGTGAACCACTCCACGATCGCGCCCGCCACCGCCAGCACCACCAGCAGGAACGGGACGCCGTCGCGCCGCTCATCCTTCGCGAGGGTCTCCTTGCCGAACAGACGGGCGGCACCGCCCACGACATGGGCCATGCCCATCCAGGCGGCGGAGAACAGGCCGGGCTCCTCGACCGGGGCGTTCTTCGGGTACTTCTTCGTCGGCTGCGAGCGCGACGGGGCCCGCGTCCCGCGTGCAGTCGAACCCGCACTACGGGCGCGCGAACTCGACGACCGAGTGCTCGTGGCCATGCAGTGACGGTACCCGCGGCATCCGGCGCCGCCGGGGAGCGACTCGCCCCTAGCTGCAGCCGCCCGCGACGTTCTCGCTCGCCGCGACCGTGTACGGCGCCTCACCGGCACTCGTGCCGCGGAGGTAGATCACGCGGTCGACCTGATCCGGCGCCCAGTACGGGCCGTCGAACAGGCCGCGCTCGCGCGCGATCTCGATCATCAGAGTGCCGTGGGCATCCGCGACGACGACCACATCGGTCAGGTCCAGGTTCGTGACACTCGCGGTCGGGTACGCCGCGACGACATCCGCAGCGGGCGAGCCGAGGTGGATCCCCTCGTCCGTCGGGATCGCAGCGGAGAAGATGTCGACACGGGTCAGAACCCCGTCGACGACCGCGACACCGAACAGGCCGTCATAGGCGGGAACCGGACGCCAGCGCGTCGACTCGGGGGTTCCCGGCGCCGCACCGGAGTACTCGACGCAGGCGTTCGGGTCCTCCGCGACCATCTGCATCAGAGGATCGACGCTCGGCGCCTCGCCGAACGCCAGCGTGCCGAGACCGGTCGTAGTGAGCACCAGATCCGCCGCGGCGGGCGCCGTCGGTGCCGGCGTCGGGGTGGGCGAGGGCGAGGGCGCGGAGGCCGAGGCGCTGGGAGCCGGGGTCTCGGCGGGAACGTCGCCACCGCATCCGGTCAGCAGAGCGACGAGAACCACGGGCACCAGCAGCGCAGATCGATGACCTCTCATGCGATGAGGGTAGCGAGCTAATAGCGGATCGCGTCGATCACCTTCACGCGCACCGCCACGAGGGCGGGCAGCAGGCCGGCGAGCGCACCCACCGCCGTCGCCGACGCCAGGCCGATCAGCGCCGCATCCAGAGGGAAGCCGGGCACATCCTCCACACCGGCCGCGACGAAGGATGTCACCCACGGGTTCTTGACGATCAGCACCGCCAGCGCCACACCGGCCACCCCCGCGACCACCGTGGCGACCACGCTCTCCATCATCACCGCGAAGAACACCCGGCCCGCGGTCGCGCCGAAGCTGCGCCGGATGCCGATCTCGCGGATCCGCTGACGCACCGTCACGAGCGAGATGTTCACCAGGCTCAGCGCCCCCAGCAGCAGGATCAGGACCGCCACACCCGTCACCAGAAGCTTGATGAACAGCAGCGGATCCTCCCCGCTGTAGGCGAGGTAGTCGCTGCGGTAGACATCCGTCTGCCAGCCCTCGCCCATCGCACCCGCGACATCCCGCTGGATCAGCCCGGTCAGGTCCTCCGCCAACTCCGGGGGCACCCACGCCTCGTAGCTCGGGAACGTGCTCGCGACCAGCTCGGGCGACGCGATCCGGTCCCACGCGCTCGTCAGCAGATAGCCCGTCGGGTAGTCCTCGAACGGGTTCGACGGGACGATCCCGGTGATGACCGCCGTCGTCGGCTGAAGCCCCGGGAGCACCACCGTCGGATGCGACGACAACGGCGGCGAGCCGATCAGCTTCCACCACGACTCGTTCACGATCACCGCAGGCGCGAGCCGGTCCGCGTCCGCATCGGAGAACCAGACGCCGTCGCTCACCTTCACCCGGTGCATCACACCGAACGCCGGATCGACCACCTGCAGCTGGGTGTCCCGCACACCATCCGGGAACTGGATCCCCAGCTGGACGTACGCGTTGCGGCTGTGCCAGCGGATGTCGTACCGCTGCATCGTCGACTCGAACGCCGTATTCAGGGCGTCGACATCGGGCTGGCTGCCATCCGCCACGTTGTAGGTGCTGACCGCCAGCAGCGCCGGCCGGCCCGACTGGCGTTCGAACTGCTCCACCTGCGACTGCTGCGCGATCGCGCCCAGCGCCACGATGCCGGTCAAGGCGGCGACTGCGACCGCCACCCCGATCAGGCTCAGCAGCACGCGCGTGCGATGGATGCGCAGCTCCGCCCAGGCCTCCACTACCGAGCCGACCAGGCCCGACCAGAAACGCATCACAGGGTGCCGACCTGCTCGGCGAGCGTCAGCACCCGGTTCACATCCACCGGTGTGAGCACACCCTTGTCGAGACGGAAATGCCGGCGCGCGAGAGCCGCGACGTTCGGGTCGTGCGTGATCGTGATCAGCGCGGCCCCCGACGACTCGGCCACATCGTCCAGCAGCTTCATCACCGCTGCGCCGGTGTCGACATCCAATGCGCCGGTCGGCTCGTCGGCCAGGATCAACCGGGGCCCGCGGACGAGGGCGCGGGCGATCGCCACCCGCTGCTGCTCTCCACCGGAGAGCTGCGCGGGCATCGACGCCAGGCGGGAGCCGAGGCCCACCCTGTCGAGCATCTCGGCTGCGACACGTTCACGCCGCCAGAACTGCCTGCCCACCGCATAGAGCAGCGGCGTCATCACGTTCTCCAGCGCCGTGCGACCCGGCAGCAGGTTGAACTGCTGGAAGATGAAGCCGATGTCGGTGCCGCGACGGCGGTCCCGCTCCGCACCCGTCAGCTTCTCGAGCGGCACCCCGTCGAACGTCAGCGTGCCGCTCGTCGGGGTGTCGAGCAGCCCGAGCAGGTTCAACAGGGTCGACTTCCCGCTGCCGGAACGGCCGACCACGCTGACGTGATCGCCGACCTCGACGTCGAGATCGACGCCGCGCAGGATCTGCAGGGGCTCCGCATCCGGCAGCTCCACCGTGCGCGTCACACCCCGCAACTGCAGCAATGTCACTTGACCGGACTCTCCACGATGACGGCGCCGCCATCGCCGGATGGATTGATGTCGACCGGGCCACCGCCCGCCGCGGCGCCCGGGACGAACTGCAGCACCAGCTCGCCCTCCTCGAGACCCTCCACGACCTCCACGTTCACGCCGTCGTTCAGGCCGAGGGTCACCGGACGCTCCTCCTGCACGCCGTCGGGGCCGATCACATAGACGATCCCCGTGTCCGCCGCGCCCATCACCGCCGTCAGCGGCACCGTGAGCACGTCCTCGGCGACGCCGCCGGCGATCGTGAGCTCGGCGACCAGACCCGAGAACACCCGCACATCCGCCGGCACGGCGCAGCGCACCGTCGTGGTCGAGCCGCCGTCCCCGCCGACGCCGCCGTCACCTCCCCCGCTCCCCCCGGAACCGGGAAGCGGCGTGACGATCGTCAGACCCGTGCAGGTGAACGGTGCCGGCCCGCCCTGCACCGCCACCTGCGCCTCCGTCGGCTGCTGGGTCAGCCGGTACAACTGCTCGGGCGAGATCGTCGCGGTCACACTGAACGTCTGCGGGGCCACCTGGCCGATGGTGTCGCCGATCGCGATCGTCTGGCCGACCAGCAGGGTGAACGACGACAGGATGCCGGACGCGCCCGCCACGAGCGTCTGCGTCTTCGTGTACGGGGTGCCGTTCGCGTTCACCAGCTCGGCCCGCACCACCGCGATCGGGGTGTCGGAGGCGACCGACGCGCCCTGGCTGATCAGCACCTCGCGCACCGTGCCGCCGAACGTCGCCTTCACCGCCGTCGCCGGGTCGGCACTCACCGTACCGCTCAGCTGCACGTCGTTCTGGATCGTGCCGCGCGTCACCGGGACCTGCGGTTCGACGATCTGCCCGGTCGGCACCACACCGTCCTCCTGCACGGGGTCGGCGAAGAACGCGAGCTTCACCAGAGCTGCTGCGATGACGGCGAAGACGACGATGCGGAGGATCGGGAAGACCCATTTCCGGGCAATGCTCACGAAGAAAGCCAATCAGACGAGAAGGGAAACCGAAACCCAACGCTTCCCTACTCTCGAGCGTCGGGCATCCGCCTGGAGAGTGATCTTGAGCGCCGGTCAGGCCTCGATGACGACCGGGATGATCATCGGGCGACGCCGGTGCTGCGTGTTCACCCAGCGCCCCACGGTGCGCCGCACCACCTGCTGGAACCCCTGCTGATCCCGTGTGCCGTTCTGCGACGCCTCGGTGAGGGCATGCACGATCTGCGGGAGGACGTCGTCTAACACGCTCTCGTCTTCAGCGAAACCCCGCGCCTGGATCTCGGGACCCACGATCACGCGGCCGGTCTGCTTGT
>JBFWWZ010000055.1:0-14655 GCA_050245915.1 Microbacteriaceae bacterium
GGTCGCGGCGTCGTACCCGGTCGATGCGGCGCTCGGGATGCCGCGGACCGGCTGCGGTACGACCCGCGCCCCGGCCGCGAGGGCCACCTCCGCCGACTGGTCGGAGCTGCCGTTGTCGACCACCACGATCTCGTCCGGCGGCCGATGCTGCGCGCCGAGCGACTCGAGCGCCGTGGCCAGCATCGCGGCGTCGTTCCGTACCGGGATCACGACCGAAAGACGCACGGGGGAGAGTTTATTGCCGCGCGCGCCAGAGGTGCACGGTCGCGTAGCTGCGCCATGGCGACCAGGCCGCGCCCCGTGCGTCGAGCCCGCGTGGGTCGGCGGGCAGGCCGAGCTTCGTCGCGGTCTGGCGCACCACGAGGTCGCTGCTGAGCAGGATGTCGGGGTTGCCCAGCACGCGCATGGCCAGATAGTCGGCCGTCCACGGCCCGATCCCGGGCAGCGCCAACAGGCGCTCGCGGAGCTCGGCGGCCGGCGTCTCCACGTCGAGCCGCAGCTCACCCCCCGCGATCGCGCGGGCGGCGCCGAGGATCGTGGCGATGCGGGTCGCCGGGCCGCGGAGCACGTCCCCGCCGCGCTCCGCGATGGTCGCCGCGCTCGGGAACACGCCGCCGCCGAGGTCGGCGACGAGCCGTCCGAGCACCGTACGTGCGGCGGCGACGGAGATCTGCTGGCCGACGAGGGTGCGGAACAACGCCTCCTCCCCATCCGGGCTTCCCGCCAGGCGGATGCCGGGCACCGCGGCGACGAGCGGCGACAGCACCTCATCGCGCGACAGCGCCGCATCGATCGCCACCGAATCGGCGTCCAGGTCGAACAGCCTGCGCATGCGCGCGACCAGGGCGGGGACATCGGCCAGCGCGGCGAGTCTCGCGGTGACGACGATTCCCGGGCGACCCCCGTCGGGCACGACGCGGATCTCCGCGGTTCCTCCGGGGAGGGTGAGGGCGCGTGCGAAGTGCGTGTCGTCACCGGATTCCAGGGCGGGGACCGCGTGATCCGCGAAGAAGCGGAACAGGCCGACGCTGTCGAAGGGCGGCCGCGCCGGGAGCCGCAGGGTGATCTCGCCGGCTTGGACGGCATCCGGCACCCGGCCGTGGCCGCGGCGGCTCAGGGCCCGCAGCTCGCTGGGCGTCGCTCGGTAGACCGCGGCGATGGTCTCGTTGAACTGGCGCAGGCTGCCGAAACCGGCGGCGAACGCGATGTCGCTGATCGGCAGCTCGGTCGCCGCCAGGAGCGTGCGGGCGGTCTGCGCGCGGTGTGCGCGGGAGAGCGCGAGCGGGCCGGCGCCGAGCTCGGCCTGCAGCACGCGTGAGACGTGGCGCGGGGTGTAGCCGAGCCGGCGGGCGAGGCCGTCGACGCCCTCTCGCTCGACCACCCCGTCGTGCACGAGGCGCATGGCGCGCGACGCGAGGTCGTCGTGCAGATTCCAGTCGGGGGAGCCGGGCACGGCGTCGGGCTGGCAGCGCTTGCAGGCGCGCAAGCCCGCGTCGTGGGCGGCCGCGGCGGTGCGGAAGAACCGCACATTGCCCGGCTTCGGTGTGAGCGCCGGGCAGCTCGGGCGACAGTAGATGCCGGTGGTGGAGACGCCCGCGATGAACTGGCCGTCGAACCGGGCATCGCGCGCCGACAGCGCGGCGTAGCGGCGCTCGAAGAGCTCCGCCTCAGAGACGGTCTGCTGGTCGAACGTGAACTCCACGTCGTTCACTCTCACACGCGCCACCGACCCCGACTCGCGGGAATCGGACATCGGCGTGCCCGGTACGCTCGGATCATGACCATGGAGGCGCGGCAGCAGAAGGCCGGCCCGGATCCACACCGCCTGGATGCGCTCCGTGCCGAGCTCGGCGATGCGCTGCGCACCGATCCCGAGGTGCGGAACGCCGCGCGCGCCGACCGCTCCGGGCACGTCGCACCCGAGCCGCCGCTCGCCGTCGTCGAGGCCACCAGCATCGAGCAGGTGCAGGCGACCCTGCGTTTCGCGACCGCCAACGGCATCCCCGTCGTCCCGCGTGGTGCCGGAACCGGCCTCGCCGGCGCCGGGATCGGCGGCAGCGGCGAGCTGGTGCTCTCCACCGCGCGGATGAACCGGATCCTCGAGATCTCGGTCGACGACGAGCTCGCCGTCGTCGAGCCGGGCGTCCTCAACGGCGACCTGAACGCCGAGCTCGCCTCGCGTGGACTCTGGTACGCCCCCGACCCCGCCAGCCGGGCGATCTCGACCATCGGCGGCAACATCGCCACCAACGCGGGCGGCCTGCTGTGCGCCAAATACGGGGTCACGCGGGAGGCGGTGCTCGGCCTGAAGGTTGTGCTCGCCGACGGCCGTCAGATCAGCACCGGCCACCGCACCGTCAAAGGGGTCACCGGCTACGACCTCACCGCCCTGATGACCGGGTCGGAGGGCACGCTCGGCGTCATCGTCGAGGCGACCCTGCGGCTGCGCCCGCTGCCCCGCGGAGGTGTGTCCACGCTCTCCGGCTCGTTCGCGAGCGTCGAGGATGCCGCACGGGCCGCCGCCGTCATCGTCGCCTCCGGCATCAAGCCCGCCATCATGGAACTGCTCGACGCAGCCTCCCTTGCCAGCATCCGCGAATACCTCGACGTGGACCTCGGGCCGGGTGCGCTGCTGCTGGTGCAGACCGACGAGACCGCGTTTGAGAGCGAGGCGGCGGATGCTGCGGCCGTCATGCGCTCCCTCGGCGGCACCGTCGAGCTCACCACCGACCGCGACGAGGGGGAGCGGCTGTTCGCCATCCGCCGCGCGTTCCACCCCTCGCTGGTCGCCACCGGCCGGACGGTCCTGATCGAAGACGTCGCGGTTCCGCGCAGCGCCCTGCCCGCCATGTTCGCCGCCGTGCAGCGCATCGAGACGAGCTACGGCATCTCGATCCCGACCGTCGCGCACGCCGGGGACGGCAACCTGCACCCGAACTTCGTCTTCGACGCCCCGGAGTCCGCGGACGGCCACGTCGAGGTTCCCGATCACGTCTGGGCCGCCGCCGACGAGCTGTTCCTCGACTGCCTGCGGCTCGGTGGCACCCTCACCGGCGAGCACGGGGTCGGCCTGCTGAAGCGCCGCTGGCTGAAAGACGAGCTGGGCGAGGATTCCTACCAGTTGCAGCGCGAGATCAAGCGCGTGTTCGATCCTGCGGGGATCCTGAACCCCGCCAAGGTCTTCACGGATTAGCGCAGCGGCCGGAAATACGGACCCCTGGCCTCCCGTTTCATTCGTTGAGAATGAATACCACCGAGATGACCCGACCCGAACAGTCCCGACCCGTGCCCGTTCCGCGCCCGACCGTCGGACGGCTTCGGCTGCGCCCCACCCTGCGCGGCCGCGGTTTCGTCGTCGGCGTGGTCGACGCCGCCGGCCCCGACACCAACGGTTTCGCCCCCCGCGATCGCGTGGCCTGGAGGGACACCAGCAAGCAGAGTGCGTGGCGCGACACGAACGCCGAGCTCCAGATCGGTCAGCTGCTGATCATGGACCAGGACGACGTCCTCGGCGTCCCGTCCTGGATCACCGACGAGCAGGTGGTCAGCTACCTGGGCGCCGGGCTCATCGCCCGCGCGCTGGTGCGCACCCGCCCGTTCATCCGCGGCGACGAGGTGCGCGTCGAGTCCACCGATCCGCTCATCGCCGAGATGACGGCGGCGTGGGCGAAGTCGCTGGGAGCCAACGTCGTCGACAGGGCTGCAGTCGCCATCCACGACGAGCCGCGCGTGCGCCGCACGGTGCTGGGCAGCCACGGCAAACTCGCGCAGGCGGCGGTCGAGGTGTTCCAGGCGATCCGTGCCGGCGTGTTCGACGGCATCGGCGAAACCAGGCCGACCGTCCGACGGGCGGCGTAACGGGCGGAGTGGCAGCCTGACCTGAGTCCTAGGCTGACGGCATGGGTTTCCTGCCGATGCCGTCAGATGAAGAGCTCGAACCCGATGCGAGGATCGCGGCCAACCGCCAGGTCGACCTGCACGGGGGCCGCATCACGAACATGAAGCGCACGCTGCTCGGGCACGTGCCCAGCTTCGACGCCTACATGGAGTGGTACACGCTCAAAGAAGAGCTGGTGCCGTTCATCGGCGAGCGGGCGTTCTCGCTCTTCTCGTACGCGATCAGCGACGCGAACGACTGCCTGGTCTGCTCGGTGTTCTTCCGCCGCATCCTGATCGAATCGGGGGACGATCCCGACAACCCCGAGGTCACCGAGACCGAGCAGCTGCTGCTCGACTGGGGTCGCATGATCGCGACCGCCCCCGACGGCATCCCGGCCGAGTTCTACGCCCGGCTCGAGGCGGCGTTCTCGCCGAAGCTGCGAGTGCTGCTCGTCGCGTTCGCCGGGCAGATGGTCGCCACCAACACGTTCGTGACAGTGGGCCGGGTGCCGCTCGACGAGGTGCTGTACGAGTTCCGCAAGCCCGGCGACACCCGTGTCTAGCGGAGAGGCGGCTCTCACCGGCCGCGTCGCGTTCATCACCGGCGCCGCGCACGGCCAGGGCCGCGCGATGGCCCTCGCGCTCGCCGCCGACGGGGCGGACGTCGTCGCGCTCGACGTGGGCGCCGAACTCGCCTATCCCGCGTATGCGCAGGGCACGACGGCCGAGCTGGAGTCGCTGGTCGCCGAGGTGCGGGCGCTCGGCCGCCGCGCCATCCCGGCCCTCGCCGATGTGCGTGACCGCGAGGCGGTGCAGCGGGCGGTGGATGCCGCGGTCGCCGAATTCGGTCGCATCGACATCCTGATCAACAACGCCGGCATCGTCGCCTACGCCGAGCTCGACGAGATGACCGACGAGGCGTGGGATTCGATGATCGGCATCAACCTGACGGGGTCGATGGTGGTCGCGCGTGCCGTCGTCCCGCACATGAAGTCCGCCGGGCGCGGGGTGATCATCAACAACTCCAGCGTGATGGGCCTGCGCGGAGGCAACCGCCTCTCGCACTACGTCGCCTCCAAACACGGCCTCACCGGCCTGACCAAGGCGTGGGCGATCGAGCTGGCGCCGCACGGCATCCGGGTGGTGTCGATCCACCCGACCGGCGTCGACACCCCGATGAACGACGGGCTCGCCGCCATGGAGGGCGCGACGCCGCAGGAGATCGCGGAGCGGAGCGCCGGAAACCTGCAGCCCGGCGTCCCCTGGATCGAGACCTCGGATGTGGCAGAACTTGTGCGATATCTGGCAAGCGACCGCGCACGCTACGTGACAGGCTCGCAGCATGTCGTCGACGCCGGGCTCCTCACCCGTTAGAGGGCGCCGTCTCCATCCCGCGTGGATCGTCGCGGCGGTCTCGTTCCTCGCCCTGCTCGGCGCCGCCGGTTTCCGGAGCGCGCCGAGCGCTCTGATCCTCCCGCTCGAAGACGAATTCGGCTGGACGCGCAGCGAGCTGTCCGTGGCGGTCGGGGTCAACATCCTGCTCTTCGGGCTGACCGCGCCGTTCGCCGCCGCGCTCATGGAGCGGTTCGGCATCCGCCGGGTCGTCACGGTCGCGTTGCTCCTGATCTCCGCGGGCGCCGGGCTCAGCATCTTCGTCACCCAGTCGTGGATGCTGGTGCTGACCTGGGGCGTGCTCATCGGCCTGGGCACCGGGTCGATGGCGCTCGTGTTCGCGGCCCTGATCGCGGACCGCTGGTTTCTCAAGCGAAAGGGCTTGATTACCGGGGTGCTGACGGCGGGAAGCGCCACCGGGCAGCTGATCTTCCTGCCGATCGTCGCCACCGTCGCCTCCGACCAGAGCTGGCGGACCGCCTCCCTGATCATCGCCGGCCTCGCCCTCGCCGTCGTGCCGATCACCGCCATCTTCCTGCGCAACTCGCCCGCCGACGTCGGCATGACCCCCTACGGCTCGCCCGCCGACGCCCTGCCCACACCGCCCCCGAAGAGCCTCATGAACCCGGCGAAACGGGCGATCCAGATGCTCGGCCGGGCCGCGAAGGTGCGCACCTTCTGGGCGCTCGTCGCCGGGTTCGCGATCTGCGGCGCCACCACGAACGGCCTCATCGGCACCCACTTCATCCCGAGCGCCCACGACCACGGGATGGCGGAGCCGGTCGCGGCGGGACTGCTCGCCGTCGTCGGCATCTTCGACGTCGTGGGCACCATCGCCTCGGGGTACCTGACCGACCGGGTCAACCCCCGCATCCTGCTCGCCATCTACTACGGCGGCCGCGGGCTGTCGCTCCTGCTGCTGCCGTTCCTGCTGAGCGCGACCCCGACGCCCCCGATCATCCTGTTCGTGGTCATCTACGGGCTCGACTGGGTGGCCACGGTGCCGCCGACGGCGGCGCTCTGCCGGGAGGTGTTCGGGGTCGACGGGCCCGTCGTGTACGGGTGGGTCTTCGCCTCCCACCAGATCGGCGCCTCGCTCGCGGCGATCGGCGCCGGCGTGCTGCGCGACGCTACCGGTGAGTACACCTGGGCCTGGTTCGGTGCGGCGGCGCTCTGCGTCGTCGCTGCGATCGTGAGCGCCGGGATCGCACGCGGCAGGCAGCCGCTGCCCGTAACGTAGGACGGGTGCTCGATCTCGAAGCGGTGATCACGACGGCGCTGTTCATCGGCGTCATCACCCTCGGCCTGCAGATCGCCGACGCTGTGCTCTCCGTCATCGACGCCCGCACCGTGCGCGATGAGGAGGAACCGGATCGCCTCACCCGCACCCGCCTGCGGGAGCTCGCCTGGACAATCGCCGTCACCGCCGCGATCGCCGTCTTCATCGCGTTCGGCGTCGACTCCGCGGCGCGCCTGGTGTGGGATGGCGACCGCCCGCTCATCGGGGCCATCGTCCTCGTCTCGTGCGGCGTCGTCGCGTTCCTGGTCGGCCTGGTGGCGGTCGTCGCTGTGGTGAGGCGCGAGCGGCCGACCTACGCCCGGCTCCGGCGCGATCTGCGCGACCGGACCACCGCGGCGATGGAGCCCGCGGAACTCGACGACTTCAGCGACCGGCTGGAGCGCGCCGATCGCCTGCGTGAGCGGCGATCGCGCGCCGGAACCGTCCTCCGCGGGATCGCCGTGCTCTTCGTGCTCGTGACATCGGCGATCGTCGTGGCCGTCGGCGTCGGGGGTGCAGATCTGCGCCTCGTCATCGGGGGCGTCCTGGCCGGACTGCTCGGCACCGCGGCGTTCGTCGTGGCCATTCGCGCCGGGTCCGTGCGGCTCACCGCGCTCGACTCCGTGCTCGACCAGCAGCGCGCCGAGGTGGTCGCCCTGCTCGAGCGCGCCCGCATCCCGCAGCGGGGGAAAGTGCCCGGGCTGCGCGACCGTGTCGCGAAGGCGTTGTCGATTCTGAGGGAGCAGCAGAACCGATAAGGTGACCGTCATGGCCAACGCCTCCGACGAGACTCCCCAGAAGCCCGCGAACACGGAGAAGCCCGCCGCGAAGAAGCCGGCAACCCCGAAGACGGTCGGGCAGCGCCCGGCGACACCGCGCCCGGCGACCCGGCCGAAAGACCCGGATGCCAAGCCGGTGGGCAAGCAGGCGCAGGCCGCCGCCTATGTGGCCGAGCAGGAGGCCGAGAAGGCCGCCGAGGCAGCCGGCGCCGCGAAACCGCTCGCCCCCACCGCGTCGCCCGCCGCCACCGTCGCCCCGGCCGGTGCCGACACCCCGCGCGCGGTCAAGGTGGAGCACACCCCCGAGTCGGCTCCGAAAGACGTCGCCTCGGCAGCCGCCGAGACGCCGCACACCGTGTTCATGCAGCCGGTGAAGAAGCGCCCCGGGCCGATCGCGCTCGTGACCATCGGGCTCATCATCGCGACCATCGCGATCGTGCTGATCGCCGCGTACTTCATGCTCGCGCTCGGCCCGACCCTGACGTTCATCGGCGGCCTGCTCGCCCTCATCCCGCTTGCGATCGTGCTGCTCGGCGTCCGCTGGATCGACCGCTGGGAGCCGGAGCCCCGCAGCGGCCTGATCTTCGCGTTCCTCTGGGGCGCCGGCGTCTCCGTCCTGCTCGCGCTGGTGGTCGACATCGGCGTCTCCGAGCAGATCGCCGCCGGCGGTGGCGCCACCAACGGCACGATCTTCGCGCAGACCGTGTTCCAGGCCCCGGTCGTCGAGGAGTTCGCCAAAGGCCTCGGGGTGCTGCTGATCTTCCTCGTCGGTCGCCGCTTCTTCGACGGGCCCGTCGACGGCATCGTCTACGCCGCCACCGTCGCGGCCGGGTTCGCGTTCACCGAGAACATCCAGTACTTCGGCCTGCAGATCGCGGAAGCCGGCGGGTTCGACGGGTCGGTGGGCGAGATCTTCTTCGTCCGCGGCATCCTGTCGCCGTTCGCGCACGTGATGTTCACCGCCATGACCGGTCTGCTGATCGGTCTCGCCGCACGCCGGGGCAGCATCCTGCTCACCATCGGCGCGTTCTTCGTGGGGCTGATCCCCGCGATCCTGCTGCACATGTTCTGGAACGGCGCGCTGTTCTTCGTGTACGACTTCTACGGCTACTACCTGATCGTCCAGGTGCCGCTGTTCGGTCTCGCCGTGCTGATGGTGTTCCTGCTGCGACGCAGCGAGGCGAAGATGACGCAGCGCCACCTCGCCGAGTACGCCGCCGCCGGCTGGCTCAACGAGCAGGAGGTCGTCTGGCTCGGCACGCCGGCCGGACGCCGCCAGGCGCGTTCGTGGGCCCGCAAGCACGGTCTCGGCAAGATCATGAAGGAGTACATCCGCGACGCGACGCACCTCGCGTTCACCCGCAACCGGATCGTCTCCGGCCGTGACCGCATCGGATCGCAGAAGGACGAGCAGGTGCTGCTCTACCAGGTGGCGGAGTCCCGTCGCGCCCTCGCCGCATCCACGCCGAAGCAGGCGGCGGTGCCGGCCGAGCGCGAGAAGGTGGTCGCGCCCCCGGTCGGCTAGCGCCCGCGGTGCTCTTGACGCGAACGCGCGACAGGTGCACCCTGGAAGCAGATCAACTCATCGCCCAGAAGAGTCGGAGCCAATGGCCCGCCACTGGGCGATGAGTCTGTTAGGCGATGAGTCTGTCCGGGCCATGCTGGGGCGACGAGCCCTAACCTGGGTCACATGAACCGCGTCGTCGTCTTCTCCGAATTCGGGGGGCCGGAAGTTCTCCGCGTCGAGGAGGCACCGGTCGACGAGCCGGGGCGGGGCCAGGTGCGCGTCCGGATGGCGTACGCCGGCATCAACCCCGTCGACTACAAGATCCGGCGTGGGGGCAGCCAGTACGACACGCGGCTTCCCTCGCGCATCGGCCGCGAACTGTCGGGGTGGGTGGAGTCGACGGGCGACGGGGTGCAGCATCTCGCAGCCGGGGATGCCGTCTTCGGCAGCATCCCGGTCGGGGCGCTCGCCGACACCGTGCTCGCCGATGAGACGCACCTGGCGTTCGTGCCCGACGAGCTGCCCCTGGATGTCGCGGGCGGCCTGGCGCTGGCCGGCCAGACAGCGTGGGATGCCCTCGCCTCGCAGGGGGTGCAGGCCGGCAACACGATCGTGGTGAGCGCCGCCGCGGGAGGCGTGGGCGGCATCCTGTCGCAGCTGGCGGTGCATGCCGGTGCCCGCGTGATCGGCTCGGCCTCGCCCGCGAATCACGCGTGGCTGCGGTCGCGCGGCATCGAGCCGGTCGAGTACGGCGCGGGCCTGGTGGATGCCGTGCGCGCCCTCACCGACACGGCGCCGACGGCGGCGTTCGACCTGCACGGCGCCGAGTCGGTGCAGCAGTTCCTGGAGCTGGGGATTCCGCCGGAACGGATCAACTCGAACGCGATGGGGGGCGCGGTGCCTCCGGGCGTGCGGCACGTCGGTCGCGGCGGTCCGAGCCCCGACACGCTGGGAACCCTGGCGGCGATGGTCGTCGACGGGGCGGTGGAGATCCCGATCGCGGCCCGCTACCCGCTGGAACGGGTCGCGGAGGCGTTCGCGTTCCTCGAGGGCGGGCATCTGCGCGGCAAGGTGGTCGTCGGAGGGCAGGAGTAGAACGGGAACATGACCGACGAGACCACTGTCACCGCCTGGATGACCGCCTACCTGACGGCATGGGATTCGAACGAACCCGACGACATCCGCGCCCTGTTCACCGATGACGCGCAGTACCTGACGGCGCCGTTCGAGCCGGCGCGCGTGGGCGTCGATGCGATCGTCGACGGCTGGCTCGACGACCGGGATGAGCCGGGCGATCACACGTTCACCTGGTCGATCCTCGGCATCGACGGCGATGTCGCGTTCGTCGAAGGGGACACCCAGTACCTGGGCGGCGACGACGGGGAACGCGCCTACGCGAACCTCTGGGTGATCCGGTTCGCCGGCGACGGTCGCGCGAGCTCGTTCACCGAGTGGTACATGCGCAAGCCTTAGCCGCGGATGCAGCTGCCGGGCTGGATCGCCGTGGTGAGGGTCGGGGCCACTTCGGCGACGGGACCCAGTTCGGTGTTCGTCATCGCGTAGCCGAGGGTGTCGTCCGATGCGCTACGGGCGAAGATCACGCCGGCGACCCGGCCGTCGGGGGTGATCAGCGGGCCACCCGAGTTGCCGGGGTTCACCTGGGCGGCCAGCGAGTACACCTCGCGCGGGGAGGTGCCGGTTCCGTAGATGTCGGCGAGCTGCTCGGTCGACACGGCGAGCACGCGCGCGGGGCCGGTGGTGAACGGCCCGCCGTACGGGTAGCCGTCGACGACGGCGTCGTCACCCACCGCGAGCGGGCCCGACAGGGTGAGCGGTGCGACATCCAGGCCTTGAACGGCGATGACGGCGAGGTCGACGTCGGGGTCGAAGTAGACGACGCGGCCGTCGAGCGCCTGGCCGTTGGGTGCCTCGACGACGGGTTCGGCGACGCCGGCGACGACGTGGGCGTTGGTGACGATGCGGTCGGTGGCGACGACGAACCCGCTGCCCGACTGGCTCTGGCCGCAGGCGTAGGCGTTGCCGTTGATCCGCACCACGGATTGGGCGGCGACCGCGAGGGCGTCGGTGCCGGTGTCGACGTCGGGGACGCCGGGGGAGTCGGCGATGCCGCCGAGGGCTTCGCCGATGCTGGGGAGGCCTTCGTCGAGGACGAAGGAGCGCAGCTGGGCGAGCCCGGCATCCACCGGTGCGGGGGTGAGGGTCTCGATGCTGCGCACCACCCACGATCCGGAGATCGCGGTGGACAGGAAGGGGATGCCGAGCGCGCCGACGCTTCCGGCGATCAGCACGGTCACCAGCGCCGACGCGATCACGTTGGCGAGGGCGCCGAGCACGCGATCCACGCCGCTGAGCGGTGTCTCGTCGAGCCGCCCGCGGATGGCCCGGCCGAGCGCGTTACCTGCCGCGTGCCCGCCGAGGAGCAGCGCGATCGCGACACTGACGGTGATGGCGGTGCGCCAGAACGGTTCGGGGATGATCTGCGCGATCAGTGGGATGGCGAAGAACGCGACCACCCCGCCGGCGACGATGCCGAGGATCGTGGAGAGGCTGCGCACCAGCCCGTTGCGCCAGCCTTCGCCGAGGTAGACCAGCAGCAGCAGGATCAGCAGCACGTCGAGCAGGCGGGCGGCGATCATGGTGCTGCCCAGTCTCTCAGATCAGGAATACCACGACCGCGACGATCACCCCGATCGTGGCGACGAGAACACCGAGCATGAGCGCGAACCCGAGGATCAGGCTGGCTTTGTTGCGGGTGCCGAAGAAGCCCAGCCGCAGGCGCCGCGCGTTCTGCCCGGCCGGGTTGGCATCCCGGTACCTGCCGGTCTGTCGCAGGGTCTTGGCGCCCACCACCGACCGGATGCGGTCGAGCCGCTCCCAGAGGACGGCGGACGAGAGGTCCCACCCGTTGCGCGCGTAGACGAACACGGTGTCGTCGGCGATCTCGACGTCGAAGTCACCGGTCTCGTCGATGAGCAGCCCCATGAGGTCGGGGGTGAACACGTACCGCGCATCGGTCTCATAGCCCTTGGGCCCGTACAGGATGAAGTGGCTGTCGAAGTCGCCTTCGAGGCTGATGGTCTGACCGCCGGCGATCGGCATGATGATGCTCGACAGCGGTCCGCCGTCGTTGCGCCGGGAGTCGAGTACGTACTGGGGCAGCGACGCCTGGAGTTTGATGGCCATGTACCCGAGCGTGGCGATCTCGTTGGTCTCGAAGCTCATGGAGACGGCGCCGCCGGTTCCCTGCCACGCCTGGCCTCCGCCGATCTTGCCGCTGACGATCCCCACTTCGGTCGCCGGACCGGCGCCGCTGCGGAACACGTCGGCGACCGTCGCGTCGAGCAGGTATTCGAAGGTGCTGCCGCTGTAGCCGGGCGCGGGTGCGGAGCCGACGTAGGTCCAGCCGTTGGCGCTCGCGAATGCCGCCTTGTCGGGGAGGGCGCTGGTGTCGAGCATGCACTCACTATGGAGCACCGTCGGGGACAATGGACGGATGTTCCGCCACCACCCCCTGCTCAGCGTGGTGACGTTCTTGTACCTCGGGGTGGTCGGGTTCATCACGCTCGGCCCGCAGCCTCTGGATGAGGGCACCGATTCGCTGGTGTGGCGCCTGCTGGGGTTCTTCTCCCGGTTCGAGTCGCTCGCCTGGCTGACGTACTCGGTGCTGGAGTTCTTGGCGAATGTGGCGATGTTCGTGCCGGTGGGACTGTTCTTCCTGCTGTTGCTGGGGCGGCGTCGCTGGTGGCTCGCGATCGTGCTCGGGGTGGTGCTCACCTGTGCGATCGAGTTCGCGCAGGTGTTCCTGCCGGGCCGGGTCAGCGACCCGCGCGACATCGTGGCCAACTCGACCGGCGCCCTCATCGGGGTGGTGGCGGCGCTGGTGGTCACCTGGCCGGCAGCGGTCCGCCGGGCCCGCGAGCGGCGGCGGATGCAGGCGCGCGCCGCGTAGGCGCCCGTCGCATCGGCACGCTGCAATAGGCGCTCAAGGTTCACGCGACCAGCGCCACGCGCGGTCGGCCCATGCGCCGCCACGTCTGCTGGAGGTCGAGCCGGTACGGCGCACGCAGATGCGGCAGCCCGTCGAACATGCGGATCTCGAATTCGCCCTCGTGCACCAGGTGATGATGGAACGCGCACAAGAGCACTCCGTTGTCGACATCTGTCGGGCCGTCGTGTGACCACGGGATCACGTGGTGCGCGTGCGTCCAGGGCGGGGGTGCCGTGCATTCGGGCCAGGCGCATCCACCGTCTCTCACGGCCAGCGCCTTGCGTTGCGCGGAGGTGAAGTACCGTTCCCGTCGCCCGAGGGCGAGCGGCTGCCCCAGCGGACCGACCAGCACCTTCTGGATGCCGGCCTCGCATGCGAGGGTCGCGGCGCCGACGGCGGAGATCGGCTCGGTCACGTCGCTGATCCAGGCGGTGCCCTGACCGCGCTCGAGCACGTCCTGCCGGACGACAACCATCACGTTCGCCGCGCTGCTCAGAGGAGTGCCGGAGAGCGCCTCGGCGCGCACGCCGGCCTGCAGCAGACCCATGACGACATCGAACGAACGCTGCTCGCGCGTGCGCGGGTCGGGAACCTCGGGCTCGGGGACCACATCCTCGGCGAGGAACCGCGGCTGCACCTTGGGAGCGGTGCGCGCGCCGAGCCAGGTTCGCAGCTCTGCGGCCGACACCGGGTCTGCCTCGCCCCAGAACGGCGTCATGCCGTTCGCCTGCTCGCGCCCGATCACGAACCGCCGGCTCTGACGCAGCTCGCTCTCGGTCGGTGCAGCGCCGTCGGCATCGAGTGCTGCCCGCCACGCACGCGCCTGGACGGCGATCAGGTCGGCGGACTTCGTGAGACCCTGCTCGACCAACTCGCGCTCGGCTGCTCGCAGCCCTTCGATCGGTGCGCGCCGCTCGGCGGCACCGAGGTTGCGCACGATGGCGAGTGCGGCATCCACCCCCAGGTCGCCCGCATCGAGGGCCCGTGCGACCAGGTCGAACCGCGCGGGCATCGCCTCGCCGACCAGCGAGAGCCGGGGCGCGGTGTCGGCGGCGAGGCGGATGCGGCGGGCGGCCTCGACGCTCGACACGCGAGTCAGCCGCTCGAGCAGCTGGGCCGCGGATGCCGCGCCGTGACGCCGCGCCAGCGACTCGGAGCCGAGCTCGGGCCGGGAGCGCCGCGCGAGCTCGCCCGCGAGGCGCACGGACTCTGCGTCTGCCCGCCGCCGCTCGCCCTCGGCCGCAGCGATGCGCGCCACCAGTTCGGCGTCGCTCAGCTCGCTGCTACTCATAGATATACATTCTCAGAGGCCACCGACATTCGTGACCACCTCTCACGAACCCGGTGAGAACCCCGCCGGCGCCACAGCCGGGGAGGAGAAGCCACCCGGCATCCATTGGCTGTCGGTCGATGCAGCCAGCGCCTGCCAGGCTGAAACCCATGACCCCCCGGCACACCGTCATGGCGCTGCTGGTCGTGGTGATCTGGGGGCTGAACTTCCTCGCCATCGATTTCGGGCTCGAGGGGGTGCCGCCGCTGCTGTTCCTGGCGATGCGGTTCACGCTCGTGGTGATCCCCGCCATCTTCTTGCTGAAGCCGCCGGACATCGGGTGGCGCAACATCCTGCTCATCGGCGGGTTTCTGAGCCTGGGGCAGTTCGCGCTGCTCTACATCGCCCTGTCGCTCGGGATGCCGCCCGGCCTGGTCTCGCTGCTGCACCAATCGCAGGTGGTGCTGACCATCATCGTCTCGGTGATCGCGCTGCGGGAGCGGCCGACCCGCACGCAGCTGATCGGCATCATCGTCGGGA
>JBFWWZ010000056.1:0-14274 GCA_050245915.1 Microbacteriaceae bacterium
ACCCGACGAAGCCGGAGATCCACACACCGTTGTCGGTGGTCGAGCTCGTATAGGCCTCGAGGAGCTGGCTGAGTGCCTTCTCCGTCTCATTCGTGAGGACGTACTCCTCCACCTCGACCTGCAGGTGGGTCGTGTCGTCGGCCTTGATGACCCCGTCGATTGGTCGAGTGATGTCCTTCTCGAAGATCTCGTTGAGCTTCATGGGTCAGGCCTCCCAGTGCCGGATGTCGAACGCCCGGTAGTAGTTGTCGTCTTTGAGTCGCCCGAAGAGCACGAGCGACGAGCCGGAGCTGCTCGACTGCTTGTACTCGCCGGGGAAGAACATGAGCATCGGCTTGCCGCCGGCGATGGTCTGGAGGTTGTTCAGCACGTTGTGCGAACGGATGTAGGGGAAGACCTCGCCGATGCCGGTGAGGAAAAGCACGTCGTAGGGGGCCCCAGCGATCTTGGCCTGGATCGCAGGCCCAAGCTTCGTCGCCGGATCGAGCATGTTCTGCAGCGGCTTGATGAAGGCATCCTTCCCCTGCTCCGCCTCGAGCTTGAGGAGCCTGTCCCAGACCCCCCGCTCCTGAAGCATCTCCACGGTCACGTCGTAGAGGTTCACTTCGAGCACGTTCACCCCCTGCTGGGCGAGCTTGTTCTTCACGCGCTTCTTGGCGGCGGCGACGGCGAGCCCATCCTCGGGGTCATACGGGTAGATGAAGAAGGGGACTTCATTGCCGATCCCCTCCATCTGGAGGAATCGCTTGCTCGCAAGCACCTCGGCGAGGTGCTTCTCCTGTCCAGCCAGGTCCTTCGGGGCGCTCATGCCGACTCCCTCGTCGGGAAGAAGCGGATGTCGCTCGGGACGTGCCTCGCGAGCTCGTCCTGCACACGACCGGACAGGAGGGTCGGAATGATCACGCCCTCCGCCGTGAGGAAGTCGGCCTCCCGCATCATCAGGAAGAGGCTCGTGCGAAGCTTCGTCATCGTCGACGCCTCCAACTGGTTGAGCTCGTCATGCCACATCGCCTTGCCGCGGACGAATGCCTCGAAGTGCTCCGGCAGCACATCGGTCGCGAGCAGCAAGAAGCGCTCGCGAAGCACCTCCTCCGCGAACTCCGCGATCAGCTCGTACCTGCGGCAGGTGGCCGCCCACATCAACTGGGCGCGCTCATCCGCCGTCGCATCGGTGAGGATTTCGAGCTCGGCGTCGCTCATCTCACCGAGCCGCTGCACGAGTTCCCTGCCCCAACGTCGCGCACTCGACTCAGTCCTCGCCTGGAGCAGGTTGTCTGCGTCAAGCGCAGAGCGGACCGCCACCCAGTCGCGAAGCTCCAGATAAAGACGTGCAGCGATCGGCGCCCCCTGGAGGTAGAGGCCGCCGACGCCGAAGGAGAGCTTGTAGCGCTCTGAGGCGTCGGCCGTCGCCATCGCTGCCCCTCTCGTCGTCTATGCGGTCTGCTCTCGGGAAAGTCGTCCAGTGTACGGTCGGCCACCGACATTGGTGACGTTCCCGCCGCTGGTACCGGTGATCGACCCCCGGGGCGCTGGACGCGACCACAGATTCGAGGACTCGCCAGAGATCCCGGCCCATCCAGCCTACTGAGAGCGGAGGCCCAGGCTGGGCGCGTGTCGCCGGCCGTAGTCCTCGAAGTCGGCATCACGGCACCCAAGACGCTGTCACCGCCCAGGCGTACACTCGGGATCAGTAGGCGGAATCCCACTTGCCGTTCGAGCCGGCCACCACCCTTGGGTGGATACCTTCAGGACCGACCCGCCGAAGCCGACTGGTCATCGGATCTCTCGAATCGTTCGTCGAAAGGTCCGCCATGTTCTCCTTCGCCATGCGAGCGGCGTCGGGCTACGCCGCCATCTCCCGCTGGTACCCGTCCAACCTCGCTATCGCCTGGCTCCGCACCCGGGGAGGACTCAAGTGGGGTGCTCCCGTCAGCACGGTGGCAGCCGTCGGCTACTTCACCCTGGCGACTTGGCTCGCCTGGATCGTCGCCGAGCAGGGGGCGCCCGGGTGGGTTGGCGTCTTCGCGTGCGTTGCGCTTATCAGCGCCGTGAAGTTCGCGGTGTTCGCACCGCTCGCACTCGTGCTGCTGACCCGGGCCAAGCTCGTTCAACGGCGGCAGGCTCGACTGGCGTCAGCTTGACACGCCGACGCCGCGGCCTGCCGCGCTGATTCTTGTGCACACGGTTGTCCACAAGTTCTCCACCAAAATCACATTGGTGTAGTTCGTCGGGGTGGTAGTCCTCCCTGAAATGGCCCGTTTTCATGCCTGGAAGGCCCCCTGACGCGCGAAATGCCCAGGTCTGTCCACAGGATGCCAAGACGGGGTCCTGGGGCCGTGTCCGGCCCCAGATGTACGATGTGGGGTAACGACAAAAACGAGCCCCGATCGCCTGGCGAGCGGTGCTCGTCATACGGCAGATCGGGGCCCGGTTGACTTTGGTCGGTCATCCAAACCCTAACGGCCATCTGGCCGTTCCGCGAGTTGGACATTCCGTCCCTCGCGGTGTATCTGCCTCCTCTTCCCCCTACCCCCAAAGCCTGAGGAGGCACCAATGGGTATCCAGTTCAAGTTCGACGAGAAGGCCCTCATGCGGGCCATCGAGAAGGACGTCAACGCGCACGTCGAGCAGATCGCGCGCGACCGCAACCGGGACTTCGACCGTCTGGTCGGGCAGTACGCCGGTCGCCCGATCGACGAGATCAAGGCTGCGATCCGCACGATGGTTCGCCACTGGGATGGCAGCAACGTGAGCGAGTCGGAAATCGCCGACTGGGCAAAGCTCACCCACGACGGCACGCGGATCGTGCTCAAGCCCGAGAAGGTGAAGCTCTGATGGCGCGGCGCGTCAACACGTCGCAGCTCCGGAGCCAGCTCAACCGCATCCAGTCACAGGCGCGGCAGGCGCAGTCGAAGCTCAACCAGGCCGTCAACAACTACAACCGGGCCGTTGACAACTACAACCGCGAGGCCCGCGCTCACAACGCTCGCGTCCGGGCGAACCGTTCTCGGCTGCAGCGGGCGCTCCGGCAGCTCCAGTCGCAGCCGACGGTGACGACTCGATTCGTCACTCACCGGACCTCCGTGCAATCGGTTCAGCAGTCCTTCGTCCGTCTTGAGTCTGCCGCCGAGACGGGCACCTGGGCGGACCACCGGGATCTGCTCGATCTCGCCGAGGGCGAGGCGGCGGCCAGCGCCGAGACGCTCAGCGCCCTGCTGACCGAGCACACGGATGAGGTCACCGAGGACGAGGCGCGACTCCGGGACACGACCATCACGAACGAGCTGCTCGAACTCGGCGGCGACCTCGACTCGCGCTGGAGGGGAGCACTCTTCGCGCTGAGTCCGAGGAACCCTGACGCGGCGCGACACTTCTGCACGAGTACCCGCGAACTGCTCACCGACCTCGTCGACCACTGCGCGACCGACGCCGAGGTCCTCGCCGCGAACCCGAGCGCGCCGAAGACCGACCAGGGCAGCGTGAGCCGTCGGGCACGCATCATGCATCGGCTCGCACTCCGCGGGGACACGTCGACCGAGCTGGCAGAGTTCGTCGAGGTCGACGTCGACGAGGTCATCACGCTGATGAAGGAGGCGAGCGACGGTACTCACGGCCCGGTCGGTCGGCTGGACACCTTCGAGCTCAGGGTCTTCAAGGCGCGTGCCGAGGGCGTCATCAAGTTCCTGCACCTCGTCCTGCACTGAGGGGCGCCGAGATGTCCGCCGTCGTGAGTATCGTCCCTCGCATGAAGTCGCCGAAGGCTCTTGAGCAGTTGAGGTCGCTTCGCGCTGAAGCTGAAACCCCGGAGATCCAACGGTCGGCTCAGCCGAGCAAGACGTGGCAACAGAACGTTCGCATCGTTCTCGCGAGCGCCCTCGGAGAGGATCACCACCTCGTGAAACAGGCCGACAAGGTGCGATACACCCCTGGTGTGGCCTGGAGCGGCATGCCGGATCACCTGTACACAGACGCTCAGCGAGGTGGCGTGAGTCGGCTCGCCGGGATCATCGAATCCGCCATCTACGCCCTTGAGCTCGAGGGTGAACCGTCGGCTGAAGTCGCCTTCGACGACGCCGCTTACGACCCCGAGCTGCTCGCTCACGTCCGAAAGACCATCGAGGCCGAGGAATGGGACAAGCTCGCGGCCCAGGTCGCAATCTTCATTGAGGACCGAGTCCGCAAGTGGTCTGAGTCGACCCCGACGAGCATCGGCAAGGGGCTCTTCGCCTCCGCACTCAGTGACGATGCCGAACTCCGCCTGGGACAGACCAAAGGTGAATGGGAGGGTTGGCGGATGCTTGGGATGGGTCTCGCGCAGGCCGTCGCCAACGCCGACCGTCACCGACTCCAGGATCGTGAGGATCTCAAGCGATACGCAATCGGGGCGCTGGGGCTGGGCAGTCTGCTGCTCACGCAGCTACGGCACGAGCACGCTGATCTGATCGCGTCGCGAACCCTCTGAACCGTCACCCGCCGCCGGGACCGAGTCAGTCGCCGCTCTCGGCCTCGGCAAGGGCATCTTCGATACTGTCTGTCGCGGTCGGCGACACGACCACAGGCGTCGGCGCGTTCGTCGCCTGAGTCTTCAGCTTCTCCTTGATGCGCTCGACGAGCAGAGCGCGCCGGGCGTCGAAGAAGGCAAGGAAGTCCTCCGCCGTGTGCGGCAGCGGCGCGGGCAGCGAGTTCGCTTTGATGAACCCGGCCCGCTCATCGTCGCCGGGGTATCGCGTGGCGACCCAGGTGTCCGGCTCGATGTCGGACTTGCCGATATTCACCATGCCGGGGAGAAGCTCCAGGTTCGGCAGGAGGTCGCGCTTGCTGACCAGCTCGTCGACGAGTCGGTCGTCGTACTTTCGCGACCCATCCGCCGCCTTCGCACCTTTCAGCGCCTTCGGGTCGAGCTGCGCCTGCGGGAAGACATGGTCGACGTGGTACTGCTGCTGGGTGTCGACGTGGTCGAACAACGTCGCGAGCACGGCCCAGGTGCGGCCGCCGCCGTAGGAGAGGCCGAGTACGTCGTCGATGAGTTCATCGGTCACCGCGAGCGACTTGCCGCGCACGGCCATCGCGTACTCGATCGCTGCGAGCGGGAAGTCGGCGGCGCCGTCTCGTTTGATGACGTCGCGGATGTCACGCAGGAGCGTGTCGAGGCCAGAGCCCCACACACCGCGGACGATCAGTGAGCGCAGCACCCACGAGCGCAGCGCGAAGCGGTCCTTGCGGTCGTCGATCTTGTCGGACTGGCGGTATGCCTCTGTCAGCTTGCGGAAGTGGACGTAGTACGCCACGGGGATCAGCACGCTGTCGGCGGTCAGGAGTCCGCCGGAGAGTCCGAAGTCGCTGAGCAGGCCAGCGGCGAGCTTGAGCGAGCCGCTGATCGTGTCCCAGTTCTGCTCGAGGAGGGCCATGTTCCCGGCGCCGAAGTTCTTGACCTTGAAGCCGACGTCGCCGATGTCGGAGAGCACGAGTCCCGACTTGAGCACTGTGTCCTGGGAGAAGTCGAATCCGTTGCCGAGCGCGTTCAGCGCGTCGACCAGCCCGTGCACCTCGGCGCGGGCGTCCTTGGTCTTCCACTGTGCCGTCGCGATCGACATGAGCAGGTCGGAGTAGGAGAGCACGGTGCCACCGGAGTTCACCCGAACAAAGATGTCGAGCACCCGCTCGATGTCCTGATCGTCTTCCTCGTAGAAGTGGAGGCTCGCGTTCTTGTGAACGGCCTCCCACAGCCGGCCGAGCATCTCCACCGCGCGGGAGTCATTGCCGACGCCATACTTCGCGGGGAGCTGCATGATCTGGAATTGCTCGGCCGCGTCGAAGACCTCCGCGACCGGGAACCAGACCTTCGTGGCATCGCCGGCCGCATCTTTCACCTGGTCGCTGGTCAGGAAACGCAGGTCGTACTTCAGCCCGGCGTCGTTATCGAGCGCCTCATCGAGGAGGTTCAGGTAGAGCTTGCGGACCGGGTAGGAGGACGCCTTGTTCGACCATGCGTTCTTCGTCTTGTAGGCGTAGGTGCCGCGCAAGCCGATGTTCAGCGACGTGAGCCGCTGCTGGCCGTCGAGAACGGCGACGCGAGCCTGGTCGGTCGGGATGTCGATGACCGGGTTGTGCTTCGCGTTGTACCCGTTGTAGTCCTTCATGAACCCGTAGAACTTGAACTTCGCAAGGTTCTCGGGCTCGACCTTCCAGGACAGGAAGCTACCGACTGGATAGCCGCGCATGATCGAGTCGAAGACCTTGACGACCTGCGACGCCTTCCACACGAACTCGCGCTGGATCGCAGGAAGCACGAGCTCGTTCTTCTGCACCAGCTTCAGTGCTGAGGCGATGGTCATCGGCTCTTTGTGGCCCATGCCGATCCACGCTAGCGGTTGCCACGGACGCGCTCACACGAAGGAGGGCGTCGACTCACAGGTCGACGCCCTCCGTTCGCAGCGCTACCTCTCCTCGTCCGGCGGCCTCACCGCCTCGATGTCGTCGTCCTCCATCGGGCGGCCGAGAAGCTCCTCGATCTGCTCGACGCTCAGCCAGTCCTCCTCACGGACCTCGCCCGCGGCAGCGCGAGCCGTCGCGAGCCGGCGACCGAAGAGGAGCATGCCGCCGAGCACGAGCAGGAACGTCGCGCCGCCGAGTCCGACCGGGAGCAGCCAGTCCGGGGTGCCCGTGTAGGCCAGCGGCGGCGGCGTGCCGGGCGGCGTGGTCGGACGTGGCGTCGGCCCGTCCGTCGGGGTCGGCGTGGGCGTCGGCTCCGGCGTGGGGGTCTCTGTCGGCGTCGGAGTCGGGGTCGGCTCTGGCGTGGGCGGCGGGGTCACGACGGTCACCTCGCCCGGCGCGCCGAGGTAGCCCGCCGCGAGCACGGCTCCGTCGGCGTCGTAGACCGTCTCCACCCAGTAGACCGACCCGGCGGTGTCGACCGTGATCTCCGGCGAGGTGTAGTCGCCTTCCCCGGTCACCAGAATCGGGTCAGACTCGTAGAACGGGTCGTCGGCCTCGCCCTCGGCGGGCGCGGTCTCGAAGGGTCCGTAAGCGCGGAACACGAGGGTCGCGCCGACCGGAATCCATGAGCCGCGGACGAGTGCGGTGTCGGTGAACGGCTGCCCGACCTCGACCGTCTCGGTCGCTTGGCTGCTCACCCGGACGTCCGGGGTCGGCGCGGGTGGCGGCGGGGGTCCGGGGACGAAGAACCGCTCGAGGATGTCCGCCGGGGACGAGGTGAAGGGCTGCACGCGGTCGTCGCCGGCGAAGGAGCTGACGACGACGTAGTAGCCGGTCTCGCTCGGTCGGATCTCGTCGGCCGAGGTGTAGCCGACCTGATACACGCCGTTCTTCGCCGGGGTGCTGATCGTCGTCAGCACCGGCGCGGTCGCGAGGTCCAGGTCGTCGGTGAGCTGCGACTCCTCGAGCGGGCCGTAGACAGTGTGGGTGATCGCGTCGGTGTCGGCGCCCCAGTAGCCGTCGCCCTCGAAGGTCGTGTGGTCGGCGGGGAAGCCGGTCACGACGATCCGGTCGAAGGCACGGCCATCCAGGTGCACGTTGTACTCGCGAACCTCGCTGGTGATCGACACCGGGTGTCGGACGCTCGTCGTCTCGGCGGTGATGCCGAAGTCGTCGATCCAGTCGCCCGCCAGATATGGCCGGTAGACGGTGGGCTGCTGCGCGACCCGGGCCTCCCACTTCCAGGTGATGAACCCTGCATTCGGGACCGTGACGGTCGGCGACGTGTAGACGCCGGGGCCGGTCGCGGTGATCTGCACGGTGCCGAGCACGGTCGCGGACGACGGGACTCCCGTGCCTTGAGCCGGCGGGAGGACCCCCACGACCTGGTAGGCGGTCCCGGTGAAGGTGACCGGGATCTGCTCGCCGCCCTGGCCCTCCAGCCACACGCCGTTCGCGCTGCTCACGGTGAGCTGGTCGCTGATCTGATCGCCGGGCACGACGAGGCGCTCGGTAACGTTCGAGACCGCAAACGGCTGGAATGGGGCGACCGAGGTCTCCGGCACGCGGACGTCATCCGTCCACGGGTAGACGCCAGGGTTCAGGTACGGCCTCGTCCCGGTCGCCTGGTCCCCGAGCTCCGCACGCCACACCCAGACATAGAAGCCGGACTCGGCCACGGTCGGGCCGCCGACTTCCACCGGCACTCCGGTCGGATCGTCGGCGACGTTCGTCGTCATGCTCGCATGGCCGACGATGACCGCGTCATCGGGGATCGGCTGGCCGTCAGCGACGGGGCGCGGCGACTTGTAGATCGTCGCCTGGAAGGCGACCGGCAGCCACGCGCCGCCGTCGGCGGTCTTGCCCCAGCGGGCGGAGCCCTCGAAGAGCACCGGAGTGACGTGGTCGACAAGCCGGTCGCCTTCGCGGACGAACTCCGACTCGACCGAGGTGGTCACCTTCGGGGCGAACCAGATCGTCGAGTCGATCGCCGCATCGAAGTGGTAGCTACGGGTCTCGACGTTCGTCGTCGTGGTGATCGTCGTCACGTTATAGACCGCGGTGCCGGCTCCCCAGGAGAGGTTCTGCCGGCTCGCGTCGGTGGTGTTGTAGAGCACGGTCACGAGCGGAATCCACATGCTCGCCTGCGTGACCACGGTCGCGGTCGACTGCGTGACGATCTCCGTCGATGTCGTGCCAGCCACCGTGATCGGCGTCGGGCCGGCGTGGTCAGCGGTGACCGGGTAGACGTCGCCGGAGTGGATCGTCCCGGTGAGCGTCGCCGTGCCGGTCGCGTCCCAGGTCGCGTTCGTCAGTGTCAGGGTGCCGGTCGACCCGCCCGTCTCGATCCCGTCGCCGATCGTCACCGCGAAGTGGTCGGTGTGCTCGATCTGCGCGATCGTCGCCTCGATGGCGAGGTCGCCGGTCGACGCGGTCGGGTCGCCGGTGACGTAGACGGTCTTGTCCGCGCCGGCCGTGATGGACATAGCCTCGACCATGATCGCCACCGCCTTGTCGGCGACCTCGTTCAGCCGCCAGGTGGCGAACGGACCGAAGCCGGAGAGGTACCCGATCTGCTGCGTGTTGTAGTAGACGGCGTCCCGGAAGTTCGAGCCGGAGTAGCCGTGCATGTTCCAGCCCCACGGATTGATGAGCTGCCAGATGACCTGCTGCGCCGCAGCCGCCGTGTTGACGTCGGTCGTGTTCCGGTAGGTCGTGGCGACGTAGTTCACCCGCGCCGTCTTGTCCGGTCCCCAGCCGAAGTTCGTCCAGGCGCCCTCCTCGTACTGGCCGTAGAGCGGCGAGTTCGAGCCGGGGTCGATGCAGAAGACCTTCGTACCACCCACCCGGACGGTGCCGAGCCAGTAGTAGGTGTCGTTGTTGATGCCGCCGATGCCGGTGTCGAGGACAGCGGCGCCAGAGACGGCCTGGGCTGGCTCGGCGATGACGACGCTGCCGGTGAGCACCGCGAGTGCGGCAGCGATCCCGGCGACGAACTTGGTGAGTCGGCTGCGGGGCCGAGACGGCGTCGTGCCGCCAGGATCTCCGCCGTTGCCGACGGTCGAGTCGATGGTCTGCATGACCTCTCCTTGGGTTTCGGAGAGGAGACACGGGCACGTGCCCCCTCGACGGCAGGGCCGTCAGAGGGGTAGGTGCGGGGCAGGCGCCACGCGAGATTTCTTGTAGTTCGAGCGTCGCGTCAGAGGGTGCGGCCGACCGTGCGATCGGCGCCGCGTCGGGTTCGCCCCTCCGGCTGCGCGATGGCGCGAGCCCGGTGGGCCGCGGCCTCGGCGCGGGCTCGGTCGATCCGCTGGTTCGTGCTGTCCGGCTCGCCACCGAGCGTCACGTCGCCGGCGATCCGCCAACGGTCGCGGTACGCGGCAACGATGAGCGCCTGCGCGCGCCAGCGATCCACCGCCAGTCCGCTCGGTATCCGGCCCAGCTCGCGGAGCCACGGGGCGTCGTCAGCCATCGCGGTGTCGACGAGTGCCGCGGCTCGCTGCGCTATCAGCTCGGCACGCTCGACGAGCGCGCGCTGCAGCTCCGTGTCGTCGATGCCGTCGGCGACGGGAATGATGCCGACGATCAGCTTCGGTTCGTAGCGGCGGCGCGGGTCCGCCGGTCGGTCGGCGAGGCGCTGCACCCGGTAGCGCAGCACGGCCGCGACGTCCTCCGCGTCGTCGAGTGACCGCTCCGCGATCGCGGTGCGAAGCAGCAGTTCGACGTCGTGGTGGTTCGCCTCGGCGCGCCGTAGCTCCGCGGCGAGCGGGCCGAAGGCGTCGTCCGATGCGATCTCTTCCACGGTCGCGTCGTTGAGTCCGACCCTCCGGAGCATGCCGACCCAGCGGTCTCGCTGGGCTGCCTGTGCGATCGTGTCGTACTCGGCGGCGAGCTGGGCGATGTTCGTCCAGGTCTCCTGCTCCTCGCGGATCATCTCGTGCGCGGAGAGCTCCGCGCCGCGGTGCACGAGGATGCCCCGGAGGATCGAGGTCGCGCTGACGCCCGCCGACTGCTGCTGATGCTCCTCCAGTGCCGACTGGTCGGTGGCGACGTAGACGCGGTTCGACTCACGGCCGCGCGTCATAGCGACATAGAGCGACTCTCGGGTCATCGACGTCGAGGCGACGACGGCGTGCGCGGTGTCGACGGTCATCCCCTGCGCGCGGTACGCCGTGATCGCGTAGGCGAGCTCGAGCTGCTCGGCGACGTAGGCCGCGTGGAGGCGGATCGAGCCGTGCTCAGCGCCGATCGGACGGATGTCGATGCTGCCGTCGGCGTGGGCGGCGACGACGGTCCAGAGGTCGCCGTTCTTCACCCAGGTCCGGCCGTGGCGGATGCGCCGGTCGTTCTGACGAGTGACGACGATGTCGCCGGCGCCGGCTTCGGTGCCGTCGTGGAGCCGCACGCCGCGCGCGTCGTCGACGAGGCCTGCTTCGATGCGGTCGAGTCGGGCGCGGAGGTTCAGGGCGCGGACGGCCTCGTTCGTCTCGGCGATCATGAGGCTGGTCTGTCGATGGGCGAGGTCGCTGAGCCATCCGGAGTACGCGGCATCGAGCATCGCATCGTGTTCGCCGCCGGCGACTCGCCCCTGCTGGTCGTACTCGTCGACGACCGCGCCCTCTCCGAGGCGAAGCCGGAGACTGGCCTGCCGCTCCCAGTCGTGGCGGAACCGCCAGATCTCGGTGAGCTCCGGCCGGTTCTGGATGCTGTCCGCGACGAACCCGAAGACACCGGAGGCGTCGACCGCTCCGTGCTGCTGACGGTCGCCGACCAGGAGCACCTTCGCTCCGACCGCGGCCGCATGCTCCGTGAGGCGGTCGAGGAGGAAGGTGCCCGACAGGCTCGCCTCATCGACGATGACGAGCTGCCCGGCCACGAAGTTCCACCGGCCGAGGTCATGCTCGGTCGCCCATTTGGCGGTGTTCTCGGTTGGAATGCCGAGTTCCTCCGCGAGGACCTGTGCGGCAGCGGCGGTCGGTGCGAGGCCGACGACGGTGCCTTTGCCGTGCTCCTGCTCCCAGGCGGCGCGGATCGCGGCCAGGGTGCTGGTCTTGCCGGAGCCGGCTGGGCCGACGAGCACGTCGACCCGGCGTCCGGAGACGGCGATCTGTTCGACGGCGCGCGCCTGGTCGTGGGACAGGACGACGCCGTCGCGTCGCTTCCGGGTCGCCCGCTCGATGCTCGACAGGGCGGCGGTCGGGCCGGCGGTGTCCATCGCGAGCGCGAGGATGCGGGCCTCGGCGTCAAGGTTCTGCTGCGAGGTGTAGATCGCCCCGTGCTTCATGCGAAACTCGCTGCTGCCGTCTGCGCGCCGGAAGTCGGCTGGGACGAAGGCGACCTCGCCCGGCGTGATCGACACCGAGGCGCGTTCGGCCGCGTCGACGACGATCGCCATCACGGTCTCGCGGTCGGTCGTCGAGGCGAATCGCTGGTCGATGAGCTGTCGCGCTGCCTCGGCGTAGAGGTTCCAGCGTCGCCAGGTCGAGCGCTTCTGGCCGACGGCCTGCGCGACGGACGCGCCGAGCTCCTCGAGCTCCGCGGTGCTGATGTCGTCAGCACGGAGGAGCACCTGGCGCCGGGTGCCTCGCAGTACCGAGCTCGCCCAGTCGGTCGCGTCGGCGCCGAGGACGCGGGTGGCTCGCGAGCGCCACTGCTCGGTGAGCTCCGCCAGTGAGTGCAGTGTCTTGTCGGGCCGCGTCGTGAGCGTGGCCTTCTGCCGGAGCCGGAGCAGACGCCTCGGCGACGGCTCACGTCCGCCGTGATCGGTGCGCCACGCCTGGACCAGTCGATCGAACTCGGCCTGAATGTCGTGGGACCGGCTGGAGAACTCGGCGATCAGCTCGTCGGGGACGGCGGCCAGCTCGTATCCCGGGTTCCTGCCGGTGCCGCGTCCTCGGCGCTCCCACGCAAGACCGAGGTCGCGCGCGATGTGGTCGGCGAGGACGCCGTTGTAGTGCTCGGAGAGCGCGACCACCGCGGCGTGGATCGGGCGGCTGTCGAGCGTGCGCCACTTCGTCGGGTCCTCGGCGCTTCGGACCCGGTTCGCGATGACGAGATGGGTGTGGAGCTGCGGGTCGGAGGCTCGGGAGTCGTAGTGGTCGTACCCGGTCGCCACCACCCCGGAGACCTCCACCTGACGCACGGACCCGTTGCCGGCGTCGGCCCCGACCCGAGTCGCGGCGACGTCCCGCTCGAGCATGCCGAGCACCTCTTGCATGGCGGCGTGGTGTGCGCGGGCGACCATGCCTTGCGTGCCGGCGTCCGAGATCGCCCAGAGTGCGGAGACCGACTTCGGGACCGAGAAGGTGTGGTCGAACCCGGCGACGGCGTTCTGCGATCGCTTCGCCGCAGCCTTGTCGGCGATCTCGCTCATCGCATCGGCCTTGTCCATGAGCTGGAGCGCGCCAGGGAGTCGCGGTGTCTGCTCCCGCATCGCGTTCGCCGGGGTCTCGTAGTTCGCGAATCTGCGCCCGAGCGGCTGGGCGGTCAGCGGGTCGCAGGCGTGGCCGAGGAGCAGTCGGAGCTGATGCTCGTGCACTGGATCGCCGACCCGGAGACTTCCGTCGCCGAATGCGCCGAGGTCGTTTCCGTACCAGCGACCTGGCGGCGTGCCCTTCTCCCGGTAGTAGCGGATCAGTGCGTCGCTCGCGTCCCGCACACCTTCGCCGGCGACGACCGAGCTGAGCAAGTACTTGACGCCCTCGCCCGCGGACAGGATGTGCATCGACATGGTCATGCCCGGAAGGTGCCGCGACACGGCTCGTCAGTGGCGCCATCAGTGCCGAGTTCGGACAAGACTGAAGCATGGGGGAATCGCTGAGGACCTCTCTGTCCAACCTTGTGCCGGGTGCATCGCTGATGCATCCGGCTTCGTATTTCGAGGCTCGGGTCACCTCCGGCGTCTCGTCCTACGACCTCGATCGGCTCAAGGTCGTCCTCGTCCAGTCCGGCCGTGCGGAGCTGCTCGGCGACTTCGGGATCGTGCCGGTCGGTGCCGGTGATCTCGTCCTGATCCCGCCTCGTGTCGAGTACGGCGGCATCATCCTGGAGCCGGGCAGCCTGATCGGCGGTGCGTTCGATCTGATGTTCGTGCTCGACCAGATCAAGCTCGCGCTGCACGACACCTCGCCCGGTCGTCGACAGGCGATGGCGCACTTCCAGCTCATCACGCCGAGCGTCCGGCGGTTGCGCCCGAATCGAGCGTCCTGGCGCGAGCTGGAGCGGGTGGTGTCCGGCCTGTTGCAGGGCGCTCCCGAGATGCACATGGCGGAACACGTCCTCGGCGCGACGCAGTTCCTCTGGCAGGTTGCGGCACTCATCGACCCGATGGTTGCGCCGGGCAACGTGTTGCGGGATCTGACCATCCGACGGCCGATCAGCATCGAGGTGCAGAAGGCGATCGACCTGTTGCAGCACGACCTCGCCCATCCGTGGACCGTTGCGGAGCTCGCCGCCGCGGTGTTCACCTCGTCGAGCAAGTTGCATCGCGACTTCAAGAGCGCCCTGGGGATGGGGCCGAAGGAATACCACGTCATCCTCCGGGCCGCCCGGTACGAGTTGCTCGCGACGATGACCGATCTCGACTTCGCGCAGGTGTCCACGATGGTGGGCTGGGTGTCCCCCGACCACGCTCGCCGGACCTTCCGAACGATCTACGGGTCGAGTCCGCGCGAGCATCGCGCGAAGGCCCGATCCGGGGCGGTCGACCCTCTACTGCCAGATGTGTGGACGCCAGGAGAGGACGTCGGTTGAGAAGTGGGCTGGCCCCGTCGGAAGGGTCCGACGGGGCCAGCGGGAGAGGCGAGGAATCAGATCGCGATACTCGTGCGCTCGGTCGCT
>JBFWWZ010000057.1:0-13851 GCA_050245915.1 Microbacteriaceae bacterium
GAGCAGGAAGTTCAGCGACTGCACGAAGCCACCCGTGAAGAGCAGGATGACGGCGATGATCGCGATGATGGCAACCAGGATGTTCATGAGTGGTGATCTCCTTCGTGTCCCGCTCGTAGCGGAACGTGATCAACACAACCGCGCCGGTGGGTGCCGCGGCGCCGTCTGCAGGGAACGTCCAGGTGATGCCCCCGCAGCATCCAGTCTCGTGGGCAATTCAGCCCACATTGCAGGTCGAGGTGTCACCATGAACCATGGACGTGCTGGCGCAACTGGTCGGCGGGTGGATGGCCCGCCAGCGCTGGTACGCGGGAAAAGGCGGGGTGCCGCGGCTGCGGACCGTCGGCGACATCTCCCTCCCGAGCCCCGACGATGACGCGCTCGTCCACATCCTGCTGCTGGCCGATGACGCCGACCCGCGGCGTGCGGTGTACCAGGTCCCGGTGGTCGAGCGTCACGGTGTGCCCGAGGGGTCCGAGGCGCACCTGATCGGGCCGAACGGCGACCGCGCGGTCTTCGACGCACCGTACGACCCGGTGTTCGCGGCTGCGCTGCTCGGTGCGATCCGCGGCGACACGCACCCCGTCACCGGTTGCACCGTCCTCTCCGGGGAGCAGTCCAACACCTCGATCGTCGTCTCGAGCGACGGCCCCGAGATCATGGTGAAGGTGTTCCGGGTCGTGCAGCACGGCCACAACCCCGACGTCGAGCTGCAGGGCGCGCTGAGCTCGGCCGGCATCCCGTACGTCCCGCATTTCGTCGGCGCGCTCGACGCCTCGTGGCAGGACGCCGGCGAGACCCTCGGCACCGGGCAGCTGGCGATCGCGCAGGAGTTCCTGCGCGGCGCCGAGGATGCCTGGCTGACCGCCCGCCGCGCCGTCGACGCCGGGCAGGACTTCTCGTCCGAAGCCTTCGCGCTCGGCCGTGCCACCGCCGCCCTGCACGCAACCCTCGCCGATCGGCTGCCGACCGAACCGCCCGCACCGGCGACGGTCGCCGCGATCACCGAGTTCTGGACCGCCCGGCTCGAGGCCGCCATCCGCGATGTGCCGGCGCTGGCTGAGCACCGGGATGACATCCAGACCGCGTACGCGCACGCGGCGACCGTCGACTGGCCGGTGCTGCAGCGCATCCACGGCGACCTGCACCTGGGGCAGATCCTGCACGCGACGGCGGGCGGGGTCGACCGTTGGGTGTTCATCGACTTCGAGGGCGAGCCGCTGCGCACCATCGAGGAGCGCACGCGTCCCGAGCCTCCGCTGCGCGACCTGGCCGGGATGCTGCGGTCGTTCGACTACGCGGCCGCGTCGTCGACGCATCCCGACGCGGACGCCTGGGCGCGCCGTTCGGGCGACGCGTACCTCGCCGGGTACGAGGAGGCCGGAGGACGCATCGGCGACCACGTGCTGCTCACCGCGTTCGAACTCGACAAGGCGGTGTACGAGGCGAGCTACGAGGCGCGCAACCGTCCGTCGTGGCTGCCGATCCCGGTACGAGCGATCGAGCGCTTGAGCTCACGAACCACCGCGGGTTGAGTAGCGACCGAAGGTTTCTCTGCTGGTTGAGTAGCGACCGAAGGTCTCTCTGCTGGTTGAGTAGCGACCGAAGGTCGCGTGTCGAAACCCGCCGCCCGTCACCATGGTTTCGATACGCCGCTTCGCGGCTACTCAACCGCCAGACGTGAACACCTGGCGCCACCCCCGCCCGACCCGCAGACTGGTGCCGTGACCGACGTCGCGACGATCGCCGGCGAGCTGTACGCGCTCGATCTCGACGCGTTCACGGCCGAGCGCAACGCACGCGCGAAGGCGCTGCGTGCCGAGGATCGCGAACTGGCCGAGGCGGTGGCAGCCATGCCGAAGCCGTCGGCGTCGGCATGGCTGGTCGACCAGCTGGTGCGCGCGGAGCCCGACGTGGTCGCGTCGGCGCTGGCGCTCGGACCGGACCTGCGTGCCGCGCAGGAGGCGCTCGACCGCGATGCGCTGAGGGCGCTCGGCGCGCAGCGGCGCGAGCTGCTGTCCGAGGTGGCGGACGCCGCCCGCCGCGTCTCCGCCGACCGGGGCAGGCCGCTGAGTTCGTCGATCGCCGACGATGTCGAGCAGACGATCCTCGCCGGCATGCTCGATCCGGATGCCGCGGCAGCCGTGCGCTCGGGTCGGCTCGTGCGGGCGCTGCAGAGCATCGGCGGCGAACCCGTCGATCTCGACGGCGCCGTCGCCGCACCGGGGGAGGAACTCGCGGAGCGTGGGGCGGCGGCGCATCCGCGTCGTGCGGCTCCGCCTTTGCGCGGAGTGGATCGTGCGGCGGCCGCGAAGGCCGAGCTCGCCGCCGCCGAGCGCGAGGCGGCGAAGGCGCACAACGCGGCGGTCGCAGCCGATGAGGCTCTCGCCGCAGCGGTGAATCGCCACGAGGAACTCACCGCCGAACGGGACGATGCGCTCGCCGAATACGAGCGCCTCGAACGCGCGGTCGGGGATGCCGAGCGGGAACGACGTGAGGCGATCCGCGAGAAGGATCGTGCCACGCGACGCGCTGAGGGGGCGGAGCGCGTCGTGGCGCGGGCGCGGGAGAAGGTGGAGAGGGCCTAACCCGCGTCCGCGTGCGCGACCGGCATCGGACCGGTCGGCGTCGCCTCGAACCCCGGCGCGAGCGGCACCCCGATCGCGAGTCCGGCGCCGCGGTGCCGGTGCATCCGGTTCGCGAGGTGCACCATGTAGGTCGCGTCTCCGGCGATCACCGAGCCGTCGCGCGCGGTGACCCGCAGGATCGTCGACCCGTCGTGCGCGGCTGCAGCCGCGTTGATGAAGCGGTCCCGTTCGTCGAGCAGTTCGTTGGCGCGCTGCGTCCACTGGGGCACGCGGCTCTCGTCCTCCGCCGCCTCCACCGGAGTGCGATCCAGCTGCTCCAGCCGGGCTCCGGCGATCACCAGCTCTCCCAGCGCTCGCAAGAACTCGTTGTTGATGTTGGCTGCGCGCAGCGTCTCGTCCGTCATCTCATGCCCGTCCCCGTGACCCGACCCGTCCCGTTGCCTTCGAGGGTAAACACCCGCCGGGCTGTGGAACACCCCTTGCATCGGCCCCCGGAACTATGCTTCCGATACCGATCGGAGGACGACGATGACCGACGAGCAGAAAGTCGACCCGCGCTACGACCCGGCGTTCCAGCGCGGCTACCAGGGTGGCGTCCAGTCCACGGTGCGCACCCACGCGGCCGTGCGGCGCAGCGCCGTGGTGTCGCCGGCTCCGTACCGCTCGGTCGAGCCCGAGCCGGATGTCGACGAGCACGGAACCGAGGAGGCGGAGCCCGCCCTGGCCGCCACGGACGAGCAGTTCGAACCGGCGCACCTGGTCCCGGTGAGCCGGGTCACCATGCGCGAGTTCGTGCGCAACCCGTTCGTGGTCGGCCTGATCCTGCTCGGCGGCGGCATGATCATCGGCGGCAGCCTCTGGGCCAACCAGGGCCGCGCGCTGGTCTCGGCTCGCGGCGGGGCGTCAACCGAGCTCGACTACTGGTTCTTGCAGGCGACCGTGGTGTCGGCCCCGCTCACGATCCTGGCCGGCATCGGCATCCTGGCCGGCGTGCTGTTCCTGGCCGCGGGAGTGTGGAACCGCCGCTAACCGCGGTGTTCCTTGCGCCACACCAGTTTCAGCCCCGACCAGTCGGCATCGATCGCCGCCACCTTCACGTCGACGAGCTTTCGCGCCAGCGCCGCATCCCGGATCGCGTTCTCGTCCACGTCGCTGACGTGACCGGCCGCCTTGCGCGGCCACGCCATCCAGAGCGACCCGGCGGGGAAGATGCGGCCCTCGAGGCGCACGATGGTCGGCACCACGTCGGCCGCGGTGCGCACGAAGGCGACCACCACATCCAGTGCAGCGGATGCCGGGGCCCGGCCGGCAGGGTCGGGCGCCGTCTCGAACGCCCACCCCTCGGGCGCGCCGTCGACGTCCCACCGCGCACCCGGAACGATGCCCAGCTTCTTCAGCTGCGGCGTGCCCGAGTACCCGGCGTCGGCCATGCGCTCAGGCCGCAGGTGCCGGCGGCAGCTGCTTCGCCTGCTGCGCGGCGGTGCGGAACGCGACCACCACTCCGATGATCGCGAACACCACGACGGCGAGGATGTCGAACACCGAGTTCTCGCCGTTGCGGCCGATCGTCGCGGCGAGGCCCTCGAAGAACCTGCCGGTGCTCAGCGCGCGCGAGAAGTACGCCCACTGCGGCGTCACGAAGCCGGCGATGAACGACAGCCCGAGCGTGATCAGCATGACCACCGAGACGCGCGCCGCGCCGCCGTACGACACGCGGCCGCCCGAGCCGTAACGGTACAACGCGAGCGCACCGAACACGATGCCGGCGCCGACGATCCACGAGATGTAGCCGAACGCGGCCACCAGGCCCCAGGCGAACACCCCCGCCGGAATGATCAGCAGCGAGATCAGCGTGCCCTTCAGCACGTTCTCGGCGGGCGGAACCGCCGGTTCGGCCGGGGTCGGGGCGGGTGCAGAGGTTTCCGGAGTCTCGCTCATGCGCTTCACGATAGCGGCCCCCGCGCTCTTCCCTCACAGCCCGGTTTCCGCCAATCTGGGCTCGCTGTCAACCTCCCTCGCACCTGAGGCGTCGTAGAGATGTGAGCCCTGTCGTGAAAGAGCGCGTCGAGTTGGACCTCGACACGTTCGTCGCGACCGAATACCCGAAGGTCGTCGCGGCCGTCGGGTTGATCACCGGCAACCGTCAGGATGCCGCGGACGCGGTTCAGGATGCGATCGTCGGCTTCCTGGCGAAACCTCCCGCCCGCGAGATCACCAACGTCGCCGCCTGGATCACGGTGGTGGCGACGAACCGGGCCCGCGACATCCAGAGATCGAAAGGGGCGGAGGCCCGCGCGCTGGCGAAAGTCGGCGTCGAGGACGAGACCACCGACGATGTGCTCGACACCCTCGACATCGACGTGAAAGCGGCGATCGAGACCCTGCCCCTGCAACAGAAACAAGTGTGCGTGCTCCATTACCTGCTCGACCAATCCGTGGAGACCATCGCGGAAGGCCTCGGTGTGAGCGAAGGCACCATCAAGACCCAGCTGTTCCGGGCGCGCAAGGCGCTGGCGGCGCAACTGAGGAAGGAGGATCACCGTGGCTGACATCGACGAACTGCTGAAGGGCTCGTTCGACCGACTTGCAGAACCGGCGGACTCCGCCGGTGTCGCCGACCTCATCCGTTCGCGGGTGGCGGCCGGCGACGCCGGCGCCTCGGTGGCCGGGTCGGTGGCTCCGGGGTGGAAGGCGCCCACGCCGAGCTGGTTCTGGCCGTTGCTCGGCACCGTGATCGGGCTCGCCGCGGTGCTCGCGGTGCTGATCGTGGTGCTGGTGGTGCCCGGCTTCGCCGAACCCGAGCCGACGGCCACCCCGACCCCGAGCGCATCCCCGACGCCGACCCGGACTGCCACCCCGACCCCGACCCCGACACCCACGCCGACGCCGACCGAGGAAGAGGAGCCGCCGCCCCCGCCGCCGCCGGTCGACAACGCCCCGACCATCCAGCAGATCTCGGCGAAACCGGCGGAGGTCTACTGCGAAACCGGGACGACGATCTCGGTCATCGCGGCGGACGACGACAACGTCCAGACCGTGACATTGACCTGGAACGGGCCCTCGAGCGGTACCGCCGACATGTCGCTGCAGGGTGGCGTCTGGTCGTCGTTCATCCTCATGCAGTCGGGTGAAGGCACCTACACGATCACCGCTGTCGCGAAGGACACCGCCGGTCAGCCGAGTGCGCCCGCCATGATCGGCGTGTACCGCGGGATCTGCATCACCTGAGTCGCTGCGAGATGCGGTGCGCGTGCTCGAGCAGCAGGCGCCCGAGCTCGGGACGCCGGTCCGGGCCGAACCGCGACTCCACGCCGGTGAGGCTGAGCGCCCAGGCCGGCTGGCCGCTGCGGTCGAACACGGCGGCGCCCATGCCCCAGCTGCCTTCGACGATCAGGCCGGGGTTCACGGCGTACCCGCGCTCGCGGGTCTCGGCGATCCGGCGGCGCACCGCATCCGCGGAATGCGCCGCACCCCAGCGCGGCACCAGATCCGCCGTCGCGAGGTACCGCTCGATCTGCTCCTGCGGCAGGAACGCCAGCATCGCCAGCCCCGCCGACGCCACCCCGAGCGGGAAGCGGATGCCCTCGTACAGCACGAACGACCGGATCGGGAACGACCCCTCCTCCCGCAGCAGGCACACGCTCTCGTCGCCCCGCCGTGCCGACAGGAACGCGCTCTCACCCGTCGCGGCGGCGAGCGCCCGCAGCGAGTCGCGGGCGATGCCCGTGATGTCGTACCGCTCTGCCGCGATCGCACCCATCAGGTACAGCTCCGGCCCCAGGTACCAGCGCCCGTCGCCTCGGTCGACGAAACCGTCGGCGGCGAGAGAGCTCAGGATGCGATGCGCGGTCGGCCGCGCCAGCCCGGTCGCGTCCGCCACGGCCGTGGTCCCCGCACCCGCCGGCATCGCGGAACTCACCGCTCGCAGCACCGCCGCCACCCGTCCCACCAGCTGAGCGCCATCCATGTCCATATTGTGGACGCCCGCGCGCCCAACCGCCACATGCCGACCGAACTTTGACAGCATCCAGAAGCCCTCCTAGCGTGATCACCACGTGGACAAGGGAGTTCGATGGCCACCAAGATCTGGCCCACCGCCGCCGAGGCGATCGCCGGCACCGTCACCGACGGCATGACCATCGCCGTCGGCGGGTTCGGGCTGTCCGGGATCCCGACGAACCTGATCCGCGCGCTGCGCGACACGGGCGCGACAGACCTCGTCGTCGTCAGCAACAACATGGGCGTCGACGGCAAAGGCCTCGGGTTGCTGCTCGAAGGCGGGCAGGTGCGCAAGGTGCTGTCGTCGTACGTCGGGGAGAACAAGCTGTTCGCCGAGCAGTACCTGAGCGGTGCGCTCGAGGTCGAGTTCGTGCCGCAGGGCACGCTTGCGGAGCGGTTGCGCGCGGGCGGGGCCGGCATCCCGGCGTTCTTCACGCCCACCGGCGTCGGCACCCCGATTGCCGAAGGGAAAGAGGAGCAGACCTTCTCCACGCCCGCCGGAGACGTCCGCGCGATCATGGAGCGCGGCATCGTCGCCGACGTCGCCCTCGTCAAAGCCCACCAGGCGGACGCCGCCGGCAACCTGCGCTACCGCCTCACCGCCCGCAACTTCAACCCGCTCGTCGCGACCGCCGGCCGGCTGACCCTCGCCGAGGCGGAGGAGATCGTCGACGGCGGCTACCTCGACCCGAACGAGATCCACACGCCGGGCATCTTCGTGCAGCGTGTCGTCGAGGTGGAGGACACGACGAAGGACATCGAGCAGCGGACCGTCCGCCCGAGGGAGGCATCCTGATGTGGACGCGTGACGAGATGGCGGCCCTCGCCGCCGAAGAGCTCGAAGACGGTCAGTACGTGAACCTCGGCATCGGCATCCCGACGCTCGTCGCGAACCATCTGCCACCGGGGGTGAGCGTCACGCTGCAGAGCGAGAACGGCATCCTGGGCATGGGGCCGTTCCCGTACGAGGGCGACGAGGATCCCGACCTGATCAACGCGGGCAAGCAGACCGTGACGTTGCTGCCGGGCGCCTCGATCTTCGACTCGGCGACCTCGTTCGGGATGATCCGCGGCGGGCACGTCGCCACCGCGGTGCTCGGCGCGCTGCAGGTGTCGCAGCACGGCGACCTCGCCAACTGGACCATCCCCGGCAAGCTCGTGAAAGGCATGGGCGGCGCGATGGACCTCGTCGCCGGCACCCCGCACGTCATCGTCGTCACCGAGCACGTCGCCAAAGACGGCTCGCCCAAGATCGTCGCGGAGTGCGACCTGCCGCTGACCGGCGTCGGCGTCGTCGACCGCATCATCAGCGACCGGGCCGTCTTCGACGTCACCCCGGACGGGCTCGTGCTTCGCCGGATGGCTCCCGGCGAAACCGTCGAAGAACTGCGTACGCTCACCGGAGCGGACTTCAAGGAGGACCTCACATGACCGTCGTCATCGCCGGCTACGCCCGCACCCCGTTCACCAAGTTCACCGGCCAGCTCGCCACCGAGTCCGCCGCGAAGCTCGGCGCGCACGCGCTGACGGCGGCGCTCGCCCGCGCCGGCGTGAAACCCGACGAGGTGCAGCGGGTGTTCGCCGGGCAGGTGATCCTCGGGGGGTCGGGGCAGAACCCGGCGCGCCAGGCCGCGGTCGGGGCGGGCATCCCGCTGACCGTCCCCGCGATGACCATCAACATCGTGTGCCTCTCCGGCATGGAGGCAGTGGCTGCCGCCGTCGACCTGATCGACAAAGGCGACGCCGACATCGTGGTCGCCGTCGGCCAGGAGTCGATGAGCCTCGCCCCGCACGCCCTGATCGGCTCGCGCGCCGGCAAGAAGTACGGCGCCATGGAACTGGTCGACCTCATCGACCACGACGGGCTGGTCGACTCCTTCGACCGCATCTCGATGGGCGCGCTCACCGAGAACGGCAACGGCGGGCTCGGCATCGACCGGGCGAGTCAGGATGCCGTGGCGGCCGCGTCGCACCAGAACGCCGCGAAATCCCGCGACTTCCACGCCGGCGAGATCGAGCCGTACACGGTGTCGTCGCGCCGGGGCGATGTGATCGTGGCCGAGGACGACGGCGTGCGCGAGGACACCACCGTCGAGACGCTCGCCGCGCTGAAGCCGGCGTTCGCGAAAGAGAACGGCACCATCACCGCCGGTAACGCCTCGCAGATCACCGATGGCGCCGCGGCGCTGGTGCTGATGTCGGCATCCGTCGCTGCTGCCCGAGGGGTGAAGCCGCTGGCGGAGGTCGTCGCGCATGCGCTCGTCGCCGGGCCGGACACCTCGCTCCACTCGCAGCCGGCGAACGCGATCGGCGCCGCCCTCGCGAAGGCGGGTCTGAAAGCCTCGGACCTCGTCGCCGTCGAGATCAACGAGGCGTTCGCGTCGGTCGCCGTGCAGTCGGCGAAGGAGCTCGGCGTCTCGCTCGACATCGTCAACCCGCACGGAGGGGCGATCGCGCTCGGCCACCCGATCGGGGCCTCCGGGGCACGTCTCACCGGAACCCTGGCGCGGCAGCTGCAAGCGGCGGGCGCGGGCTCGCTCGGCGCGGCGGCGTTGTGCGGCGGTGGCGGTCAGGGCTCGGCGCTGATCCTTCGTTCTGTTGGTTGAGTAGCCCGCGAAGCGGGCGTATCGAAACCAGGTGCGAGTGCCCGTTCCACCGAGCGGTTGTGGTCGACGGCCGAGGACATAATGTCCGCGGTGGTCGATGTCAGCCGCTCGACGGCTGGTTTCGATACGCCACTACGCGGCTACTCAACCGGCACGGGACTACCGCTGGCAGTTCGGGCACCACGTGACGGTGCGCTCCTGCAGGTCACGGCCGAGCTCGCCGCCGAGCAGCTTCGTGCCGCACCGCCGGCAGGGCCGGCCCCGTCGTCCGTAGACCCACGAGGTCTGCCCGGGGCGCAGGTCACCCGTCGTGGAACGCACCCAGCGGTCTTTGTTGGCCTGCAGCATCCGCTCGGCGAGGTCGACGAACGGCTCGAGCTCGACCGTCGACACCGGGCGCGTCGGCAGCACGCCCCGCAGAAAGCACAGCTCGTTCGCGTACACGTTGCCGATGCCGGCGAGGTTCCGCTGGTCGAGGGCGGCGACGAAGATCGGGTCGTCGGGCGCGGCGGCGAGACGCTCGACCGCGAGCGCGGCGTCCCAGTCCGGCCCCAGTAGGTCGGGGCCGAGGTGCCCGACGACGGTGTCCTCGTCTTCGCGGCGGAGGAGTTCCGTGATGCCGAGCTCGAACCCGACGCTGACGATGTCCGCGGTGGTGAGCACCGCACGTGCCTGGTACGCCGGCCGCTTCCACGGCGTGCCGGGCGCGTAGGTGCGCCATGCGCCCTCCATCTTGAGGTGCGTGTGCAGCGTGTAGTCGCCGATCCGGTGCAGCAGGTGCTTGCCGCGTGACACGACCTCGTGCACCGTCTCGCCGGTGAGGTCGGACGTCGCGAACGCCGGCACCCGCAACTCGAAGTCGGTCAGCACCGCGCCGGCGAGCGCCGCGTTCTGCAGCTGCGCCGTCTTGTAGACGGTGTCGCCCTCGGGCATCAGAACTCAGCCACGCAGCCGCAGCCCCTGCGGCGTCGGCGCGAATCCTGATGCCGCCAAGGCATCGCCGAGCGGGGTGCCGACCGCGAACACGCCGTCGATCTTCTCGACGCGCATCCGCCCGCCGGTGCGGCGAACGGTGTCCGCCAGCGACTGGGCGGCCACGGGATGCAGCGCCTCGTCGCCGAGGAAGTTCAGCACCGTCTTGCCGCCGCGCTCCACGAACAGGCCCAGGGCGCCGTCCACCAGCACGACGAGCGCCCCCGCTTTGCGTCCCGGCCGGTGGCCACCGTGGCGTTCGTCGTCGAGGGCGGGCCAGCCGAGTGCGGCGCCATACGGGTTCGCCGGATCGGTGGCTGCCAGGGTGAGCGCGACCGGCGGCACCCGGTGGTCGAGCCTGTCGAGACTCTGAGCGTCGGCGGCCACGGTGCGCAGCCGGTCGACGGTCGCCGGGGTCGCGAACTGGGCCGCACCGAGCCCCTCGATGAAGTAGCCGCGCCGCGTGCGCCCGGTCTCCTCCAGCCCGCTGAGCACCTTGTAGGCGGTGGCGAACCCGCCGGTGACGCCCTCCGACATGACGGCCCCGCGGGTGACGACGCCGTGTCGTTCGAGCAGGCCCTCGGCCATCGCGGTCGCGCGCACGGTGGCGCTCGCGTCCGGTGCCGGCAGCAGGCTCCAGCGGCCGGCGACCGTCGGCGGGGCGGTCGCGGCGAGGGATGCCGCCACGGCGCGAGCTGCCGACGCACGGCCGCGTCCGCGCAGCGCCCGGCTCGGCGGCGTCGCGCGCGGCCGGGTGGTGGTCGCCCCGAGCCGGGAGCGCAGCGGAGCGAGGGTGTCGTTGCTCACCAGCCCACCCCAGGTCAGGTCCCACAGGGCGGTGGCCAGGTCGCGATCGTCGACCGCGCCCGTGACCGACAACGCCGTCGCCAGCTGCCGGAAGAAGAACGCCCCTCCGCCCGCCAGAGCATCGATGATGCGGCCGTGCAGCTCGGTCTGATCGGTGAGCGCCGGCTCCGCCAGCGTGAGTGCGGCCGTGTCGGCAAGGTGCAGCGCCACCCAGCCGTCGCCTCCGCTCAGTTCGCCGCGCCCCGACCACAGCACCTCGCCGGTGGTCGTCAGCTCGTCGAGCATCGCCGGGCTGTAGTCGCGGACGCGCGCGGGCAGCACCAGGCTCTCCCAGCTGGATGCCGGCAGCGGCACCCCGGCGAGCTGGTCGATCACCGTCACCAGGCCATCGACACCGCGCAGCGGTTTCGCGATGTGCTGCCACTCCGGCAGGAAACGGCCGAGCGTCAGCTGCGGAACGGGTTCCACCTCCGACCGGAGCGCGGCGAGAGAACGGGAGCGGAGGCGGCGGAGCACCTCGGCGTCCACCCACTCCGTGCCGGTCGCCCCCGGCCGGAACTCCCCTTCCACCACACGGCGGTCGGATGCCAGCCGGCGCAGCGCATCGGTCACGATCGCGACGCCCAGGCCCAGGCGGGTCGCGGCATCCTGGGCGGTGAAGGGGCCGTGGGTGCGCACGTAGCGGCTGACGAGGTCGCCGACCGGATCGGCGACCGGGTCGAGGAACGCGGTGGGGACACCGTGGGGGAGCGGCACCCCGAGGGCGTCGCGCAGGCGGGAGGCGTCTTCGATGACGGCCCAGCGGTCCTGGCCTGCGATGGTGGCGCGCAGGACGCGGTTGGCTCGCGCGAAGTCGGCGAGGATCTCGGGGGCGGGTCTCGATACACCGCCTTCGGCGGCACTCGACCAGCGGGCTTCCAGCTCGTCGATAGAGAGGGGGCCCAGGATGCGGAGCAGGTCGATGAGGCCCTCGTCGCCTTTCGCCTTGCGGTCGGGGTCGAGGCGCTGCAGTTCGAGTTCGGTCTGCTCGATCACCTTCGGATCGAGCAGTTCGCGCAGCTCGGCGCGTCCCAGCAGCTCGGCGAGCAGCGTGGGATCGAGCGACAGCGCCGCCGCCCGCCGCTCTGCCAGCGGCGAATCGCCCTCGTACATGAACGCGGCCACGTACCCGAACAGCAGCGAGCGCGCGAACGGCGACGGCGACTCGGTCTCGACCTCGACGAGCCGCACCTTCCGGGCGGCGATGTCGGAGGTCAGGCTTGCGAGCGCGGGGAGGTCGTAGACGTCCTGCAGCACCTCGCGCACCGTCTCGAGGATGATCGGGAAGCTCGGGTACTTGCGCGCCACCTCGAGCAGCTGCGCGCTGCGCTGGCGCTGCTGCCAGAGCGGCGACCTGCGCGCGGGGTTGTACCGCGGCAGCAGCAGCGCGCGCGCCGCCGACTCGCGGAACCGCGATGCGAACAGCGCCGAGCCGCCCACCTCCTGGGTGACGAGCTCTTCGAGCTCGTCTTTCTCGAACACGAACAGGTCGGCGCCCGGAGGTTCGGCATCGGTCTCGGGCAGGCGCACCACGATGCCGTCGTCTCCCGCCATCGCCGACCCGTCGACGCCGAGGCGCTCGCGGATCCGTGCCGCGACGGCGAGCGCCCACGGCGCGTGCACGGGGGTGCCGTGCGGCGAGTGCAGCACGAGCCGCCAATCGCCGAGCTCGTCGCGGAACCGTTCGACGAGCAGAGTCGTGTCGGTCGGCACGGTGCCGGTGTGCTGCTTCTGTTCCTGCACGAAGCGCTTCAGGTTGTCGACGGCCCAGCCATCGAGACCAGCGTCGCGCAGCCGCTGGTCGAGTGCCTCCGAAGGCGGTGTATCGAGACCAGACACCCCCGCGAGCTCCCCCGCGAACGCCCCGATCGCCGTGCCGAGCTCGGCGGGCCGCCCCAGCCCATCCCCTTTCCAGAACGGCACACGTCCCGGCTGCCCGAAGGCGGGGGTCACCAGCACGCGATCGGAGGTGATCTCCTCGATGCGCCACGAGGTGGCCCCGAGCGCGAACACGTCGCCGACCCGGGATTCGTACACCATCTCCTCGTCGAGTTCGCCGACGCGACGGGCCCCCTCAGCGGAACCGACGATGAACACCCCGAACATGCCGCGATCCGGGATCGTGCCGCCCGATGTCACCGCCAGGCGCTGCGCCCCCGGACGGCCGGCGATGGTGCCGGCGACCCGGTCCCACACGATGCGCGGACGCAGCTCGGCGAACTCGTCCGACGGGTATCGCCCCGACAGCAGGTCGAGCGTCGCCTCGAACGCCGACCGCGGCAGGGTCGCGAACGGCGCGGACCGTCGCACCGTCTCCCACCAGTCCTCCACCGCGAGCGTGTCGAGCGCGACGGCCGCGACCGTCTGCTGGGCCAGGATGTCGAGCGGGTTCTGCGGGACGGCGATCGCCTCGATCAGCCCGGTCCGCATCCTCTCGCTCGCGACCGTGGTGTGGAGCAGGTCGGCGCGGTGCTTCGGGAACAGCACGCCCTTGGAGATCTCGCCGACCTGGTGGCCGGCGCGCCCGACCCGCTGCAGCCCGGACGCCACCGAGGGCGGCGACTCCACCTGGATCACCAGGTCGACGGCGCCCATGTCGATGCCGAGCTCGAGGGATGAGGTGGCGACCACGCAGCGCAGCCGCCCCGACTTGAGGTCGTCTTCGATCTGCGCCCGCTGCTCTTTCGACACCGAGCCGTGATGCGCCCGCGCGAGCACCGGCTCGGCGCCCGTCGTCATGCCCGACTGCCCGGGCAACTGCGCTGGAAACGGGGATCTGGTGGTCGAGCTTGTCGAGACCCGAGATCCGGTCTCGACAAGCTCGACCTCTGATTGCAAAT
>JBFWWZ010000058.1:0-13599 GCA_050245915.1 Microbacteriaceae bacterium
AAGGAAAGAACATGTTCACAGCCAGGAACAAGGGCCGGCTCGCCCTCGGTGCAGCCGTGGTCGGGGTGGCATTGGCCCTGTCAGGGTGCGCTACGAGTGACCCGCTGGACTCCGGTAGCGACCCGGGCACGAGCGAAACGATCACGATCGGTTCGCAGGCGTACTACTCCAACGAGATCATTGCCGAGATCTACGCTCAGGCCCTGGAGGACGCCGGCTTCACCGTTGAACGCAAATTCCAGATCGGGCAGCGTGACGCGTACCTGCCTTCGCTCGAGAGCGGGGAGATCGACCTGTTCCCGGAGTACACGGGCAATCTGCTCCAGTTCTACGACCCCGAGACCACCGCGACCGCGTCTGACGACGTCTACGCCGCACTCGCGGACGCGCTGCCCGAAGGCCTGACGGTACTCGACCAGTCATCGGCCACCGACCAGGACTCGTACAACGTCACGGCGCAGTTCGCCGCCGACAACAACCTCGTCTCGCTCGCGGACCTCGCGAACATCACGGTTCCACTCACCCTCGGTGGGGCGCCCGAGCTCGAGGAGCGCCCCTATGGGCCGGCCGGCCTGCTGTCGAAGTACAGCGTGAGTGTCGGCTTCACCGCCACGGGTGACACCACTGTCGAAGATCTGCTCGCCGGCACCGTCAACATCGCCAACGTCTACAGCGCCGACCCGCGCATCCAGACGGAGGACCTCGTCACCCTCGAAGACCCGGCAGGTCTGTTCCTCGCCTCTCACGTCGTTCCGCTGGTGAACGCCGAACTCGCCGACTCGCTCGCCGAGGTCATCAACGCGGTCTCCGCCAAGCTGACCCCCGCCGGACTTGTCGCCCTCAACGTGCAGTCGACGGTCGACCAATTGTCGGCTGCCGACATCGCCACGCAGTGGCTCACCGAGAACGGCCTGCTCAGCTAACCAGCGCACTCGGGCAGGGGTGGGGCAGCGCCTCTGCCCGAGATTGCACCCAGTTGGAAGGGAACCAATGACGAAGCAGTTGGCGGGTCGGGCTGCGATCGGGAAGGCAACGATACTTCTCGTCCTCCTTCTGAGCGCTGTCGCCGTCGGGATCTTTGTGCCGCTTCCGAGCGTGGAGGCGATCCAGGCGGCTGCGGCGGGAACGGGCTGGTGGGGCGCTGCCGTGTTCGTGCTCGCCTACGGTCTGGTGACTCTGACCCCGATCCCGAAGAACGTCGTCAGCGTCGCCGCCGGGCTCACCTGGGGACTGGGTCTCGGCGTCGCACTGGTCTACGCGGGTGCGCTGATCGGGGCAGCGTTGGCCTTCGCCATCGGTCGGGCGTTGGGCCGCGAAGCGGTTGAACGATTCACGGGCGCCCGGGTCGCCCGAGTCGACGACATTCTGCGGCGACGAGGACTGATGGCGCTGATCGGCGTTCGGTTGGTGCCGGTACTGCCGTTCACCGTCATCAACTACTCAGCGGGGCTGACAGCCGTGCGGCCCCGCGACTATGCGATCGGCACCATGGTGGGCATTGTGCCGGGAACCGTCGCCTACGTCGCCGTGGGGGCATTCGGAACCACGCTGGGATGGCCGTTCTACGTTGCCGCTGGCGCGCTGGGCATCCTCACCCTCGCCGGAGTGGTTTACAGCGTCATCACCCGGCGCACCAGGCGTAGCGCCCGGGCGGGGGCCGCCGAATGATCGACGCGCCCCTGCGTCGGGCACTGAGCCGACCGCTGGCCGGGCTGGCCCGAATCGTCGACGTCGCCTGGGTGACACCGGACCGGTTGACCGTCGCGGGCTTGGTCGTCGGTGTCGGCAGCGCAATGCTCGCGGCCGTACAGTGCTGGTGGCTCGCACTAGCTGCCTGGCTGATCTCGCGGCTGCTCGATGGCGTCGATGGCGCGCTGGCACGGCGGCGGAACGCGCGGGACCCGACCGCGCGGCCCAGTGAGGCGGGCGGCTTTCTCGACATCACCGCTGATTTCGTCGTGTACGGGGCGACGGTGGTCGGGGTGGCGATCGGCGCCAGCGTCGGGTTCGGCGCCCCGTGGTGGCCGTTCCTGTTGGTATTGCTGGCGTACTACATCAACGGGGCGACGTTTCTGGCGTACTCGTCGATTGCGGAACGGTCGGGGCGCCAGATCGACGATGGACGCTCGCTGTCGTTCCTGGGTCGGATCGCGGAGGGCACCGAGACGATCGCGGTGCACTCGCTGTGGCTGATCCTCCCCGGGGTCGCGTGGCAGATCGCGATCGGGTGGGCCATGCTGGTGGCGGTCAGCGCCGCGCACCGGATGTTCGCCGGCTACCGACTGCTGCGCTGAGCGCGGCCTACCCCACGACCAGGGCCCGGATTCTCCGCAGAAGCCGGATCGCCCCCGCGACCAGACCCCGACCGAGGCGGTGCCGCACATCCTGGATGGCTGCGTTCCAGAGCGGGTCGTTGTAGGTGGGATAGGGATGGATGGCGCTCGCGACACTGCTCGTCGACAACCCCGCGTGGACGGCGAGAGTGAGTTCGCCGACCGTTTCGCCGGCACGGGGACCCACGATGGTTCCGCCGAGAATCTTGCCGCGCCGATCGACGACGATCTGCGCGAATCCCGTGGTGTCCGACTCGGTGATCGCCCGATCCGAGTGCTGGTGGTGCTGAGTGACCACGTGGTGGCGGTCCGGATCCGCACCGGCACCCTGGACGCCCACGGCAGCGACTTCGGGAGATGTGAAGGTGACGCGAGGGATCACCCGCGTCTCGGCTCGGCGCCGCAGCCCCAGAATCGCGTTGGTTGCCGCAACGCTGCCGTTGACTCCGGCGGTGTGGGTGAACTGCGGCAATCCGCTGATGTCGCCGGCCGCCCAGATTCTGCGGTTGCTGGTTCTGAGAGCCCGGTCGATGCGAACGAACCCGGCATCGTCGGTAGCGACGCCGGCGGCCGGAAGGTTCAGCTCGGCGGCACTCGGTGTGCGGCCGAGTGCGGCGAGCAACCGGTCGAAGGAGAGCGTTTGACCGTCGTCGAGCGTGAGGGTGCCAGACAGTCGGTCGGGGGAACTGGCGGCAACGGCGGTGCGTCCGGTGAGAATCGTCACCCCATCGGCGAGAAGCGCGTCGTGGATGATGCGGGATGCCGCAACGTCTTCCTTGGGCAGGATCCGCGGCCCGCGCTGGACGATCGTGACCTGTGAACCGAGGCGTGCCATCGCCTGTCCGAGTTCGCAGCCGATGGCTCCGCCGCCGAGAATCACCAGTTTCGCCGGGAGTTCGCGGAGCTCCCAGAAGGACTCGCTGGTCAGCACCTGCAACCCGTCAGCGCCGGCAAAATGCGGGGTCGCGGGCGTGGTGCCGGTGGCGATGACCGCCTGCCGGAAACGCGTCTCTACACCGTCGACCGACAGGGATCGCGGAGACAGGAACCGCGCGCTGCCATCGGCGACCGCGACGCCTTCCGACTCGAGGGCTTCGCGGGAATCGACCGGCTCGATCGTGTGGATGGCCTCGTGAACCCGCTGCATGGTGGCGGCGAAGTCGACCGGGCCGAGCACGGACGACCTGTCGTGTGCGGCGGCGATGAGGGTCTTCGAGGGCACGCATCCGGTCCAGAGGCAGTCGCCCCCGAGACGGTCCTTCTCGACGAGGAGCACGCGGGCACCGAAACCGGCCGCCGTCTTGCTGGCCACGAGACCCGCACTGCCTCCGCCGACGACGACCAGATCCCATGTTCCCAACTCAGTCATGCCGGCCTCTCCGTAGCGCGATCCGATATCCGCCACCCCAGTTGTAGCAACGCTCGGTGACCTCGTACGGTGACCGATCACACAGACCGGCCATCCCGGTCACCGTAGCCTTCGACAATGACAGGTTCAGGTGCCCCGTGAGCGAGGTTCCGATCGCCGACCATGCACTGCTCTCGGACCGGCACTCCGCCGCTCTGGTGACCCGAGACGGAACGATCGTCTGGTTGTGTTTTCCCCGATTCGACAGCGAGTCCGTTTTCGCGTCGATCCTCGACGACGACGCAGGTCATTGGTCGATTGGCCCGGTCGACCCCGCCACGTCGACTCGGAGTTACGTCGAGGGGACGATGGTGCTGCAGACATCCTTCGACACGCCCGATGGCACCGTCGAATTGCTGGATGCTCTGGAGCTCGGCGACTCGACCGACCCTCATCGTCTCGGTGAACATTCCCCCCACGTCGTTCTGAGAGGCGTGCGGTGCACGCGGGGACGGGTGACGATCGAGATGGTCTGCCGCCTGCGCCCGGAATACGGTCTGGTCGTGCCGGTGCTCACCGAGGTCGACTCCGGCGTCGCTGCCATCGGCGGGTCGGGACAGTTCACCGTGTCGCTCCCGGAGCGCGGACACCTCATCGACGGGGAGATCCGGCTTCGCATGACCCTGAACGCCGGGGACCAGCACTTCTTCGCCTTGCAGCGGACCGGTCTCGGACGACCATTGCCGAGCGCCTACGCCCAAGACGACATCGGCCGGGCCATGGCAGCCACCGTCGAGAGGTGGCAGGAATGGTCGGCAATCCACCAGAGCTACGACGGGCCGTGGCGTGACCTCGTTCATACCTCAGGCCGGGTGCTGCAGGCATTGAGCTACCAGCCGACCGGAGCGATCGTCGCGGCCGCCACGACATCCCTGCCCGAGATCGTCGGCGGCGAACGCAACTGGGACTACCGCTACTCCTGGGTGCGCGACGCGAGCTTCACGATGAAGGCTCTCTGGGTCGCGGCGTGTCCGGACGAAGCTCACGAGTTCTTCGACTTCGTGACGGCGGCTGCAGCTCACTCGCGGCCGGACAAGCATTTGCAGATCATGTTCGGGATCGGAGGCGAACACGATCTGTCGGAGCGCGTGCTGCCCCAGCTGCGCGGGTGGCGCTCGACCGGTCCGGTTCGTGTCGGAAACGGCGCCTGGAATCAGCCGCAGCTGGATGTCTACGGTGAGGTTCTCGACGCGGCGTTCCGGCTCCGTGACCAGCTGGGAGACATCAAGCCCTCCCTCCGGGTCTTTCTGATCGCGCTCGCCGACGCGGCCGCGAGCCAGTGGGAGAAGCCGGACAATGGCATCTGGGAGGTCCGAGGGGCCCCGCGACACTTCCTGTACTCAAAGCTGATGTGCTGGGTCGCCCTCGATCGCGCGGTCGCCATGGCCGACCAACTGGAATCGACCGACCGGATCCCCGAATGGTCGACGATGGCCGACCGCATCCGGGGCGTCATCCTCGAGCGGGGTTGGAACGAGCAGGCGGGCGCCTACACGCAGTCGTTCGGATCGCCGGAGCTCGACGCTTCGTCGCTCATGATGCCGATCGTCGGGTTCCTACCCGCCTCGGATCCACGCATGCTGTCCACGATGGACGCCATTCTCGACCGGCTTACCGATCCCCACGGTTTGGTCTTCCGCTACCGGACAGAGGCCGGGCTCGATGGCGTCACCGGCGACGAGGGAACCTTTCTGCTGTGCTCCTTCTGGCTCGCCCAAGCCCTCGCCGAGGCGGGCCGGGTGGAACGGGCCACCGAGGTCTTCGAAGCCGCGATCGGCCACATCAACGATGTCGGCCTCCTCGCCGAAGAGGTCGATCCCGTGACGGGCGAGCAGTTGGGCAACTTTCCCCAAGCGTTCAGCCACGTGGGGCTGGTCAATGCGGCGTGGGCGATCCACCGAGCCAGCTCCGGCCCTGTGTGAACCAACACACAGAATCGCGGCCGCCCCGGTCATATCGTTCGAAGATGACGGAAGACGTGCCGGACTTCGCGGACTTGAGCGCCCTCTACATCAACTGCACGCTCAAGCGGAGCCCAGAGCTCAGCCACACCGAAGGCCTGATGGACCGCAGCATCGCGCTGATGAGGAAACTCGGGGCGTCGGTCGACTATCTGCGGCTCATCGACCATGCCGTCGCGACCGGCGTCTACCCGGACATGCGCGGGCACGGCTGGGCCGAGGATGCCTGGCCGGAGCAGATCTGGCCCCGAATTCGCGATGCGGACATCCTGGTGATCGGCGGGCCGCTCTGGTTGGGCGACAACTCGTCCGTCGCCCGGCAGCTCGTGGAGCGCCTCTACGCGATGAGCGGCCTGTTCAACGATCGCGGCCAGTACATCTACTACGGCAAGACCGCAGGGGTGCTGATTACCGGCAATGAGGATGGCGTCAAGCACGGGGCCATGTCCCTGCTCTACAGCCTGCAGCACATCGGTTTCGTCATCCCCCCGGCGGCCGACGCCGGGTGGATCGGCGAAGTCGGGCCCGGCCCGAGCTACCTCGACCCGGGATCGGGTGGTCCCGAGAATGACTTCACCAACCGCAACACCACGTTCATGACCTGGAATCTGTTGCACCTGGCCCGAATGCTCAAGGATGCCGGCGGGATCCCGGCGCACGGCAACCTGCGTCAGGAGTGGAATGCGGGCGAGCGGTTCGGGTTCGACGCCAACCCCGAGTATCGATGAGCCGAGTGCCGATGAGCTGGATCTACGACCGCGGTGCCGGCCTGTACGACGTTCTCTCCGGTGAGGCGCTGATCTATCGGCGGGGTCGCGAAGCCGGGGTTCACCTCCTGAGCCTTCGGCCGGGGGAGACGGTGTTGGATGTCGGGTGCGGCACCGGGCTGAACTTCCCGTTGCTGATTGAGGCGGTCGGGGCGACCGGGCGGGTCATCGGGCTCGATCGGAGCGCCGCAATGCTCGAGGTCGCCGACAAACGAGTCACGAAGCACGGGTGGTCGAACGTGACCACCGTGCACGCGGACGCGACGGACTTCACCGTGATCGACGTCGGTGTCGGCCGGGTGGATGCGGTCATCGCGACCTATTCACTGAGTGTCATCGACGACTGGTCCGCCGCGTGGGACCGCATGCGCGACCTCCTGCGTTCCGGGGGCCGGGCCGCGATCGTCGACATGCAACGCCCGACCGGGGCGGCAACGGTCTTGGGCCCGCTGGCGCAGCTAGCGTGCTGGGTGGGGCGGTCCGACATCGACGCCCACCCGTGGAATGTGCTGCAGACGTCCGGCGACGACTACCGAGAAGTCATCGTTCGCGGCGGGCACGTCGTGGCGGCCGCCGCGACGATCCCCTAGCTATTCCTAACCGGCCACATCCCGCTGCACGCTCGATCCGGTTTCGCGTTGTGTGTCCCAGGTCGCAGAAGGCGGTTCGGGTGCGGCAGTACCGTCAGGCGTTGTTACACACCCCTGCTTGAAAGGACTTCAACGATGACTTCTACTTCCGCACTCACCGGCACCCGCGGCACCGCGACTCTGGGTCGCCGCGCCCTCGCCGGGGTGATCGGCGGTGTCGCCGGCGGAATCATGTTCGGCATCCTCATGGCGATGATGGGGATGTTGCCGGTGATCGCCTCGATGGTCGGATCGACCTCACCGGTTGTCGGTTTCATCATCCACATCGGCATGTCGATCATGATCGGGCTGGGCCTGACGGTGCTGTTCGGCAACCTGCTGCTCACCAGCTACCCGCGCGGACTCGTGGTCGGGATGGGGTACGGGGCGGTCTGGTGGGTTCTGGGACCGCTCATGGTGATGCCGATGATGTTCGGCATGCCGCTGTTCGCGATCGACACGACCGCCCTGTTCTCGCTCATGGGTCACCTCATCTACGGCGCGATTCTCGGAATCGTCGCTGTGAGGATCCTCAAGCACCGCCGCGGATGAACACCCACCGTCGATGATGGAAGCATGCGCCATGGAGGTGGCGTCGGCACCCTCGGGTGACCGGCGCCCCTGGTCGCCGGACGAACGGGAGATCAATCCATTGCAGGCAGCCGGGTCCGAACCGTTCAGTTGCCTCAGCGAGGTCGAGCTGTTCGCCGACCTGTCCGCGGAGGAGATCGCCGCGTTCGACCGGATGGCCCCGGCCCGCTCGTTCGGCAACGGCGACATCGTCTTCAGCCAGAGCCAGCCGATCACCGCCCTGTTCATCCTCAAGAAGGGTCGGGTTCGCATCTTCCGCGTCACCGAAGACGGCAAAGCGCTCACGATGGCGATCCTGGAACCCGGGGCCGTGTTCGGCGAGATGCTGCTCGTCGGCCAACGCATGTACGACAACTACGCCGAAGCCATCGAAGACACCCAGATCTGCCAACTCAGCGTGCAGGACGTCGAACGACACATGCTCTCCGACCCGCGGATCGCGATCCGCATCTCCCGCTACCTCGGCGACCAAGTCGCCCGACTCGAAGAACGACTCACCGACCTCGCCCTACGACCGCTGATCGCCCGCACCGCCAGCACCCTCGTCCGCCTCGCCGGCACGCAACGCATCTCCCGGCTCGGGCACGTCACCGTACGACTCACCCACGACCAACTCGCCGGCCTGCTCGGCGCCACCCGCGAATCCACCAGCAAAACCATGGCCGACCTCGCCACCCGCGGCCTCATCCGCCAAGCCCGCGGACGCATCATCCTCACCGACCTCGACGGACTCACCATCCTCTCCAAACGGATGGCATAGACCATGCCGGGCGTTCGGACGCCGGAACGGGTCGAGTTCCCCGGCTCGCAGGGCACACCACTGGCCGGCCGGCTGGAGCTTCCAGCGGGAGAACCGAGCGCCTACGCGCTGTTCGCCCACTGCTTCACCTGCGGCAAAGATGCCATCGCCGCCACCCGCATCTCGCGGGCTCTGACGGCAGCTGGGATCGCCGTCCTGCGTTTCGACTTCACCGGCCTGGGTCAGTCCGGCGGAGACTTCGGCAACACCAATTTCATGTCCAACGTGGAGGATCTGGTGCGCGCCGCAACATTCTTGGCCACCACCCGCCGGGCGCCGAGCATCCTCATTGGTCACTCTCTCGGCGGAGCCGCCGTACTCGCCGCGGCCGCGGCGATCCCCGACGTCCGTGCGGTAGTCACGATCGGCGCCCCAGCTGACCCCGGACACGTGTTGGGCCTCATCGGTCATCAACTCGCGGGACTTGGCAGTTCGGAAAGCGTGGAGATCAGTCTCGGCGGGCGACCGTTTCGCGTCGGCCGGCAGTTCCTAGATGACCTCGATTCCCACAGCCAACACGAGCGGATCGCGAACCTTCCTACAGCCCTGTTGGTATTGCATTCTCCCACCGACCAGACCGTGTCGATCGACAACGCCCGCGAGATTTTCGATGCCGCGCACCACCCCAAATCGTTTGTTGCATTGGACGGTGCCGACCATTTATTGACCCAAGCTGCGGATGCCGAGTTCGCCGCTGACATGATCGCCGCCTGGGTCAAACGCTACGTCCCGTCCCTGCAGACGGAGGTTCTCGCCGACACAGGCTCAGTCGACCTGGAACCGGGAACGGTACGTGTCACGGAGAACGGCACCGGCCCGTATGGGCAGACGATTAGCACCGCCGGGCACACGATCTTGGCGGACGAGCCGGAACCGATCGGGGCTGGAACTGGAATGTCGCCCTACGACCTGCTGCTCGCGGGCCTGGGCGCGTGCACTTCGATGACATTGCGGATGTACGCACAGCGTAAGAAGTGGCCGCTAGACAGGGTTGAGGTGACCCTCAAGCACAGTCGTGTGCATGCCGAAGACTGCGCCACCTGCGACACGGCGCCTTCGGTGATGGAGCAGATCGAACGCACCATCGTGGTGCACGGAGAGCTGTCAGACGAGCAGCGTGACTCGCTCCTCGCGATCGCCGACAAGTGCCCAGTCCACCGAACGCTCCACAACAACGTGAATGTGTTGACTCGAATTGCAGCCGGACAGTCACATGCCTAGGTCCACACGCCGGGCTCTCCTGATTGGAGCGCTGGCAACCGTCGCGGTGGCGGTGCTGTGGACAGGACTCGCGGCACTGAACCCGACAACCAATTACCACCTGTCGCCGCTGATCGCCGTGCTGGCGGCGCCAGCAGTAGCGCGCATAGCCCACTCAGGCCGTCTGCCCTTCCCCTGGGCAGCCATGAGTATTGCGATCGGCGTGGCAGGAGCAGCTATCGCTGCGGCCGTAATTGCTGCTGCGGGGTGGGCGCATGGCCCGACGTTCACTTCGACCGTTACGCCATTGGGAGAGCTCGTTGGAGCGATCACGATTGGTGCGGTTCTTGGGCTAATCATCGCGATCGTCCCACAGGATGCGCGCCAAGACTCTTACGATTCGGCTGAGTCCGCCGCGACGATCCGTAAAAGATCATCGACCGACCACTGATCTCCTGCATGGGTTCCGTACTTGACGGCCACCACCCTGCCGGATTTGTCGATAAGGAAGTCTGCTGGACGGCCCAGCTCACCGCCTGTCGGTGACAGCGGGGGCAGCTGCCCAGTGCGCACTGCGGTCATCGCGGCCCCGACCACAGCCCTTGGTAGTGTTCGCCACGCGCCCAACAGGGCCATGGTCGACCGCTCCACCCCGAATCGACGGTAAAGCTCCTTCTTCGGGTCGGCCACGACCACCAGAGGCAGCTCGCTTTCGTATCGGATAACTTCCCGCTGGGTCGAGTGAAACACGACGACCTCCTCTACGCCCGCAGCCCGAATATCTGGCAGCCGTCGGACCACCTGTCGCAGGTGCACGTTGCACACCATGCAGCCCGCGAACCGGCGCAGCTGCACATGGATGTAGCCGCGTTCCGGCGGAATCGCGACGACACCGCCGATAGCGCCCGCGAATTCCAGCCGGGGAAAGGTGTCTCCCGGCTTCAGGCGGCGCTGAGATTCGGTTCGCTCTCGATTCATTCTCAAGCGGCTCCCCGGGCAGGGTAGTCGTGCTCGTTGGCGTACACGATGCCCCCGATGATGTCGTCCAAAGGTGGGCGACCGAACGGCATGCTTGCCACGCTGCTCCAGTACGCGGTTCCATCGGAGTCGAGGACGAAAATCCCAGGCTCACTGAAACGCGCGGGCTCGCCGGCCTTGATGGCTGTTGAGATGAACAATCCCCACGCGCGCGCGGCGTCCTCGGTAAGCCCGTACGCCACGGGCAGGTTCGACAGCCTCCACCGCTCTACGACTTCGGTACTGCGTTCGGCAGATTCCATGCTGACGGCGACAACTCTGCCCACGCCGACATCCGAAAGCTCATCCAACCGCCTGTCCAGCTCGCTCAGCTGACGACGGCACACGGGGCAATGCAATCCGCGATAGAACACGACGAGCGTGAAGCGTCCACCCTCGCCGGTTCCGAGGGAAGGTCGACGGTTGATCCTCCGGTCGCTAAGGGAAGGGACAGCGGGGGAGGAAGGGTGCCCGGGGTGATGCTCATTGTCTCTTCAACGACTCCACAAGGTTGACCATTCCATCCGGGCGATCATGGGGCCCGACATGATTCCCCGGGACAGGCCCCAACGCCGCAGAGATCATCCGGAGTGGTCAAGACCGTTCGACTTATCGTTGTGGGGCGACCGCGCACCGCTAGTGGCTGGCACCGAGCTTTCCGGCGAGGCGGGTGTGGATTCGGCTGCTCGCTTCGTTCATGCCCTCGATGATGACTCGTTTGCCGTGCTTTTCATACTTAGTCGTGATCGCGTCGAGAGCTGCGACGGTGGATGCATCCCAGATGTGGGAGTTCGACATGTCGATCACCACGCGTCCCGGATCGTCGGCGTACTCGAATTGCGTGGTGAGGTCGTTGCTCGAGGCGAAGAACAGTTCGCCGGTGACCGTGTAGTTGACCGTGGGCACGGCTGCGAGAGGGTCGAGAGCGCGATCGACTGTGGCGAAGTGGGCGACGCGTCTGGCGAAAATGATCATCGCGGCGCCGACGCCGATGATGACGCCGATCGCGAGGTTATGGGTGATTACGACCACCCCGACGGTCGCGATCATGACGACCGTCTCTCCGATGGGCATTCGCTTGAGTGTGGAGGGACGGATGCTGTGCCAGTCGAAGGTGGCAACGGAGACCATGACCATTACGGCGACCAAGGCTGCCATGGGGATGATGGCCACTACGTCGCCGAGTGCGACGACCAGGATCAGCAAGAAGACGCCGGCGAGGAAGGTGGAGATCCGGGTTCGGGCGCCGGAGGCTTTGACGTTGATCATGGTCTGGCCGATCATGGCGCAGCCGCCCATCCCTCCGAAGAAGCCGGAGAGCACGTTGGCGGCTCCTTGCGCAAGGGATTCACGCGTCTTGCGCGAGTGAGTGTCGGTGATGTCGTCGACCAGCTTCGCCGTCATCAGCGATTCGAGGAGACCCACGAGTGCCATCGCGACGGCGAATGGGGCAATGATCGTGAACGTCTCCCAGGTGAGCGGCACGTTCGGCACGAAGAGCTGCGGGAGGCTGCGGGGGAGCTCGCCCTGGTCCCCGACGTTCGGGACACTGAAACCGAAGACCACGGTGGCTGCCGTGAGGAGCACGATCGCGACAAGCGGAGCCGGGACGACCTTCGTCAAACGCGGCATGAACACCATGATCGCGATCCCGATCGCCACCAACGGGTATACAAGCCAGGGAACGCCGAGCAGCTGAGGCAGTTGGGCGATGAAGATCAAGATCGCCAGAGCGTTCACGAACCCGACCATCACGCTTCGGGGAATGAATCGCATCAGTTTGGCTACGCCGAGCAGCCCCAGAATCACCTGGAAGATGCCGCCGAGGATGACCGTGGCGATGAAGTAGTCCATGCCGTAGTCGCGGGCTACCGGAGCGATCACAAGTGCGATGGCACCGGTGGCGGCGGTGATCATCGCTGGGCGGCCGCCTAGGAAGGCGATCGAGACGGCCATCACGAACGATGAGAACAGGCCGACCCGGGGATCCACGCCGGCGATGATCGAGAACGAGATCGCCTCGGGGATCAGTGCAAGCGCAACGACGAGGCCGGCGAGAACCTCGCGCGTGAGAATCCGCGGGCTTCTGAGCGCGGTGAGCACTGATGGGTCGGCTCGGTACCTGTCGCGGTCAACGGTTCTGGTGGCGATGGCCATAGGGAAAGCTCCAAACGTTGGGGCCCTCAGCGCGAGGACCGGTGGGGATGTCTTGGTCCGGCGCTACACCGCGCGCACCACAGCTGCGCACCCTGAGGGTGATCAGGCTGTGGGGAAGAATTAGGAAGCGGGTCGATTACCCGCAAGATCAACCCTACCCTTACGTGAAGGTTGCGAGCGTCGGAGGCAAACCATGGACGAATCGACCATGCACATCGGAGACATCGCGGAGCGCACTGGTCTGTCATTACGAACGCTGCGCCACTACGACGAAATCGGTCTCCTTCGGGCAGCAGGGCGCAGCGATGGGGGATACCGGCTCTATACCGAAAGCGACCTCGAACGCCTGCTGCTAATCCGTCGGATGAAACCACTCGGGTTCTCGCTCGAGGAGATGGCGGATCTGCTGCGTGCAGCAGACGACGTTGAGGTCGGTGGCGCAGCTGCCCGCGAGCGGCTCGACGCCTTCATTCGACAGGCCGAGGAGCGCCGCGAAAGGCTACGCATTCATCTAGACATGGCGGACGAGTTCCTAAATCTCCTGCGATCGCGCTGAGACGGAGAGCATCTGCGAGCTCGCGATTGCAGATTTTGCAGTCAGAGTAGTGTCTACTGGTGAAGACCGTTATCCGTTTTCACACTAAAGGTCGAGGGTTGCGGCCGTCCGGGCCCCCTCCGGAAAGGCAGTACCGGGAATACGCTCTACACGATGGATGATGTCTCGGCTGACCAGCAGG
>JBFWWZ010000059.1:0-13097 GCA_050245915.1 Microbacteriaceae bacterium
GTCCAGCGGTCGGGCGATCACCGATAGGGTCGAGGGGTGACGAACTCTCGTGGCCTCCGGCGTGTCGCCGCGGCCTCCGGTGCGATGGCGCTCGCCGTCGCGCTGGTGCTGAGCGGCTGCACATCCGGCGGGGAGGATGCCGCCGAGCCCCTCCGGGTCAACGGCTCCGAGCCCGCGAACCCGCTGACGCCTGCCGACACCGATGAGATGGGCGGTTATCGCCTCCTGCAGGCGCTGTACGCCGGTCTCGTCACCTACGACGCGGGCGGCGGCACGATCGACGATGTCGCCGAATCGATCGAGGCGAACGCCGACAACACCGTCTACACGATCACGATCCGCAACGGCAGCGTGTTCAGCAACGGCGAGCCCGTCACCGCGAACGCCTTCGTCGACGCCTGGGACTGGATCGCCCTCAGCAGCCACAAGTCGGTGAACCAGCACTTCTTCTCCGACATCAAGGGCTATGCGGCCGACAAGGACTCCTCCCTCATCGCGGCCGGTGGGCTCGTGGTGATCGACGACGACGCGTTCGAGGTCCACCTCCGCGCGCCGAGCTCGGACTTCCGGCAGCGCCTGGGGCATCCGGTGTTCTCGCCGATGCCCGAGGCCTTCTTCGAGGATCCGGTGACCTTCGCCGAGCACCCGATCGGTAACGGGCCGTACATGCTCGACGGCGACGATGCCTGGAAGCACGGTCAGCGCGTCCAGCTCGTGGTCAATCCCGAGTACGAGGGCGAGCGTGAGCCGGAGAACAGCGGCCTCACGATGCTCCTCTACGACTCGCTCGACCTGGCCTACGCCGATCTGCTGTCGGGCAATCTGGATGTGCTCGACACGCTTCCCACGTCATCCCTCGGCACGTTCGAAGACGAGCTCGGCAACCGCGACATCGACCAGCCGCTCGCCGTCCTCGAGACCATCACGATCCCGGCCGACGTGCCGCATTTCGCCGGGCCTGAGGGGGTGCTGCGCCGCACAGCGCTCTCCGCGGCGTTCGACCGCGCGAAGATCGCCGAGAAGATCTTCGGCGTGAAGCGCATCGCCGCCCGCGATTTCGCGTCCGCTTCTCTCGACACGTTCACCGACGAGCTCGCCGGATCCCAGAATCTCGGCTTCGACGACGGCGAGGCCGTCGACCTGTGGGCCGAGGCGGACAAGCTCTCGCCATGGGAGGGCACGTTCGAGATCGCCTACAACACCGATGGCGGCCACCGGGACTGGGTGGATGCCGTGGCCGCGCAGATCTCGTCGACCCTCGGCATCGAGGCGGTCGGCAAGCCCTATCCGTCGTACGCCGCGCTGCAGGAGGCGATCGCCGACGGCAGCGTCGGCAGCGCATACCGCGCGGTCGTCCGCGCCGACTACCCCGGTGTCCTGCCCTTCCTCACCCCGTATCTCACCGGCGCCGGGTACTCCAACGCGGAGTTCGCGAGCCTGCTCGCGGAGGGGGCCGCGGCGAAGACCCAGGGCGATGCCCAGAACGCCTACTCGGCCGCCCAGTCGGTGCTGCTGACCGACCTGCCGGCGCTTCCGCTGTGGAACTCCACGACGCAGGCCGGCTACGCGGAGGGTCTCGAGGACGTGGCCATCGACTGGCACGGCGTTCCGCTCTACGACGCGATCCGCCGGTCGTGAGCCTGCGCCTGCCCGGTGCGATCCTGGCGGCGGCGATCATCGCCTCCGGGCTCGTCGCATGCACCGACGCCCCGACTGTCGTCGAGGGCAGCGTGGTGCGGGTCGCCGTGTCGACCCCGTTCACGTCGGCCAACGCCAGCACCTCGTTCGGTCGCTCCACCCCCACCAATGCGGATGTCGCATACCTGACCGGCACGGGCTTCGGCTACTACGACGATCGTTATGCCTTCGTCGACGACCCGTCGTTCGGCACCGCGGAGATCGTCAGCCAGAGCCCGTTCACCGTGCGGTACACGGTGGCACCGGACGTGACCTGGTCGGACGGCGTGCCGATCGACGCCGCCGACCTGCTGCTGTCATGGGCCGCGAACTCGGGGGTGCTGAACACTCCGGGCTTCGTCGACGACGACTATGTCGATCCCGCGACGGGTGAGTACACCGACGACTACCCCGACGACGTGGTGTTCTTCGACGGGACCATCGGCAACGGGCTGGAGACCGCCACCGCCACCCCGCAGATCGTCGAGGACCGTTCGGTGGAGGTCACCTACGACCGGTTCTTCCCCGGCTGGCGGAGCGCACTCGACCCCGGTGTCGCGGCGCACGTGGTGGCGGAGCATGCGCTCGGCCTCCCCGGTGGCGCGGACGGCGACGCCGGCACGGACGCGGCGATGACGGCGAAGGCGGCGCTGGTGTCCGCGATCGTGGGGCGCGACGCCGGCGAGCTGGCCGAGCTGTCCCGGTTCTGGAACTCGGCCTACAACTTCACCGAGCTGCCCGACGACCCGTCGCTGCTGGTGGCATCCGGTCCGTACCGGATCACCGGCATCTCCGACAACGAATCCGTGACCCTCGAAGCCAACCCGGCGTACCGGGGGGACCGCCTCCCGGCCTACGCGACGATCGCCCTGCGGGTCTCGCCCGATCCGCTCGAGACGGTCGCCCTGCTGCGCAGCCACGCCGTCGACATCATCACGCCGCAGCCGAGCGAGGATGTGCTGGACGCCCTCGTCGACGTGGACGGCGTCACCGTCGTCGCCGGATCGGAGGGCACCTTCGAGCATCTCGACCTGCAGCAGTCGGAGTCGCGCTCCCAGGTCTTCGACGACGCACGGGTGCGCGAGGCGTTCCTGCACGTCGTGCCGCGCCAGCAGATCCTCGATGAGCTGATCCTGCCCCTCCAACAGGATGCCGGTCTGCTCGATTCGTTCGTCCTGCGTCCCGGCGCCGACGGGTACGCCGACGCCATCGCCGGGAACGGCTCCCGGGAGTACGCCTCGACCGACGTCGCCGAGGCCAAGCGCCTGCTCGCCGCCGCGGGGGTTGCCGCGCCGCAGGTCTGCATCCTGTACGACCCCGCGAACCCGCGACGCGTGGCCGAGTTCGTGCTGATCCGCGACAGCGCCGCCCGCGCCGGATTCGTTGTCACGGACTGTTCGAACGCCGACTGGGAGGGTCTGCTGGGCGTCGCCGGCACCTATGACGCCGCGCTCTTCGCCTGGGACACCACGCGCCTCGGGCCGGCGGCCGTGAGCGCCGTGTTCGACAGCGAGTCGCGGCTGGCGAACTTCACGCGCTACACCAACCCGAAGGTCGACGCGCTCATCCGGCAGGTCGACGCCGCCGACGACGATGCCGAGGTCACGCGGCTGCTGACCGAGATCGACGGCCTGATCTGGGCGGACGCCTACGGGGTTCCGCTGTTCGCCTACCCGACGGTGACGGCGGTCTCGGCCCAGGTGACGGGGGTGACCCGGTCGCCGCTCGGGCGCGGAGTGTTCTGGAACGCGTGGGAGTGGGAGCCGGCGGCAGCGACCCCGTCGCCCGCTGAGTAGACTAGGCAGGTTATGCCTACAGCCATCCGTTCCGATCTGCGCAATGTCGCGATCGTCGCCCACGTCGACCACGGCAAGACGACGCTCGTCGATGCCATGCTGCGCCAGACCAACTCCTTCGGCTCGCACGAGCACATGGAGGAGCGGGCCATGGACTCCAACGACCTGGAGCGTGAGAAGGGCATCACGATCCTCGCCAAGAACACGGCGATTCAGTACGAGGGCGTGCACGCCCCCGATGGGCCCGTGACGATCAACGTGATCGACACCCCGGGCCACGCCGACTTCGGCGGCGAGGTGGAGCGCGGGCTGTCGATGGTCGACGGCGTCGTCCTGCTGGTCGACGCGAGCGAGGGGCCGCTGCCGCAGACCCGGTTCGTGCTGCGCAAGGCGCTCGAGGCGAAGCTGCCCGTGATCCTGCTGGTCAACAAGACCGACCGGCCCGACGCCCGCATCGACGAGGTCGTCGAAGAGAGCCACGACCTGCTGCTGAACCTGGCGAGCGACCTGCACGACGACATGCCCGATCTCGACGTCGACTCGCTGCTCGACCTGCCGGTGGTCTACGCGTCGGGCCGCAACGGCGCCGCCTCCTGGAACAAGCCGGAGAACGGCTCGCTGCCCGACAACGACGACCTCGAGCCGCTGTTCGACGCGATCCTGAAGCACGTGCCCGCCCCGACGTACGACGACGAGGCGCCGCTGCAGGCCTGGGTCACCAACCTGGACTCCTCGCCGTTCCTCGGGCGCATCGCGCTGCTGCGCGTGTTCGCCGGTCAGCTCAAGAAGGGCCAGACGGTCGCCTGGGTGAAGAACGACGGCTCGCACTCCAATGTGCGCATCACCGAGTTGCTGAAGACCCGCGCGCTCGACCGTTACCCGGCCGAGGAGGCGCATGCCGGCGACATCGTCGCCGTGGCAGGCATCGAGGACATCACCATCGGCGAGACCATCGCCGACCCCGACGACATCCGCCCGCTGCCCGCGATCACGGTCGACGACCCGGCGATCTCGATGACCATCGGCACCAACACCAGCCCGATCATCGGCAAGGTGAAGGGTCACAAGCTGACGGCGCGCATGGTCAAAGACCGCCTCGACCGCGAGCTCGTCGGCAACGTGTCGATCAAGGTCGTCGACATCGGGCGCCCCGACGCGTGGGAGGTGCAGGGCCGCGGAGAGCTGGCCCTCGCCATCCTGGTCGAGAACATGCGGCGCGAGGGCTTCGAGCTCACCGTCGGCAAGCCCCAGGTGGTCACGAAGACGATCGACGGCAAAGTGCACGAGCCGTTCGAGCACCTCACCATCGACGCACCGGAGGAGCACCTCGGCGCCATCACCCAGCTGCTCGCCGCCCGCAAAGGCCGCATGGACACGATGACGAACCACGGCACCGGCTGGGTGCGCATGGAGTTCATCGTGCCGTCGCGCGGTCTCATCGGCTTCCGCACCGAGTTCCTGACCATCACGCGCGGCACCGGCATCGCCAACGCCATCTCGCACGGCTACGAGCCGTGGGCGGGTGCGATCACCACGCGCGTGAACGGCTCCATCGTGGCCGACCGCGCCGGGGTCGCCACGCCGTTCGCGATGACGGCCCTGCAGGAGCGCATGACGTTCTTCGTCGAGCCCACGCAAGAGGTCTACGAGGGCATGGTGGTCGGCGAGAACTCACGCGCCGACGACATGGATGTCAACATCACCAAAGAGAAGCAGCTCACCAACATGCGCTCGTCGACGGCCGACGTCTTCGAGCGGATGACCCCGTCGCGCAAGCTGACGCTGGAGGAGTGCCTCGAGTTCGCCCGCGAAGACGAGTGCGTCGAGGTGACGCCCGAGGTGGTGCGCATCCGCAAGGTGGTGCTCGACCAGACCGAGCGGGCGCGAGCACTATCGCGCAGCAAGAAGCAGAACGCCTGATAGACCCTTCGGTCTAGTAGGGTTCCTGGTCATGACGACCCGTAAGCCCTTTGTCCTCGCGTTGGCCGCGGCTGCTCTGATCGTGACCCCGCTGCTCTCCGGTTGCAGCATCATCAGCAACTTCCTTCCCGGCGGCAACGGCGGCGGTCTGCCGGGCGGCGTGATCCCCGGTCAGGGCCTCCCCTCCGACTTCCCGAAAGACGATGTGCCGCTGATCGACGGTGACGTGCTGCTCGGACTCTCCGTCCCCGGCGACAACGGCGAGAAGGCGTGGAACGTCACCATCCAGGTGGACGGCATCGACGCGTTCGACGAGATCAAGACCCAGCTCACCGACGCCGGCTTCGAGTACCAGGAGGTCTCGGTGGCTGCCGACGCCTCGACGGGCGGCTTCAACAAAGACCCGTTCACGGTGCTGGTCGTCGTGGCGAAGGCCGACGACAAGTGGACCGCGAACTACACGGTGACGAACGCCGACACCGGGCAGTGATCAAAGCACTGGGGGTCCTCGTCCTGCTCGCCGTGCTGGCGGGATGCAGCGCGACGCCGTCCCCGGCGCCGGCGGGCACGGGCGGGGACGGGGCGGCGACCTCCGGGCCGGCGCCGGGGCCGTCTACCGGATCGGGCACCGATGAGATCGCTCTCCCGGCGACCTTCCCCCGCGACGAGGTGCCGCTCATCGAGGGCGATCTGGTGTTCGCCCAGGATCTCGGGACCGGCTGGAGCGTGTACGTCGCCCGCGACGACTTCCTCGGCGGCTACGACGAGGCCGTGGGGTTGCTGACCGACGCCGGATTCACCGGCGGCACGGTGAACCAGGATGCCACCGGCGCTTTCGGCAACTTCACCAGCGACGCGTACACGGTGAACCTGCAGGCCGGCGACTTCACCGATCTGGGGATCGGGCCCTCGGTCGGGTACACGGTCGTCACGCAGGGCTAGCCGAAGACGGCGTCTCCGACGGAGCCGCGCTGCGCTAACCGAAGACGGCGTCTCCGACGGAGCCGCGCTGCGCTAGCCGAAGACGGCGTCTCCGACGGAGCCGCCGTGGCGGATGCCGGGCGGGATGGCGAAGATCGCCGAGCCGACGTGCTTGATGTATTCGTTCAGCGCGTCGTGCCCGGCGAGGCTGCGCTGCACGGTGATGAACTGCTGGGGGTCGCGCTGGAACGACAGGAAGAACAGGCCCGCGTCGAGGCGGCCGAGGCTGTCGTTCCCGTCGACGAAGTTGTAGCCGCGGCGCAGCAGCCGCGCGCCCCCGTTCGCCGACGGGTGCGCGAGCCGTACATGCGCGTCCTCGTCGATGCGCGGGGAGCCGTCGTCGTCGGGCTTCTCGAAATCGGGAGCGGTGAACTCCGTGCCGCCGGACAGCGGAGCGCCGTCGCCCTTGTCGCGCCCGATGACCCGCTGCTGCTCTTCGAGCCGCGTGCGGTCCCAGCTCTCGATGATCATGCGGATCTTGCGCGCCACGAGATAGGTGCCTCCGGCCATCCAGGCCGGGCCGTCGGCGGCGCGCGTCCAGACGTGCTCGGCCACCGCATCCCGTTCTTCGGCCTTGATGTTGGCGGTGCCGTCTTTGAACCCGAAGAGATTGCGCGGGGTCACCTGCGCGGTCGAGGTGGATGAGGTGCGCCCGAACCCGAGTTGCGACCAGCGGATCGCCGCGCGCCCGAACGCGATCCGGCTGAGGTTGCGGATCGCGTGCACCGCCACCTGCGGGTCGTCGGCGCAGGCTTGGATGCACAGGTCGCCGCCCGAGCGCGCGGGGTCGAGCGCGTCGCCCGAGAACCGGGGGAGCGGCTCGAGGGCGGCCGGCGTGCGCGAAGCGAGCCCGAACCGGTCGTCGAAGAGCGTCGGCCCGAACCCGAACGTGATCGTGAGACCCGCGGGCGGCAGGCCGAGGGCCTCGCCGGTGTCGTCGGGCGGGGCGACGGGGGAGCCGCCCACGGCGCCCTGCTCGGTGACCTCGAGCCCCTGCGTCATCCGTGAGGCGGCGTAGGTCCAGTCGGACAGCAGCTCCCGCAGGTCGTCGGCCGTGGCATCCGCCGCCATGTCGTAGGCGGCGAAGTGCAGGCGGTCCTGGGCCGGGGTGGTGATGCCCGCCTGGTGCTCGCCGTAGAACGGGACCCTCCCGGTCATCTCCGGGTTCGCGGTGGCGGCGGCGAACTGCGCGGCTGCCACTGTTCCGCCACCGAGGGCGAGACCGGCGGCACCCGCCCCCGCGAGGCCGAGGAGGCCCCGCCGGGACAGACGGTGCGGGTCGCTCATGGTCCCTACCCCAGCACCGCCGCCGTCAGCCTCGACAGCGGCTCGGCGAGGGCGTTGACGGCGTCGGACAGCTCATTGCGCTGCGCATCGCTCACCTGGTCGTACGGGGTGAAGCCGTCGCCGACGCTGCCGTACCCGTCGAGCAGGGCGTTCAGGGCGTCGAACCGGTCCTGGATCTCGCTGACCAGATCACCCTCGCCCTTCAGCTCGGCGATCGCCGTCACGGTGCCGAACGCGACCTCGGCGCCCTGCACGTTCGCCGCGAAGTCGGTGAGGTCGGTGTGCGACCACCAGTCCTCCTCGCCCGAGATCTTGCCGACGGCGACCTCGTCGAGCAGGCCGATGGCGCCGTTGGAGATGTCGGCGAGGCTCACCGTGAAGTCGCTCGCGGAGACGAGGTCGGAGAGGTCTTGCACATCGCTTTTCAGCCGGTCGGCCAACTCCTGACGCTGCGCGGGCGTCGACGGAGCCCAGTCGAGCAGCGCGCTCGTACCGTCCGAGTTGAGGTCGCCGGCGGCCGGCGGCCACAGGTCCTTCTCCATGCGGTGGAAGCCGGTCCAGTCGAGCCCCTCGGCGACGGCATCGACCTCGCGGTAGTCGATCTTCGGGTCGAGGTCGCCGAACGCCTCGGCCGTGGGTTCGATGCGCTCGTAGAACACGCGCGCGCTCGCGTACAGCGACCGGGCGGTCTCGTCGTCACCCGCGGCGTACGCGTCGGCGAACGCGCCGACCGCGGGGATCAGCTCGTCGGTCTGGGAGGCGATGTAGGCGACGTAGTCGGCGACCGCGGCATCGATCAGCTCCTGCTCGCCGGCGCCGGCGACGCTCGCCTCGCCCGTGACCGTGAACTCGGCGAGCCCGATGGGCGACCCCGCCATCCGGAACTTGCACGCCGTGTAGTAGGTGCCCGGCTGCAGCTGCACGGTGAACGTGGTGGTCCCGCCGGGGACCACGTTCTCTTTCTCGCCCACGATGCGCAGCCGGTCGTCGGCGAGGATCTCGAACTCGTTGACGTCGCTGCCCGAGTTCGTCAGCTCGAAGCTGACGCTGCCCGCCTCCGCGGTCGCCGGGGACACCTCGCACGCGTCGTCCGTGATGGCGACGGTGACCGTCGCGCTGCCGGCGGGTGCGTTGGGGACGCATGCGGCCAGCGACATGGTGGCGAGCACGGCGGCGATGACGGCGGGCGGTCGGCGGCTCATTCGGCTCCTTCTGGGGTCACGGGGGCGGGGTGCGGGCGAACGCGGCTGACCCGCAGGAAGACGAGCAGGGTGACGACGACGTACGCGATCCAGACGGCGACCTGCAGCACGGTCGGCTCCGGGTCGAAGTTGAAGACGCCGGCGAGCAGCGCCCCGTACCAGCTGGTCGGCGAGACCAGCCCGGAGACGTCATAGGCGTGCACGGTGATGCCCGGCACGACCCCGGCCTCCTGCAGGTCGCCGACGCCGTAGGCGAGCACCCCGGCGGCGATCACGATCAGGAGGATGCCGGTCCAGAAGAAGAACCGCCCGAGATCGATCCGCACCAGACCGCGGTAGATGAGATACGCGAGCACGACGGCGATCAGGATGCCGAGAACGGCACCCAGCGTGCCGAGCGCCGCGTCCGCCCCGGCATTGACGCTCGCCCACACGAACAGCGCGGTCTCGACGCCTTCGCGGCCGACGCTGACGATGCCGAGCACGATCAGCGCGGCGGCCGAGCGCTGGACGGCCCTGTCGGCATCCGCCCGCAGTTGTGCGCTGAGGCCGCGGGCGTGCCGCGCCATCCAGAACGTCATCCAGGTGACCATGCCGACGGCGACGATCGAGAGCGAGCCGCCGAGGATCTCCTGCGCCTGGAAGCTGAGGGTGCTCGGCCCGAAGGTGAGCACCGCACCGACGATGAGCGACAGCAGCACGGCGCCGCCGATGCCGATCCAGAGCCGGGGGAGCACATCGCGCCGGCCGATCCGGTGCAGGTAGGCGACGAGGATGCCGACCACGAGACCCGCCTCGAGGCCTTCACGCAGGCCGATCAGGACGTTCGCGAGCACGTGGGGCTTTCGGGAGAGGGTTTGACGAGAACGGGTGCTCAGTTTGGTGAGGCTACCCTTACTAGGTCGAGCCTAGAGCGCCCGGGCTATGGTGTCCAGCGGAGGTCCCCATGGAGAACGGATGGGATCGCGCGACGATCCTCACCGCGGCGCTCGCATCGCTCTTCGCGCTGCTCATCGGCGGAACCGTCGGCTTCCTCGCCACGTTCACCCACCGCCAGGCCCCACCGTGGGGTCTCCTCGCCGGCCTCGCCGTCATCGCCGCCCTCGTCGCCGGATTCCGCCTCGTCTTCGACAGCCGTGCCATCGCCGCCGCCGCAGGCATCGGGGCGGTCGCGGCCACCGCCGTCCTGACGCTCCCGGGCGCCGGCGGCACCGTGTTCGTCGTCGGCGATCCCCTCGGATACGCCTGGGCGCTCGGACCCGCCCTGCTCACCGCGGCCATCGTGCTCTGGCCCCGTCGGCGTCGGCCTAGGATGGAGACGTGACATACGTCATCGCCCTTCCCTGCGTCGATCTCAAAGACCGGGCCTGCATCGACGAATGCCCGGTCGACTGCATCTACGAAGGCGACCGGATGCTCTACATCCACCCCGATGAGTGCGTCGACTGCGGCGCCTGCGAGCCCGTCTGCCCCGTCGAGGCGATCTACTACGAAGACGATCTGCCCGAGCAGTGGTCCGACTACTACACGGCCAACGTCGAGTTCTTCAGCGAGACCGGCGTCGGATCGCCGGGCGGCGCCGCAAAGGTCGGCGTCATCGCGGGCGACCACTCCCTGATCAAGGCCCTCCCCCCGCAGGAAGTCGCGCACTAGGTGTCGGCAGTGCTGCTCTGATGCTGGCCCTCCCCGACTTCCCGTGGGACTCGCTGCTCCCGCACCGCGAGCAGGCTGCCGCCCACCCCGACGGCATCGTCGACCTCGCCATCGGGTCGCCCGTCGACCCCACCCCGCAGAGCATCCAGGATGCCCTGGCCGCCTCGAGCGACACCCCCGGCTACCCGCAGACCGCCGGCACCGCCGGGCTGCGTCAGGCGATCGTGGACCGGTACGCCCGCCGGCACGGCGTCACCGTGGAACCGGCGAACGTGATGCCCACCATCGGCTCGAAAGAGCTCGTGGCGCTGATGCCGACCCTGCTCGGCCTCGGTCGCGGTGACATCGTCGTGCAGCCCACCCTCGCGTACCCGACCTACGCCGTCGGAGCCGCGGTGGTCGGCGCGACCGCGGTCGCCACCGACGAACCGGACGACTGGCCCGACGGAACGCGGCTCGTCTGGCTCAACAGCCCGGGCAACCCCGACGGACGCGTGTGGGACGTCGAGCACCTGCGCCGCGCCGTGCGCCGTGCACGCGACATGGGTGCGGTGATCGCCTCCGACGAGTGCTACACCGAGCTGAACTGGGCGGGCGACGGCCCCACCACGACGATCCTCGACCCCCGCGTCATCGGCGACTCGCGTCGTCTCACCCTGTCGGTCGGCTCGCTCAGCAAGAGCTCCAACCTCGCCGGCTACCGCGCCGGTTACGCCGCCGGCTGCAGCGACCTGATCGGCGAGCTGCTGCAGGCACGCAAACACCTCGGCCTGATCCCACCGGCGCCCGTGCAGGCCGCGATGGTCGCCGCCCTCGGCGACGACGACGCCGTCGACGCCCAGCGTGCGCGGTACCGCGCGCGCCGGGTGCGGCTGCTCGCCGCGCTCGAGACCGCCGGCTTCCGGATCGACGAGAGCTCCGCGGGCCTCTACCTCTGGGCGACGCGGGGTGAGGATGCCTGGGCGACCGTCAGCACGCTCGCCGGCCACGGCATCCTGGTCACCCCGGGCACCTTCTACGGCGCCGCGGGGGCCTCCCACGTGCGTATCTCGCTGACCGCCACCGACGAGCGGATCGACGCGGCGGCCCGTCGTTTGGAGCAGCTCTCCAAGGGCTGATCGCCTTCCTTGGCGATTACGACAGTGTTCACAGGCCCCCGGTAGGCTGTATTCGTGAGCGACTCCGATAAGGTCACCTTCTCCCACGACGGGACCGCCCACGAGTTCCCCGTCGTCCGCGCCGTCGACGGCCGCGACAGCGTCGACATCGGCGGCTTCATGGCGAAGACCGGCCTCACCACCCTCGATCAGGGCTTCGTCAACACCGCGGCGACGAAGAGCGCCATCACCTACATCGACGGCGACGCCGGCATCCTGCGCTACCGCGGCTACGCCATCGAAGACCTCGCCGCGAACTCGACCTATCTCGAGGTCGCCTGGCTGCTCATCTACGGCAACCTGCCGACCGCGACCGAGCTCGAGGAGTTCAGCGAGAAGGTCCGGCGCCACACCCTGCTGCACGAAGACCTGAAGCGGTTCTTCTCCGCCCTGCCGCACACCGCCCACCCGATGTCGGTGCTGTCATCCGCGGTGTCCGCGCTCTCCACCTACTACGAGGACTCGCTCGACCCGCACGACCCCGAGATGGTCGAGATCTCGACCGTCCGGCTGCTGGCGAAGCTCCCCGTGATCGCCGCCTACGCGCACAAGAAGTCGCTCGGCCAGGCGTTCCTCTACCCGGACAACTCGCTGAACTTCATCGAGAACTTCCTGAAGCTGAACTTCGGCAACCTCGCCGAGCTCTATGAGGTCAACCCGGTGCTGGTGAAGGCTCTCGATCGCCTGCTGATCCTGCACGAGGATCACGAGCAGAACGCCTCCACCTCGACGGTGCGGCTCGTCGGGTCGACGGAGGCCAACATCTTCGCCTCGATCTCCGCCGGCATCAACGCGCTCTACGGCCCCCTGCACGGCGGCGCCAACGAGGCGGTGCTCAAGATGCTGGCCGGCATCCGCGAATCGGGCGAGAGCGTTCAGCACTTCGTCGACCGCGTGAAGAACAAAGAAGACGGCGTGAAGCTCATGGGCTTCGGGCATCGCGTCTACAAGAACTTCGACCCGCGGGCGAAGGTCGTGAAAGAGAGCGCCGACGAGGTGCTCGCCGACCTCGGGGTGAGCGACCCGCTGCTCGACATCGCCCGCGAGCTCGAGCAGGTGGCGCTCGCCGACGACTACTTCATCGAGCGCAAGCTCTACCCCAACATCGACTTCTACACCGGCGTCATCTACAAGGCGATGGGCTTCCCGACCCGCATGTTCACCGTTCTCTTCGCCATCGGCCGGCTGCCCGGCTGGATCGCGCACTGGCGCGAGGCGAACAGCGACCCGGCGACCAAGATCGGCCGTCCGCAGCAGCTGTACATCGGCGAGCCCGCGCGCGACTGGCCTGCCACGCGCTAGCTGTACTCGGTCAGATCGTTGGTGACGCGGGGGTGAGGAGAAGGCCTCCATTCTGAGTGGTGTCTAGATCACTCGAAGGAAGGCCTTCTCTATGTCTCACGTTAGGGCGCGACTGGCTCCGG
>JBFWWZ010000060.1:0-12865 GCA_050245915.1 Microbacteriaceae bacterium
ATGTGCTACCGTTTCGGGTGACGGGTTCCCCTGATCCGTCACCCAGAACAACCCGTGTTCTGACCACCCCGCAGTCGTGGCCGTCCCCCGTGCGGCCACGACGCGGGGGAACCGCGCGGTATCCCCTGACGCGCGGAGCCCTCGGGAACCCGACCACCGAGAGAGCAGACAGTGTCCATCGAGATCCCCCGCCCGAGCGTGTCGCTGCCGACCGCCCCCGCGAAGCTGCGCATCCTCGAGACCGCGAACCAGCTGTTCTACGACGACGGCATCCGCACGGTGGGCGTCGACCGTCTGATCAGCTCCTCCAGCGTCACCAAGGCCACGTTCTACAAGCACTACGGGTCGAAAGACCGGCTGATCGTCGACTACGTCGCCTACCGCCACCGCCTGTTCGCCGAATGGCTGTCCGACCTGGTCTCACAGGATGCCGACCCCGGCGTCGTGCTGCACGCCCTGCAAGACGAGATCACCTCCGCCATCGCCTCCCCCGGATTCCGCGGCTGCCCGTTCATCAACGCCGCCACCGAGTTCCCGGATGCCACGCACCCGGTGCGCCGCGCGGTGGAGGAGCACCGCGAGTGGTACATCGACATCCTCGAGCAGTTGCTGCGCCGCATGGGCCACCCGTTGTCGGGCGACGCCGCCGACGACCTGATGCTCGCGCGTGACGGCGCGATGACCGGTGGGTACGCCGGCGACCCGATCGCGTCGGCGACCGCGCTGGTCCGTGCGTTCGACCGCGTGCGCTCGGAGGCGACGCGCGCCGTCGCCGCCTGACCTGGCTGTCTGGGAGTCGCCTGACGGTCCGCTGGGCGGACTTTCTTCCTCGCTAGGGAGAGGGGCGGCGCGGTGCCATGCCGCGCTGGGGCCACCCGGCCCCCGACGGAAGGACCCCCCCGTGATCACCCTGTCCTGGCTGCTCGTCATCGGCCTCATCGGCGCGATCCTCGCCCTGATCGACGGCATCATCCGCGTGCGCGGCCGCGGAGTCGCCATCGTCGCGATCCTCGAGATCATCGTCGCCGCACTGTTCATTCTGTCGTTCTTCGTGGCGGTGCCATGGGGCGGTTTCGTGCTCGCGATCGCGACGCTCATCATCCTGGTGGTGCAGCTGATCGTGCGCGGGTCGACCCGTCGCTCCGGAGTGGGACTGACGGTCGTCGCGATCGTCTTCGTGCTCGCGTGGCTGGTGCTCTCTCAGGGGTGGATCGTCATCCCCGGCATCAACTAGTCGCTCACAGGCCCCTCACAGCGCAGATCATCCTGCGGTGTGAGGGGCCCTCGTTTGCGCGTCCATAGACTGACGCAATGCCTCAGCCCTGGAGCGACGAAGCGATCCGCCATCTGCTCGATGCCACCAACTGCCCCCGGTGCGGAACAGACGGCCTGCACGACCGGCGCTGCCTCAACTGCGGGGCCGATCTGCGCGGTGAGATCGCCGACCGCCTGTGGGCGGCATCCAGTGCCGCGGTCACCGCGCTGCGGGCCCGGCAAGAGGTGCTCGACCTCGTCCCCGTGTCGCCGGTCACCGCACCCGTGGCCGTGGCGGCGGCGGTCGGCGCACCGGCTACGGTCGCCGAGCCGGCCGCCGCGGCGTCCGCGCCCACCGTCGAGCGTTCCAGTGCGACCGTGCAGTCCGTGCTCGCCGTCGCCGGCGCCGGCCTTTTCGCGGTGGCGGCGATCGTGTTCACCTTCTTCAACCCCGATCTCACCGATGAGGTGCTGCGCAGCGCGATCGTCGGGGTCGTCACGGTCATCTTCCTCGGCGGCGCGTGGCTGCTGGCGCGGCGGGGGCTCCAGTTCTCGGCAGAGGCCGTCGGCGCGCTCGGCATGGTGTTCGTCGCCCTCGATGTCGCGGCGCTGCGCCATCTCGCCACGGGCGGGGTGAGCGCGTGGGTGTTCACCGCGATCGGGACGCTGGTGAGCGGGATCGTGATGATCGGCGTCGCGCGGCTCGCCCGCATCCGCAGCTGGCTTCTGCTCGCCCTGGCGGGCATGGCGTTCGTGCCCGCGATGATCGGCTACGCCGGATACGACGGCGGGCTCGGCGTGTGGCCGATGGTGCTGGGGCACCTGTCCGCGGGGTTCGCAGTGCTCGCACTGCTCGAGCTGGTCCGCAGGCTGGCTCCCCGGTTCGACGGTCGCCTGACCGCGGAGCGGGTGACGCTGACTGCCCTGCAGGTGCTCGCGGTGGCGGCCGTGGTGGTCCAGCTGCCCCTGACCGATGCGCCGACGACCGGCGGGCACTGGCTGGCGATCGCCGGCGCCCTCGCGGCACTGGCCGTGCTGGCGGCGCTCGCCACCCGGCATCTGATCGCGCCGTTCTGGAGCTACCTCGCCGGCGGCTTCGCGGTCTCGGCGATTGCGACGACCCCCTTCGCGCTCGACCTCGAGCAGCCGGAGTGGTACCTCGCGCTCGTCCCCGCGGCCGCCGGCCTCGCGCTGATCGCGCTCGGCGCGCTGCCGACGCCGCGCAGCGTGGTGCGCCCGGTGCTGACCGCCGGCGTGCTGACCATCGCGGCCATCGCGAGCGTCATCACCGTCTTCTTCGGGGCAGGGATCGTGCTGTTCCGGGCGTTCTCGGCACTGCAGACCTCGAACTACGGACCCGAAGATCTGCTCGGCCGGGACGCGGGCATCGCCGTGGTGATCGGTCTCGTCGCGGTGGCCGGCGGCCTCGCGGCAAACGCCGCACTCGGGTCCCGGCGATCCGGCTCGTTCGGCGTCGGGTACCGCATCGCGAGTGCGGCAGCCGTCTCGCTGGTGATGCTCGGCGGACTCGCGTTCGCATCCTGGTCGCAGTGGCTCCCCGTCACGCAGGTCTCGATCGCGATCGGTTTCGCGCTGGCCGTCGCCCTGCTGCTGCTGTTCGTGCCGGTGGTTCGCGACGCCCCCCTCGTGCTGCGGCTGCCCGCGATCGTCGGCGCGCATCTGGCGCTGCTGCTCGGCGGCCTGGTGTCGTGGGGCGATGAGCAGCTGACGGTTCCTGCGGGGGTCGCGATCGTGGCCGTGCTGTTCGCCGTCGCCGCGACCGTGCGCACCGCTGATCACCCTGTTCACGTCGGCGTGGGCTACGCCTACGCGCTGGTGCTGGTCGCCCGTGCGCTCGATCTCACCGATGCGCTGAGCACTGTCGCGGTGTTCTCGATCACCACCGCCGTCGGGGCGGTCGGCGCGATCGCCGCGACACTGATCCGGCGCCTGCGCGCGCCGGCCTGGTACGCGGTGCTGATCGTCACCGCGGTGCCCTTTCTGATCGGGGTCGGGGTCGTGGTGGTCGACCGCAGCGGGTGGGCCGCGCTCTCGAGCGGTCTGATCTTCTGCCTCGCGCTGACGCTCCTGCTCACCCGGCGGCCCGGCCTGAACATCGTGCTGCGGGCGATCTCGGCGGGACTGCTCGTGCCGACCCTCGCGGTCGTCGTGACCAACCTCGCGGCACAGTTCCTCGAGACGAGCGGCTCTCCGGTCGCGCTTCCGGTCATCGCCGTGATCGTCGCCGGTGTGCTGCCCAGCACCGCACTGATCCGGGCGGGGCTCGTGCGCCACGGGCTGTCGGAGCGCGAGGCCTCGGTGGCGCGGATCTGGATCGAGGCCACCGCCCTGCTCACGGGCGCGATCGCGGTCGTTCTGGCGCTGGTGCGGCAGGCCGCCGGGCTCGACACCTCGTTCATCGTGCTCGTGGTGCTCGGCATCGGCGCCGCCGCCGCCGCGATCTGGGGCAGACGGCGCTACGGGTGGTGGGTGGCGTTCGCCAGCTTCACCGGAGCCCTGTGGTGCATCTGGGCACAGCAGGGGGTGACGCTCATCGAGCCGTACCTGCTGCCACCGGCCATCGCGCTCGCCATCATCGGCGTGATCGTGACCGCGCGCGGCGGCAACGGCGTGCCGCTGTATGCCACCGGCCTCGGGGTGTCGGTGATCCCGATGCTCGGCATCCTGGCGGTCGTGGGCTCGGGCGACTCCGTCTCGGTCCCGTGGCGCGCCTATGCACTCCTCGCCGCGGCGTGGGTGCTGCTGCTGATCGGCGCCGTGATCGGGCGGGGAAGCCGGCCCTGGATGCAGCGGCTGGCCGTGCTGCGCACCCCCACCCTGGCGGCGGCGATCATCGCCTCCTCGGCGGGCACCATCCAGGCGCTGCGGTTCGGGCTGTCGCTCGACGACCTGCCGGTGGATGCGCTCGGGCTGCTCGTGTCGCTCGGCTTCGGCGCGGCAGGTGCCGTTGCCGCGGGCGCAGCCGCGCGGGTCCTTCTCGACAACGCCGACCCGGATACGCGAATCGGCCGCAGTCGCTGGCTCTACGCCCCCGCCGTCGCCTACGTCGCGATCGCGTCGTGGACCGCGCGACCGGGACATTTCGACTGGGTCTCGATCTGGACCCTCTGGGGCCTGATGCTCGCGCTGCTGATCTTCATGGTCGTGATCGTGCTGCGCACACGTGCACGGGCGACGACGCTTCCGCCCGTGTGGATGGTGTTCGCTCTCGCGTTCGTCACCGCGATCGTCGGATGGAGCGCCCGCGACCTGCGGGTGGAGGTGTTCTCCGTGCCGCTCGGCCTGTTCCTGCTGGCGGCGGGCGTGCTCGTGATGCTCGGCGGCCGGGAGACCCTCGCGACGGCGAACAACTGGCCGGTCGGGCACACCGGATCGTGGCGGCTGCTCGGCCCCGGCATCGTCGTGCTGTTCCTGGCGTCCGTGCTGGCAAGCGGTACCGACCCGACGATCTGGCGCGCCATCGGCGTGATCGCCGCCGCCCTGCTCTCGATCCTCGTCGGCGCCCAGCTGAAACTGGCGGCCCCGTTCATCCTCGGCATCGTCGTGCTGCCGGTCGAGAACGTGGTCGTCTTCGCCGTGCAGATCGTGCGGGGCATCGACTCGATCCCATGGTGGATCACGCTCGCGATCGTCGGCGCCGTGCTGCTCATCATCGCGGTCACGTACGAGCGGCGTTCCGGGGCTGACAACTCGGTCGCGGCACGGTTGCGCGATCTGAGATAGCGCCCGGCCCGGGCTACCGCTTCGTGACCACCGTGAACAGGATCGCGCTGTCTTCGACGGCGGCGAGCGAATGACGCCCATCCGGAATCGTGATCAGGTCCCCCGGCGAACCGTTCCATGAGACATCGCCCGCCTGCAGCAGGACCCGACCCTCGAGCACCTGCACGGTCGCCTCACCCGGGTTCTCATGGTCGGGCATCGTCTCACCGGCGCGCATCGCGATAAGGGTCTGGCGGAGCAGATGTTCGTGGCCGCCGAAGATCGTCTTCGCACTGCGGCCGCTGGATGCCTCGCGTGCTTGACCGAGTTCATGCCTCGCCAGGGCGATCAGCGACGTCTTCTGCATCGACCCAGGATGCACCAGATCACCGTCCCGAGCATCCTCCATCATCCGCGCCGTGACCGCACCACGACCATCAGAAGTACGAACGCGGCGATCTGAGCCGGGACCGTGACCAGGCTCAGCGCCACGGCATCCGGGTACACGCTGCCGGCGAAGGCGGCACCTCCGAACACTCCAGCGCCCTGGAAGACCGCGAACAGCCCGTACGCGGTACCCCGGCGCGCGACGGGGACGAGGTCGGCGATGAGAGCCTTCACGGTCGAATCGTGCACCCCCGTCGCCGCACCCCAGATGACGACGCCCACCAGTACGAACACCAGAGATGTCGAGAACGTCAGGATCGGGATGCCGGCGACGAGAACGGGGACGACGAGCAGAGCCCCGGCTCCGAAGCGGTCGTACGCGCGCCCCGTCACGATCGACGCGACCGCGGCCGCCACCATGCCCACCGCGAACACCAGCGGGACCGCGGCCAGACCGACCAGGCCGCCCTCCGTCAGGTGGAACGAGATCACCCCGAACCCGACGAGGCCGAAACTGGTGAGCGCGGCGGAGATGCCGAACAGGTAGAGCGAGACGGGCAGCCGGCCGCGACTGCCTGCGGCAGGCACGGGACGGCTTCGGGAGCCCGGCTGGAGGGCGAAGACACCAGGATCCGGCACCCGGCTGCGCATCCAGAGCAGCAGGAGGATCGCGAAGACACCGGGGACCGCGAGGACCGCGAATGCCGGCCACAGGGCACCGGAGATCGCGATCACGGCCGCCACCAGCAACGGACCCGAGAACGCGCCGACCTGGTCGAGCAGCTTGTGCACCCCGAATCCACGTCCCCCGCCGACCGCCGTCGCCGCATGCGCCAGAAGGACCGTCTTGGCAGGACTGCGGATCGCCTTGCCCACCCGCTCGACGACGATCAGGAAGGCCGCCACGGCGACCGCCCCCGGTCCGAGGAACGGGGTCAGCGCGAGCAACGGGACGCAGAGCACGGTCACGGCGTAGCCGCCGATCGCGAAGCCCCAGTACCTCCGGAAGCGATCCACCAGCGGGCCCGAGACCAACCGCAGACCGAACCCCGCTGCCTCGGCTCCGCCCGTGATGATCCCGACCGCGAGGGCGCTGGCACCCAGCGAGGCGAGGAGCGGCCCCGACACGGAACGCGCCCCGTCGGCGACCAGATCGATCGCGAGGCTCACGATCCCGAAGCCGATCACCACGCGCCATGCGCTCCACCGCGGGGTGGAGGAGTCGGGGACGCTCATGACAGCTCCAGCGTAGGGCGGACGGGACTTGAACCCGTGACCGACGGATTATGAGTCCGCTGCTCTAACCAGCTGAGCTACCGCCCCGTACCTCAGAAACCCTAGCGGGGTCACTCCGGGGTCGTGATCGACTCGGTGACCGGGTCGGTCACCTGCTCGCCGCGGTACAGCGCCTCGAACGTGTCGAGCGTGCGCTCGATGTCGTGCGGCTCCACCGTCTTCAGCGCGCCCTTCTTGAGGCGGGTGAGTTCGGCGGGCGACGCCTTCAGGATCTGCTCCAGGTAGCCGGCGAACGCGTCGACATCGCCCGGCTCGAAGAGGTAGCCGTTCTCTCCCGGATGCACGAGGTGCGGCAGGGCCATCGCGTTCGCGGCGACGACGGGGAGACCCGACGCCAGCGCCTCCATGGTCGCGATGCTCTGCAGCTCGGCCCGGGACGGCATCCCGAACACCGTGCTGCGGGTCAACGCCGCGCGCAGCTCGTTGTAGGACACCTTGCCGGTGAAGGTGGTGCGGTCGGCGATGCCGAGTTCGCGGGCTTTCGCTTCCAGCTGCCGGCGCACGTCGCCGTCGCCGACGATCTGCACCTGCACGTCGAGGGCCGGATCGAGCTTGGTGACGGCGACGAGCAGATCCTCGATGTGCTTCTCCTCGTCGAGCCGGCCGAGGAAGGTGACGATGTTCTGCGTGCGGGGCGAGAAATCGGCGACGTAGTCGGCCGCCCTGATCCCACAGGAGATCGCGTGCACGTTGGGCAGTCCCGTCGACTTCTCGAAGAAGTCCGCCGCCCGGCGGGTGGGTGCCGTGATCTCATCCGCCTTCGAGAACCACTTGCGTGCCGATGCCCACTGGATCTTGATCAGCCACCCGAGCGCGAACTTCGGGAGGATCGCCACGTGCTGGATCATGTTCTCGGGCATCGTGTGGTTCGTGCCCACGAGCCGGATGCCGTGCTTCTTCGCCGCCGTGGCCAGCCCGCGACCGACGACGATATGCGACTGGAAGTGGATGACATCCGGGTTGATCTCACGGACGATGCGCTCGGCGTTCGCCTTCACCCGCCACGGCAGCATGAACCGAAGCCAGGGGTGCGGCAGCCAGCGCCAGCTGTAGATGCGGTGGACGATGAGGTCGACGCCGACGTGATTCTCGACGAAGGTGCCGACCCGTCCGTGTGCGGGGACCATGACGTGCACCTCATGCCCGCGACTCGCGAGACCCGCCGCGAGAGCGCGTGTGAAGGTGGCTGAGCCGTTGACGTCGGGTGCGAACGTGTCGGCGCCGATCAGGATGCGCATCGGCCTCCAACCTACCCCAGCGAAGCCGCGGGGCCGCGGTGGCTAACCCCCCGCGTGGCCCCGTCCGCGTGCCCGCACGTGTGCGGCACGGTCGATCGCCTCGCCGACCACCTCGGCCACCGCCTCCTCGACGACGTTGCCGCCGTGATGCGTCTGCGGGTGATGCTTCGCCAGCTGGAACACGCCGTAGATCGCGAGCGACGCGGCGAACACCCAGATGACCATCACCCACCACGGAACCTGCGACGCCTCGCCGAGCACGACGATGCCGATCGCGACAGCGACCAGCGGGTCGACGACGGTGAGGCCGGCGATCACCAGGTCGGGCGAACCGACCGAGTACGCGGTCTGGACGAAGTACGCGCCGAGCGCCGCCGCCAGGATCAGCATGACGACGCAGACGATGGTGAGGGGCTCGAACGATCCGCCCCCGGTGACGCCGGCGAGCTCGTTGCCGACCCGGTTGATGACCACCTTCGCGAGGGTGGCGACGAAACCGTAGAGCACGCCCGCCGACAGGATGTAGAAGATCGCTCCGGCGCCGCGCTTGCGGAACCAGACGAACGCGATCGCCAGCGCCACCAGCACCACGCCGAGGATCACCAGGATCACGATCAGCTGCAGCCGCTCGACCACCGTCTCACGCGCGAAGATCGCCGCGAACGTGACGAAGATCGCGATACCGGTGACGCAGAACACGATGGCCCGGATGGCGGCACCCTGCAGCTGCACCTTCGACACGCGGGCGTTCACGATCGAGGTGATCACGAGGGCGACGACCCCGATCGGCTGCACCACGATGAGCGGCGCGAAACCGAGGCTCGTGAGCTGCAGCAGGATGGCAAGCCCCAGCATCACGCTGCCGATCACCCACCACCCGCTGGATGCCAGGCGCAGCAGCTGCCGCACGCTCAGCCCGGCCTTGTGGCCGCTTCCGTGCCGGTGCTCGACGATCTCGACGCCACGGTGCTGGAACTGCGCCCCGAGGGCGAGGAACACGCCGCCGAGCAGCGCGATCGCGATGCCGAGTGGTGCCATCCCCCCGATGACAGAGTCGAGGGTGGGGATGTCGGCGGGCACCCGACGAATCTACCGGCAGACCGCCCGATATCCTTGCTCAATGCCTGTGCGCCCGATCGTGATCACGGGTGACCCCGTCCTCCACGCGCCCGCCCGGCGCGTCGAGAGCATCGACGATGAGATCCGCACGCTCGTGGATGACATGGAGCAGACGATGGCCGCCGCCCCCGGCGTCGGGCTCGCGGCACCGCAGGTCGGGGTGCCGTTGCGCATCTTCGTGTGGAGCTGGACCGACGGCGACGGCGTGCATCACGCGGGCACCGCGATCAACCCCGAGCTGTGGATCAGCCCGCCGATGATCGGCGACCTGGATGACGAGGCCGAATCCGAGGGCTGCCTCTCGATCCCGGGCGAACGGTTCCCGCTCCGCCGGTCGGAGCGCGCACTGCTGCGCGCGACCGCCCTCGACGGCACGACTTTCGAGGTGCAGGCGGAGGGCTGGCTGGCCCGCATCTTCCAGCACGAGTACGACCACCTCGACGGAGTGCTCTACGCGGACCGGCTCATCCACCCGTTCGACCGGCTCGTCGCGAAGGCGATCAAGAAGCAGAGCTGGGGTTCCGCGGGGCAGAGCTGGCTGCCGGGGGTCGATCACCTGGAGGACTGAGCGACCCTCGCTCTCAGTGGGTCCGGGGTCAGGCCATCCAGCCGAGAAGACGCAGCACCGCCGCAACGATCGCGGCGCTGAGCACCACGATGACGAACGGTGCACGCAGCAGGAGCAGCACCGCGGCGACCGCCACCGCCGGGACGCGAGCATCGAGCACGAGCTGGTGATCGCGCTCGAGCGTCTGGGTGACCACCAGGGCGGACAGCAGCGCGACGGTCAGCAGCGTGGCGACGCGCGACGGCCCCGGCCGCTCCATGAACGTGGGCGGCACCAGGTAGCCGAGCAGCTTCAGCACCAGCACGGCGAGGGACGCCAGCAGGATGATCGTCCAGACGCTCACTGCGCGTCCGCCTTCGGTGCGAGCCAGTTGGTGATCCCGACGACGATGGCGACGACGGCGGCCGCGAGCACCGGGAGCCCCGGCGGCAGCCACGGGATGAGGACGGCGGCGACGACCGCCGCGGCGACGGCCACGACGATCGGCTGACGGGCACGCAGCCGGGGCCAGAGCAGGCCCAGGAACGCTGCTGCCGCCGCGGCATCCAGACCGTACATGCGCACGTCGCCGACGAGGTCGCCGAGCAGCGCGCCGACGAAGGTGGTGAGGTTCCAGCCGACGTAGATGATGGCGCCGGTCGTCCAGAAACCGGCGCGCTGCCCGCGGAGGGTCGGTTGCGCGGTGGACACCGCGGTGGACTCGTCGATGGTCCACTGGGCGGCGATCAGCTTCTTCCACCACGGGCCGCCGATGATCGGCGACATCCGCATGGAGTACAGCGAGTTGCGCACGCCGAGCAGGGCGGCGCTGGTGATCGCGGCCGGCCCGGCTGCGGTGCCGCCTGAGGCCAGCACCCCGATGAGCGCGAACTGCGATCCGCCCGAGAACATGAACAGGCTCAGCACGCAGGTCTGCCAGACATCGAGCCCGGATGCCACGGCCAGCGCCCCGAAAGACACCCCGTACGCCGCGACCGCGAGCCCGACGGCGAAGCTGGCGCGCACCGCTGCGGCTGTCTCGGGGTGCGCCATTCGTCGATGCTAGACGTGCGACTGGCCCCGTCTCGGCGAGGAGACGGGGCCAGTCGGAGGTGCGTGGCTACTTCACCGGCGGCTGCGGGGCGCTCGCACGGAGCACCTCGAGGCGAGCGCGGTACTCCTTCTCGTCGATGTCGCCCTGCGCGTAGCGCTCGGCGAGAGTCGACTCGGCGCTGCGGGCGGCGTGGGCCTGGGCCCAGGGTCCGTAGCCGTGACCGTAGGCGCCCCACATGGCGCGGCGACGACGGCCGAAGATCGCGAACAGCGCCACGATCAGCAGGATCCAGAACAGCGGGATGAGGAAGAACAGGAAGCCGAAGCCGTGCCCGAACGGGTGAACGGCTGCGGCGGCCAAGGCGAGTGAGGTGAACACGGTTGTCCTTTGTCTCGGGGATCCGGGGTGGATCCCTCTGACCTCTACGCTCGCCGTTCGGCCGGATCCCGGAATCTGCCGTGCGGATGCACCTGGCGTACTCCCGCGGGAGCAGTTTCCGGACGCGAGTACTCCGCGGGCGCTGTTCGGGTTTCGGGGTACCCCGAAACCCGAACGCGTCACGGGGGACAACGTCTTCGGCGTGGTCGGGATCCGCGCTACGGTTTCGCGCATGACGCGCCGACAGACCCTCGACGAGCACTTTGCCGCTGACCACGCCCAGCTGGAGCAGCGACACCAGATCGGGGACGCCGCCGCCACCGCGAGGGAGCTCGAGCACTTCGCGTACTTCACCAGGAGGTCACGGGCGCAGGAGGCGGCGGCTGCACTCGTCGAGGCCGGATTCCGTGTCGAGGTCAGGAGATCAGGCTTCAAGACCGCAGTGATCGCGCGGCACGACTCCGACGTGCTTCCCGACACCGTCGAGCGGAACACTCGCACGCTGTTCGACATCATCGAAAGCCGAGGGGGCAACTACGACGGGTGGGGCGGAATGATCGCCGTCTGACTAGTCCGCGCGGCCGGGCGCGACGAGACCCGTCTCGTAGGCCACGACGACGAGTTGCACGCGGTCGCGCGCGAGGAGCTTCGACATGATGCGCGAGACGTGGGTCTTCGCGGTCAGCGGGCTCAGGAAGAGCGAGGTGCCGATCTCCTCGTTGTTGAGGCCCTGTCCGACGAGGGTCAGCACCTCCTTCTCGCGCTCGGTGAGCGTCGCGAGGCGGGCGTCGTCGGGGGCGTCGCGCAGCGAACCCGCGACGCGCTCGAGCAGGCGCTTGGTGACACGTGGGCTGAGCAGCGCGTCACCCCCGGCGACGACGTGGATCGCACGGATCAGCTCGACCGGCTCGGTGTCCTTCACGAGGAACCCGCTCGCGCCGGCGCGGATCGCCTGCGCCACGTACTCGTCGAGCTCGAACGTCGTCACCACGACGACGTGCGTGTCGAGGAGGGCGGGATCGGCGACGATCTGCTCCGTGGCCCAGAGGCCGTCGCCGTCGGGCATGCGGATGTCCATCAGCACGACATCCGGCTTCTCGCGGGCGACGAGGGCGACCGCCTCGCGACCGGTGCCGGCCTCGCCGACGACCTCGATATCCGGTTCGGCCTCGAGCAGGCTGCGGAACCCGCCGCGGATCAGCTGCTGATCGTCGGCCAGCGCGACACGGATCGTCATACGGGGATCACGGCCTTCACTTCGAAGCCCGTGCCGGCCGGCCCCGCGCTCAGGTGCCCGCCCAGCAGCTCGGCGCGCTCGCGCATCCCGAGCAGGCCGCGCCCACCCGACTCGCTCGCCGTCTCGCCCTTGCCGTCGTCGCGGACGGACACGATGTACTCGTCGTCGACGCGGTCGAGGGTCACCTGGACGCGCTTCGCCCCGGTCGCGTGCCGGGACACGTTGGTCAACGACTCCTGGACGATCCGGTAGAGCGCCAGCTGCACCTGACCCGGCACCTCGGAGTGGGTAAGCCGGTCGTCCAGGTCGACCGCGATGGGGCTGCCGTCGACGAGGGCGGGCAGACGGTCGAGATCGGGCTCGGGCACCAGCGGGGCGTCGATCGTAGCGCCCTCGGCGCGCAGCATCCCGAGCACCGAGCGCACCTCGTCGAGCGCCGACTTGCTGGTGTCCTTGATGCTGGCGAGCGCCTCCTTCGCCTTGTCGGGCTGTTTGTCCATGAGGTGCAGCCCTACGCCGGCCTGCACGTTGATCTGGCTGAGCGAGTGGGCGAGCACGTCGTGCAGTTCGCGGGCGATGCGCACGCGCTCCTCCTGCACCACGTTCACGCGCAGCTGCGACGCGAGGCGGCG
>JBFWWZ010000061.1:0-12844 GCA_050245915.1 Microbacteriaceae bacterium
TTCCTGCTCTGGGTCGGCATCGTGCTGCTGGTCATCGCCGCCATCGTGTGGCTGATCCGCTTCCTCACGGGCCGCCGCGCCGTCTAGGCGACCCACCGGACTGGAACACGAGGGCCCCGTCACCGCACCCGCGGGACGGGGCCCTCGTTCGTTCCCGGCGGTCGAGCCTGTCGAGACCCCTGAGACAATGGATGCATGAACAGCACCCAGCTCCGTCAGAACCTGGGTGCGATCGGCGTGCCGATCCTCGGTGTCGTCCTCCTCGCCGCCGGGTGGAACGTGAAGGAGCCGGCGCTGTGGCTCGTCATCCTGATGGCCGTGGTGCTGGCCGCGACGGTGCTGGCCGCGGTGCATCACGCCGAGGTGATCGCGCACAAGGTGGGCGAGCCGTACGGGTCGCTGGTCCTCGCGATCGCGGTCACCGTGATCGAGGTGGCGCTGATCATCACGCTGGTGGTGTCCGGCGGCCCGGAGACCGCGACACTCGCCCGGGACACCGTGTTCGCCGCGGCGATGATCACCGTCAACGGGATCCTCGGCGTGAGCCTGCTGGTCGGGGCACTCCGGCACGGGCTGATCCGGTTCAACGCGGAAGGCGCCGGCGCACTCCTCGCCACCGTCACCACGCTCGCGGTTCTCTGCCTCGTCGTGCCGACGTTCACCTCGGCCCCGGCGGCACAGTTCTCGACCTCGCAGCTGATCTTCGTCGCCGTCGTCTCGCTCGCCCTCTACGCGCTGTTCGTGACGACCCAGACCCTGAAGCACCGTGACTTCTTCCTGCCGGTGACCGCCGACGGCACCAAGATCCGGGACGAGGAGCACGCGGCGGCGCCCACCACCCGCGCGACCCTGCTCAGCCTCGGGATGCTGATGCTGGCCCTGGTCGCGGTGGTCGGCCTGGCGAAACTGGTGTCGCCGTCGATCGAGGCCGGGGTCGTCGCCGTCGGCTTCCCGAACTCGTTCGTCGGCGTCGTGATCGCGCTGCTGGTGCTGCTGCCGGAGAGCATCGCGGCGGTGCGGGCCGCCCGGCGCAACCGCATCCAGACCAGCATCAATCTGGCGCTCGGGTCGGCGATGGCGAGCATCGGCCTCACCATCCCGGCGATCGCGGTCGCGTCGTTCTTCCTCGACGGCCCCCTGCTGCTCGGACTCGGCCCGACTCAGATCGTGCTGCTGCTGCTGACGGTGGTGGTCAGCATCCTGACGATCGCGCCCGGCCGGGCGACCCGGCTGCAGGGCGGCGTGCACCTGGCGGTGTTCGCGGCGTTCATCTTCCTGTCCATCGCGCCCTGATCTCGACCTACTCGATCAGCGGGCGGCGTCGATGACGCGGTGCAGGGTGGTGCGCAGCGCGATGAGTTCGTCGGCATCCATCGCGAGGGTCGCGGCGACACGGGGCGGCACCGTCTCGGCCTCGGCGCGCAGCGCGCGGCCCGCGTCGGTGAGCGCGACGTCGAGGGTTCGCTCGTCGGCGCCGCGGGCACGGCTGACGTAGCCGATCGCCTCGAGCCGCTTGACGAGGGGCGACAGAGTCGCGGGTTCGAGGGCGAGCGCACGCGACAGGTCGACGACGGTGCGCGGGCTGCGCTCCCAGAGCGCGAGCATGACGAGGTACTGCGGATGCGTGAGCCCCAGCGGCTCGAGCAACGGCCGGTAGGCGGCGATCACCTTGCGCGTCGCGACGGCGAGCGCGAAGCAGACCTGGTTCTCGAGTGCCAGCACATCCGTCGACACGAGCAGCCTCCCGATTTCGTTAGTACACTAACTATTGTGACACGAACGGATTCGTCGCCGCCCGCCAACGACTTCGAAGGCGGCGGCTTCTTCAACCGGCTGAACCGCCGGCTGTTCCCGTACCTCGGGCCCCCGCCGCTGGGACCCTACGACCAGCCCGAGCCGGCCCCCGCATCCGGTCGCGCGTGCCCGCTCTGCGGGCGCCCGATGGCCGAGCACGAGTTCGACCGCAGCGGCGAGCAGACCCGCGCGACGCGGATGTACTGCCCGTAGGTCAGCGCTTCGGCACCTTGCCGCGGCCGAAGATCAGCCACAGCAGCGAGCCGACGATGCTGAGGAAGAACGCCACCAGGATCCAGACGAACTTGCCGACGCCGCCGTGGTTCGGGTTGTTGACGATCGACACCACGGTGACGATGAAGATGATCAGCCCGACGATGCCGCCGAGCGAAGCTGTGATCGGATCCATGCCCATACAGTACTGAGCATGGCCTTCGACGTGGCGGCGCTGCGCGCCGAGTTCCCCTCCCTCGCCTCCGGCATCGCCCACTTCGACGGACCCGGCGGCACCCAGACCCCGCGCGTCGTCGGCGAGGCGATCGCGCGAGTGCTCACCGGCCCGCTGTCGAACCGGGGCTCAGAGGGCCCGGTCTCCGAGACCAATGCCGAGGATGCGGTGGCCGCATTCCGCCAGGCGGGAGCCGACCTGCTCGGCGCCGACCCGCGCGGCATCGTGTACGGGCGCAGCGCCACCCAGCTCACGTACGACTTCTCCCGGCACCTGGCGAAGGGATGGGGACCCGGCGACGAGGTGGTCGTCACCCGGCTCGACCACGACTCCAACGTGCGCCCGTGGATCCAGGCCGTCGAAGCCGCAGGCGCGACGGTGCGCTGGGTCGAGCTCGATCCCGCGACCGCCGAACTCGATCCCGCGAGCCTGGATGCCGCCCTCACCGGGCGCACCCGTCTCGTCGCCCTGACCGCGGCATCCAATCTGCTCGGCACCAAGCCGGCCGTGCGCGCCGTCGCGGACCGGGTGCACGCCCTCGGCGGGCTGCTCTATGTCGACGGGGTGCACTACACCGCGCACCAGTTCGTCGACATCGGCGAGCTCGGCGCCGACTTCTTCATGTGCTCGCCCTACAAGTTCCTCGGGCCGCACTGCGCGATGCTCGCCGCCGCACCCGAGCTGCTCGAGACGATCACGCCCGACAAGCTGGCGCCCTCGACCAATGTGGTGCCCGAGCGCTTCGAGTTCGGCACGCTGCCGTACGAGATCATGGCGGGCGTCACGGCGGCGATCGACTTCCTCGCCGGCATCGCGCCCGGATCGGCCACCACCCGCCGCGACCGGCTGCGCGCCTCGCTGCACGAGATCGACGAGCACGAGCTGCGGCTGCGGCAGGCGCTCGAGGCCGGGCTCGCCTCGTTCGGCGACGACATCATCCTGTGGTCGCGCGCCGCTGACCGCACCCCGACCCTGTCGCTCACGATGCCGGGCCGTCGCACGGAGGACGCGTACCGCTTCCTCACCGCGCGCGACGTGCTCGCCCCGGCCAGCGACTTCTACGCCTACGAGGCGTTCAGAGCTCTCGGCACCGACGACAGCGGGGCGCTGCGGCTGGGTGTCGCGCCGTACACCGACGACCGTGATGTCGAGCGCGTGCTCGACGGGATCGGCGCGTTCCTCGCCCGCTGATTGAGTAGCGGCCCCCGGCCGCGTGTCGAAATCAGCACGGAACCGCGGGTTTCGATACGCCGCTGCGCGGCTACTCAACCAGCGGAGGGGGCGGAGGGCGCTAGCCCAGGCGGATCCCGCGCGCCGACATGAACGGCACAGGGTCGGTGAGCTGCCCGTTGACCCGGATGATGAAGTGCAGGTGGCATCCGGTCGATCCGCCGGTGGAGCCGACCCGGGCGATCTGCTGGCCGGCGGCGACCTCCGCGCCGTACCCGACCAGGATGCCGCCGGACAGGATGTGACCGTACCCCGATGAGGTGCCGTCGCCGTGGCTGATCTGCACGAAGTTGCCGAGGTCGCCGTTCCAGCCGGCGTACACGACGGTCCCGGCGTGCGCGGCGTAGATCGGTGCGCCGCAGCCCTGGCCGGCGATGTCCGTGCCGCTGTGCAGCTTCCAGTAGTGATAGATCGGGTGGTAGCGGTTGCCGAAGCTGCTGGAGATGTAGCCCGCTGACGGGCGTGCCCACCCGAAGCCGTTGACCGAGCCGGCGTTCGCGGCGGCCGCCGCGGCGGCGGCGAGCGCGGCGAGCCGCGCCTTCTCGCGCGCGACCACACCCGCCTGGTAGTCGGCTTCGGTCGCCTGACGCTTCTGCACGAGCACCTCGAGCTGCGCCTCGAGCTCGGCCTGGTGGTCCTGCTGCTCGGCGATCGCGGCGTTGACCGCCTCGGTCGCCTTGCGGGCCTCGTCGAGCGCCTTCTCGGCCGCCGCGCGCAGCTCCTCGCGTTTCTGCTCGGCGATGTCCGCCTGGTCGCTGAGCGCCTCCGCGGTGTTCTGCAACTGAAGCGCGCCCGAGTACACCCGATCGGACTGCTCCGAGAGCCGGTCCATCGCCTCCAGCCGGTAGAGCAGAGCGTCGGCACCCTGCGAGTCGGCGAACAGCTGGGCGGCGAGATCGCCGTTCGCCGATTTCGCGAGCATCGCGAGCAGGCGGTTGGCCTGCTGCTTGGCGGCCTCCGCATCCGTGCGGGCGGCCTCGGCCTGGGCGGCGAGATCGTCGGCGACGATGACCTGGGCGTCGTAGGCGTCCTGAGCCTCGGCGTACGCCTCGCCTTTCGCGATCTCGTTGGCCTGCGCCGTCTCGAGGTCGCTTTGCAGCTTGGCGAGGAGCGCCTGGATCGCCGCGATCTGCGCCTTCGCCTTCGCCTCGTTGGCGCGGGCGGCGGTGACGTCGGCCCAGGTGGGGTAGTCGATGGCGGGCGCGGCGAGCGCGGGAGCGGGACCGCTCAGCACCACCCCGAGCACGAGCGCGACGACGAGCGCGTGCGCGGCAGTGCGCACGCGCGACAGCCCCACCCCGCGCCGGCTCCCCATGTCCGCCTCTCTCAACCAGTACTTGAGGGTATGCGAGCCGCCTGCCCGGGCCGTGGCACGACACGTAGGCTCGCAGCGTGGCCTTCCTCATCGACGCCGGCGGCGACGTCGCCATCAGCCCCCTCGACCTGGAGTCCGCGGCGATCGCGGCCGAGCAGACCGGGTACGACGGGGTCATCGCCCCCGAGACCCAGCACGACCCGTTCATCGCCCTGACGCTCGCGGCCCGGGCGACCGAGCGGGTGACCCTCACCACCGGGATCGCGGTGGCGTTCGCGCGCAACCCGATGACGACCGCGATGGCGGCCAACGACATCCAGCTCATCTCGCAGGGTCGGCTCATCCTCGGGCTGGGGTCGCAGGTGAAGGCCCACATCGAGCGCCGCTTCTCGATGCCCTGGTCGCAGCCCGCCGCCCGCATGCGCGAGTACGTGGAGGCGATCCGCGCGATCTGGCAGGCCTGGCAGACCGGCGAGCGGCTGAAGTTCCAGGGCGAGTTCTACACGCACACCCTGATGAGCCCGTTCTTCGACCCGGGCCCCAACCCGCACGGCACCCCGCCGATCTGGATCGCCGCGGTCGGCGAGGGCATGGCCGAGACCGCGGGGCGTGTCGCCGACGGCGTCATCGGGCACGGCTTCACGACGCGGCGCTACCTCACCGAGGTCAGCCTGCCCGCGGTGCGACGGGGTCAGGATGCCGCCGGCCGCGAGGCCGGCTCGGTCGGCTACAGCGTGTCCCCCTTCGTCGCCATCGGGTCGGAACAGGCGTCTCTCGACGCCGCTGTGCAGGCGGTCCGCGCGCAGATCGCGTTCTACGCCTCCACCCCGGCGTACCGCGGCGTCATGGAACTGCACGGCTGGGAGGAGACCGCCGACCAGCTGCACGCCCTGTCGACCCGCGGCGGCTGGAAGGAGATGGGCGCGCTCATCACCGACGAGATGGTGGGGGAGTTCGCCGCGGTCGGCACACCGGCCGAGGTCGGCGCGACGCTGCGGGAGCGCTTCGACGGGCTGGCCACGCGGATGTCGTTCTACGCCCCGTACCCGGTCGACCCGGCGGTCTGGCCGGAGGTGCTGACCGCCGTCCGCGGCTAGAGCGCCCGCAGCACCGCGTCGACGTTCTCGTCGAGGGTCCCCGAGACGTCGACGGTGGCCCCGGATTCCCCGGGGCCGAGCGGCTCGAGGGTCGCCAGCTGCGAGTCGAGCAGTGCGGGCGGCATGAAGTGCCCGGTGCGGTGGCCGATCCGCTCGCGGAGCACCGCGACCGGCGCGGTGACCAGCACGAAACGCGCGTCGCCCGCCCGTGCCCGGATGGCATCCCGGTACGCGCGTTTCAGCGCCGAGCAGGCCATCACCATGCCGGGCTCCGGGGCAGCGGCGAGTGCCTCGCCGACGACGGCCAGCCACGGCCCCCGGTCGGAGTCGTCGAGCGGGACGCCTGCCGCCATCTTCGCGACGTTCGCCGCCGGATGAAGATCGTCCGCATCCTGGAATGCGAGGCCCAGCCGCTCGGCGAGCGCCCGGCCGACCGTCGTCTTGCCGGCGCCCGAGACCCCCATCACGACGATGCGCTGCATGCGCTAGCGGCTGTCCTCGACGACGGGGGCCGCGACCGGATCGGGGACCGCGACCGGTTCACGTCGCTTGCGGTTCACCAGGAACGAGCCGCCGATCACGAGCACGAAGCCGACGATCGTCCAGATCGTGATCTTCTCGCCGAGCACCAGCGCCCCGGCCACGATCGCGACGGCGGGGTTCAGGTAGGTGATGGTGGTCATCCGCATCGGCCCGACCTCGTCGATGAGGGCGAACATCAGCACGAACGCCAGGGCACTGCAGACCGCGCCGAGCAGCACGACCGACCAGATCACGTCCGCCGAGGGGACCTCGGTCGGCACACCGCCGGTGATGACCATGATCGGGATGTAGACGATCGCGGCGATGCCGAGCGACAGGGCGACGACCCCGATCGCGGGGAGGTCCGACATCCAGCGCGACTGGATCGCGGGGCCGATCGCGTATCCGATGACGACCACGATCAGCAGCACGACCCCGATCAGGTCGGAGCCCGCGACATCCAGGCCGACCAGCGCGGCCACACCGAGGGTGCCGAGCGCGATGCCGATCCAGTTGCTGCCGGTCAGCTTCGCCGGCCTGCCGAAGAAGAACGCCACGGCGACCCCGACGACCGGGATCACGGCGAGCAGCAGGCCCGCCGTCGAACTCGGCAGGTGCAGCTCGGCGGTGCTGAGGAACCACCACGGGATGACGATCTCGATGAAGGTGAACAGCAGCAGCGGCCGCCAGCGCTTCAGCACCGGGATGACCTGCTTGCGGTAGATCGCGAGGGGGAGCAGCAGCAGGGCGCCGATCGCGCTCCGCCCGAACACGACGACGGCGGGGTCGAGCTCGTCCACCGCGATCTTGATCAGCAGGTACGGGATCCCCCACGCGATGCCCAGTGCGGCGAACAGGATCACGGCGCGCTTCGTCACCGGCCCAGCCTGGCACAGCGGCCGGGGCTCACGCCCCGGTTGGCGGGATGTCGTGGCCCGGTGGCGCTTCGGCGCGCACCTTCGCGACGTAGATGCCTCGCGCCGACCTCGGATACCGCTCCAGCATCGCCCGCACCTCGCCGGCATCGACGTCGGCGCCGAACAGCTCGGTGTGCGGTTCCATGCGGATCCCCTCCGCCAGCGGACCCGCGACCACCGGGTCGAACCCGAGGTCGTCGACGAGTCCCGCTACCACCGCGAGGTCGGCCGGGTCGTCGCCGGCGATCGCGATCGCCTTGCGTCCCGGCGCGCCGTGGGGACGCGCCTGCTCGTCGAGGTCGTGGTAGCCCATGTGGTTGAACGCCTTCACCACCCGCGACGCCGGCAGGAACGCCTGCACCAGCTCGCTCGACGAGGTGCGCGGGTCGGTGAGCTCGTCGCGGAAGCCGTCGACCTCCCACCAGTAGTTCATCGCGTCGATCACCAGCTTGCCGGCGAGCGCATCGGCCGGGATGCTGCGGTACTTCCCCAGCGGAAGCGCGAGCAGCACGAGGTCGGCACGCTCGGCGGCGTCCCGCGCCGTCGTGGCGACGGCCCCCGGAGCGAGCACCTCGACGATCAGCGCGATCTTCGACGCCGGACCGGAGCCGGCGATCAGCACGTCGTAGCCGGCGTTCACCGCGAGGCGCGCGAGCACCGTGCCGACCTTCCCGGCACCGAGGATCGCGAGCGTCGTCACATCACGACGGTAGGCGAAGTCCGGTGAACCCGCCGTCGACCGGCAGCAGCGTGCCGGTGGTGGACGACGACCTCGGCGACGCGAGGTACGCGATCGCCTGGGCGACCTCGTCGGGGCTGACCAGCCGACCGATCGGCTGGCGGGCCTTCAGCATCGCCGCCGCGGCATCCGGGTCGTCGGCTCCGTCGAGCAGGCGCGCCACCCACGGGGTGTCCGCCGTGCCGGGGATCACCGCGTTGACCCGGATGCCCTCCCGTACGTGGTCCGCGGCCATCGCGAGGGTGAGCCCGGAGACCGCGCCTTTGCTCGCCGAGTAGAGGGCGCGGTTCGGCACCCCGACCGCGGCCACGATCGACGAGGTGTTCACGATCGCGGCGCGGGATGAGCGGCGCAGGTGCGGCAGGGCGGCGCGTGCGATGCGGGCCATCCCCAGCACGTTGACATCGAGCACGCGGCGCCACTCGTCGTCGTCGTTGGCGGTGACATCGCCGACGGCCCCGATGCCCGCATTGTTGATGACGATGTCGAGCGCGCCGAAACGCTCCACGACCGCGGCGACCGCGGCATCCACCTGGGCGCTGTCGGTCACGTCGCAGGGCACGGAGAAGTGCGTGTCGCTCGCATCGCGGTCGAGCACGGCCACCGACGCCCCGCGCTCGGCGAGGATCCGCGCCACCGCCGCGCCGATACCGCTCGCGCCGCCGGTGACGATGGCGACCGCGCCGTCGAATTCAGTGGGACTCACGGGAGACCTCCGCTCCGCTCGAACCGATCAGGATGTCGAGGTCGGCCCCGGTGTCGGCCTGCATGACGTGGTCGACGTACAGCTTCTGCCACCCGCGCGCCGGCTTCGCGTACCCGGCCTCGGAGGCCGGCGACTGCGACCGGGACTGCAGCTCGTCGTCGCTGACCGCCATGCTCAGCACACGGTTCTCGAGGTCGACGGTGATGATGTCGCCGGTGCGCACGAACGCCAGCGGTCCGCCGGCCGCCGCTTCGGGCGCGACGTGCAGGATGACGGTGCCGTACGCGGTGCCGCTCATCCGGGCGTCGCTGATCCGCACCATGTCGCGGACGCCCTGCTCGAGCAGCCTGCGCGGCAGGGGCATGTTGCCGACCTCCGGCATGCCGGGGTAGCCCTTCGGGCCGCAGCCGCGCAGCACCAGCACGGAGTCGGCGGTGACATCGAGGGCGGGGTCGTCGATCCGGTCGCGCAGCTCTTCGATGGAGTCGAACACCACCGCCGGGCCGGCGTGCTGCAGCAGCTCGGGGGTCGCGGCGGACGGTTTCACGATCGCGCCGCGAGGGGCGAGGTTGCCGCGCAGAACGGCGATCCCGGCGTCTTCCATGAGCGGCGCGGCCGCGGGGCGGATCACCGTGTCGTCGTAGACCGGGTGCGCACCGAGCCCGGCGACGAACGGCGCGCCGGTGACCGTGAGCGGTTCGGGGTGGAAGCGGTCGGCGATCTGGGACAGCACGGCGAGCACCCCGCCCGCCCGGAACAGGTCGTCCATCAGGAACTCGCCGCTCGGCTGCAGGTTCGCCATCACCGGGACCCCGGAGCCGGCGGCGTCGAAGTCGTCGAGGGTCAGGTCGACGCCGAGCCGGCCGGCGATCGCGAGCAGGTGGAGCACGGCATTCGTGGAACCCCCGACGGCCGCGACCGCGATGATCGCGTTGAGGAAGGATTCGCGCACCATGATGTCGCTCGGCCTGCGGCCGGCCTGGACCATGTCGATGATCCGGCGCCCGGTCTCGTGAGAGAGGGAGAGCAGGCGCGCGTCTGCCGCGGGCGTCCCTGCGAAGCCCGGCAGCGTCATCCCGAGCGCCTCGGCGACCACCGCCATCGTCGACGCCGTGCCCATCGTGTTGCAGTGGCCCTTGCCGCGGATCATCGACTGCTCGGACGCCTGGAACTCGCCGTTGGTGATGCGTCCGGCCCGTGCCTCTTCACTGAGCCGCCAGACGTCGGTGCCGCAGCCGAGGGCCTCTCCTCGGAAGTGGCCCGTCAGCATCGGCCCGCCCGGCACGACGATGGCGGGGATGTCGACGGATGCGGCGGCCATCAGCAGCGCGGGGATCGTCTTGTCGCATCCGCCGAGCAGCACGAGCCCGTCGACCGGGTTGGCGCGGAACATCTCCTCCATCGCCATCGCGGCCATGTTGCGCCACAGCATCGCGGTCGGCTTCACCTGGGTCTCGCCGAGGGAGACCACGGGGAGGTTGTACGGCACGCCGCCCGCCTCCCAGATGCCGTTCTTCACGTGCTGCGCGACCTCGTCGAGATGCGCGTTGCAGGGGGTCAGGTCACTCGCGGTGTTGGCGATGGCGATCTGGGGCCGGGTGCCGTCGAGTGCGTCCGCCGGGTTGCCGCGCCGCATCCACGCGCGGTGGATGTAGGTGTCACGCGTCGCGCCGTCGTACCAGTCCCGGCTGCGCAGTTCGGTCATCGTTTTCCAACATTTCGAACGGTCGGCTAACATTCTGAATTATGGCACAGCAGGCCGTCGCCGCGACCGCCGAGGGCTACGACCTCGCCGAGGGCGTGATCTGGGACGATCGCGCCGGGCTGGTGCGCTTCGTCGACATCTGGAAAGGCCGCGTGCTCGCCGCGAGCCTTCACGGCCACAGACTCGAGATCGTCGACGAGCTGGTGCTCGGGCAGACCGCCGGCGCGATCGCCCTCGCCGAAGACGGCGGGCTCATCATCGCCGCCGCGCGCGGACTCGCCGCCGTCGCCCCCGACGGCGCCGTCTCGTTCGGGCCCGACCTGCTCGGCTCCCGCGGCAATGTGCGTCTCAACGACGCCGCCGTCGACCCACGCGGCCGGCTCGTCGTCGGCACCCTCTCCCTCGTCGGTCCCACCGGCGACGAGGTGCTGCTGCGGGTCTCCGCCGACGGCTCCGTCGAGACCCTCCGCACCGGCATCGGCCTGTCGAACGGCATCGCGTTCTCGCCCGACGGCACCCTGATCTACCACGTCGACACCACGGCACGCACCATCTCGTCCCGGTCACTCGACGGCGATGAGCCCTGGCAGACGGTGGTGCAGCTCGAGGGGGCGCCCGACGGCCTCACCGTCGACTCCGGCGGCGACCTCTGGGTCGCCCAGTTCGACGGCGGGCGCGTGCTGCACTACACGCCGCACGGCGAGCTGCGGGGCGAGGTGACCGTGGATGCGGCGCAGGCGACGTGCCCCGGCTTCGTGGGACCCGGCCGCGACATCCTGGCCATCACCACCGCCCAGGAGAACCTCGACGACTGGACCGACCGGTCCGGCGCCATCTTCCTCGCCGATGTCGGCGTCACCGGCATCCCGGACACCCGCTGGCCGGGCAGCACCACCACCCCGTATTGGAGCACCGCATGAGACTCGTCCGCCTCGGGCCGAAAGGCTCGGAGACCCCCGGCGTCCTCATCGACGACGACACCTTCGTCGACCTGTCGGACATCGTCAGCGACTACGACGAGGCGTTCTTCGCATCCGGCCGGATCGGCACACTGGCCGCCACCGTCGCCGAACGCGTCGCCGCCGGGCGCACCGAGCCCCGCGGCGACCGCCGGTTCGGATCGCCGATCGCCCGGCCGCACCAGATCCTCTGCATCGGCCTGAACTACAGCGACCACGCCGCCGAGACCGGGCAGGCCGTACCCGCCGAGCCGATCCTCTTCACCAAGTCGCCGAACACCATGGTCGGCCCCGACGACGACGTCCTCATCCCGCCCGGGTCGGAGAAGACCGACTGGGAGGTCGAGCTCGGCATCGTGATCGGCAGCCACGCTTCGTACCTTGCGGATGAGACCGAGGCCGAGGCGGCGATCGCCGGCTACGTGCTGGTCAACGACGTCAGCGAGCGCGCCTGGCAGATGGAGCGCGGCGGCCAGTGGAGCAAAGGCAAGTCGGCGCCCACGTTCAACCCGACCGGGCCGTACCTGGTGACCCCCGACGAGATCGGCGACGTGCTCGACCTCGACATGTGGCTCGACGTCGACGGCGAGCGCCGGCAGACCGGATCCACCTCGACCATGGTGTTCAGCCCGGCGTTCATCGTTCACTACCTCAGCCAGTTCCTCGCCCTCGAGCCGGGCGACCTCATCGACACCGGCACGCCGCCGGGTGTCGGCCTCGGCATGACGCCGCCCACCTATCTGAAGGGCGGCGAGGTGATCACCCTCGGGATCACACGGCTCGGCACCCAGACGCAGCACGTCGTCGCGCACCCGGGCTCCTGATGCGCGCCCTCGTCCTCACCGCACCGCGCACTGCGGAGGTGCAGGACGTCCGGGAGCCCGTCGCCGAGCCGGGGCAGCTGGTCGTCGACGTCGAACGGGTCGGCATCTGCGGCACCGACGTGGAGTTCTACACCGGCCACATGGCCTACTTCGCGCTCGGGTACGCCGAGTACCCGTTACGGCTCGGGCACGAGTGGACCGGCCGGGTCAGCGCCGTGGGCGGCTCCGCCGACGAGCACTGGATCGGCAAACGCATCACCGGCGACACCATGCTCGGGTGCGGCGAGTGCTCGTACTGCATCGCCGGGCACCAGCACGTCTGCCCGAACCGCTACGAGGTGGGCATCCGCGGCGGGTGGGCGGGCCCCCTCGCCGAGAAGCTGGTGATCCCGGCGCGGTTCGCGTACGAGATCCCCGGGCACGTGTCGCTTGCAGCGGCCGCCCTGGTCGAGCCGGGCGGCAACGCCCTGCGCGCTGTCCGCGGTGCGCAGCCCGAACCGGGGCAGCAGGTGCTGGTGCTGGGCTCCGGCACCATCGGGCTGCTCGCCGCGCAGTTCGCGATGGCCGCAGGAGCCGAGGTGCACGTCG
>JBFWWZ010000062.1:0-12313 GCA_050245915.1 Microbacteriaceae bacterium
CCGACTGAATCTCGCGCAGCGCCTACCTCAGGACGGTGCCGATCCCGAAGCAGCCGTTGCGCCGGGCCTCGAACGCCTCTTGTGCCTCGCGCTGCGCGTCGAACCGGATGCGCTGCTCGTCGGCGTCGACCGGCTGCGCCGCGCGCGCACCCCAGCGCTCCAGTGCGCGGCCGGCACGCACCGCGATCAGCGGTAGGCCGCGCAGGTCGCGGATGCTCACCTCATATGTCGCCATCATCGTCTCAACTCCCTCGCTCATCAGGCATTCTTCTCTCCACCACCGACATCGCCACGCACCAGCGGGAAGGCGTTCAGCTGGATCTGAACCGGTCGCGAACCGGGGCTCGGCGTGGTCTTGTAGGCGCCGATGTACCTCCACAGCACCTCGTCGATGTCGGTCACCAGCTGGTGCAGCTGCTCCGGCGTGAGGCGCAGGTTGATGGTGTCGAAGCTGGTCACGTCGAGCCATTCCGGCCCGAAGACCGCCTCGCCGTCGCGCTCGAATTCGTGGAACGCGGCCTCGCGCCCGCGGTTCCACTCGTCTTCGACGAGCTGGGTGGCCAGGCGCTCGGCGCTGCCTGCCGGGAAGTCCCGTGCTTCGGGAACCGCGATCGACCCCGGCACCCGCTCCCACCAGCGCTCCCGCGCGCTGCCTTTGCCTTCCACCTCGCGGACGATCCCGTGCTTCTCGAGCTGCCGCAGGTGGTAGCTCATCGACCCGCTCGATTCGGCGAGCCGCTCCCCCAGGCCGCTGGCGGTGAGGGGGCCGAACATCGACAGTTCGTCGAGGATCCGGATCCTCAGCGGGTGCGCGAGCGCGCGAACCGCCTGGATGTCGAGGACGTTGTCACGCCCGGGGTGCTGCCTGCTGCTCGCCATAGTGCAAAGGTACCTTTGCAAAGCGATCTTTGCAAGGGTTTCTTTGCATCACTGTCAGGGCATCGCGGTCAGGGCAACGCCGTCAGGCGGCCTCGATCAGCGCCTTCAGCTTCTGCAGCGAGCTCTCCAGCGCCTGCTGCATCTGCCCCTGCGCGAGCGAATCGAAACCGCCGGCCTCCAGGCGGTCCTCCACCTGATCCAGCTGCGCCTCCGCGGCCTCGCGCACCTCCTCCGGCTGCCCCGCCAACGCGGAGTCGATCGCGGCATCCCACGCGCCCTCCGGCCGGGCCCAGTCGGTGTCGCCCTCGAGCGTGAGCGTCGTCACCCCGTCGCCCTCGGTGAGCCGGTAGGTGGAGATCGCGTCGCCCCCGGTGTAGGTCTGCCGCAGCTCCAGGTGCGTCGGCGGGTCGAACGCCAGCACCTCCACGGTGACCTTTCCGAGCGGCGGCGAATCGGTGGTGCTCGTCCAGCCCGCCCGCAGCTGGGAGGTGTCCTCCGGCATCCCGCCGCTCGCACCCAGCCACGCCGTCAGCTTCGCCGGCTCGACCAGCCAGGCGAAGACCTCGGCGGCGGGCGCGGCGATGTCGATGCGTCCATTGGTCAGCATGCCCATGGGCCGCAGACTAGCCCGCGGGCCGCCGATCTAGGCTGATTGAGTGACCGAGACCGCGCTCAGCGCCGACAACCCGTTCGCCTCCCCCAGCACGCTGCCGTACGGTCTGCCGCCGTTCGCGGACATCCGCGACGAGCACTACGAACCGGCGTTCGAGGCAGGGATGGCGGAGCAGCTGCGCGAGATCCAGGCGATCGTGCGCAAGCGCGACGCTCCGATGTTCGAGAACACCTTCGTGCCGCTGGAGCGCAGCGGCCAGCTGCTCGAGCGGGTGTCCAACGTGTTCTTCAACAAGTCCAGCGCCGACTCCAGCGACTTCACGAACGAGCTCGAGGAGCGGCTGGCGCCGAAGCTCGCCGCGCACCGCGACGCGATCATGCTCGACGCGCAGCTGTACGGGCGGGTGACCACCGTCTTCCACTCGCTCGGCGACGACGCCCGGCTCAGCCCCGAGCAGCGCTACCTCGTCGAACGCTGGCACACCGAGATGACCCTCGCCGGCGCCGCGCTCGACGACGGCGCCAAAGCCGAACTGCGCGAACTGAACTCGGCGCTGTCCACCCTGACCACCCGGTTCGAGAAGAACCTGCTCGCCGATACCAACGACCTCGCGGTGCACATCACCGACGAGAGCGAGCTGGCGGGACTCGACGCGGGCGAGCTCTCCGCCGCCGCGCAGGCGGCCGCCGACCGCGGGCTCGACGGCTGGCTGATCACCCTGGTGCTGCCCACCGGACACCCCTACCTCGCGAGCCTCACCCACCGGCCGACGCGGGAGGCGGTGATGACCGCATCCCGGTCGCGCGGCTCGCGGGGCGGCGAACACGACAACCGCGACGTGCTGCTCGAGATCGTGCGGCTGCGCGCCCGCCGGGCCGCCCTGCTCGGATACCCCAGCCACGCCGCCGTCGTCACCGCCGACGAGACCGCGGGCTCCCCCGAGGCGGTGAGCGGGATGCTGCGCCCCCTCGCGGCGTCGGCCGCGAAGAACGCGCGCGAGGAACAGGTCGACCTCGACGCGATGAACCCCGGCGAGACGCTGGAGTCGTGGGACTGGGCGTTCTACACCGAGAAGGTGCGGCTGGCGAAGTACGACGTCGACACCGCGGCGCTGCGCCCCTGGTTCGAGGCGGAGCGGGTGCTGCAGGACGGCGTGTTCTTCGCCGCGACCCGGCTCTACGGCATCACCTTCACCGAGCGACCCGACCTCGTCGCCTACCACCCGGACGCCCGCGTCTTCGAGGTGCGCGACGAGGACGGCGGCCAGGTCGGGCTCTACATCCTCGACCTGTACACGCGCGACTCCAAACGCGGCGGAGCCTGGATGAACTCGCTCATCTCGCAGAACGAGCTGCTGCAGCATCCCGTCGTCGTGGTCAACAACCTCAACGTGCCGAAACCCGCCGCGGGATCCCCGACCCTGCTGACCTTCGACGAGGTCTCGACGTTCTTCCACGAGTTCGGCCACGCGCTGCACGGGCTCTTCGCCCGGGTCACCTACCCAAAGCTCGCCGGCACGAACGTGTACCGCGACTTCGTCGAGTTCCCCAGCCAGGTGAACGAGATGTGGATGCTGTGGCCCGAGGTGCTGGCGAACTACGCACGCCACCACGAGACCGGCGCGCCGATCGATCAGGCCGTCGTCGACCGCATCCGCGCGAGCGAGACCTTCAACGAGGGGTTCGCGACCAGCGAGTATCTCGCCGCCGCCCTGCTCGACCAGGCCTGGCACACCCTGACCCCGGATGCCGCGGCAGCCGTGCTGGACGTGGCGGCGTTCGAGGCGGCGGCGCTCGCCGACGTCGGGCTCGACAATCCAGCGGTACCGACCCGCTACTCGAGCACGTACTTCGCGCACGTCTTCTCGGGCGGATACGACGCCGGGTACTACTCCTACATCTGGAGCGAGGTGCTCGACGCCGACACCGTGCAGTGGTTCACCGACAACGGGGGACTCACCCGCGGGAACGGCGACCGCTTCCGGCGCCTGCTCCTCGGTGTGGGCGGGTCGAAAGACCCCCTGGAGGCGTACCGCGAGTTCCGCGGTCGCGATGCGGAGATCGCTCCTCTGCTCGCGCGCCGTGGCCTCGACTAGACCATCCTGTCTCCCCCCTAAGGGGGACACGCGCCGTACCCCGGCCTTTTTGTTGAATCGTGGTAGCTCTCTGAACGCTGGGTCGACGAGGGCATGGCACGTGTTCCCCGCACGTGTGGTCGATCCGAAGGAGTTCCCCCGATGTCTTCGCACGTCGTCGCACCCCGATCCGAGCGGGCGCGCGCCCGCGGCTTCAGGCCCATCTACTCCGTGCCGCTGGTGCTGTTCACCGCGAGCATCGTGGGCGGTCTCGCCGTCCTCGCGGCGGAGCTGCCGGTGACCTCGCCGTTCTAAGCACGCACCGGCTGCGGTGACGCCGCGCGGATGGCGATCGCCGTCATCCCGAGTGCGGACAGCAGGAACACCGCGGCGAGGATGCCCCAGCCCGGGAGACCGAGGTCGAGCGCCGTGACGGTGATCACGAGCGGGGCGAAGGTGGCGCCGAGCGAGTAGAAAGTGCCGCCCATCCCCTGGTAGGCGCCCGCTTTCACCGGGTCGGCGAGCTCGAAGCTGAGGCCCCAGAACCCGCCCTGCGAGAGCACCTCGGCGAAGGCGTGCGCGGTGCCCGCGACCAGCAGCACGACGACCGCCCAGATCGGCGAGACGGCGGCAGCCGCGGCGTAGATGACGCAGGCACCCGCCATGAGCACGCCGGCGATGCCGATGACGCGCCCGGCGATCCGCAGGTCGTGGGTGTTGCGCGACAGCGGCACGGTGAAGGCGATGACGATGACGGTGTTAAGGATCAGCAGCGCGGACACCACCGCCTTCGGCGCGCTGGTGTCGTGCGCGACCCAGAGCGGCACCCCGAACTCCAGCAGCCCGAACTGCATCGCGAAGACGCCGCCGAGGGCTGAGAACAGCAGGTATCGCGGGTCGCGCCATGGGGAGTGCGCCCAGCGCGAGGGGCGCACCTCGTCGAGCGCCTTCTCGATGCCCGGTTCGTCGCCGGGGACGGGTGCGTCGACCGAGGGCGGCAGGCGCAGGATCAGCAGGCCGGAGAGCAGGTACACGGCGCCCGCCGCGATGAGGATGGCGCGGTACGCCGCGGCGGTGTCGAACACGAGCGCAAGACCGCCCGCCGCGCTGCCGATGGCGATGCCGATGTTGGTGATGGTACGGAGCACGGCACGGGCCGTCACCCGCGCGGATCCTTCGAAGCCGCGGGCGATGATCGCTGATCGCGCGGAGTGGGCCGCCGCCTCGCAGCCGAAAGCCAGGCAGGCGACCAGCACCGCCATCCAGAACGTCGAGACAGCGGCGTAGGCCATCAGCGCGGCGCCCTCGAGGACGATGACGATCAGCAGGACGCGCCGCGCGCTGAACCGGTCGGAGAGCTGACCGCCGACCAGCGAGGTGACGATGCCGGTCGCGCTCGACGTCGCCACGATCACCGAGATCTCGGCGGCGGTGAGGTGCACGACGAAGCTGAAGTACAGCACCGTGACGGTGAGGAACACACCGCGGCCGAGGGTGGCGATGAGGATCGAGACGCCCAGCACTTTGAGCACGGGGTCCGCCCGGTCCCATCGGGAGGTCACAGCAGACAGCACGTCGTCAGTCTGCCTGCGACCGCCGACGCAGCCGCCAGCCGAGCCAGAGCATCACGAGCCCGCCGACGACGAGGCCCCACAGCGCCGACCCGATGCCGGCGATCGTGATGCCCGAGGCGACGACGAGGAAGGTGATGATCGCCACGGGTCGGTGCTCCGGCTTCTCGAGCGCAGCGGTCACGGCGCTCGCGAGCGCACCGAACAGCGCCAGGCCCGCGATCGCAGTGATGAGGATCGGCGGGCTTACAGAGACCAGCGCGGTCGCCGCGCTCGCGACCAGCGCGATCAGGATGTAGGCCACCCCGGCGGAGACGGTCGAGATCCAGCGCTTCGAGCGGTCGGGGTGCGCGTCGGGCCCCGCCATCATGGCCGCGGTGATCGCCGCCAGATTCAGGGTGTGGCCGCCGATCAGGGCACCCGCCCCGCCCACGAGCCCGGTGGAGAGGAAGATCGCGCGGGCAGGGGGGTGCTCGTAGCCGAACGTCTTCAGCACGGTGAAACCGGGCACGTTCTGACCGGCCATGGTGACGACATAGAGCGGGATGCCGAGCGAGACCAGCACGGCGGGGTCGAGACTCGGCAGCACCAGCTGCACCGTCGGCACCACCGACTGCCCGGCGAGCGGATTGCCGCCCGCGGAGATCGCCACGACCACCGCGGTGGCTGCCACCGCGGCGGGCACCGCCCAGCGGGGAGAGAACTTCACGACGATCAGCCAGACGATCCCGACGGTGAGACCCTGCCACCAGGTCTCGCCGACCGCGGCGAGCACCGGCGCCAGGCAGATCGGCAGCAGGATGCCGGCCAGCATCGCGCTCGCGATCGGGGTCGGGATGCGGGTCATCGCCCGCGCCAGCCACGGCCAGAGGCCGGTGATCACCAGCAGCACGGCGCACAGCAGGAAGGCGCCGACGGCGGCGGAGAAATCGTCGGTCAGGCCTTTCGCGGCGACCAGCAGCGCGGCGCCCGGCGTCGACCAGGCGATGGCGATCGGCATCCGGTACCGCAGGCTGAGGGCGATGGCGACGATCGCCTGCCCGATGCACAGCGCGAGCAGTCCCGAGGCCGCCTCCTCCGCGCTCGCGCCCACCGCCTGCAGCCCGGCGATCACCAGGGCGAACGAGCTGGCGAACCCGGTGATGGCGGCGATCACGCCGGCGATGACCGGCTGGGCCAGGGTGGCGCGGGACGGGCTGGACCCGGGCTCGGACGAGGTCATGAGAGCACCAGCCTAGAACCGGCGCGGGGGGCGGCTCGCGTGCCACCGGACGGCGGGTGGACTGATGCGACGACGTAAACTCACCTAGCCACCATCCTGTCCGCACCGCTGCGGGCGAACCCCAGCGAGGTCCTCCCGTGTTGTCTGTCACGCGCATCCGTCAGAGCGCCGCTCTGCTGGGTGCGATCCTGGCGGTCGTGGCGATCATCGCCGCGCTCGCGGTGGGGATGGTGGGCTACCTCGCGCAGCAGGCGACCGACGGCGTGCGCGCCGGCCTGGAATCGCGGGCGGGCGCCGACCTCGCCGTGCGACCCGCCCTGCGGATGGCCGCCAACCCCGCGAAACAGGATGCGCAGGTGCGGGAGGCGGTGCGGGAGAGCTTCGCTCCGACCGGCGTCGACATGACAGTGTACCGCTCCGTCGAGAAGCGGGTCACTCTGCGGACCACCGATTCCGACGGCGGCGATCAGGACTCGACCGGCCTGGCCGCGAGCTACGACGACGCGCGCGAGCGGCTGCGCATCGTCGACGGTCGGTTCACCGAGAGCGGCAACGAGGTGATGGTGCAGCAGCGCGCCGCGGAGGCGCTGCTGCTCTCGGTCGGCGACCAGCTGCTGATCGACGGGGCGCGGTTCACCGTGGTCGGCACCTGGGAGGCCACCGACTACCTGGATCCGCGCTGGTACGGCGATCCGATGATCATCACCGGGATCGAGGAGGACTACGGCCCGTTCGTCATCGACGAGGCATCCTGGAGCCGGCTCGAAGGCGACCCGCGCGTCCGCTGGACGCTGGTGCCCGACATCACGCAGATCACGTCCGCAAACCTGTCCTCCGTCGCGGAGGCGTGGTCGTCGATCGACAGCACCTGGCGCGGCACCGTCGACGGTCTCGAGACGCTCGAGAAGCAGGGGCGGTTCACCCAGACCGCCGACATCCTGGGCGTCCGGGTGCGCGGGCTGAACGCCATCCAGCCCGTCGTGCTGCTGCTCCTCGCCGCGATCGCCATCGTGGCCCTCGCCGAACTCGGCAGGCTGCTGGCCGCCACCCGTGCCGACGAGACCGCGCTCATCTGGTCTCGCGGCGCATCGGCCCTGGATATCGCGGTCGCCACCGCGGTCGAGGTTGCGATCGCGGCCGCGCTGGGTCTGCTGCTCGGCGGCGCGGCCGGAGTCGGCATCCTGGTCGTGGCGACCGGCGGCGCGGACGTGCTCGGCACCCTCGGGCTCGCGGCGTGGCTGGTCCCGGCCGCGGGTGCACTGTCCGCGTGCCTGCTCGCCGCGGTGAGCGCGTACCGCTCCGCCGGGCGCCAGACCGTCCGCGACCCGTCCGACGCATCCGGGAGGGTGAGGAGACTGACCGCCCCCGGCCTGGTCGCACTGGTCACCGCGGCCGCGGTGCTCACCGTCTGGCAGCTGCGCCTGTACGGCTCACCGATCACACCGTCGAACACCGGAGGGTCGTCGGTGGATCCGATCGCCGTCGTCGCCCCGGCGCTCGCGCTCATCGCCGCGGTGCTGCTGGTCGTGCTGGTCTTCCCGCTTCTCGCCGGTCTCGGCGACCGGATGGCCCGCGCCGGACGGATCTCCTGGCAGCTCGCGATCCGCACCGTCGCCCGCCGGGTGTCGCTCGCCGTCGCCCCGCTCGTGGTGGTCTCGCTCGCCGCGGGCACCGCCGTGGTCGCGGCGGCGTACTCCGCGACCTGGACGCAGGCTTTCGACACCACCGGGGCGCTGCGTGCGGGAACGGACGTGCACATCACCTCCCGGATCGACGGGATCGGCCCGACGGCCCTCGCCGACGTCGCCACGGCACCGGGCGTGCGGCTCGCCGCACCCGTGGAGGTGCAGCCGCTGTCGGTCGGCGGGGAGTCGGGGTCCATCGTCGCCGCGAGCCCGGAGGCGCTGGCGACGCTGGCGACGGCCGCCTCGGGTGCGTTCGATCCGGCGGCGGCAGCGCGCGACATCCGGGTCGCCAGCCATGCACCGGAACTGCCGGGGGATGCCACCCGCCTCGAACTGGACGTCACCCTGTCGGCCTTCGCCACCCCGCCGGCGATCACGGTCTGGATCGCGGACGGACTCGGCGTGCTGCGCGAAACGCCCCTGGAGCGCATCTCGCCGGACGGCGCCGAGATCACCACCTACGCCGGGGATGTGCCGGCCACGCCGGCGCCTCTCGACGACCCGCCGCGTCTGCTCGGAGTCGACGTCGAGATCCCCGGCGACGCCATCTCCGGCGACACGTTCGGCAGGCTGACGATGCAGACGCTGACCGCGGTGTCGCCGTCGGGTCGCACCGACGTGCCGCTCGACCAGAACTGGATCCCGGACTCCACCGATCTGATCTTCTCGCCGCCCAACGCCGACGGGTCCGGCACCGGGTTCGTGGTGTACTCCGACACGGCCGAGGTGCGCATGACGCCGTCGTTCGACGGCACGTTCAACGACCGCATCGCACCCCCTGTCGTCGTGTCGCAGCAACTCGCCGACGCGTTCGACATCGGCGTCGGCGACACCGTCACCTTCGCGCTGCAGGACGGGGTGGACCGGCTGGACGCCGAGATCGTCTCCGTCGTCCCCGCCATCCCGGGCGCGCCGACGAACATCGCGCTGCTGATCGATCTGGGGGTGGTCCAGCACTTCCAGCTGCGCACCACGGAGGAGCCGGCCCGAGCGCGCGACGTGTGGGTGCGCACCGACGAGCCGGAGGCCGTCGCCCACGAGGTGCGCGCCCTGTTCCCCGCGAACGCGCAGATCGACACGGCGGTGGATGCCGCCGGCCGCCAGGTGCTCGGCTCGGCGACCACCGCGCTCTGGGCGGGCGCGACCGGCTGCGGCATCCTCGCGCTGATCGGTGTCGCCGTCGCCGCGCGGGCCCAGCTCCGCTCACGCCGGGGCGAGGTCGCCGTGCTCCGAGCCATCGGCCTCGGACCGGGAGCCCAGGCGGGGATCCGTGCGCGCGAACTCGGGGTCGTGATCGGCACCGGCCTGCTCGCCGGGCTCGCGGCGGGCGCGATCGTCGCGCTGCTGACCGTCCCCCAGCTTGCGCGGGCCGCCATCCCCGCCCCCTACCCGGTGATCGGCACCCGGATCGGGATCGATCTGATCGGGCTGGGCGTCGCCCTCGGCGGGCTGATCGTCGCGCTCGCCGTCGTGATCGCGGTGTCCGCCGCCGGGGTGTCCTCCGTCGCCCGCCGCGCCCTGCCCTCCGAGGCGGTGCGCTGATGAAAGGGATCGGCACGCTCGCGCTCATCGCGCGGCACCTGCGCTCGGGAGGCGCGGCATCCATCATCGTCGGGATCATCGTCGCCGTCGCGGTGCTCGCGGTCGCCCTCGCACCCCGCGCCCTGGAGCGGCTCGGCACCGCAGAACTGCGGAGCGAGTTCCGCGACCAGACGCCCGCGCTGCTCGACCTCAGCGGCACCGGCGACATCGGCATCCCGCAGGGAGCCGTCGACCCGTCGGCGGACAGCCTGCTCATGCCGACCGACGAGGCGATCGCGAAGATCCCGGGCCGCCTGCCGGCGCCGCTCAGCGACGGCGCCTCGGCGGCCGTCTGGATCATCCAGTCGAACACCGCCAGAGGCGACCTGCCCCACTCGGCGATCACCACCTCGGCCCTCAAGCTCGCCATCGACCTGCATTGGGAGGACCGCGTCACCTTCCTCGAGGGGGAGGCTCCGGAGGCGTGGACGGGGAACGAGGCCGACCAGGACCTGATCGCCCTCCCCCCGATCCCGGTCGCCGTGTCCCAGTCCGCCGCCGAACTGATGGAGGTGGGGGTCGGCGACGTGATCGGCTTCCACCCCGCCGATCTGCTCGTGACCGGCATCTACGAGGCCACCGACCCCGGCGACCCGTACTGGGCGCACGCGAGCGACCTCGAGCGCGGGCGGATGGACCTCGAGACCGGCAAGCCGCCGACCGTCCGGGCATCGGTGTACATCGACCCGGCATCGATCACCGGGCTGCAGAACGTGTTCTCGGCAGGAGACCTCGCCGCCTGGATCACGCTCGACCCGGACGCGTACGAGTACGCGGACGCCTCCACGCTGCGCAGCCAGATCCGGCAGGCGGCGTCCAGCCGATGGGCGCTGCCGAGCTTCGGCTCCGTCGCGTTCCGCAGCGGGATGGGGGATGTGATCGAGACGGTGCAGGGCCGGGTCACCTCGACCTCCGCCCTGCTCGCGCTCACCGGCTCCGGGCTGCTCGGGGTGCTGCTCGCGGTGTTCGCCCTCGGGATGCAGATCGTGATCCGCCGGCGCCGCACGGCGCTCGCGCTCGCCTCCGCCCGCGGGGCCGGTCGGCTGCAGGTGCGCGGGGCGATGCTGATCGAATCCCTGCTGATCGCCGTGCCGGGTTCGGCGCTCGCCATCGCCGTCGCGGCGCTGTGGCTCCCCGGCCGGATCGGTCCGGACGGCTGGGTTGCGCCGGTCGTCGTCGCGCTCGCACCCGCCGTCCTCGCCACCCTCCTCACCACCCCGCGCGCCCTGGCGGAACCGCGCACCGACCTCCGGGTGCGATCGCGCAGCCGCGTGCGCTGGGTCGCCGAGGTGGCGGTCGTGGCCCTCGCCGGGGTGGCGGTGTACCTGCTCGCGCGGCGCGGGCTGGTGGCCGCGAGCACGGTGGTGGGCATCGACCCGCTGCTGGCGGCCACGCCGGTGCTGATCGCGGCCGCCGCGTGCGTCGTCGCGCTCCGGGTGTACCCGGTGCCGCTGCGGGCGGCCCAGCGGCTCCAGCACCGGCGGACCGGTCCCGTCGGCCTCGTGGGCACGGCACGCGCGGTGCGGGATCCCGCACTCGGCTTCGTCTCCGCGCTCGCGCTCGTGATCGGCATCTTCGTCGTCGTCTTCTCCGCGGTCACCGCCGGCACCGTGGAGAGCGGCCTCGCCGTCGGCGCTCGCGACGATGTCGGAGCCGACGTGCAGGTGCAAGCCCACGACCTGCCGGAAACGCTGGTCGACGACCTGACCGCCCTCCCCGGAGTGCGGGCCGCGGTGACCTTGACGACGAACAGCGGGGTGGGCTTCACGGACGAGCTCGGCTCCACCGAGGTGAATGTGATGTTCGCCGACACCGAGGCCCTGCACGCGGTGCGCCCCGACATCCCGGTGCTGCGGCCGCAGGCCGACGGACGCCTCAGCCTGCTGATCTCCTCCGACTGGGCGTCCCGGGTGTCGGGCACCGACCTCATGGTGGGCTCGGCACTGGCCGCACCCGCCGGCGTGATCTCCGCCGACGCGCTCCCGGGCATCTCGCGCCACTGGGTGCTGATCGATGCGTCGGAGGAAGCCGGGCTCGGCATCGAGTCCCGCGTCCCCGAGCGCATGCTGATCGCGCTCGACCCCGAGTCGCCCGCGGAGGTGAGCGCGATCGAGGACCTCGTGGTCGCGGCCCAGCCGGAGCCGTTCCGCGGAACCGTGCGCACCCTCGACGCCGCGGCACGCCTCGCTGAGGTACAGGCGGCGCCGACGGTCGCCGGCCTGCGCTGGGCACTCGTCATCACCGCGGCCGCCTCGCTACTGCTCACCCTCGTGACCGTGATCCTCGCGTCCGTGGCGGCGGCGACCGCCCGCAACCGGATGGTCGGCGTGCTCCGCATCCTGGGGGTGGACGCCCGCCAGGTGCGCGCCATCGTCGCCTGGGAGACCGTGCCGGTCGCCGCGCTGGCCGTGCTCGTCGGCACGGGACTGGGCCTCTCGGTGCCGTATCTCGTAACCGCCGTCCTCGACCTGCGTGTGTTCGTCGGCGGCCACGTGCAGCCCGCGCCGGTCGTCGAACCGCTCTGGGTGGCGGCCGCGGTGGGCGCGTTCCTCGTCGTCGTCGGGCTGGCCTCCGGGATCGCCGGTGCGATCGGACGACGCTTCGCCCCCGCGGGCGCCCTCAAGATGGGAGAAGAATGACCGCTCAGATCGAATGCTCCGACCTGGTGAGGTTCTTCTCGGCCGAAGG
>JBFWWZ010000063.1:0-11967 GCA_050245915.1 Microbacteriaceae bacterium
CACGATCTGGCCGCCGCCGTTGAAGTTCGCGGGCTCGAGCCCGAGTTCGTCGAGCCGGGCGAGCAGCTCGGTCTCGTCGCCGCCGAGCACCGCGCTCATGCCGGTCTGCACCCGGGATGCCGCGTCTGCCATCGCGGCGCCGCGCTGGGTCACCAGCTTCATCGCGGCGTCCTCGGTCAGGATGCCGGCGGCGGCCGCCGCGGCGAGCTCGCCCACCGAGTGGCCGGCCACTCCGCCGAGCTTCTGCCGGCGGCCGTCCGCGGTGACGGCGGCGAAACTGAGCAGGGAGGCGGCGACGATGAGCGGCTGGGCGACCGCGGTATCCCGGATCGTGTCGGCGTCGGACACGGTGCCGTGCGTCCGCAGGTCGACCCCGGATGCCGCGGCGAGGCGGTCGAGGTGCTCGGCGAATCGGGGTTCGGCGAGCCAGGGGTCGAGGAATCCGGGGGTCTGCGAGCCCTGTCCGGGCGCGACGACGACGACAGTCACGCGTTCTATCCTGCCGTGCCGCACGGCGGCGCGTCGATCGAAACCCACGAAAGGATCGCGCGATCCTTGGTGAGGTTGAACAATCCGGATGTTTCCTGATCGTGATCCGGAGCCGGGCGCCTGATTGTTACACTCTGTAACGTTATGGCGAGCAACGAATCTGCACCCCGGCCGCGCAACGTGCGCTCGCCGTTGCCGCCGACCCTGACCGACTCCACCGGCTTCCTGCTCGGCTGGGTCTCCAGCCATGCCTCGGAGGCCTTCGCCAGCGCCCTCACCGAGGTGGGCCTCACCGCCCACCAGCTGGGCGTCATGACCCTGCTGATCGGCGGGCCGCAGAAGCAGGCGCGCCTGAGCGAGCAACTCGAGGTCTTCCAGCCGGTCATGGTCACCCTCGTCAACGAACTCGAAGCCGCAGGCCTCGTGCGCCGCGCCCCCCACCCCAGCGACCGCCGCGCCGTCGAAGTGCACCTGGAGCCCGCCGGCGCCGAACGCCTCGCCCGTGCCGACGCGGCCATGGCGGTCGCGACGGAGCGGATCTTCGGCAGGCTCCCCGACGCCGATCGCGACACACTGCACCGCATCCTGCTGCAGATGGCCCACCAGCTCGACAGCAACCCGACACCCCCTCGACAGGAGTCCTGACCATGACCCGAGCCCTGCGCATCCTGCTTCCCGCCGTGCTGATCATCGCCTGGCTCGCGGCCGGCGCCATCGGCGGCCCGTTCTTCGGCCGGATCTCCGAGGTCTCGACGACCGACCAGGCCAGCTTCCTGCCCGCCTCGGCCGAAGCGACCGAGGTGTCGCAGCTGATCCCCGAGTTCAGCGGATCCGACGACATCCCCGCGATCGTGCTGCTCACCCGCGACTCCGGCCTCACCGAAGCGGACCGGTCGTGGGCGGAGGGCCTGCCCGACCTGATCGCCGGTGTCGGCGGCACCGAGGACTCGAGCCCGGCGATCGAGTCGGACGACGGCGAAGCGCTGCAGGTGTTCGTGCCGATCAGCGGCGAAATCGACGAGACCGTGGCCGAACTGCGCGCCGAACTCGAGAAGGACGCCCCCGCGGGCCTCACCGTCTGGATCACCGGTCCCGCCGGATTCACGGCCGACCTCGTCGGAGCCTTCGCCGGCATCGACGGCCTGCTGCTCGGCGTCGCGCTGGCCGCCGTGTTCGTCATCCTGCTCGTCGTCTACCGCTCGCCGTTGCTGCCCGTGCTGGTGCTCGGCACGGCCGTCTTCTCGCTCTGCCTCGCCATCCTCGCCGTCTGGTGGCTGGCGAAGAACGACATCGTGCAGGTCAACGGCCAGGTGCAGGGCATCCTGTTCATCCTGGTGATCGGGGCCGCGACCGACTACGCGCTGCTCTACGTGTCGCGCTACCGCGAGGCGCTGCGCGACTCCGAGAAGCGCTGGGACGCCACCTGGGTCGCGCTGCGCGGGTCCGTCGAGCCGATCGTGGCCTCCGGCGGCACCGTGATCGTGGGGCTGCTCTGCCTGCTGCTGAGCGATCTGAATTCCAACAAGGCGCTCGGGCCGGTCGCGGCGATCGGCATCGCCTGCGCCCTGCTCGGTGCCCTCACCCTGCTGCCTGCCCTGCTGCTCGCCACCGGGCGTGGCGCCTACTGGCCGCTGCGGCCGAAATACGGCTCGGAGCACCCCCGGGTGTCCGGCGACGACGCCCGCGGTCTGTGGGCGCGTGTCGGCCGCCTCGTGTCCCGGCACGCCCGGCCCGTGTGGATCGTGTCCACCGTGCTGCTGCTCGCCGCCGGCGCCGGACTGCTGCAGCTGAAGGCCGACGGCGTCGCCCAGAGCGAACTCGTCCTCGGTTCGAGCCCCGCCCGCGACGGGCAGGTGGCCCTCGGCGAGCACTTCCCCGGCGGTTCCGGCAGCCCGGCGATCATCGTCGGCGACGCCGACCGGCTCACCGAACTCGCCGATGCCGCCGCCGCCCTGCCCGGGGTGGATGGCGTTGTCGCCCTCTCCGGCGACTCGCCGACCGGGACGATCCCCGTCGGCACCGACGCCGAACCGCTCCCGTTCGCCCTGCCGACGCCCCCCGAGCCCACCGTCATCGACGGGCGCGTGATGCTGCAGGCGACCCTCACCGACGCCGCCGACTCCGCCGCGGCCGAGCAGACCGTGCGCGACCTGCGTGATGCCGTGCATGAGGTCGACAGCGCCTCGATCGTCGGGGGTGTGACCGCGACCGCCGTCGACACCGACGACACCTCCATCCGCGACCGCAGCGTCATCATCCCCATCGTGCTGGCGGTGATCCTGCTGATCCTGATGCTGCTGCTGCGCTCGATCCTCGCGCCGGTGCTCCTGATGCTCTCGGTCGTGGTCTCGTTCGCGGCAGCGCTCGGCGTATCGGCACTGGTCTTCGACCACCTGCTCGGATTCCCGGGTGCCGACCCCTCCGTGCCCCTGTTCGCGTTCGTATTCCTCGTCGCCCTCGGGATCGACTACAACATCTTCCTGATGACACGGGTCCGGGAGGAGTCTCTGAAGCTCGGCACCCGCCGCGGGATCGTTCAGGGGCTCGCCGTGACCGGAGGCGTGATCACGAGCGCCGGTATCGTGCTCGCGGCGACGTTCGCGGCGCTCGGGGTCATCCCGGTGCTCTTCCTGGCGCAGATCGCGTTCATCGTCGCGTTCGGGGTGCTGCTCGACACGATCGTGGTGCGATCGCTGCTCGTGCCGGCGCTCTCGCACGACATCGGGCGCGCGATCTGGTGGCCGTCCCGGCTGTCGCGGGCGGAACGCTAAGGTTTGCGGTCGTTCTCGGCGATCGAGCCGACGATGAGCGCGCTCTGCAGGATCAGGGCCTCGCGTGCGCCGGTGGCGTCCCAGCCGATGACCTCGCTGATCCGCTTCAGGCGGTAGCGCACCGTGTTCGGGTGCACGAAGAGCTCGCGGGCGGTCGCCTCCAGCGACCGGCCGTTGTCGAGGTAGCACCACAGGGTGGTCAGCAGCTCGGTGGAGTGGCTCTGCAGCGGCTTGTAGATCCGCTCGATCAGGGTGCGCCTGGCCTGCGGGTCGCCCGCGAGGGCGCGTTCCGGCAGCAGGTCATCGGCGAGAGTGGGCCGCGGGGCGTTCCGCCAGGCCTTCGCGACGGCGAAACCGGCGAGAGCCGCGCGGGCGCTGCGCGCGGCGTCGACGAGCGACGGCACCGCGTGACCGAGCACCAGGTGGCCAGGCCCGAACCCCGGTTCGAGCTGCCCCGCGATCTCGAGGAACGGTTTCGGCTCGCGCGTCTCCGCATCATCCGGCGGGTCGACGCGCCCGATCACGAGCACCAGCCGGCTGCCCTGCACCCCGATCAGCACGTCGGCATCCAGATGGCGGGCGGTGCGACGCAGCATGTCGACATCGAGGATCTTGGGCGCCGTGCCGACCAGCACGCTGACCTCGCCGTGCCCGTTCCAGCCGAGAGCGGCGATGCGGCTCGGCAGCTCGCTGTCGTACTCGCCGGTCAGGATGCTGTCGACGACCAGAGCCTCGAGGCGTGCGTCCCACAGACCCCGGGCCTCCGCGGCGCGCGCGTAGACATCCGCCGCGGCGAACGCGATCTCGCGTGAATACAGCAGGATCGCCTCACGGAGCGACTCGTCATCGTCTTTGACCCGCTCCTCGACCACCTCCACCGTCACGCGGATCAGCTGCAACGTCTGCTGCAGGCTCACCGAGCGCAGCAGCTCGCGCGGGGCGGCGCCGAACACGTCGGCGGCGATCCACGGGATCGATTTCGGGTCGTCGAACCACGAGATGAACGCGGTGATGCCGTTCTGGGCGACCAGCCCCACCGCGCTGCGGCGGCTGGGCGGCATGTCGCGGTACCACGACAGCGTCTCGTCGAGGCGCTTCAGCGTCGCCGTCGAGAGCTCACCCGTGAGAGTGCGCAGCCACGCGAGGGTCTGCGCCTTCGTGCGGGTAGCCATCGACGGGATGCTAGCGGCTCAGGACTCGCCGCCGGCCGACCCCGTGGTGCCGGCCGTGACATCCAGGAGCCGGTACTTATCGATCGCCTGCTGGATCGCACCGGGATCCACTTCGCCGCGGCGCGCCAGCGACTGGAGCGTGCGGACCACGATCGACGGCCCGTCGATCTTGAAGAACCGGCGGGCAGCGGCACGGGTGTCGCTGAAGCCGAACCCGTCGGCGCCGAGAGTGACGAAGTCGCCGGGCACGTACGGACGCACCTGGTCGGCGACCGCGTGCATGTAGTCGGAGACGGCGACGAACGGGCCCTCGGCTCCGGAGAGCTTCGACCACAGGTAGGGGATCTGCGGCGTCTCACCCGGGTGCAGGAAGTTGTGCTCGTCGGCGGCGATGCCGTCGCGGCGGAGCTCGTTCCACGAGGTGACGCTCCAGACGTCGGCCGCCACGTTCCAGTCCTGGGCGAGCAGCTGCTGCGCCTCCAGCGCCCACGGCACGGCGACGCCCGACGCCATGAGCTGGGCCTTCGGCCCGAGGTTCTGGGCGGCGCTGAGCTTGTAGATGCCTCTCAGCACACCGTCGACATCGAGGCCCTCGGGCTCCGCGGGCTGCACGATCGGCTCGTTGTAGACGGTCAGGTAGTACATGACGTTCGGGTCGGGATGCGCGCCCCCGTACATGCGCTCGAGACCGTCGCGGACGATGTGCCCGATCTCGTAGCCGTACGCGGGGTCGTAGGCGACGACGGCCGGGTTCGTCGACGCGAGCAGGTGCGAGTGGCCGTCGGCGTGCTGCAGGCCCTCGCCGGTCAGCGTGGTGCGGCCGGCTGTGGCACCGATGATGAAGCCGCGCGCCATCTGGTCGCCTGCCGCCCACATCGCATCGCCGGTGCGCTGGAATCCGAACATCGAGTAGAAGACGTAGACCGGGATGAGGGGCTCGCCATGGGTCGCATACGCCGACCCCGCCGCGGTGAACGCGGCGAACGCGCCGGCCTCGTTGATGCCCACATGGATGATCTGCCCCTGCGGGCTCTCTTTGTAGGCCAGCAGCAGCTCGCGGTCGACCGACGTGTAGTGCTGCCCGCTCGGGTTGTAGATCTTCGCCGTCGGGAAGTAGGCGTCCATGCCGAAGGTGCGCGCCTCATCCGGGATGATCGGCACCACGCGCTTGCCGAACTCGCCCTTCAGCAGGTCTTTCAGCAGCCGGGCGAACGCCATCGTGGTCGCGACCTCTTGCTTGCCGGAGCCCTTCTTGACGATCTCCCACGTCGCGTCGTCGGGGAGGGCGAACTGGGTGTACTTCGAGCGGCGCTCGGGCACATAGCCGCCGAGCGCGCGACGGCGCTCCTGCAGGTACTGGATCGCCTCGTCGTCCGGTCCGGGGTTGTAGAACGGCGGCTCATACGGGTTCGCCTCGAGCTGGGCGTCCGTGATCGGGATGCGCATCTCGTCGCGGAACTGCTTCAGGTTGTCGAGGGTGAGCTTCTTCATCTGGTGGGTCGCGTTGCGACCCTCGAAGCTCGGGCCCAGGCCGTATCCCTTGACCGTCTTCGCCAGGATGACGGTCGGCTGTCCCTTGTGCTCGGTGGCCGCTTTGAACGCCGCGTACACCTTGCGGTAGTCGTGGCCGCCGCGCTTCAGGTTCCAGAGCTGCTCGTCGCTGTAGCCCTCGACGAGCTTCGCGACCTCGGGGTCGCGCCCGAAGAAGTTCTCGCGGACGTAGGCGCCGGACTCGGCCTTGTAGGTCTGGTAGTCGCCGTCGGGGGTCTGGTTCATCAGGCGCACCAGGGCCCCGGTGGTGTCGCGGGCGAGCAGCTCGTCCCATTCGCGGCCCCAGATGACCTTGATCACATTCCAGCCGGCACCGCGGAAGAAGCTCTCCAGCTCCTGGATGATCTTGCCGTTGCCGCGCACCGGCCCGTCGAGGCGCTGCAGGTTGCAGTTGATGACGAACGTCAGGTTGTCGAGCTTCTCGTTCGCGGCCCACTGCAGGGCTCCGCGGCTCTCCACCTCATCCATCTCGCCGTCGCCGAGGAACGCCCAGACGTGCTGGTCGTCGTTCGGGGTCGTGATGCCGCGGTTCTGCAGGTAGCGGTTCGACTGCGCCTGGTAGATCGCGTTGATCGGGCCGAGGCCCATCGACACCGTCGGGAACTGCCAGAACTCCGGCATCAGCCTCGGGTGCGGGTAGGAGCTGAGCGCGTGCGGTGCGCGGGACTTCTCCTGGCGGAAGCCGATCAGGTCCTCTTCGGTGAGCCGGCCCTCGAGGAACGCGCGGGCGTACATGCCGGGGGAGGCGTGGCCCTGATAGAAGATCTGGTCGCCGCCGCCCTCGGCATCCTGGCCCTTGAAGAACCAGTTGTGGCCGACCTCGTAGAGGGCAGCGCTCGAGGCGTAGGTCGAGATGTGCCCGCCGACGCCGATGCCGGGACGCTGGGCACGGTGGACGGTCACGGCGGCGTTCCACCGGATCCACGCGCGGTAGCGGCGCTCGAGCTCCTCATTGCCGGGGAAGTCAGGCTCGTTTTCGGGAGCGATGGTGTTGATGTAGTCGGTGGTGGGGACCATCGGCACGCCCAGGTGCAGGTCTTTCGACCGCTTGAGCAGGCTCAGCATCACGTCCCGACCGCGAGCCGGACCTTTCGCGGCGACCAGGGCATCCAGAGACTCCTGCCATTCGGCGGTCTCATCCGGATCCTGATCGGTGTGGTCGACCGAGTACGGGTCCTGGTCGTTCACGGTCACCGGTGGCCTCGATTCCTGGGTTGGGGCGGTGTCTGCCTCATCAAGCGGGTCGCGCCACAGTGCCGGGTCACGGTCGGTGGCGGATCGTGCCCAACCACTCTAGTTCGTCCAGCGTTTCCCTTCCGGCGAGCGTATGATCATCCGCTGGACCCGAAAGGACACGCACCTCATGGCTCTGGAGAACGACACCCAGGCTCCCGATTTCGATCTCGCCAACCAGTACGGCGAGCACGTCCGGTTGAGCGACTTCCGGGGTGTGCGGCCCGTCGCACTGGTCTTCTTCCCGCTGGCGTTCTCGAGCACCTGCACCGGTGAACTGTGTGCGCTGCGCGACAACCTGAACCTGTTCACGGAGCACGGCGTCGAGCTGATCGGCATCTCCGTCGACTCGAAGGCGACGCTGCGCGCCTGGGCCGAGCAGGAGGGCTACGACTTCACCCTTCTGGCCGACTTCTGGCCGCATGGCGCGGTGGCGAAGGAGTACGGCGTCTTCCTGGAGCAGAAGGGCTTCGCGAACCGCGCCACGTTCGTCATCGATGTGAAGGGCGTGATCCGCGCGTCGTTCATCACCGCACCGGGTGAGGCCCGTTCCATCGAGGAGTACCGCGCAGCGCTCGACGAGGTTCTCCCGGTCAGTGCGTGATGCGCGCCGCCGCCTCTGCGGCGCATCCGCTCCGCGGCACGAGCGCGGTCGCGCCGCTTCCCTGGGCCTGATCTCGACAGGCTCGATCACCGTCAGTTCAGGATGTTGACCGCGCGCGAGATGACCAGGGCGAGCAGCACGAACCCGGTGAACGCCTGCACCGCCATGAAGGCTTTCGCGCGCGGCGTGAGCGGCATCACGTCGGTCGGGCTGAACGCCATCATGTTCGACAGCGCGAAGTACAGGTAGTCGACGAATCCGGGCTGCCACTCGGTCGGCCCGTTGTCCTCCTGCGGGAACCTGAAGTCGGGCGGCACCGTGTGTCCGCTCATCCGCCGCGCGAACGGGCCGCCGCGATCGAGTTCCCAGAAGATCAGGGCGAACGCGACCACGTCGGTCAGCCACACCTGCAGGGCGGCCAGCAGCACCTGGGGTGCCTCGGTCTGACCGTTCACCAGCTTTCCGATGATGCTGATCACCTCGACCTGGTTCGCGAGCGCGAGCACGATCGCGAGCCCGATGGAGAGCGCCCGCGACCAGGTGGTCTCGCGGCGGAAGCGGTGCGGGTTGAGCACCAGCAGCGGCACCAGCATGCCGCCCAGGATGACGGGGATGATCCACCGGGGCAGCAGCGCCCCGTGGGCGGGCAGCAGCAGGTAGATGAGCACCGCGGCGAGGATCGCGATGGTCGCCGGCCAGCGCTGCTCCGGCAGGCGATCCGACGTGTGCGTGCCGGTCATGGCGAGAGCCTAAGCCCCCGCCACGACCGGCACGGCGACCTCGTTACGGCTTGATGCCGGTGCCGGAGGCCGCGAGAGCCTGCCCGGCGGAGTTCACGATGACGACCTGGGCGTAGATCGTCGTACCCGACGGGAGCGGGCGGTAGTCGAACTGCAGCAGATCCGGATCCGCCGAGAGCAGGATCGACGGCGACGACTGGAAGAACGTGTTCGTCGCGAGGTCGATCTTCAGCGCCTCGAAGGTGGCGCCGGGATCCGGTGCCAGTTCTGCGAATGCACCGGAGGAATCCTGGCCGTAGAAGGTCTCGGACAGGATGGTGCCGGTGCTGGGCGCGTAGGTCATCTGCAGGAACGCCTGCGTCCCGCTGTTCGAGCCCGCCGGGTAGTAGGCGATCGGCACGCCGATGGTGGCGACGTCCGCATCCGGGTTCACCTCGTACGAGCTGTAGAACGAGGTCTCGTTCGAGCCGTCGCCGATCCACAACTGGTAGGTGTCGAAGAAGCCGACGGCGTAGTTCTCGTCGTCGAGGGAGCCGGGCTCCTCGCCCACGAGGATGGTCTGGCCGCCCTCCACGTAGCCGTAGTAGACGCTCACATCGGTGATCTGGTTCGCCGGGGTGGCGACCTGCTGGGCGACGATGAAGCCGTTCTGGTTGAACCCGGAGACGAGGGTGCCCGGCACGAAGGCGAGGTCGCCCGCGGTCGCCTGGCCCGCCGCGTAGTAGGCGTTCAGGAAGTCGGTCCAGCCCGATGCTGCCTCGACGGCGGTGTACTTGGGGTTGAACGCGTTCTGCGACGGCGGGAAGTAGATCGCCAGTCCGCTGGCACCACGGGTGGCCTGCCCGTCGACCGTGGTGATCACGGCATCGTCGATCGCCGCCGCAAGGTCGGCTCCGGGTCCGCCCAGCTGCGAGGCGAGCTGACCCAGGTCGGTCATGAAGAAGTTGTAGTCGGGGGTGCTGCCGAACGAGAGGCTGTTGGTCAGCGCCCGCCCGATGTCGGCCGAACTGGCCTCCAGGTTGGGCGTGACCGCCGCCGTGAATTCGTCCAGGGCGGTGTCGACTGCGGCGAACTTCGTCAGGTCGATCGACGACAGGGTGATCTGCGCCTCGCCTTCGGCCAGCGACTGCTCGCCGAACGCCGTGATGATCGATGCCGCGAGGTCGTCGACGCTGCCACCCCGCGCGGCGGTCTCGAGGGCGGTGTAGTCCCAGCCGTAGCCCGGCTCGAGCTCCTGCGACGAGACCATGCGGTCGGCGAGGGTCTGCAGCGTGGAGGCCGTCTCGTAGGTGGCCATGAGGCAGGCGTCGAAGCCGATCATGTCCAGCTTGTCGATGCCGGCTCCGTCGATGCCCGCCTCGATGCCGTCGTGCAGCTCGGCGAGGGTGAGCTGGTCGTCGTCGGCGGAGCCGTCCGCACCGACCCCCGGCCACGAGCTGCCGTGGTCGTTGAGGATGAGCGCGTAGTGCGCGGCCGGGTATTTCGTGATGGCGTACTCGATGAAATCGGCGAGAACCTGCGGGTCACCGGTGTTCGAGGGCCCGGAGTTCGGCGCGTCGGCGAGCTCCTCGCTGCCGCCCTGCACCTTGACGTGGATGGTCTTCGCGCCCGTGAAGTCGCCGAGCCCGAGCACGTCTTCGTCGGAGTAGCCGTCCGAGCGGTCGAGGTACGAGACCAGGTTGAAGCCGGGACGCGAGCCGACGGCCTCCTGCTCGCGCATGTCCTCCATCTGGAAGTACTCGAGGTTGGTGTCGGCGATCATGTACGTGAGCACCGTCCAGCTGTCGTCGGCGGTGCCGCCGGTGACGGCGCCGGGACCTCCGGCGCAGGCGGTCAGCGTCCCGATCGAGACGATGGCCGCCGCGACTGCTGCCGCGACGCGCGTGATGGGTGTACGGGTGCCGGACATCCGTGCCTCTTTCGTGTTGCCGCGTGATGCGGGGAGTTCGGCTCAGGATAGCGAAACTCGTTAGCATCGTGCGTGTCGCGGGCTCGTGCCCCGCGGGCTCTTAGCTCAGCTGGTTAGAGCGCCACGTTTACACCGTGGATGTCGGGGGTTCGAATCCCTCAGGGCCCACGTGTCCTCTTTCGGCGCCGGATCGGGTACCGGCGTGCTCGCCCTCGTGGTCGCGTCTCTGCTGTGGGGTACGACCGGCACGACCGCCAGCTTCCTGCCCGACGACGTCAGCCCGCTGGCCGTCGGCGCCTCGACGATGGGGGTCGGCGGCCTGCTGCTGTTCGCCGCGACGGCGCGCTCCGCGACGGGGGTGCTCCGGGACCCGGAGTCGCGCCGCTGGGTGCTGCTCGGGGCAGTCGGCGTGGTGGTGTATCCACTCGCCTTCTATGCCGGGATGGACCTCGCCGGGGTGGCCGTCGGCAACGTGGTCGCGCTGGGCTCCGGGCCGGCGTTCGCGGCACTGCTGGAGTGGCTGGTGGAGCGGCGCGGACTCAGCGCCCGGTGGGCGGTCTCGACGGGTCTGGCGGTGGCCGGCATCGCGCTGCTGGCAGTCGGCCGAGAGGTGGATGCGGGGGCCGGCCGCGGCGGGATCGTCACCGGGGTGGTGCTCGCCCTCCTCGCCGGTCTGGCCTACGCGCTCTACACCTACGCCTCGGGCAGGGCGATCCGTCGACGGGGAGACGCCGCGGCGCACCCCAGCCGCGCTGTCATGGGTGCGATGTTCGGGGCCGGGGCCGTGCTGCTGCTGCCGGTTCTGCTGGTCACCGGCGCGCCGCTGCTGCAGTCCCCCCAGACCGTCGGGATCGCCGCCTATCTGGCGATCGGGCCGATGTTCGTCGCCTACCTGCTGTTCGGGGTCGGCGTGCGCGCCATCCGCAGTTCGACGGTGACGACGATCACCCTGCTGGAGCCGGTGGTCGCCACGGTGCTCGCTGTGACGATTGTCGGGGAGCGCCTCGCACCCGTCGGATGGGCCGGGCTCGGCCTCGTCCTCGCCGGGTTGACGCTGCTGCTGACGGCTCGGCGCGGCTCTGCGGTGTCGCCGGGATTCGGCTCGTCGTGAGCCTCATCCGGGTCGTGGAACCCTAGACTCCACGCATGACCGACGTGCCTCCGAATGGAGACGGCACGGCGCCGCAGCCCCGGCCGACGCCGCCCGATTTCGACGACGACGCGCTCGCGGCCGCACTCGAGGCGGACATCAAGTCGTACACGGCCCCCATTACGGTCATCCCGCCGGCCGCGTCGACGACGCCGCCCGTCCAGCCGCCTCCGGTCCCACCCGCTCCTCCGGCCCCGCCGGTTCCTCCGGCACCGCCGGCGCCTCCGCCCGCGCCGCCCGCGCCGCCTGCGCCGTCGTACGAGACCCCGTCGTACCAGTCCGACTACGAGCCGCCGGACGTCCCCGAGTACACGATACCCCCCCCCCCCCCCACCCCCGACCACCCGG
>JBFWWZ010000064.1:0-11912 GCA_050245915.1 Microbacteriaceae bacterium
GGAGAAGTACGGTGAACCGCAGGGAAAGGTGGTCGAGATGCAGGGAATCGCGGGAAGCGCCGCCGGTGCCGATCGCACCACCGGCTTCCACAACGTCATCGACAAATACCCGAACATCGATGTGGTCGCCGAGGCCGATGGCGGCTTCGACACCGATAAGACGTTCCAGGCGATGTCGACCATCCTGCAGGCGCACCCCGACATCGACGCGGTGATGAACGCCAACGACAGCGAGGCGCAGGGTTCGACGAAGGCGATCGAGGCCGCCGGCCTGTTCGCACCGGTCGGTGACCCGAAGCACATCTTCGTGACGGGCAACGATGCTCCGGCACCGGCTATCGCCGACATCCGCGCGAATCGTCAGGACATGACCGTCGCCTCGAACCCGATCAAGCTGTCCGAACTCGTCATGGACAAGATCGCGGAGCTCGAGTCCGGCGAGGACGTCCAGGGCTTCATCGAGTGGCCCGGACAGATCATCACCCCGGCCAACATCGACTCCGATGAGGTCAAGGAATACGGAATCTGGGCGGATGAAGTCGGCTAATTCCCCCATCGTCACGCTCGAGGGCGTCTCGAAGTCGTTCGGACCGGTCACGGTTCTGAGCGACGTCGGGTTCGCCCTCGAGCGCGGCACCGTGACCGGACTCATCGGCGAGAACGGTGCGGGCAAATCGACCCTGATCCGCATCCTCGCCGGTGCGATGGCGCCCTCCGCGGGCGTCGTCACGTTGGACGGAGCACCGCTGCCCGGAACGACGGGTGCCGTCATCCAGGCCGGGCTCAGCGTCATCTACCAGGAGCTCACCGACGTCCCCGACATGTCGTTGCTCGACAACGTGTTGCTGGGCAACCTGTCGAGCAGAGCAGGGGTGACCTCGCGCCGGGAGAACCGCCGGCGGGCCGTCGACGGGTTGCGCCGGGTGGGTCTGGCACACCTCGACCCGTCGACGCCGATCCGCGCCCTCACGATCTCGCAGCGCCAGCTCGCGGAGATCGCCCGGTGCCTCGTGCGCGACGTGCAGGTGCTCATCCTCGACGAACCGACCTCGGCGCTGCCCGAGCAGGATGTCGAGACCCTGCTCGGCGTCGTGGAGGGTCTGCGCGCCGAGGGCCTCGCCATCCTCTACGTGACCCACCACCTCGACGAACTGTTCAGGATCGCCGATCGACTGGTGATCCTGCGCGACGGCCGGATGGTCGGTGAGGGCCCGATCGCGGGGTGGGACGAGCGATCGCTGGTGCGCGCGATGCTGGCGAAGGATCTCGATCAGGCGTACCCGTGGCGTGAGCGCGAGTTCGGCGATCTTGTTCTCGAGGTCGACGACCTGCGCGCTCCCGGCGTCCGCGGCGGTGCGATCACCGCACGCGAGCGCGAGATCGTCGGCCTCGTCGGTTTGGCCGGCGCGGGACGGACGGAGCTGATGAAGGCGGTCAGCGGCATCTCGCCGACCTCCTCCGGCGTGATCCGGATCGACGGCACGCCCCTTCGTCCGGGCAGCGTCACCCGTGCCCGCCGTCTCGGAGTGGTGTACGCCCCCGAAGACCGCAAGCGGGAAGGGCTGGTACTCACCGGCTCCACGCAGGCGAATCTCGCCTACGGCGACTACCGACCCATCTCGCGATTCGGTGTGCTGAAGCAGCGTGCCGCGGCACGGCGGGCCCTCGACGCTGTCGCCAAGTACGGCATCCGCGCTCGCTCGATCACCCAGCCGGTCGGTGAGCTCTCGGGCGGCAACCAACAGAAGGTGGTCGTCGCACGTATCGCCGAGATCGGCCCGCGGGTGGCCTTCTTCGACGACCCGACCCGCGGGGTGGATGTCGGGGCCAAGTCCGGCATCTACGAGCACCTCTTCGACCTGGCTGAGCAGGGCACCGCGGTGTTCGTCACCAGTTCGGACACGGACGAGGTTCTCGCCGTCGCCGACCGTGTCTATGTGCTCGCCGCCGGCCGCGTGGTCGGCGAATTCGACCGAGCCGATTTCGATCGTGAACGCATCCTCCACCTCGCGTCGGGTGGAACCCTTCAGAACGGGACCCAGTCATGACCACTACCCAGACCACTCTCGACCCGCGATCGCCGGGCGGCCCCAATCGCGGCCGACCGGCGGATGTCGCGCGTCGGGCCCTCAACAGCAACATCGCCCCCATCGTCGTGGCCCTGGTGGTGGTGTCCGTCGCGCTGAGCTTCTTGACGCCGACGTTCCTGACAGCGGGCAATCTGACCAACATCGTGACCCAGAGTGCGGTGGTCGGCATCGCGGCGATCGGCGCGACGTTCGTCATCATCACAAGCGGGATCGACCTCTCGGTCGGATCGAACATCGCGTTCGCCGGGCTCGTCGGCGCGATCGCCGGGCAGACCACCGGCAACGGATTCGTCGGGATCCTCGTGGTGCTCGCCCTCGCGGTCGCCGTCGGCGCGTTCAACGGTCTGTCCGTCGCGTGGCTGCGCCTCGCCCCGTTCATCGTCACCCTGGCGGTGATGGGAATGGCTCGCGGCCTCACCCTGCAGATCAGCCAGGGGCAGTCGGTGTACGGGCTCCCCCCCGAGCTGAACTGGCTCGGAGCATCGGACATCTTCGACGTGAAGACCTCGGCCCTCGTGACCGTGCTCCTCTTCGTGATCGCGCATTTCGTCCTGTCGCGGACGACCTTCGGCCACAAGGTCTACGCGGTGGGCGGCAACGCGGAAGCGGCGCGGCTTGCCGGCATCAACGTCAAGCGCGTCGTGTTCGCGACCTATGTCATCGCCGGGCTGACGGCGGGCATCGCCGCCATCATCCTGCTCGGTCGACTGGACTCGGCGACGCCCAACGCCGCGAGCGGGACAGAGCTGCAGGTGATCGCCGCTGTCGTGATCGGCGGCACGAGCCTCTTCGGCGGCAAGGGGAGCATGGTGGGAACGCTCATCGGGGTGCTGCTGATCGGCGTGATCAACAACGGCCTCACCCTGCTCAACGTCTCCTCGTTCTGGGTGCAGTTCGTCCAGGGCGCACTGATATTCCTGGCCGTGCTTCTCGACTCCTTCAACACCCGGAGAGTGGGCAGGGCGAGCGCTTCGTGACGGATGGGTTTCGCGAGCACGGCCGGCGGCTTTCCAACTGGGGTCGATGGGGAGACGACGACGCGCTCGGGACGCTCAACCTGATCACGCCGGAGCGGCGCGCCGCCGCGGCGCAGCTGGTCCGCACGGGTGTGTCGGTGCCGCTCGGACTGCCGTTCGACAAGGACGGGCCGCAGGTGGTCGAGGGCACGCGACGCAACCCCATCCATCTCATGACCCGGCTGGGTGACCGAGAGCCGGCACCGGGGGGATTCGTGTACCTCGACGACGCCGTGTTCCTGCACACGCAGTGTGCGACGCAGATCGACGCGCTCTCGCACGTCTCGTACGACGGCCTGCTCTACAACGGTCATCCGGTGGAATCGGTCACCCGCGCGGGTGCGACGGTGCTCGGTGTGGAGACCTTTCGCGCTGGCATCCAGGGTCGCGGGGTGCTCTTCGACCTCCCCGCTGTCGTCGGCCGAAGCCGCATGGAGGCGGGGGAGTCGATCGGACTCAGTCTGCTCGAAGAGTGCGAGGCTGCCCAGGACGTCAGGGTCGGGGAGGGGGATATCCTTCTCCTGCGCACCGGCTGGATGAGTGTGTTCACGATCGACGGCGACCGCGCTCGCTACCTCGGAGGCGAACCCGGCATCACGCTGGAGGTGGCGGGCTGGCTTCACAATCGCGGGGTCGCCTTCCTCGCCTCGGACACCTGGGGGATCGAGGTCTCGCCCGGGGAGCGCGCCGATGAGGAGATGCCGCTGCACTGCGTGCTGATCCGCGACATGGGTCTTCCTCTCGGCGAGATGTTCGACCTCGATGCCCTGGCGGCGCAATGCGCTGCGACGGAGACATGGGAGTTCCAGTTCACCTGCCTGCCGCTGCCGATCACCGGAGCCGTCGGCTCTCCGATCGCCCCTGTCGCGACCCTGTGATCCCCCTAGGGTGGGATCGGACGGAGGCCGACGCATGACGGAGACGGTTCCGCGGTCAGCGCCGCGGCAGCGCGATGCGCAGCGAACGCGGGATGACATCCTGCGGGTCGCGACCGCGGAGTTCGCCTCCAACGGATTCGCCGGTGCACGGGTGGACCAGATCGCCGAGCTCACCCAGACCACGAAACGGATGATCTACTACTACTTCGGGTCGAAGGAGGGTCTCTACCTGCGGGTGATGGAGGCCGCGTACGACGTCATCCGCACCCTCGAGAAGCAGCTCGATGTCGACGATCTCCCTCCGATCGAGGCGCTCCGCCGCCTCGCGGAATCGACCTACGACCACCACACAAGTCACCACGATTTCGTGCGCCTCGTCGCGATCGAGAACATTCACCGCGCCAAGATCATCTCCGGCTCCGAGGTCATCCACGACCTCAACTCCACTGCGGTGCGCACACTCGAAGGCGTGCTGCAGCGGGGGGTGCAGGCCGGAACGTTCCGCGACGACATCGACGCCCTCGACCTTCACATGTTGATCAGCTCGTACTCGATCTTCCACGTCGCCAACCGGTACACCTTCCGCACCCTGTTCGGCCGCGACCTGTTAGAAACCGACCGGCACGAGCACTACCGCCGCCTGGCGGGCGACATGGTCGTGCAGACGATGACCTCGCCTGGCGAGCGGGGACCCGTCGCCTGAAACGGCCACATTCGTCACAACTGTTGAAGATCGAGCCGAACTCCACAGCGTCCGATCACAGCGGAAGACAAGCGAGGACGACCGCACAAGACCAAACAAGGATGACGTCGCCTGCTTCAAATCCCACCGGCACCGCCACGAAAACCCCTGTTGATCAGGGGTTTTTCTGCATCACGGTTGAAATCCGTGGCAACTGGCAACAACTCGGCACCACTGATAGAAGCCCGACGTGATCGAAAACGCGCGGATGTGATGTCGGTTTCGGCACATGGGCCCACGAATGTAGCTACGTCCCACCTCACCGGTACTCGATTGAGAACAGGATGCTGGCGCTCGACGTCTGTCGTCTGGTTGTGAGATGGTGGCGCGATGCCGACGCGCGTATACGCTCGCCGCGCTCAGGCGCACTGGCTGGCTTCGCGTCCTTCGATCGCCCGAGAACGACGACTTCATCTCGCTATGGTCGGCATTCTCTGCTGCCGCGGAACTCAAGCGACCCACTGATCCGGCGGCCGCACGGGTCCTGACGCTGCTCGCATCGATTAGTTCTCTGCACACAAACGACAGCGAATTCGAGCCGGCGTATGACCTGGAAAGCGCGTGGCCGTTCGGTCGAACGATGGCCGTATCTGATGCCAGCGGCGAAGAACTTCTGTTTCTCCGGGAACTTGTCGGGGCTGTGCCTCACGCACCACTGCGCGCCCGCATTTCGGACGTGCTCTGGACCGTCGCGAGGAAGGACGAGGCCTTTGAGGCTCGCTTGACCGAGCTTGACGAGCGGCTCATGCGAATACGGCGTAATGACTGAGCTACCGCGGCCCAGCGCGCCAAGACCGGTAGGGAATGCGTGATCGTCTCATCGGCCTATCGCGGCAAGACTTTGGCAACAATCGGCATGATCCTGCAGCCCGCTAGGTGATCATCGAGGCCAACGATCATTGGAATTGCCGCGTGAACGCTTCTGTTTCGGGTGACAGTTCCTGCTTCAAATCCCACCGGCACCGCTCAAAAACCCCTGTTGATCAGGGGTTTTTGTGCGCTGAGGGCGCAATCCGTGGCACCGCACAACAAATTCGATGCGCTCGGCCAGGTCGTGAGCACAAGATACTGACCATGGAACTCCCTCCTTCCCCGCCACGGTGCGCGCTGGTCACGGGTGCCGGCAGCCCGGGCGGGATCGGCTTCTCGGCGGCGAAGCTGATCGGCCTTGACGGCATCCGGGTCGTGCTGACATCGACCACGGACCGCATCCACTCACGCGTCGACGAGCTGAGAAGGCTGGGGATCGACGCGACCGGGTATGTGACGCGCCTCGACACCGAGGCCGATGTCGCCGGGCTGTTCGACAGTCTGCGTGGCGCGGCGCCGTCGATCGTGGTGAACAACGCGGGCATGGTCACGGTGAGTGACGCCGGGATCGAGTCGGGCGACATCCTCACGAGCGTCGATGCGTGGAACAGGTCGCTCACCTCGAACCTCACGTCGGCGTTCCTGGTGTCGCGGGCTGCGATACCTGGCATGCGGGAGGCCCGCTGGGGGCGCATCGTCAACGTCTCCAGCGTGACCGGTCCGGTCATGGCGTCGAGAGCGGATGTGGCATACGCGGCCGGCAAAGCCGGGATGGTCGGGCTCACCCGGGCGCTGGCCGTCGATGAGGCTCCTCACGGCATCACGGTCAACGCGGTGGCGCCCGGCTGGATCGCGACCCTGTCGCAGCTCCCGCACGAGGCCGAGGCGGGCCGCCGTGTTCCTCTCGGCCGGAGCGGCACACCCGACGAGGTCGCGTCCGCCATCGCCTGGCTGGCGTCGCCGCGAGCGTCCTACATCACCGGGCAGGTGATCGTGATCGACGGAGGGAACAGCGTGTCCGAGGAACGCTGAGCGCCGGCCGTAATCTGGAATCATGAGCTCGCGCGACGCCTTCGACCGCGAGTTCTGGGAGGGGCACTGGACGGACCGCGACCGCGAAGCGGATCGCCCGCCCGCGCATCCCGTACTGCAGTCCGAGCTCGACGGCCTGGTCCCGGGCACCGCTCTCGACGCCGGATGCGGTGAGGGGGCAGAGGCGATCTGGCTCGCCGCCCACGGGTGGGCCGTGACCGGCGCCGACATCGCGTCGACGGCGCTCGACCGTGCACGCGCCCACGCCGCGACCGATCAGCTCGACATCGAGTGGGTCGAGGCCGACCTCGGCAGGTGGATGCCACCCCGGCAGTACGACCTGGTCACCACGTTCTACGCGCACCCCGACATCCCGCAGCTGGAGTTCTACCGGCGCATCGCGGGCTGGGTGCGCCCCGGCGGCACCCTCCTGATCGTCGGCCACCTCCGTGACGAGGACGGGGACCACGGGCACGAGACCGGAGGCCCGGTCGCCCACGCGACCGTCGGTGCCGACGATGTGGTCGCGCTGCTGGAGGCCGACGGCTGGCGGATCGTCACCGCCGCGGAGCACACGCGCACCCTCGGGGACGCCTCCGGACGTCCGGTGCGTCTCGACGACGTCATCGTGCGGGCGACCCGCTGACGGGACTCAGACCGCCCCACCTCGTGTCGGTGCAGCCCGCGATACTGATCCCGTGACCGCCCCCACCCCGTACCTGATGCTCCCCGGCACCGCGCGCGCGGCTCTCGAGTTCTACGCCTCCGCGTTCGGGGGCGAGGCCGAGCTCTTCGACTACGCCGCCTTCGGCCGCACCGACGGCCCGGCCGACGCGATCGCCCACGGCATCCTGCGCGGGCCGGTCGAGCTGTTCGCCGCCGACGTCGCTGATGGCGAGCCCGCGCCGTCGTTCCAGGGCGCCCGGCTGGCGCTGCTCGGCACGGCCGAGCCGGCGACCCTGCACGCATGGTTCGCCACCCTCTCGAAGGGCGCGAGCGAGATCGACGAGTTGCAGCTGCGGCCCTGGGGCGATGCCGACGGCACCCTCGTCGACCGGTTCGGGGTGGCCTGGCTGCTCGGGTATCAGCCAACCGGCGGCGAGTAGACGTCCGCCTGGCGACTCCGGGCAGCCTCCCTGGCTAGTATCGACATGTCTGCGTAGACACCTGAGCGAGGATGCGAATGTCGAACGTCACCGAGTCACTCGAAGCCCTCATCGAGCTCCCGGGCGCGCGGGCCGCCGCCCTGGTCGACAGCAGTTCCGGGATGGTGCTGGGCCACGCCGGGTCGGAGGACGACCTCGAGATCACGGCCGCCGCGAACACCGAGGTGGTGCGTGCGCAGCTCAAGTCGCTGGGGACGCTGCATTCCGACGACGCCATCGACGACATCCTGATCACCCTCAGCACCCAGTACGACATCGTGCGTCCGCTGGCCGTCGACCCCTCGATCTTCATCTACCTGGCGATGGACAAGAACAAGTCCAGCCTGGCGATGGCGCGCTACAAGGTGGCGGAATGCGAGAAGCAGCTTCAGCTCTGAATGAGGCCGTGTCCTCATAAATGCCCACAAGTGGGGGTTTTAGTCCGTCCCCCGCATCGTCAGCATGGAGTCCTCGGCTTAAAGAAGAGGACCGTTCATGAGCATCGAAGCACGCCCCCTGCGTGGCCTGCGCCGCAGGGAGAAGGAACCGGATCGCCCGGACTACTCCGAGCCGGAGTTCGCCTCATGGGCGGCGAAGCTCGACGAGTTCATCCCGGCCGACAAAGCCGCACCGGCGAAGAAGGCCGCCGCGGCACCCGCAGCGGTGGACGCCGCAGCCGAGCCCGCTGAGGAACCGCAGGCCGGGACTTCACCGTCGTTCTCGCCGGGGGCGGCAGGGTTCCGCCTACTTTTTGTAGCCTTCAGGGGGTTTTCCAGCATGCGTCACCGCACCACGACCACTGCTCGTATGCACCGGGTTCTCGTGGCCATGGTGGCCTCCGTGCTGGCGTTGGCGTCACTGTTCGGCATGGCCCAGGCGGCCAACGCGGACGCGCCGGGGATCACCTCGACCATGCTGTACAACGGCAGCGCCCTGCAGCCAGGGACGGTGCTCACCGCAGGGGCATCCCTCGACCTGAAGGTGCAGTACGACAACACCAAGGTGGTCCCCGGCTCCACGGTCACCTTCGATGTCGGCACCAACGTCAACGTGGCCAACCTGCCGGCCGCGAACACCTCGATCGCCTCAGTCAGCCAGAACGGCAGCGTAGTCTCGATCACCTTCAAGAACCCACTGCCCGCCGACGTCAACCAGGGCGTGTTCGATATCGGCCTGACGGTGAACAACCCGGCCCAGAGCGGACCCAGCAGCATCGCCTGGAAGATCGACGCTAGCGGCCCCTCGATCCCGGTCACGATCAAACGCACCGGCGACACCCCGCCCCCGACGACACCGTCCGACGGCAAGTCCGTCAGTCCCACCAACCTCAACAGCTACGTTCACGTGGCCGCCGACGGCACGGTGACGATTGACCCGACGATCGCCGGCCAGGCGATCAGCTACACGCTGACCCTCAACTCGACCCAGGCGCAGAACAGCTTCCCGATCTCCGACCAGCTGCCCAGCTATCTCGGGTACGACGCCGGCTCCTTCACTTCGACGCTGACCACCTGGGATGCGAACGGGCTGAACAAGACCACGTCCGCCCCGACACCATACCCGGCGACGGTCACGGGAAACTCGTTCACCAGCACGACGAGTGTCCCCGGCCCCTCGATCCTCACCATCACCTACACCGTGCACGTGACCGACCCGAGCGGGCTCGCGAGCGCCCTGCAGGCGCAACTACAGGGCAAGCCCGGTGGGACAAGCTACACCGTGGCACTGCAGAACACGGCGAACTTCAACGGCCACACCGACCAGGCGACCGTGAACGTGCGCGGCACCGTCCCGAGCGCCCCGTGCACGGGACTGTGCACCCACACCCTCACCAAGGCCTCAAGCTGGGATTCACGCAACGTGCTCACCGACGCGAGCGGGAACCTCACCCCGCCGCAGGGGATCATCTACACTCTGACGGCTAAGGTCGCCACCACGGACGCGGCACTGCCGGTGAACGTCGTCCTGAGCGACCCGCTGCCGGCCGGTCTCAGCTGGAACAGCACCGACCCGCAGTTCATCACCGGTACCACGCTGACGAAAGCGGCGGACTGCCCGGCCGCAGCCACCTTCGCGGGCGACGGTTACGTCGGCCAGTGGTGTGTGAGCGGGCAGACGCTGCTGGTCAACCTCGGTAACACCAAGAGCATGAACGTCACCCTGAACGCGAAAGCACTCGTGAACAGCGTTGCCGGCCTGACCTCTGGCGGTACCGCCGGGGCCCAGGGCGGTACCCCATACCAGTTCCCCAACCAGGCGAGCATGACGTACGGAGGCACCGGCCCGGCGACCGCGAACAAGACGATCACGGTGACACAGCTGCCGGCGAACCCCGGAGGCGGCTACACCGACGCGGCTACCTTCAGCAAGACGGCGACCGGAGCTCCGACCTCCGTCAACCCGGGGCAGTCCGCGCAGATCCCCTACGTATTCAAGGTCGGTGCGGGCAAGGGCATCGATCTCACGACCAGCACGATCACCGACTTCCTCGACCAGGCCATCTTCGGCACCATCGACACCGCCACCTTGAACCCGACCGGCACTTACAACGGCCAGGCGATGACTGCCGCAGACTTCACGCTGAGCACGGACGCCAGCGGGAATCTCGTCATCGTCCTGAGTACCGCCGGAAAGGCAATCGTCACCGCTCAGGGCGTCGACAAGGCCTTCCAGCTGAACCTCACCCTCACCACGCTGCCCTTTGACGGCAAGGTGACCAAGACCATCACGAACAGTGCTTCCCTCACTGGCTCCACCGGCCAGCCGCCGTACGTGTCCACGATGACCAGCACGACGACGTCGTATGGCAGCGAAGCCGAGGTCAACAAGGCCCTGTATGACCCCTCGACCGGCGCCTACACGGGCACGCTGCAGGCGACCACGAACGGTGCGGCGACCTACATTTACCGTGTCGACTTCATCCCGCACGGCGGCTACAACGCCATCCCGATCAGCAACGTCGTGGATAACCTGCCCACAGGGGTCACCTTCCTCGGATTCGTCCAAGCCAACGACACCAGTGCAGCCCACCCGTCATCGGGTCCCACCGACATCGGCGGCAACCTTGAAGCCGTCTACGACGACACCGCCCGAACGGTGACGATCCAGCAGCAATCCGGCACCGTCCTGAACGACCCGAACGGGGACACACTCTCGACATATTTCGCGGTCCGCGTGGCCTCCCTCACCGGTCCGATTGTCAACAAGATCGGCTCGGCCACGGCGACCATTGAGCAAGTCGCGTCGGTCTCCGTCGGCGACTACGTCTGGTTCGACAAGAACGGGAACGGCCGTCAAGATGCCGGCGAGCCCGGTATCCCCGGGGTCGTACTCACCATCACCGGCCCTGACGGCAACCCAGTGACCGATGTCAACGGCAACCCCGTGGGACCTACCACGACGGACGCGAACGGCATGTACACATTCGATAACCTGCCGGCCCTGACCGGGAACCAGACCTACACGGTCCATATCGATCGCACGGCCTCTGCGAAAGCCCTCGCACCCTACGTGCCCACCCAGGCGGGTGTCGGGGACCGGGCCGGCGACTCCTCCACCTGGACCGCCACGACCCTGCCCGGGGAGCTGCACGACAACGGCGACCGGGACCCGACACTGGACTTCGGCTTCATCCTCACGCCCGTCCCGCCCGTCGTTCCGGCCGGTCCGACCGTGGCGACTGGCGGATCACTCGCCACGACCGGCTCGGACATCGGCTGGGGAATCATCTCCTCCGGCCTGGCTCTCCTCGCCGCCGGCGCTGCGTTCCTGATCGCCGCACGCCGCCGCCGACACCCGCGGGCATGACCAATCGCTCGGGGAGCACCCCTATGCTCCCCGAGCGACCCGCGAGAACCTATTGAGCCGGTTCGCGCAGAACCTGGTGCTGCCGCGGATGGCAACGGCTTCGTGGATGATGGCCAGGCCGAGGCCGGCTCCTCTCTCGCCGCGGATGCGGGCTTCGTCCAGGCAGGTGGAGCGCTCGAACACGCATCGCTTGTCCTCAGGGCAGATAGGCAGATAGGCAGATACCGGGACCATCATCGACGATAGTGACTGTGACGCCGCCAGCATGGGTGGGTCGCGGTGACGAGATCGAAAGTGGCCACACGGTGACGAACAGCATCGTCAAGGGGCTTCTTACCTCGCCCCGACATGTAGTGTGCAAGATTTGCCGCCACTGAACACAGAAAGTCACA
>JBFWWZ010000065.1:0-10670 GCA_050245915.1 Microbacteriaceae bacterium
CGGCCCGACCGCGTTGCGATCGCGTGCCGCGAAGAACGGCTTCCCGGCGGTCGCATCAAACTCACGGAGCGCCGTCGTGTACGAGATCCCATTGAGATCCGCGAACAGGCGAACATCCTGCTTGAACAGAGAATTGCTAGTCACTTCATGCTTCTTCCTCGACGTGCTCCGCGCAGCTCGTCGGGTCAGCTAAAAGTGATCGAACGAGTGGTGTTGCAAGGTGCGATCCACGGGACCTTGTCTTCGTCTGCCTCGGCGCGCGGGCCGTTGGCATCAGAGGGAGGCGTGCACTTTCGCCAGCCTCTATTCTACAGCATCCCTCAACTAAGGACCCTGGGCTCCCGCTCCCCTACGTGATGATTTGCCCCGCGTCGGACGGCTGTCAAGGGCGCTGCGCGTCGCTCCGCGATGCCCCACCGGGGCACCCTTGACAGCCACCCAAGCGGAGGCACGCTTCCAGCTAGGGGGCGTGGGAAGGGTGAAAAACGATCGCTTCGAGAACCATCACGACAGGGTGCGGACGTCGACGAACATTCCCACCGGCGGTGCCGTGTACGGCAGCGGGCCGACCGCGGGACGCTCGACACTCGACTTGCCGACCATCGCCCTCGCAGCCGCGGTCGGGTCCGCCTCGTTGGTGTCGCGAGAAGTCGCGAACGGCCCGTCCGGAGCCATGAGCATCCGCATGTGATGGTCGGCGTGGTCACGCCACCACACGCTCATCCCGAACGTCCCGTCGAGGCGCAGCGCCTCCCAGGCACGCCACAGCGAGTCGAGGCGACTGATCGCCTCCGGGTAACGCCACCAGTCAGCGGCCCACCGGTACGCGCCAGTCGGACCCACGCGGCGGATGTATGTGAAGCGCAGCTTCTCGCGCACGAACTCGTCGACGGAGCCGAAGTAGAGCTGCGGCACATCGGCCGCCGGCACCGCGGCCGCGGGCGGTTCGCTCGAGGGATCGGGAGCGGTGGCCGGGTGAGGAGGCAGCTTGCCCCGCAGCGGCGCGACCGGCGCCGACGATGGCCAGGGGTCGTCCTCCCACTCGGCCGGGGTGTCGCTCACAGCGGCTTCTCCGCAACGTCAGGCTCGAGCGCAACGTCAGGCTCGAGCGCGACGATCGGCGAGGCATGCTGCACGGTCGCGTGGACCGGCATCGACGGGTCATGTGCGGCGAGGGACGCGCGCACCGCGGCCGCGTGACGGCCAGCCATCCACGGCGTCGTTTCGATGAGCGCCGCCGGCATCCCCGAGGACAGCATGACGGCGCGCCCTCGAGGGAGCGCCGCCAGTTCAGCGGGTTCGAGGATCCGTTGCCGGTGCAGTTGGTGGCTCGTCGACCGGATGCCCCGGTTGAAGCTCACCGAGGCGGTCTCCTTGTCGTAGTCACCGACCAGCTCGGAGAGCTCGCGGAGGAACTCGGCTTCCGACAGGCCGCCGAGGTAGAGCTTCACGTTCGACGCAGACCACAGCTTCCGCATGCCCTCGCGGCCGAACACGACTGAGCCCTGAGCCCAGGACTGGAACAGCGACATGATCGGGATGCCGCGGGAGCCGTAGTGCGAATACAGGTCGGGCAGGTTCTTCCAGCGGCAGACGTTCGCCGCCTCGTCGAGCACGACGAGCATGGGCGTCGCCAGACGCCCGCCGGGCTGTGTCGTCGCATACTCTTCGGCTGCCTCGACGACCGCGGCGGTGAGCGCGGTGACGAGAGCGCCGGCGGAACCCTGACCCTCCTTGGAGAGCGAATACAGGGTGCCGGTGCCGCGCACGAACGCATCCGGGTCGACTTGCGGGCGACGATCGCCGGCCATGTACCCGCCGCTCGGGGTGACCCACGTCCCCACCGCCTGGATCTTCAAGCACGCCGCCTTCTGCCGTGCGGTGCCGAACACTCCCCCGCGCTGCTTCTCCGGGGCCATGATGATGCCCTCGACGTCGGCCGCGATCAGGTCGTAGTCGTGCAGCCGCAGCAGGTCGACGGGTTCTTCGTTGGTCGGCTCGGAGAGCCACGAGAACACCTGAGTGATCGGGCGGTTGGCCAACGCGGCCGCCAACAGCATGCCGGCGAGAAGATCCTGCCCGGCGGGCTCGAAGTAGGCATCCTGCACCGCCCCATCTGCTCGAGCGGACGAGGCGAAGTGTTCCGCGAGCTTGAAGGCTTTGACGTCATCCTTGACGTAGGTGAGCGGGTTCCACCACCAGGTCGGCTGCTCGAGCGCGATCCCCTGCGGATCGAAGATCCACACGTCACCTCGAGCAGACCGAGGATCCCGTGTCGCGTCTACCGTGTCGCGCTTGTTCGACGTCGTGACCACGGCGCCGGGCGCTTCGAGGATCGCCGGGATCACCAGCGCCGTCGTCTTGCCGACGCGCGGGCCGGCGAGGGCGATCATCACGTACTCCCACAGCGCGAACAGTGGCTGCCCGCCCGGGATGGACTTGCCGAGCGGGATGCCCGGCGTCCCGTTGACGCCGAGCCGCTGCGCGGTGCGGGTTGCACCCTTGCGGCCGAGTTCGGCCAGATCGCGGCCGCGAGCCAGGTAGGCGGAACTGCGGTCCACCCTGGTCCGACGTCTACGGAACCGCGCGATCGCCACAGCGATCAGCGTGACGATCGCCGCAGCGATCAGGGAGAACACGACGGTCAGCCAGGTTGCGGACGGTGGCCACACCAAGCGGCCGCGCAGCAGATCGAGGAACAGCGTGACCGGGTTACGTGGGAGGGCTGAGTTCACCGCATCGAGGTTCGAGCCGATCGACACCGCCGCCCAGACAACGCCGACGACGGCCAGCAGGATCCCGACCACGACGGCCAGGAGGATCGTGCCGGCGTCGTAGCGGCCGGGTTCGCGGCGGCGGTTCGCCTGGCTCATGCGTCGGCGCTTTCGTCGACGAGCGCGAGCTCGGGTGCTTGGGCGGCGGGATGCCACATACGGTTCGTATCGTTCACGTCCAGTTCCATCGGCATGAGCTGCACCCGCAACGGGGTTCCCGGGTGCCCGCCGACCTTCACGAGGAACCGGCCCCGGCCAGGGGGCTCGGCCTCACGGCCCGTCGAGCTGTCCCATGCCGGCGGGTCCTGCCAGGAGGTGAGGAGTTCCTGTTCGGCACGCGACAGTGGCACCGCCTGAGTGAGCATCGGCATCTCAGCATTGGGCAGCCCACCAGCGATGACCATGCCGGCACGCTCGACGAAGCCGCGTGCTTTCATGCGGTCCTCTTCGCTGGGCAAAGCCAGCAGGTCGCTCATGGTGTGCGAGATCATCGCCAGACCCACGCCGCGCTGCCGGTTGAGGCGGGTGAGCGCGTCGACGCGATCGACCATGCCGCGGCCGGCGCGTAGCGCACGCCACAACTCGTCGAGGATCACGAAGTAGTGCCGTCGCGGTTCCAGGCCCGCGTCGGCCAGAGCGTTGGCGACGTTGACCGTGCCGAAGCCGGCTGACCAGCACGCCAGGAGGATCGCGGCCTGCAGGTCGGTGTCGGAGTCGTCGATCGAGGAGACGTCGTAGACCACCGGCCGGTCGCGCATCATCGGAACGTCGGTGGCGTTGGCGAACGTCTCCCCCAGCCGCCCGCCCGATGTCAGGCTGATCAGCGACGCCTCGAGGTTCTCGGTGATCGCCTTGTAGCGGGCATCGTCGCCCCGGTCGAGCGCGACGTCGCGGATCTCCTGCGGAGCATCTTGGATGACCTTCAACAGGTCACCGAGCACCGGAACGCCCTTGTGCTTCTCGTCGAGCACCTTCAGCGCTCGATCGATGATCGACTCCTCACGGTCGGTCGGTGGTTCCTTCCGCAGGATCGTCAACAGCGCCGACACCATCGTGTGTCGGCGGCCGTGAGCGTCAGCGAGCACCTGCAGCCGCTCCTTCTCCTTGCCGGCCTTCCGCAGCCGCTCTGCGGCCTCGGTCGCCTCGCCCGGGTCGAGCACGTTCAGGTGGCCGCGGCCGCGGCCGAGTTGGATCACCTGACCGCCCATCGCCTCGATCAGATCCACGTAGTCAGGCTTGAGGTCGCCCAGCACCAGCGGCAGCGACCCGAAGGCCGCGCCGCCGGCAGCCATCCGGCGGATGATGGTCGACTTCCCCAAGCCGGGCAGGCCAAGCACGAACACTGACGGGTTGCCGATCAGACCGTGCTGGAACCACGAGATCGGGTCGGCGCACACCGTGGCACCGTTGATGAGGTTCAACCCGAGCGGCACGCCCACCATCGGTGTGCCGGCGCCCACGCTGTAGGGCCATAGGCCGCACACCTGGACAGTTGTTCCGCGGAACTCATCGACGGGTTGAACGACGTTGACGCCGCCGGCGCCGGGCTGCCACCAGCCGCGCGCCCCGGGCCGGCGAGGCGGCTTAGGAGCGGGAGTCGTCACGTCCGACGTGCGGCGGCCACGCTTGCTCACAGCTGCCCTCGCACTTCAGCGGGCACCTGTAGATGCTTCGGGAGCACCAGGCCGAGCGGGAGCGCCGCAGCGAATGCGGAATCCTGCGACCCGTACACGGGGCGGATGCGGAGGCGTGCGGTCGCCGACAGGTTGTCGATCGCCGCACGTGCGTCGTGCTCACCGGCCGGGTCGGTCACCGTCGCGGTGACGAGCATCCCGAAGTTCACCAGCCCGGCGCCGGCGGCCTCTTCGGCGGCGGTCGCCTGCGCGGCCCGCGCCATCGTCATCTGACGGGCGCTGGGCCGGTCCGACGCGGACAGGTTGAACGTCGCGGCGCGCACATCCGCCTCGACGATCGCCGCAGCGCGGGCGGCGTCGATCGGACGGTAGAGCAGGGTCACACGCTTACGCGCGATGTCGCGGTGCGGTGCGATCAGTCGCGCCAGGATGCTTGAGGGGACGTTGCCTCGAGGTGCGGTGCTCATCATCCACGTGACCGACGTCGCGGAGTCGTGTCGGTAGGCATCCCACGATGCCTGATGTGCGGCCGGTCCCACTTCCGGCCAGAGCAGCTCGGGGGGCTCCCCTGCGGCGTTCGCCTCGTCGATCAAGGTCGCGGCGGCCGGGTCGTAGGCGACCCGGATGACTTCGCACAGTTCCTGCGCGCTCATCGGGTGCACGGCGCCGGCGCCGGTGCCGGCGAGGGCCTGAGTGAGTCCAGGGATTCGCGAGGCGAGTTCTTTGCCCATCTCGTCGGGGGTGCGCCGGCGGCCACCGGTTCGGGCGGCCGCGTTGAAGGTGAGCGCGACGTAGGCGCGCACCACCGCGGCGCCCGCCGGGTACGCGTCGACGAGGCCGTTCACCAACTGGCGGGAGAACTCCGGCGCGTCCGGCGACATCGCGTTCGCGACCGTCCGACGCAGCTTCAGTCCGGTGTCAGGTGCGGTTTCGATCGTCACCGACACCGCCTCGAGGCCGGGTTCGTCGGTCACGTGGGCGAGCCACATGCCCCACTCCGCGACCCAGTTGTCGACCTGTTCCCGATCGACGAGGGAGGAACCGTCAGGCTCGGAACCGATGACCACCGTGTAGTGCCCGGTCGAGGGGACTTGGATCAGCGCGAACGGGCGCTGATACGAGTCGCGCCACTCCGTCAGACGCGACCCCGCGGCGAGGCCGGGCAACTGTACGGTGCCCCAGTCGGCCCGGCCGAGTGGACCGGAGCGGTAGATGTGCTTGCGGCGCGACCTGGTGCTCGACCATCCGGCCGCGGTCGCAGCGCGGGCGAGGGTGCTCTGACCGTGCTTGTCGCGAAGCGCGATAGTCAGGAGCAGACCCGCCACCACGACGAAGACGAAGAACGCCGCCACCAGGTCCACGGCGATCGCGACAATGATCGTGACGCCGACGCCGACCAGGAGAATCCCGGTGCCGATCGAGCCGAGGCCGAGAAGGCCGGGCGTCTTAGGCCGGGTCCAGTGGCCGTAGGTGCGTGGCGCCGAAGCTGACGCGTTGCTGTTTGCCGTGGTCGCGCTCATGGGCTCCCCTTACGCTCCTGTTGGTTCCCCGGCCGAACCCGCGGCCGCGGACTCCACACCGGTCTTGATCGATCCGGCCACCTGGCCGGCACCCTGCGCCGCAGCGATCCCCGCAGCGACGGGGATCCCCACACCCGTGGCCGCGGCAGCGCCTGCAGCACCCCCCGCCGCGGCACCGCCGCCGGCGGCCGCGCCGCCACCCGCTGCACCGCCGCTCGAGGCGGCACCGAACGAAGGCGCGGATGTCGCCCCGGACGGAGCGGAAGATGATGCGGGAGCGGTCACCGAGGAAGAGCTCGTGCGCGTGATCGCGCCCGTCGCCGCCTCGAGGCCCGCAGCGGCACCCATCGCGCCCATCGCGAGGCCAGCGCCACCACCGATGACGGCGGATGTCATCGGCATCACGAAACGCATGAGTGCCGGGAGTGCCACGAGTGCAATGACCATGAGAGCCATGCCGGTCAGGATCGACACCAGTCCGCTGCCGTCCGCAGCGAACGCGTCGGAGCCGACCAGCCAGAACGCGGCCGCGTAGATGAGCGCCGCGGCGGGCTTGTAGAGGATGAAGGCGATCGTCCACCCGATCGCCTTCTGAAACCACTGCCGACCCATCTGCGTGTTCGTGAAGCTCGCGGTCAGTGGCAGCACGCCGGCGAGGATCACCAGGAGTCCGCCGCGGACCACCATGAGGATGATCTGCACGACAGCGAGCAGCATGGCGATCACGGCGAGCACGAGCACAAGCAGCAGCCCCAAGGGTGATGTGGCGCTCAGCGCGATCATCCCGGCGATGTTCGTGCCGAAGCATTGCGACTGCCCGGCATCCGACACGTCGCAGCCGGTCGCGCTGTTCAGCACCCAGATCGAGAAGGCATCGGTCGCGCCCACGGCGAGACCGATGACCGTCAAGCCTGCGCCGGACACGACGAGGAGAGTCAGAAGTGACTGCAGGAGATCCTTCCCAGGATTCGCGCGCTGCTCCCACGCCATGCGCAGGCCGGCGATGATGACCGACACGACGGCCATCGCACCGACGAAGTACCAGAGCGAGTTCTGCAAGAACCCGACCGCCGACGTCGAGCCGTCCGGCGCCGACGACGGAAGGATCGCCGACACCAGGCCGGTGGCGCCGGAGATGAGGATGACAGAGGCGAACACGATGCCGAGGCGACCGACGAGCTGCCCGCCGTCACCACGGCGAAGCCGAATCGCGAACATCGCCGCAATTCCGATAATCGACAGTGTGCAGATCACGAGTGCGATCCACATGACGTAGCTCAGGATCGTCGACACCTCGTCACCGACCGGCGGCGCGCCAGCGCTCGTCGCCGTGCCGGCATCCAGCACGGGCGTCGGAACCGACACCCAGACCGTGCCGAGACTCGCGATCGTCTGCCCGAAACCCTCAAGCGCCTGATTCGTCAGCTCCTGCAGCGTGTTGTTGGCCGCGGCCGACACGATGTCGTTGACCCCTTCGCTTACGCACTCCGCCGGGTGCGTGATTGCGTAGATGGGATCCGAGCACTCGTCCACGGGTCAGGCTCCCGACCACGGGATATAGCCGCCAAGGCTTTGAAGCTGCGACGGGGAATACGGCAGGCCGGTGTCCGTAGTGGCCAATCGCCAGTCTCCCTCCTGCCACGTGAACTCGATCGGCATGCTGATCAATCCAGGCGTAGGCGATGTCACCTGCCAGGCGACATCGATGATCGCGGTAGAGGCCGAGTACTCGAGTACCCGGAACCCAGCGACCTGCAGCCTGGACGATGAGGGCTCGGAGGGGTTGCTGGCGGAGTCCGCCTCAGCCTGATCCCTAACGGGTCCCTCCTCGAGCAGCATCCAGATCCTCGGCTGGAGCCGCGGATCGCTGCTCAGCGCGACGTAGTTGGCTGCCGCGTACAGAGCACCCTCGGCAGTGTGTGCAAAGCAGGTGCGGAACCCGTCGTCGTCGACGACGCCGGGGCCGACTTCGGGGTCGGTCGGTGCCGCGACGGTGCCGACCAGCTCCCACTCATTGTCGGGGGCCTCGGTCAGCGAGCTCTCGGTCTCGAAGTCCTCGAGACCGCACACGCTTTCGTCCTCGGCTGAGGGGCCCGGCCCAGTCGTGCCGGTCGGTGTCGGGTCGGGGTCGCCCTGGGAGGTGAGGCCCACGATGACCGCGATGCCACCGGCGACGACGATGAGCAGAACGACGATCGCCGCGGCGATGAAGCCGGGGCGAGTGAACGGGCTGGGCTGCGCGTTGTCCGACACGATCGGTTCCTTCTACTCGAGGTCAGGCGCCGGAGATGAATCCGACGAGCGACACCGCCGAGCCGACGAGGATGCAGGCGATGGCGATGTAGAGCAATCCGCCGAGTTCGCCGGCGGCTTCACCGCGGCGGACGTTGATGGCGATTTTCACGGCGATGATGATGATGCCGATGACCGCCGCGATCAGGCCGAGCCACTTGGCCCAGCCGAGGATCACCGCGACGGGGCCTTCGGCGCCGGGCGGCGCCACCGGGTCAGGGTCGGGGATGAGCGTGGGGACGATCGTCAGAACGTCGACGGCGGTTGCGAGGAGTGACATTTGTGAGCCCTTCGGATTAGTGCGTGGTGGACGAGAGGTAGAGATCCTTGAACATCGGAGCGAAGCCCCGATGAAGGTCGGTGGCGCTGACGGGTGCGAACCGCCAGGCGTCGACCCAGGGCAGCGTCCACGTGCGTGGTACTCCCCCGCTGACGACCTGAATCAGGTCGCGAAGTTCCTTCGGCAGCCGCCCCGGAATGTCGGGGACGAGGGCGAGGCCCTCGAGTTGGATGCCGTCGCCGAGCACGCCGGCAGCCCACTCGGTAGCGGCGCGCTGCGCCGCGGTCAGGCCGGCGAAGTTCGTCCGCGCCACCAGGACGACCCGGTTCACGATGCCGGCGGACTCGGGAACCGGCCAGGCGTGGTCTGCCGCTCGGGAGCCCTGAGCGATCGTCGCCAGAGCCGACTCCCCAGCGCCGCCGGCCACGCCGACCCACCAGACGGTCGCCGTGTGACCGGTGACGCGCTGCGGCAGGCGATCAGCCTGGTCTGGCACTGGGACGCCGAACTGGGGCCCGGTCACCACGGGCTGGGACGACTCCTCAACCGTGGGCGGTGGGGTGATGAACGCGGGCGACCGCGCGGCGGCCGCCTTGAGCCACGGGTTCTGTTCTTCCATCTGGATCCCCCTGATCGCTAGCGCCTAGTTTCCCTCACCTGACCCAACCGAGTTGTCTACCCTCGGCGATGTGGATAGTAGCCACTGAGCCCGACGCAGTGAATACTACCGGCTAGAGTGATTTATGACCCCCAGTATTGAAAAGTACCGGGGACAGGCTACGGCCCACGACCGTCAGGGAGTCGAAATGCGTAACACCCTCACCGCAATCGCGGTGGCGATCGCCACCGCTGCGACCCTCACGGGCTGCATCGGTGCTGACCCGACCCCGGAGCCGACCGAGACAGGACAGACCCTGCCGACAACCGCCCCGACGAACACGATCGACGACGGCGAAGTCGTCATCCCCCCGGAGGTGTCGAGCGCCAGCGGTACCGCCGCGCTCGAGGCGGCCTCGACTGCCCTCTCGAAGTTCGCGCAGCCTGATCTCTCGGCCGAGGAATGGTTCAACCAGATGGTGCCGCTTCTCAGTCAAGCGGCAGCGATCGCGTACGGGGGAACCGACCCCGCTCAGATCCCCGTGCGCCAGGTGACCGGCGCCGGTCGCATCCTCGAGGGAAGCACCGAGGTCAGCCTGATCGTTGAGGTGCCGACCGACGTCGGCCCCTACTTCGTCACCCTGATCCGCCAGGACGTGACAGCGCCTTGGCTGGCTGACCGGATCCGACCGGTGGAAGGCTGACCGTGAACGGCAAGGGGGGCTTGGGGGTCGCGGCGTTCGTCGCCGCCCCGTTGCTCGTCGTCGGCGGGCTTCTGGCCGCGATCCTCCTCATCTTCGGCCCAGCGCAGGAGGCCGGCGCGTGCGCGCCCGGGCGAACCGTTGACCTGCAGAAGATTCCCGGCACACCGATCGCCGGCTACAGCGGCGAGCAGCTCGAGAACGCCGCGCACATCATGAACGCGGCCACCACCCTCCACTTGGACCGTGGAGCGCAGATCCTCGGTGTCATGGCCGCGATGACCGAATCCGAGCTGCGGTCCCTGGACCACAGCACCGGCACCGACCCGTCGCGGCGGGGGCTGTTCCAGCAGCCCGACGAACCCGAGTGGGGTTCGCTGGCTGACCGGATGGATCCCACGCTCAGCGCCACCAACTTCTTCCTGCAGCTGCAGACGGTGAACAGTTGGGCGAGCCTTCCGCCGAGCGTCGCGGTGTTCCGCGTTCAGGGCGGAGCCGACCCGTACCGCTTCGAGACCGCCCACGCCGACGCCGCACTCGTCGTCGGCACCCTCGCCGGCGGCGGCGAGGTCATCTGTCAGGGCGGCAACCTCGTCTTCCCACTCGACGCCGGATTCCAGATGACATCGAAGTACGGCTACCGGGGCCAGGTCGTCCCCGGGGTGACGATCAACCCGTGGCACGCCGCGGTCGATCTGCAGAACTGGCCGGGCGCGTGCGGCGCGCCGGTCTACGCGATCACCGCCGGCACCGTGACTCACAAGGCCGGCTATCAGCTCTCGGTGAAGAGCCCGGACGGTTACACCGTGTCGTACCTGCACATGAGACTCGTCGACATCCCCGTCGACGTGGGCGACCAGGTGGGAGCGGGC
>JBFWWZ010000066.1:0-10243 GCA_050245915.1 Microbacteriaceae bacterium
CGCTTCGTCGGTATCGGATGGCTGAGCCGATCGTGTAGTAGTTCGGCCCGATGCCTTGGTCGCGCAGGTCGCGAAGTTTGCCTCGGTTGACGCCGAGGATCCCGCCGACTTCCTGCGGGGTGAGGAACAGTGGCGCTTGCCCGTCGAGGGCGATCGCCGCGGCGTTGCTCATCGCTCGACCTCGGACGTCTTGCCGGCGACGGCATCCCGGAGCATGGCTCCGAGTTGGTCGTGTTGGGCGCGTGCTCGGATGATCTTCGTGTCGGTGAAGTCCGGCGATTCTCGTTTGAGATTCGCGCTGATCTCGTCGGGCAGCTCGACGTGATCGCGGAGGCGCTCGAGGAGACCGTCGTAGGTGGTGATCTCCCCGATCGACGTGCCGGCGAAGTCTTCGAGCTCTCGTTCGCCGTCGATGTCGACGTCGCGTTGCGCGAAGTAGGTGACCATCGGTTCGTCCCAGCCGACCGTCCATGTCGCGCCTTTGGCGTCGACGAACTCGTGCCGGCTCATCACTGGCAGCTCTCGCATTGAAGGTCGTCCATCGGGTCGACGGGCACCGCGTACCCGCCCACCGTGTCGACCTCGATCGTCGTTCCGTTGCCGCTCATCTGGGCCCTTCCTCTCATCTCAACCCATTGCCTTTCGGCACCAGACGAAGAACAGCGCCAGGGGTGAATCGTCAACGGCGTCGGCGAGGAGGAGCGGTTGCTAAGCGGAGGCGCAGCCGGAGTCTGCAAATAGCGACGGGGGCCGTTGACGAGAGAGGAATGGTGCGTACCATCCACCAGCCGAAAGGCAACGGAGTTGCCGCCGGCGTCAGCCGGCTTCAATGCTCGGCGCCGTAGGCGCTTCCCTCGACGCCTTGCGCCGAGCACGCTGCTGCGCACCGTTGGGGCGGAGTCCCAGACGGAGCAAGCTATAGGTTTATGTTCCATAAACCGGCCTTGACGCTGGACGGATGTCGTTCAGCGTGGGCATACTGGCGTATGACGCCCCACCTCGAGGTGGGGTCGCTGCGCTGGGCCAGGGGACGGAGGGGACCGTGAGCGACGAGCAGAACGACCGGGGGAGTGGCCCGGTGTTCGGTCGTCGACGTCGTGCGAACGCGTCGGGGGAGCGGCGCACGAAGCGGTACCCGGTGACGGTCACCGCGGCTGAGGATGCCGAGTTGATCGCGAAGGCGAACGCCGCCGGCATGAGCGTTCCGCGGCTGCTGCACGAGTCCGCCAAGAGCGCGCACGTGGAGACCAGCACGGAGCGGAAGGCGGCGATCGCCGCACTCTTCGAGATGCGCCGATCGGTCGGGACGATCGCGAACAACGTGAACCAGCTCGCGAAGTACGCCAACACGGAGGGGTCGTTTCCACGCGAGGCTGAGGCCGTGGTCGCGGAGTTCCGGGCGCTGTACCCGCGGATCCGCGAGGCCGTCGATCGGCTGGCTGACTCGTGATGCCGAACGTCACGCGAGGCGACCGCATGGGCGGTCTGCTGACGTACCTCGTGGGCGAGGGTCGCCACAACGAGCACACTGAGCCGCACCTGGTGAACGGCGACAGCGCGACGTTCACCTTCTACGGCGACGCCGAGCTTGACCGTGCCACGGCGCTGGCGATCGCGCGGGATCTCGACGAGCCGCGAACCGCTTTCGGGGTCGAGGTGAACGGTGGCCACGTGTGGCACGCGTCGCTGAGCTTGAAGGCGGCCGAGGGCCAGCTCACGGATGAGCGGTGGGCGGCGATCGCGCAAGACTTCGTGGACCGGATGGGATTCACCGAGGCATCCGGCAAGGCCGGCTGCCGGTGGGTCGCCGTGCGGCACGGACTGTCGTCGGCCGGCAACGACCACATCCACATCGCGGTCAACCTGGTGCGCGAGGACGGCACCAAAGCATCCATCCACCACGACTACTCGAGGGCGCAGAGCATCGCCCGCGAGCTCGAGCAGGAGCACGGCCTGCAGGTGCTCGAGTCGCGAACGTCGGACATGGCGATGCGCGGGGAGAGTGTCGCCGAGCGCAGCGTCGCCGAGCGCAAGGGTGAGCCGGTGGTCGCGTCGGTCCGCCTCGAGCGGACCGTGCGCGCGGCCGCCGCGGCGTCACTCGACGAGGGCGAGTTCGTGCGCCGGCTGCACCAGGCCGGCGTCATCGTCCGACCCCGGTTCGCGGCCGACCGCGACGATGTCGTGGCCGGCTACTCGGTCGCGTTGCGACCCCGGCCGGGGGAGCCGATCGTCTGGCACGGCGGCGGGCGGCTGTCTCGTGACCTGACCTTGCCGCGGCTGCGTGATGGCTGGCCCGACACTCCGCAGTCCGCCCAGGCGGGCGTCGACGAGTGGCGGGCGACCTGGCGGAACCCGATGAGGTACACGCCGGTCGCACCGGGTCGGGAGCAGCACGAGCCGGGCCCCGAGCTGTGGCGGGAGTACACCGAGGATGTGCGGCGGCTGCGCGACGAGCTCGCGGCCGTCGATCCGAGGGATCGGGCCGCCTGGTCGCGGGTCGCGCGGGAAACCAGCGGCGCGTTCGCCGCGTGGTCCCAGCGGGTGGAGCCGGTGCCGGGTCCGCTCGCGGAGGCTTCCCGGACCTTGGCGCGGACGGCGCAGATCCGGGCGCGCGATGTGCGGCCCAAGTCGTCGAGCGGGCTGCGCTCGATCGCGGGAGCCGCGTCCCTGCTGGCGATGGCGTCGACGCAGGGTCAGGGCACCCAGGCGGAGGCGATGCTGTTTCGACAGCTCATGCGGACCGCTCAGGCGATCCACACGATGCACGAGGCCGTGCAGGAGGCGCACCGCGCCGCGCAGATTCGCGAGGCGCTCGGCACGCGGCTGGATGCCGTGCGCCGGCGGATGCCCGAGCTGGTCGGCGTGAGCGCAGACCAGGCGACGGATCAAGCGACTGAGGCTTGGCGTCGCGGCACCGCGGGGGAGGGTCCGGTGCGGCCGATGGGAAGCCCGCTTCCCACGCCGCTGCAGCCGCGGCCGAACGTACCGACGTTGCCGCCTGAGCGCGGCACGGAGAGATAAGGGGAACAGGGATGGCGGATCTGAACGGTGATGGAGTCCTCGACGAAGCCGAGGGCAACATCCGCATGATGCTGATGATGGCGGCGCAGTCGGCGCGCTCGGCGCTGCAGCGTCGACAGGAGCGGTTGCAGCTCGCCGCGCGTAGCGACCTCGCCGAAGCGCGAGTGTTGCAGGCGCAGCTCGACGCCGAGCGCGCCGCGGCTCGAGCCGAGCTCGCGCCGGTGCACCAGTCGTCTTGGTGGGAGCAGGCGCAGGTGCGCGATGTCGCACGTGTGTACGAAACAGCAGTGCTGTGGCGTGACGATGACCAGGTGGCGCGGGATGCCGAGTCGCGGATCAAGCAGGAGCTGCGTGACCGCTACGGCGTCGATGTGAACGAGTGGGGCGCGGACCCCTCCGTTGTCGCGACCCGCCTCGAGGCCACGGAGCGCACCCGAGCCGAGCAGGAAGAACAGGAGACCCTCGCGGCCGAGGAACGCGACGTCGCAACCGGCCTCGCCGTCGAGGCGGAGATCATCGAGTGGCAGGGCGACCACGCCGACGCGGCCGAGGCTGAGGATCTTCGAGACGAGGCTGCGGAGGTGGAGCACGACGCCGAACTCGCGTGGGACTCCGCGCAGCGCCGCGAGGAACACGCCGCCGCGATCCAGGGCCCGGACGCACCCGCCGCGGCCGCGGTGTGGACGCAGGCCGACGTCGACAACAGCAAGCACCCGCGCGAGGCCGTTCGTGGGTCGAGGCGGAAGTCGCCGCGCACGAAGGCGCCGGCGGCCGCGGTCGACCGGCAGCCGGAGCGCGGTCGCTGATCCAGGTGCCAAAGAACGAACCGCCGACATCGGGCGGGGGAGGGTCAGAGCATGGAGCCGAGATCGGATCCCACCGTCGGGTACGCGGCGCTCGCGGATTTGAGCTGACGGGTCGTCAGACCGAGCTTCATCGCCAGCCCGAGCGTGTTGGAGAGCTCGCTGTACTCCGGGCCGAGCAAGTGTGAGCCCACGATCTGGTCGGTGGATCGATCGATGAGGATCTTGCTGGCGGCGGTCGTCTCCCCGATGCGGTAGTTGGAATACCAGCCGCTCGTGTCGCGGAAGCGCACGTCGAGGTCGATCCCGCGGTCGCGGGCCTCTTGCTCGAGCATCCCGATGCGTACCAACTCGGGGATGGTGAATGCGGCACTCGGAATCCCGGTGTAGTCGGGGACGGTGGTCGCCTTCTTCAGCATGTTCGAGGCAGCGACCTTTCCCTCGATGACGGCGACAGGGGTCAGCGGCATCCCCGGTGTGTCGGCCGAGTCGCCGGCGGCGTACACGGAGGAGTTGGTCGTGCTGCGCAGGTCGCCGGAGACGGTCACGCCGCGCTCGCCGGCGGCGACGTCCGCGGCGTCGAGCGCGAGACCTGAGAGCTCCGGGATCCGGCCGGCACCATGGACCGCGAGATCACATTCGATCGTCTCGGCGACGCCGTCCCGTTCGATGCTGACCAGGAATCCCGTGGTGCTCTTGTCGATCCGGTTGACGATCGTCGAGCGCCGCAGTTCGACGCCGCTGGTGCTCCCGCGAGCGACGAGCAGCTCGACCAGGTCCGGGTCGAAACCTTTCAGGGGGCGCGGGCCGTGTTCGATGATCACCGGGATACTCCCAGCCCGCGCGGCGATGTGGGCGAACTCGAACGAGATGAATCCTCCGCCGACGAACAGAATCCGCTTCGGGAGCGTCTCGAGATTCAAGAAGTCGGTGCTGTCGACCAGGAGCTCGTGGCCGGGGAAGTGGAGTGGCCGCGGTTCCGCTCCGGCGGCGATCAGAAAGTGTCGCGCCTCGTGCGGTGTGCCGTCGACCTCGATCCGACTACGGTCCACGAACATCGCCGGGCCATGCAGCGTCACGACGCCGCTGCTGACCAAGGCGTTCTCCGTCTTCTGCGGGACGGGGTCGGTGAAGCCGTGTTTGTGTGCCATTAGGTCGCCCCAGTTGATCGCGAGGCCGTCCGCGTCGATGCCCTTCCCGCGCATCAAGCGGGCGGCATCGATGATTTCGGCACCGCGTCGCAGAATCTTCTTCGGGTCGCATCCACGTAGCGCGCAAGTGCCGCCGTAGGGCCGCTCGTCGACGATCGCCACCCTCCAGCCCTGTGACGCGCACTTGTGCGCGGCAGCGATCCCGGCCATCCCGGCACCCACCACAATCAGGTCGAACGGTGTCATCATCGAATCTCCCTGGGTCTCGAGCGGGCGGAATCAGGCGCGACTGACGGCCGCGCGAAGCTGCTCGAGCGAGGGCGCGCCGGCCAGCCCATCGGGCGTCCGGTAGATGCGGCACCCCAGGCCGACGCCCGTGTCCGGGTCCGCGAACGGGTCCGAGCCGTCGATGATGATGCTCGGCGACCCGTGGAAACCGAGTTGCTCGGCGTGGTCGAGAGTCTCGACGAGCTGGCGGCTCACCACGATGTCGGGCCGTTCGGCAGCTATCAGGTCGAGGCGCTCCTGCGCGACCTTCCAGTTCGGGCATCCATCGAAGTACTGCAGCACGATCTCCATGCCTCGACCGTAAACCTTCCCGTGCGCTGTAAGGTCAAGAGGCTAGGTCAAATCGGCTTCGATCGAGAGGGAGATCATGCGGATCGGAGAGGTCGCCGTGGCGGCGGGAACCAGCACGAAGACCTTGCGATTTTATGAGGAACAGGGACTGCTCCCCGAGGTCGGACGTACCCCGGCCGGCTACCGGGACTATTCGCCGGAGGCGGTCGCCCGGGTCGACTTCGTGCACCGCGGGCAAGCGGCCGGACTCACTCTCGCGGAGATCAAGCGGATCCTCGACATTCGTGACCGCGACGGGGCTCCTTGCGAACACGTTCGCGATCTCCTGGATGCCAAGCTGGGGGATCTCGACCGACAGATCCGTCAGCTCAGCGAGCTCCGCGAGACCGTCGTCGGCCTCCGAGACCAGGCAGCCGTGCCTGAGCCGCACACGTGCAGCACGGATCAGGTCTGCCGGTACCTCTGAGGCTTTCCCGATCCGGCACGGTCGACGAGCCTGACTCGAACGACCGCTCGACCGTTTCGTCAGCCGATCACGGCGTGCTCGAGGGCAACCCAGGGGAGCATCGCGCACTTGATTCGGGCGGGGTACCGGGACACCCCGTTGAGGGCAATGGCGTCCCCGAATCGTTCTTCGACGAGGTCGACTTGCCCGCGGGAGTGCAGCACGGTGCGGAAGTCGTCGACGAGCGGTGCGACCTCGTTCACCGACATTCCCTCGATGAGGGTCGCGAGCATCGACGCCGAGGCCTGCGAGATCGAGCATCCATGACCGGTCCAGCCGACATCGTCGATGCGGTCGTTGACGACCCGCACGGTCAGCGTGACCTCGTCGCCGCAGGTGGGATTGACCTGGTGAGACGTGGCCGTTGGTGATTTCAGCAGCGCGCGTCGCTGCGGATCCCTCTGATGGTCGAAGATCAGTTGCTGGTAGAGGCCACGGAGGTCTTCTGTGCTCATAGCGGGGCACCGAAGAAGGCCCGAGCGTCGCCAACGGCCTCGAGGAAGAAGTCGATCTCGGCCGCCGTCGTGTAGATCGAGCCGCTTGCGCGCGTGGTCGCGGTCAAGCCGAGGCGTCGATGCAGCGGTTGCGCGCAGTGGTGACCGACACGCACGGCGATGCCGCGATCGTCGAGAAACTGTCCGATGTCATGCGCGTGGATCCCCGCCACGTCGAAGCTGGCAAGACCCACCCTGTCACCACCACTCCCCAAGACTCGGACCCCCGGGATGGACGCAAGCCCGTCGATCAGTTGGTTGCTCATCTGCGTGCCGTGCGCCGCAACCCGGTCCATCCCGATCGAATCCAAATAGGTGACGGCTGCCGCCAGCGCGATCGCTTGGGACACGCGTTGCGTGCCGGCCTCGAAACGCTGCGGAGGCGGCAAGAACTCTGCGGAATCCATCGTGACCCTCGTGATCATGGATCCCCCGGTGAGAAACGGAGGGAGCGAGCGGAGCAGCTCGCGTCGACCGTAGAGAACACCGATTCCGGTGGGTGCCAGCATCTTGTGGCCCGAGAAGACGGCGAAGTCCACGTCGAGTCCATGGAGGTCCAACGGGAGGTGGGGTGCGGACTGGCATGCGTCCAACACCACGATCGCGCCGACGGCATGGGCGCGATCGACGATCAGCTCGACCGGGTTGATCACGCCGAGCACGTTCGACACGTGAGAGACGGCGACGACCCGGGTGCGGTCGTGGATGGTCTCTTCGAGCGCACCCATGTCCAACGCTCCATCGTCGTCCACGGGGATGAACCGCAGTCGTGCGCCGGTCCGCTGCGCGAGCTGCTGCCATGGGATCAGGTTGGCATGGTGTTCGAGTTCGGTGACCACGATCTCGTCGCCGGGCGTGATCGCCGTCGCCGCGTACTCGGGACCCGCGGTGCGGGCGTTCGAGAGCGCATAGGCGAGAAGGTTCACCCCCTCGGTTGCGTTCGAGGTCCAGACGATCTCGTCGGCCGCGGCGCCGACGAATCCCGCAACGGTGTCGCGGGCGCTTTCGAACTCCTCGGTGGCGAGCGCCGCGAGCGTGTGCGCGCCGCGATGCACCGCCGAGTTTCGGGATTCGTAGAATGTCCGCTCAGCGTCGATCACCACACGTGGCTTGTGGGAGGTGGCACCCGAATCCAGGTAGGTGAGTGGCCGGCCGTTGACGCGGACGGAGAGGTTCGGAAAGTCGGCTCGGATGTCCTCGATCTCCGACTCGAGAAGCGTCGACCCCACCGACATGCTGCCACCGCTCTTCTCTCTGTGATTCCTGATGACACCAGTCAATCACCCGCTCGATCCGAGGTCGTCAACCGTCCGAATCGCCCGACGGCGAGTGCTACTCGACGACGGTGACTTCCTTCCAGAAGGCGACGTAGTTCGAGAAGTCGCTCCCGACGCGATCGATGGCGCTCGCGTACGGAGTCGGGTAGCTCCAGGCGCGGTCTTGAAGGGAGTCGGTGCCGCTCTTGACCGAGAAGTACTGACATTCGCCCTTCCACGGGCAGTGGTACGGCGTCGGGCTCGTCGTCAACATGCCCGGTGTGATGCTCTCGGGCGGGAAGTACCAGTTGCCCTCGATCTTGACGAGGTCTTCTCTCGGAGCCTCGGCGAGTACGGTGTCCCCAATTACGGCCTTCATGTGCTTCTCCTCCATAGGATGCTCGGCGGTCTAGGTGAGAACGGTAGGCAGACGCGAACCCCCGTCACGGTGATGTGGCTCACAGAAGCGAGGACGCGGACGTGGTGCAGTAGGTGTGGGGACGGGGCAGGATGCCGGAGAGGTGCGCAATGACCGTTGGAGGCTTCCTCGCGCGGTGGGAGCTGGCCACGCGTCCGATTCATCCGGAGAGCCGTTCGGCGATGCAGCGGCGGTGGGCGGAGTTGCCGACCGCGGTGCAGACCGACAATCAACTGCTCGGGCGCAGCGCGATCGGATGCGAGGGGACGCACGGTGTGTTCCCAAAATGCAATCTGACGTGTTCGCCGTGCTATCACTCGGCTGACGCCAACAAGGTCGGCATCGACGGGTCGCACACCCTTGCACAGGTTGAGAGGCAGATGGCGTTCGCCCGCGAGGTGCGCGGCCCGCGAGCTCACGCGCAGCTGATCGGGGGTGAGGTGAGCCTGCTTCCCGCCGACGACCATGCGGCTGCGTTGGCGATCATGCGACGGTACGGACGCGAGCCCATGTCGATGACGCACGGCGATTTCGACGCGGACTACCTCCGGGACGTGGTCCTCGATGCACGGGGCAAGCCGCGGTTCGATCGGGTGTCCTTCGCGGCCCACTTCGACTCGTTGATGCGGGGGAGACGTGGGCTGGTGCGGCCGCGCGGTGAAGCCGAACTCAATCCGTTCCGGGCGCAGTTCGCTCAGATGTTCGTCGACCTGAAACGCGATCATGGCGTGCGGTCGTACCTGGCCCACAACATGACCGTCACCCCCTCGAACCTGCCCGAAGTGGCGGAAACGGTGCGGGCGGTGCTGGGGATGCCGTTCGACATGATGTCGTTCCAGCCTGCCGCGTTCATCGGCGATGACCGCCGCTGGAAGGAGGACTTCTCGGCGGTGTCCATCGACACCGTCTGGGAGCAGGTCGAGACCGGGGTGGGCCAGCGCCTTCCGTGGCAGGCCACGCAATTCGGTCATCCGTCCTGCAACCGCTACACCACCGGCGTGCTGGTCGATGGTCGATTCGTCGTCGCGCTGGATCCCGACGATCCGCGCGATCTTGCCGCACGCGACACCCTGCTGGCTCATGTGGGGGGGATGGTGTTCGGCGGCACTGCCTGGCCGGTGCTGGCCGTGAAGATCACGCGCTCGTTGCTGCGGCATCCTGGTGATGCCGGGGTGGCGGTCGGCCAGATCGCCCGCATCATCCGCCGTGCGGGCGGTCTGCGCGCGGTGATGGGTGCCGTCGTGCGTCGACGAGTGTCGTTTCGAACGTTCGTGGTGCACAGCTTCATGGATGCGGAGCAGGTGGCGCCGGCCTGGGCGCTTCTCGAAGACGGGAAGATGAGCGATGACGCGGCGGTGCGGGAGACACAGATTCGATTGCAGTCGTGCTCCTACGCGATGAGTCACCCGGCCGATGGTCGACTCGTTCCGGCGTGTGTGCAGCACTCGATTCTCGACCCGGGCGAGACCCGTCAGCTGCGCACTCTCCTGCCGCTTACCGCGGCCCCGTCCGGGAACCGACCACAGGGTCTGACATCGGTACGACGCACAGGATCTCCCGCGGCAGGTCGACCGTCACCGAGTCGCCGACGGTGACGTCGATCCCGGCGTGCAGATCGACTTGAACGTCGCCGTTGCCGATCCGGACCGTGGCCCGTCGACGGAGCCCGGCGCGAGTGATCGCGGTGATCGCCCCGGACAGACGGCCCGTAGTCGTGCGGTCGCTGGGGGCGACGGCGGCCGATTCGTGACGGAACACGAGTACGCCGGGTCCGTCGAGTGTGGCCTCGTCAACCGGTACCCTGCCGATTCCCGACGTGTGGATCCCGTCGCTGACGTCGCCGACGATGAAGTTCTCACCCCCCATGAGTCGTGCCACGGCGAGCGAGGCCGGTCGGTGAAAGAGCCGATCGACGGTGTCGTGTTGAAGCAGCTGACCGGAGTCGATGACCGCGATCCGGTCGGCGACAGCGGCGGCTTCGTCGCGATCGTGGGTGACCATGAGCACCGTGGGGGC
>JBFWWZ010000067.1:0-9935 GCA_050245915.1 Microbacteriaceae bacterium
ACGAGCGGGCGAGCAGGGCCAGTACTGGGGCACCCGCGCCGACGACCTCATCGTCAAGGCCACCATCGGGCTCCTCGAACGCAACCCGAACCAGCCGAAGGACCGCGTCGACGATGTCGAGATCGCGGCGACCACCCAGACCGGCGATCAGGGCCTCACGCTGGGACGCACCTCCGCCATCCTGGCCGGCCTGCCGCTGAGCGTCCCCGGCTACGCCATCGACCGGATGTGCGCGGGCGCGATGACGAGCGTCACCACGATCGGCAGCGCCATCGGCTTCGGCGCGTACGACATCGGCATCGCGGGCGGCGTCGAGCACATGGGCCGCCACCCGATGGGCGACGGGGCCGACCCGAACCCCCGGTTCCTCGCCGAGAAGCTCGTTAGCGCCGACGCCCTCAACATGGGCATCACCGCCGAGCGGCTGCACGACCGCTTCCCGTCGCTGACCAAGGAGCGCAGTGACCGGTTCGGGATGCGGAGCCAGCAGAAGGTGGCCGCGGCCTACGCGGCGGGCAAGATCCAGCCCGACCTGATCCCCGTCGCGATCCGCAGCGAAGCGGGATGGGGGCTCGCCACCGAAGACGAAGGCATGCGTCCCGAGACGACGATGGAGGGCCTGGCGACGCTGAAGACCCCGTTCCGGCCGCACGGCAAGGTGACGGCGGGCAACGCGTCCCCGCTCACGGACGGTGCATCCGTCTCGCTGCTGGCATCCGCCGACGCCGCCAAAGAGCTCGGCCTCGGCGTCAAGATGAAGATGGTCAGCTTCGGTTTCGCCGGTGTCGAACCCGAGGTGATGGGCATCGGCCCGATCCCCAGCACCGAGAAGGCGCTGAAGCGCGCCGGACTCACGATCGACGAGATCGGCGCCTTCGAGCTCAACGAGGCGTTCGCCGTGCAGGTGCTGTCGTTCCTCGACCACTTCGGCATCGACGACGACGACCCGCGGGTGAACCCCTGGGGCGGCGCGATCGCGATCGGGCACCCGCTCGCCGCCTCCGGCGTGCGCCTGATGACCCAGCTCGCGGCACAGTTCGCCGAGCAGCCCGACGTGCGCTACGGGCTCACCGCCATGTGCGTCGGCCTCGGCCAGGGCGGCAGCGTCATCTGGGAGAACCCGCACTACAAGGGGAAGAAGTGATGACGGATTTCTCGAAGCTGGTCGCCCTCGACCCGGACGAGGTCATCACGCACTCGTTCGTGCGCGACATCACGCTGCCGAGCGGCAAGACCCTCGCGCTGGTCACGCTCGACAACGGACGTGACCACACCCGCCCCAACACGCTCGGCCCCGGAACCCTCATGGAGCTCAAAGGTGTGCTCGAGGGCCTGAAGGAACGGGCGGCGAAGAAGGAGATCGCGGCTGTCGGCATCACCGGCAAGCCGTTCATCCTGGCCGCGGGGGCCGACCTCTCGAAGGTGGGCGACATCCAGGACCGTGAGACCGGCGTGCTGATGGCGAAACTCGGTCACCAAGCGCTCGGGATGCTGTCCGAGCTGGGCGTGCCCTCGTTCGCCTTCGTCAACGGGCTGGCCCTCGGCGGCGGAACCGAGATCGCGCTCAACGCGACGTACCGGACGGTCGACTCCAGCATCCCGGCTCTCGCCCTGCCCGAGGTGTTCCTGGGGCTCGTCCCCGGCTGGGGCGGCGCCTGGCTGCTGCCCAACCTGATCGGCATCGAGAACGCTCTCGAGGTGATCATCTCCAACCCGCTGAAGAACAACCGCACCCTGAAAGGCAAGGACGTTCTCGAGCTGGGCATCGCCGACGCCATGTTCGGACCGGCGACGTTCCTCGAGGACTCGCTGAAGTGGGCCGACGGCGTGCTGAACGGCTCGATCAAGGTCAAGCGCAAGAACGAACCGGGCAAGCTGGAACGCGCGGTCAAATGGGACATCGCGATCGGCGTCGCCGAGAAGACCCTCAAGAGCCGCATCGGCACGGTCGCGAAGGCGCCCTACCGCGCCCTCGACCTGCTGAAGAAGGCGAAGAACACCGACAAGAAGACCGGGTTCGCCGCCGAAGACGAGGCGCTCGCCGACCTGATCGCCGGCGACCAGTTCCGCGCCTCCATCTACGCGTTCAACCTCGTGCAGAAGCGCGCGAAGAAGCCGGCCGGCGCCCCCGACAAGGCCCTGGCGAAGCCGATCACCAAGGTCGGCGTGATCGGCGCCGGGCTCATGGCCACCCAGTTCGCGCTGCTGTTCGTGCGGCGCCTGCAGGTGCCTGTGGTGATCACCGACCTCGACCAGGCTCGCGTCGACAAAGGCGTGGAGACCATCCGCGGCGAGATCGACGAGCTGCTCGGCAAGGGGCGCATCGACTCCGACGAGGCGAGCAAGCTGAAGAGCCTCGTCACCGGCACCACCGACAAGGCCGACTTCGCCGACTGCGACTGGGTCATCGAGGCGGTCTTCGAGGAGGTCGGGGTCAAGCAGCAGGTGTTCGGCGAGGTGGAGAAGCACATCGCCGACGACGCGATCCTCGCCACCAACACCTCGTCGCTGTCGGTCGACGAGATCGGGGCGAAGCTGACGCACCCGGAGCGGCTGGTCGGCTTCCACTTCTTCAACCCCGTGGCGGTCATGCCGCTGATCGAGGTGGTCAACGCCACGAAGACGAACGAGCAGGCGCTCAGCACGGCGATGGTGATCGCCGAGAAGCTGCGGAAGAACGCGATCATCACCAAGGACGCGCCGGGCTTCGTCGTCAACCGGGTCCTCGCGAAGCTGCTCGGCGAGGCGATGCACGCGGTCGAGCAGGGCACGCCGTTCGAGACCGTCGTCGAGGCGCAGAAGCCGTTCGGCTTCCCGATGGACCCGTTCGTCCTCCTGGAACTCGTCGGGCTGAAGGTGGGCGCGCACGTGCTCGACACGCACCACGCCGCCTTCCCCGACCGGTTCTTCGAATCCGCGTCGCTGCATGAGCTCGCCGAGTACGGGCACATCCTCGAGAAGGACGCCAAGGGCAAGGTCACCGGATACGACAAGAAGGCGCTCGCGATCGTCGCCTCCCACACGGCGAAGGACGCGAAGCCCTACACCGCGGCCGAGCTGCAGAGGCGGATCGAGGACGGCCTCGCCGACGAGATCCACCGCATGCTCGAGGACGGAGTCGTCGCAGCAGCGGAGGACATCGACCTCGGCATGATCCTCGGTGCCGGCTGGCCGTTCCAGATGGGCGGTGCGACCCCGTACCTCGACCGTGTCGGGGCGAGCGAGCGTGTCTTCGGGGACACGTTCCATCACCCGGTGATCCGGGGCGTCGACTAAGGCAGCCTCTCCCCCGGACCGCGGGGTCGGCTACGGCGTGACGGTCTCCGCCTCGGCGTTCTCGCCCTCGGCCTGCCACTCGCCGTGGCCGCCGGCCTCGGCCGGCAGACGGTGGATGAAGAAGGTCAGCGCGATCACCGCGAGCGAGATGAAGCCGCCGGCGATGAACGCCATATGCGCTCCCGCCGCCGCCTCGGCCGCGCTCGGCTGCTCCGGGTCGAGGTTGCCCGCCCCGGCGAGGCCGGTGGCATAGAGCGCCACGAACAGGGCGATACCCGCCGCACCCGCGACCTGCTGCAGGGTCGCGACCGTGGCGCTGCCGTACGAGTACAGGTGCGGCTTGAGCGATCCGAGCGACACGCTGAACAGCGGGGTGAAGAGGAACGCGAGTCCCAGGCTGAGCACGATGAACCCGCCGAGCAGGACCAGCCAGGAGGATCCCTCGCCGAGCGCGAGGGCGAACGTCCAGAGGGCGGCCGACACGGCGAGCGAGCCGGGCAGGATCAGCGGACGGGGGCCGAACTTGTCGTACAGCCGTCCGATGGTCGGGCCGAGGAGGCCCATCAGCAGGCTGCCGGGCAGCATGATCGCACCGACGGCGAGCACGTCGAGGCCGAGGGTGTAGCGCGCGAACTGCGGGATCAGGATGATCACGCCGAACATCGCGAGCATCGCCACCGCGAGCAGCGCGACCGAGAACGTGAAGTTGCGGGACAGGAAGGTGCGAAGGTCGAGCAGAGCGGAGTCGGTGCGCTGCAGCCGGATCTGGCGCCAGATGAAGATCGCGAGCACCACCAGGCCGAACGTGATCGGGATCCACGGCGCGACGGGGACGCTACCGAGCGCCGAGCTGCCGATGCCGCTCAGGCCGTACACCAGCGACGAGAAGGCGATCGCCGACAGGATCACCGAGAGCACGTCGAGCGGAGCCGCGCGCGTCTCGGTGACGTTGGGGACGAACCGGATGCCGATGCCGAGCATGATGAGCGCGATCGGCAGCATCACCCAGAAGAGCCCCTGCCACGGCAGCACCTGCAGCAGCGCCCCCGAGACGGTCGGGCCGACGGCGGGCGCCACCGACATCACGATCGAGATGCGCCCCATGATGCGCCCGCGGTCCTGCGGAGCGACGATCGTCATGACCGTGGTCATCATGAGCGGCATCATGATCGCCGTTCCGATCGCCTGCACGACGCGGCCGACGACGAGCACCTCGAACACCGGCGACATGGCGGCGATCAGGGTGCCGATGCTGAAGGTCACGAGCGCGACGATGAAGACGGGGCGGGTGTTCAGGCGCTGAAGCAGCCAGCCCGTGGTCGGGATGACGACGGCCATGGTGAGCGCGAAGGCGGTGGTCAGCCACTGGCCCTGGGTGGCGTCGATGCGCAGCGCCTCTTGGATCTTGGGCAGCGCGACGGTCATCATCGTCTCGTTCAGGAAGACGACGAACACCGCCGCGAGCAGCAGGATCAGGGCCGTGCGATTGCGCCGCGCGATCGCGTCGTCGGTCATGATCGACCCGGTCGGCGTGGTGTTCAAGGTCATGCGGTGGCTCGTTTCGCTGGTGGTTCGGTGGTGGATTCGCTGGGGGTTCCGTGATCGCCCACGCCATTGTGAACAGTGTCCACATATAGTACCGCGGGCCCCCGACAATGCAAGTCGGAGGCCCGCGCCGGTATTCCGCGTCAGCGATTGAGGGGCGTCATGTCCGCGTAGCGGTCGCCGACCGGTGCGTCGAGCGCGGACAGGGTGGCGAGCTGCGCGGACGTCAGAACCACATCGTCGGCAGCGGCGTTCTCCTCCAGCCGTTCCACGCGCTTGGTGCCGGGAATGGGGGCGATCCCCTCCCCCTGCGCCAGGATCCACGCGAGTGCGACCTGGGCCGGCGTGGCACCGGCCTCGTCCGCCACGGCCCCCACCGCATCCACGATCGCCAGGTTCGCGTCGAGGTTCACGAACCGCGGGTTGCTGCGCCGGAAGTCGTTCTCGGCGAGGGTCTCGACCGAGCGGATCGCGCCGGTCAGAAACCCTCGGCCGAGCGGCGAGTACGGGACGAACCCGATGCCGAGCTCCCGCAGGAGCGGCAACAGCTCGGCCTCCGGTTCCCGCGACCACAGCGAGTACTCGGTCTGCACCGCGGTCACCGGATGCACCGCGTGCGCCCGTCGGATCGTCGCCGGCGCGGCCTCCGAGAGTCCGTAGTGCAGGATCTTGCCCTCGGCGACGAGCTGGGCGAGGGCGCCCGCCGTCTCCTCGATCGGCGTGCCCGGATCCATCCGGTGCTGGTAGTAGAGGTCGATGTAGTCGGTGCCGAGGCGTTTCAACGAGCCCTCGACGGACAGGCGCACGTTCTCGGCTGAGCCGTCGAGGCCGGGAGAGTCATCGAGCGTGTGCCGGATCGTGCCGAACTTGGTCGCCACGACGACCTTCTCCCGATCCGCGCCGAGCGCCCGCCCGAGCAGCTCCTCGTTGACGTAGGGGCCGTAGATCTCAGCGGTGTCGAAGAACGTGATCCCGAGCTCGAGGGCGCGGCGGACCGTGCGGATCGACTCGGCGTCGTCAGAGCCGGCACCGGTGTAGAACGCCGACATCCCCATCGTCCCGAGGCCGAGACGTGAGACATCGAGTGTTCCGAGGGCGGTGTGCTTCATTTGGTGATGAGCCTTTCGTAGGTTTCGATCTTGAATTCGATGGCGGCGAGGCTGCGACGCATCTCCCGGAGTTGCTCCTGCACCCGCTCGCGGTGGTCGACGAGCAGCGCCAGCCGGTCGGCGGCGGTCTGATCCCCGCCGCGGGCCAGCTCGGCGTAGCGCCGGATGTCGCGGATCGGCATCCCCGTGGACCGGAGGCGCGTGACGAACTCCACCCAGCGCAGGTCCTGCTCGGTGTACCGCCGGTGGCTGCTCGAGGCGCGGCCGATGGGGGCGAGCAGCAGCCCCTCCTGCTCGTAGTAGCGCAGCGTCGACGTGGTCAGTCCGGTCTCCGCGGCGACATCCGAGATGGTGAGCGACGTCATAGCGTCGACGCTACGACTTCGAGTGCGCTTCAGGTCAAACGCGGCTAGGACTCCACGCGCGTGGTCGCCCCGAGCCCCTTCTCCTCCGGCAGCCGCCGGGCGACGGGGATGCGGGCGCCCTCGGTGCCGAGCACCTGGGCGACGATGTCGCGGGCGATCTGCTGGTCGGTGAGCCCGACGTCGCCGAGGATCACCTCGCGGTCGCCGTGCTCGAGGAACTGATCGGGCAGCCCGAGCTCGTCGAGCGGCGTGTCGACGCCGGCTGCGCGGATGTCGGAACGGATGCGCGACCCGATACCGCCGACCCGGATCCCGTCCTCGATCGTTACCACGAGCCGGTAGTCGCGCGCCATCTCGATGACGCTCTGCGGGACGGGCACGACCCAACGCGGGTCGACGACCGTGGCCCCGATACCCTGCGCCGCGAGCCGTTCGGCGACCTGCAGGCCGATCTTCGCCATCGGCCCGACGGTGACGATCAGCACGTCTCGGTGCGCCGCCTCGCGAAGCACATCCACCCCGTCGTCGGTACGCCGCTCGGCGTCGTACTCGGTGCCGACGCTGCCCTTCGAGAAGCGCAGCACCGTAGGCGCATCGTCGATGACGACAGCCTCGGCGAGCTCCTCCCGAAGGCGGGTCGCATCCCGCGGCGCTGCAAGCCGGATGCCGGGGACGATCTGCAGCAGCGCGAGGTCCCACATGCCGTGGTGGCTGGGCCCGTCGGGTCCGGTGACGCCTGCCCGGTCGAGCACGAAGGTGACACCCGCGCGATGGAGGGCGACATCCATCAGCACCTGATCGAAGGCGCGGTTGACGAACGTGGCGTAGAGGGCGACCACCGGGTGCAGGCCGCCGAAGGCGAGGCCCGCCGCGCTGGTGACGGCGTGCTGTTCGGCGATGCCGACATCGAACACGCGAGCGGGGTGCTTCTCGGCGAAGCGGTGGAGGCCGGTGGGCCGCAGCATCGCCGCGGTGATGCCGACCAGCTTCGGGTTGCGGTCGGCGAGCTCGACGATCTCGTCGGCGAAGACACTCGTCCAGGACGGACGCGACGCCTGCTCGACCGGCTCCCCCGTCTCGGGATCGATCTGCCCGACCGCGTGGAACTGGTCGGCGACATCCGCGACGGCGGGCTCGAACCCGTGGCCTTTCTCGGTGATCACGTGCACGATGACGGGGCGAGCCAGGTCTTTCGCCTGGCGCAGCGTCTCTTCGAGGGCGTGGAGGTCGTGTCCGTGCACCGGCCCGATGTACTTGATGTCGAGGTTGGAGTACAGCGCCTCGTTGTTCGAGAAACGAGCCAGGAAGCCGTGCACGGCGCCGCGCGTGCCCCGGTAGATCGCGCGGCCGGGTGGCCCGAACTTCGAGAACACACGCTCGCTGGTGCGGTGCAGGTTGAGGTACGCCCGGCGTGTGCGCACGGTGTTGAGGAACCGCGCCATGCCGCCGATGGTGGGCGCGTACGACCTGCCGTTGTCGTTCACCACGATGACGAGGCGGCGCATGTTGTCGTCGCTGATGTTGTTCAGCGCCTCCCATGTCATGCCGCCGGTGAGCGCGCCATCGCCGACTACCGCCACCACGTACCGGTCCTCCTGACCGGTCATGGCGAACGCGCGGGAGATGCCGTCCGCCCAGCTGAGCGAGCTGGACGCGTGCGAGCTCTCGACGATGTCGTGCTCGGATTCGGAACGCTGGGGGTAGCCCGCGAGGCCGCCCTTCATCCGCAGCCGGCTGAAATCCTGCCGCCCGGTGAGCAGCTTGTGCACGTAGCTCTGGTGCCCGGTGTCGAAGACGATCGCGTCGCGGGGCGAATCGAAGACCCGGTGGATCGCCATCGTCAGCTCGACGACGCCGAGGTTCGGTCCGAGGTGGCCGCCGGTCTTCGACACCTCGTGCACCAGGAAGCGGCGGATCTCGTCGGCGAGTTCGCCGAGTTCGTCGCGCGACAGGCTGTCGAGGTCGCGAGGTCCGGAGATCCGCTCGAGCAACGTCATGCTTCCAGACTACGGCTCGACGCCGTAGACCTCCCTGTGCAACTGCCGCGCGCTGCCCATCCAGTCGTCCCGTTCGATCCGGCCGGGGAAGACCTCGAGCGCCTCGTTCACGATCGCCACATCTTGCGGGGTGAAACGCGCCACCTGCCGGAAGCTCGTGATGCCCATCGAATCGAGCATCCGCGCGATCTTGGGCCCGACGCCGTGGATCCGCACCAGGTCGTCATGCGGCGGGGTGAGGCCCCCTGCGGTCCGGCGGGCGACCTCCGCGACCCGGTCCGTCGCGGTATCCGGCGCGAAGGCCGAACCGCCGGCGACAGGTTGCGCGAGCGTGCCCGAGGCCCCCGTGTCGATCTCGTCGACCACCGTGCGCGGCAGTTCGTCTTCGATGACGACGGGCGTCGGGCCGGCCTTCGGCCGCGGCGGTCGCAGGATGCCGCGGAGCAGCCAGCCCAGCACCCCTCCCAGCACGGCGGCGATCAGCAGCCAGAGGATGATCTCGCCAGCGGTGTACCACGACATCAGCTGCCCTCCATGATCAGGACGGTGACCCTGCGATTGGCGGCGGCGCCCTCCGCCGTTGAGTTGTCGCCCACCGGCTGGGACGAGCCCGCGCCGGCCAGTTCGATCCGGTCCGCCGCGATGCCGTCGGCGACGAGGGCGTCGGCGACGGCCTGGGCGCGCTGCAGGCTGAACGCGATCGCGTCATCCTCGGTGCCCACCGGGATCGCGATGTGCCCGGTGAGTGTGACGCCGACCTCCGGGAAGCGCCGCAGCGCATCCGCGAGTTCGGCCGCCTTCTGACGGGCCTCCGCGTCGAGCGTCACGCTGTCCGCCGTGAACCGGATGATGGTGCCGTTGATGACGGCGGCCTCCTGCGCGGTCGGCCCGGCCTGCTGCAGGACGGCGGTCAGCGGAAGCGGATCGACGGCGGCGGCGACGGCCTCCTGAGCCGACGCCGGGTCGGCTGCCGCTCCGGTGAGCATCGCCCCGTCCGCGTCGATCCCGAAATCGAGGTCGCCCACCTGGGCCAGCCCGGCGAACAGCTCGGCGGCGTGCGCGGTCCAGGATGCTGTGGGCACGCCCTCGATGACGTCCACCTCGGCGACGGTGCCGGGCCCGAACGCGGCGACCGCCGCATCCTGCAGCGCGGATGCCTGCGCGGCGGTGCCGACCGTGCCGCTGACGGTGACGATGCCGTCGGCACCCGCGGTGACGGTGAGGGTGGGCGCCAGTGCCTCACCCGGCTGATCGACGGTCGCCCAGCGCACGCCGGGCACCGCCTCGACGACGCGCTCCGCCTGCGCCAGCTGCGCCGGGGTGGCGCCGGCGGAGGTCAGCAGTGCCTCGCGCCCGTCGAACCGGACGTCGACGCCGTCCAGCCCGGCATCGCGCAGCGCGCTCTGCGCGGCCTGTGTGAGCTTCGGCTCGAGCGAGTCGGAGCCGATCAGCCCGACCGCGGCGATCATGCCGCCGAGCAGGGTCGCGGTGATGATCACCCCGAGCCGTGGCGGGGTGGTCGCGCGCGCACGATCGTCGCTCACTCCCAGCCCCGCATGCTCAGACCTTATACGAGGCTCCAGAGGTCGTACTGCAGGATGCCGCCGTTGCGGTAGTAGTCGGCCTCACCGGGGGTGTCGATG
>JBFWWZ010000068.1:0-9867 GCA_050245915.1 Microbacteriaceae bacterium
GTGCAGCGGCAGGACGCGGCAGTCGCAGCGGATCCCGGCGGCGACGACGTCCTTCTCGGTCATCCCGACCGCGCCAATCGCCGGGCCGGTGAACGTGACCCTCGGCAGTCGGGCGTAGTCCACGGCCCGGTCGGCGTCGGCGAACGCGTTCTCGGCGACGAGGGTGCCGTGGTGGGCGGCGACGTAGACGAACTCGGGGTGGCCGGTCACGTCGCCCGCCGCCCAGATCCGCGGGTGGGAGGACTGCATCCGGTCGGAGACGACCACCTCGCCGAGGTCCCCGGTCTCGACCCCGACCCTGTCGAGGCCGAGCCCGTCGGTGACTGGTCGTCGTCCGAGGGCGACGAGCACCTGGTCGGCGCGGAACTCCTCCCGCCCCCCGGCCACATCCGCGGTGACGACGGCCTGCCCGGTCGCGGCGTCGCGGGACACCCGCGTCGGCAGCGCGCGGCGGACCACCCGGATGCCCTCGTCGGCGAACACCTCCTGCAGCGTCCTGGACACCTCCGGCTCCTCCTTCGACGCGAGCCGGGACCGGACCAGCACGGTGACCTGGGAGCCGAGCCGGGCGAACAGCTGCGCCTGCTCCAGGGCGACGTAGCCGCCGCCGAGCACGAGCAGGGACTCAGGGAGTTCGGTCAGCTCCATCGCCGTGGTCGAGGTCAGGTACCCGGTCTGGTCCAGGCCGTCGATCGGCGGGGCCCACGGCCGAGAGCCGGTCGCGACCAGGTAGTGCCCGGCCTCGATCGTCTCGGTGCTCCCGTCGTCCCCGGCGACCTGGAGGACCGGAGCGTCAGGGGTGCCGGCGAACGCGGCGTCGCCGCGGCGGACGGCCCACCCGTAGGAGTCGGCGACGTCGGCGTACTTCTCGCCCCGCAGCGACTCGACCAGCGCCTGCTTCCCGGCGATCAGGGCGGGCATGTCCACTGGCCCCGCCGTCGTCGCGATCCCCGGGAACCGGTCGGCGGCGTCGGCCGCGGAGTGCCGTGCGTCGGCCGCGGCGATCAGGGCCTTCGACGGCACGCAGCCGGTGTTCACGCAGGTGCCGCCGAGCGTCCCGTGCTCGATCATCACCACCGACTTGCCGAGCGTGGTCGCGCGGATCGCGGCGGCGAACGCGCCACCGCCCGATCCGATGATGGCGAGGTCGTACTTCGTGGGCATCGCAGCTCCCGTCACTTGGGTTTCTCTTCTTTCTCGGCCATACTGGACCTTCCAGTGCAGGGGAAGGTCAAGAGGGATTCTGCCGATAGAAAAGGGGGCCTGCGATGCGCATCGGGGAACTCGCCGAGCGGGCGGGAACGACGGCGAAGACGCTGCGGTTCTACGAGGAGCAGGGCCTTCTGCCCCCGGCCGAGCGCACGCCGTCCGGATACCGCGACTACGCGCCCGAGACGGCCGCCCGGATCGACTTCGTCCACCGCGGCCAGGCCGCGGGCCTCACCCTCGCCCAGATCCGCCAGATCCTCGACATCCGCGACGACGGCGCTGCTCCCTGCGAGCACGTGCGCGACCTCCTCGACGCGCGCCTCGCCGAGATCGAGCAGCAGATCGCCCAGCTCGCCGCGCTGCGCGACACCATCACCGAGCTCAGACGCGACGCCGCGCACCCGGAACCGGCGACGTGTAGCCCGGACCAGGTCTGCCGCTACCTATAGCTCTCCGGAACTAGGAGACAGTTCGCGGCAGGTCACTCGGTCGCTATACCAGCACGCCCCCCAGGTGATGCGTACACACCTGAGTCGTATGAGCATGCAATCAAGGGCACTACTCCGTCATTTTGATCATCTGACCCTGCCGGTCGGGTGATCGACGATGGGTGTCTTCCCCGACTTCGACGGGCTCGGCGGCATCGGCGACCTCCGCGCCGTCGTCGGCGCGCTCCTGACATTCGTCCTGATCGTCGCAGTCCTCATGCTCATCGTCTCCGCGATCGTCTGGGCCATCGCGACAGCCCACGGCAACTACGCCACAGCTAGCAAGGGCCGCATCGGTGTCCTCGTCTCCGTCGGCGCGGCAGTCCTCGCCGGAGGTGGCGTGACCTGGATGAACTGGCTACTCACAGTCGGTTCAAGTTTGTAGCTGCGGCGTCGCGGTCATCGGTCCGATTCCTCCGCGTCGGCGCTCGCTGTCTCGCACTGGTCGAGCAGGCGCGCGAGGTAACTGTATGCCGCGAGGCGCTCCATCGCTTCCTGCTCGGACAGTTCGGTGCGCGTGTGCGTCGTCACGTTGCGGACCGTGAGGTTCAGACCAGTGGCCAGCGCGTTGAGGGCCTTAGCGAGCGGTTCAAGACCACCGCGCATGCTCTTCACCGTCGTGTCATCCGACCTTCCCGGCCAGGTGAGCTTCGGCTTGCCCGGTTCAGGAGCGCCCGGCGATAACGTCTGCTGCCAGAAGACCGTGTCATCGACATCGTTCCGGCCGAGACGTTCCTTCCAGTGGACCGTGAGGCCTTCGGCCGCTTCACGAACTGCAACTCGGTACTGATGCGTCGTCCAATGGGCGGAAGCACCAGCCCAGACCACGGGGTGAAACTGTGCGGGAGCGAAGGTCGGAATGTCAGAGTCCGTACGTGACTCGGCGTCGACGATCATCGCGTCGAGCCTGCCCTTGACGTTGGCGGTCGTAGTCCGAATATCCCGAGGCGCGATGGGGGCCTTGGGCGCAGACATAAATGACCAGTTGGAGATCGGGTCGATCGCTCCGAGACCAGCGATCCCAATGTAGGCGCCGGTCACTGACACAGCGCTCGCCGCCAGGCCAGCAGCCTCCGCGACACCGAGTTCGAGCCGTTGAACATCGCTCTGATCCTGGCCTTCCTTTGTCCACACAGTGGGAAAGAGTCCGCGCGCCGACATGTGATCCGACTCAACCTGAGTGCTCATCCAGGCGTCGAACGCTTCCTCGAACTTCTCAACAGCGGCACGCAATCGCTGGAGGTAATCCACCCCGTACTGACTCATGTTCCTTGCACCTCTCGTCCGGCGGTCCCGTGCGGGCGAGCGACGCACAGATACTCCAAGGCTACGGGCGGCCACCGCGGGGACGGGACGGCGACGAGCGCGCACCTGTCGCGTGTACCCCGTCTGCGAGTTCGTGGGCGGGCCGCCCGTCGCCAAGGAGACCTACCGTGTTCGATCTGCTCACTACCGTCATGTCCGCGCCGTTGCTGGTGCCGAGGGACATCAACATCGACCCCAATACCAATGGCCTGCCGGGCATCAACCAGCTGCGCACCATCGTCGGCGCGGTGATGACCATCGGCCTGATCCTCAGCGTGCTCGCGCTGATCGTGTCCGCGATCGTGTGGGGCTTCGGCGCGAACTCCTCCAACCCGCACCTCGCCTCGCGCGGGAAGATCGGCGTCCTCGTTTCCTGCGGCGCGGCGGTGATCTGCGGCGCGAGCGTGACGCTCATCAACTTCTTCTGGAACGTCGGCCAGTCCGTCTGACCCCGCCTGTCGTCGAGAGCTGGTGTCCGTGATGGGCGTGTGCGACGTTCCCGTGATCTCCTCGGTCTGCGATGCCGTCGGCGAAGGAGCCGCCTCTCTGGTCGCGGCCCCATTCGACTGGCTCGCCCAAGCGATGGGTGCCGCCGCCGGGTGGCTGTTCGAGGCCGTCTGGTCGGTCTTCGACACCACGACCCTCGTGGATGTCACCAAGCCCGGCTACATCGCCGTCTACAACCTGCTGTTCGGCATCGCGGTCTTCGTGATGCTGATCTTCTTCTGCCTCCAACTCATCACCGGCCTGATCCGACGCGACCCCACCGCCCTCACCCGAGCCGCGCTCGGGCTGGCGAAGTCCGTCCTCGGGTCGTTCGTCGTCATCACGCTGACGGCGCTGCTGCTGGAAGTCGTCGACCAGCTGTGCATCGGGATTGTGCAGGCCGCCGGCGAAACCACCGAGTCGATGGGCGACAAGATCGCCCTCCTCGCCGCAGGACTGGTCGGGATCAACATCGCCGCACCCGGCGTCGGTGCCATCATCACGATCTTCATGGCCGGCCTCGCGATCACCGCCGCCGCGATCGTGTGGCTCTCCCTCCTCGTCAGGAAAGCACTCCTGCTGGTCGCGGTCGCGTTCGCGCCGCTCGCCTTCTCTGGTGCCTCGTGGGACGCCTCGCGAGGCTGGATCGGGAAGTGGGCGATGTTCGTCGTCGCGCTGATCTGCTCCAAGCTCGTGCTCGTCGTGATGTTCCTCGTCGCGATCACCCAGGTCTCCGCACCGATCGACGCCGACCTCGCCTCGGTAAGTGATCCCATCGCGGGGATCGTGCTGATGGCGATGGCCGCGTTCGCCCCGTATCTCACCTACAAGTTCATCGCGTTCGTCGGGTTCGACATGTACCACGCGATCGGTTCCGAGCAGGACGCCAAGAGCGCCCTCAACCGCCCGATCCCCGTCCCGACCAAGCCGCAGGGCGGCGGCGACCCGAAGAAGGTGCTCGACGGAACCGGCGGCGGGAGCGCGGGCGGAGGCTCCGGCGGAGGAAGCAGCGCACCGCCACCGCCGAAGACCCCGGCACCGGCACCCGCCGCGAGCGGCGGAGGCGCGGCTGGTGGAGGTGCCGCAGCGAGCGGCGGCGCAGCCGCAGCCGGTCCCGTAGCCGCAGGGGTGGTAGTCGGGGCGAGCATCGCAAAGGGTGCCGCGACCGCCGGGCCGAAGGCCGGAACCGCGCTGGGAGCCCAGGGTGAGCACGCCGCCGACGCAGCCGCGCAGACACCGCCACCGCCCGCAGCCGCACCTGCGGCACCTCCGTCGAGCCCGGCACCACGACCGCCGAGCACCGACCCGTCACCGCCACCGAAGCAGCCCCCGCCGCCCGCGCCACGCCCACCGAAGGAGTAGACGATGAGCAGCACGAACCACGACCGGCCCACCGCGGGCGAACTCGTGCCGGTGAAGTTCTCCCGCCTCACCCGCCGCGGCGTCCTCCTCGGCCTGTCGCTGACCCAGCTCATCACGCTCGCCATCGGCGGAGCCACGCTCATCGGCGCGTTCTACACCGGTGGCGGGATGCTGCTCGCCTACACCGCCCCCATCTGGGTACTCGCCGCCGCGCTGACCTGGATACCCATCGCAGGCCGGCCCATCGTGGAATGGCTGCCCATCGCCTGCTGGTGGCTGTGGCGCACCACCGGCGGACAACTGCTGTACCGACGCAGGATCGTCATCCCGCGTCCCGTCGGAACCCTCGCACTGCCCGGCGACATGGCACGGCTGCGCGAGTACACCGACCCCGAGAACGGAGACGGGATGATCCACGACCCCCACGCCGCCCCGAAGACGGTGGTGTGCGAGGTCACCCAACCCGCGTTCGTGCTCCTCGATCCCGGCGAGCAGGAACGCCGCGTCAGCTCCTGGGGCCGGGTGCTGGCCACCGTCTGCCGCTCCGGGCGGATCGCGACTCTTCAGGTCTTGGAGCGGACTCTGCCGGACTCCGGCACCGGACTGGCCGAATGGTGGGCCACCCACGGCACCCCGGACGGATCATGGGCGGCCGACACCTACGCAGAACTCATCGACCGCGCTGGACCCGCCGGCGAACGCCACGCCACCACACTCTCGCTGTCACTGGACATGAAGACGAGCGCTCGGCAGATCAGGACTGCGGGAGGCGGGATACGCGGTGCTGCCGCCGTGCTGCGCCAAGAGATGAACACTCTCATCGCGGCGCTTCGCTCCGCCGACCTCTCGCCGTCGGGATGGCTGACACCAGGGCACATCGCGGTGATGCTGCGTTCCGCCTACGACCCAGCGATCGCCGCCACGCTGGAACGGCACGGCAGGCTCGGCCAGTCCCTCGCGACCGCAGGGCCGGTTGCGGTCACCGAGACCTGGGGCAAGCTGCGCACCGACTCCGCCCACCACGCGGTGCTCTGGGTCAGCGAGTGGCCCAGGTCGCTCGTCTATCCGGGATTCCTGTCGCCCGTGCTGCTGTCCACCGGCATCCAGCGGTCGTTCTCGCTGATCTGCACCCCGATGCGCTCCGATGCCGCTGCTCGCGACATCCGCAAGAAGAAGGTCGAGCACATCTCCGACCAGGCCCAGCGCGCGAAGATCGGCCAGATCGAGGACGCCTCGCAGACCGCCGAGTATCACGACGTGCTCCAGCAAGAAGCCGACCTCACCGCCGGCCACGGCATCCTCCGCTACACCGGCCTCATCGCCGTCTCTGCGCCCACCGGCGAAGAGCTCGATGCCGCCGTCGCCGCGATCGAGCAGGCCGCGATCCAAGCCTCCTGTGAGACGCGGCTGCTCGTCGGCCAGCAAGCCGCCGCCTTCACCGCCGCCGCGCTCCCGCTCTGCCGGCGGGTCTGAGTTCAGCCTTCAGGGCTGACGAGGATCGTGGCTGATGGATCGACATCGGGTGCCCAAGCAAGGGTCGGCAGGTCAGCGCTTTCCAGTCCCGCGAGTTCGAGCGCAGCCTGTCCCGACAGATGCGAAGAGTTGATGGACTGCCCGTTTGCGACTGCCGCGTAGAACTGTGCGGCGTAGTTGATCGCATCGGCGTCTTCGATGCTGTCGGCCATCCCGATCGCGAACGGCACGACTTGAGCCACCAGGTCGTCGATCTGGGCTGCGGAGCGACACGAGTTCAGCAGGACGAGGAGCGGAGGATCGTCGGTTGCGCTGATCGCGCGTGCGAAGGCTCGCGCCGTCACGATCACTCCCTCGTGGGGTTCGTCTGCTTCATCCTCAAAGACGATCAGGTCGTCGTTGCTGTGGCCCGAGAAGTGGACCACGTGAGGGCGGAACTTCGTGATGCCGTCCAGCAAGTCAGCCGTGGTTGCTGCTGGCCGCACATCGAGTTCGATCTGGTCACGATGCAAAGCCGACTCGACCGCTGCCCGGATGCGCTTCTGCTCCCTTCCAACGCGGAGGTCACCTTCGGCCGAAGCACCCAGCATGAGCACTCTGAGCTTCTCCGGCTTGGGCGCTGGGAGCTGACGCAGCGCGTGGCTGACGGCTACCTCGGCACCGCTGATCCGCGACTCAAGCTGGGCACGTTCAGCCGCCGCCCGCCGGTCGGCACGCTGCTGCTCGCTCTTTCGGCGTCTCTCGGCGGCATCGGCCTCCGACTGTTCGGCGCGGGAGAGCTTGGTCTGTAGCGCGGCCTCGTCCTTCGCGTAGCCGGCTGCCCGTGTCTGCCAGCGGCTGGCCTCCTTGCCCGCAGTCTCCGCTTCCTTCTCTCGGCGCTCGGCGTCCCGCAACTTGCTGCTGCGGGTGGAACTGCTCGTCGTCTTTGCGGCAGCCTGCCGCGCCTTGGCGGCATCGGCTCGCTTCGAGGACTCCTTCGACCGGTACTCACCCGCCTTCTTGTCCGCGTCGATCCGCTGTTTGCGCTTGCGGTCAAGCTGTCCTCGGTACTGACTTGCGCTCACTCTGTCGTGCTCCTGCCTCGTTTGCCCTCGTGTCATCTACAACGCTAGGCCGCACCACCGACATTTTCCGTTCGCTGGTGCGCACCTCCCCGTCATACGGCACCAGGAGGTCACCATGCCTACGTTCTTCGATTCGACTGCCGACGCCGCCGAGGCGTCCGAAGCCTTGCGCGGCCTCGCGCACGCGAGCCGGGGCTTCGATCAGCCCGCCGAGATGTACGGGGTGATCGGTGATCTGTCCTCGGGCATGCGCTCGCTGCGGCAGGCGCTCGACCAGATCGCCGATGTTCACGAGCGCAAGGCCGCGCACGCGTTCAACGACGCCGGAAGCCACGAGGCAGGCGTGCGGGAGGCGCTCGCTGCTGCGGAAGAGTTGCGTCAGGCCGCGAACCTCGTCGACCGGGCCCACGACCGGCTCGCGGAAGGCTTCATCGCCGCGGGGCGGATCGCCTGGCACCCCGAGCCCGCCGTCGAGGAGGTCATGCCGTCGCGGTGGGTCAGCGTGGTGTTCCTCCAGGGCGAGGAGGCCGACCGGCCGTTGCACATCCTGGGCGAGCTGGGACACGTGGATGCGGTGGACTTCCTCGCGCAGTGGGACTACGGCGACGAGACCACCCATGCCGCGCTGGAGAACGGCTACGTCTACAACGAGCCCGGCGAGGGCACCAATGACCGGGTGGCGCTCTCGGGCGACTACGCGCTGGTCGTGAACCCGCACGTCGGCTACGTCTCGCTGCTGCGCCGCTACACCGAACCGGAGGCAGCGCCCCAGGACGCCGAACAGATCGAGTCCCCACCGGCACAGGCCGAGCCGGAACTGCTGGTGTCATACTCGTCGCCCGGTGCCCCGGAGCGAGCCGACGTGCCGACGGCGAAGCGGGATGGGTCGTGGTTCGAGCCGGCCAAGATCACGGCGGTCAAGCAGGCGCGGGGGCTGGTGCGGTGACCGAGGATCGCGCGCGGCTGCACACCGCTGTCCTGGTGGCACCGTCGAAGGAACGGCGCAAGCTCCGCAAGCAGCGCCGCAAGGCCGAGGGGAGGCTCCACGCCGAGCAGCGGAAGACTGCGCTCGCCGCTGCGAAGGCGAAGGCCGAGGAGGAGCGTGCCGAGCGCCGCGCGACGGTCTACCTGCCGAAGGCCGGTGAGCCGGGTGCTGCGCGGCTGCGCACTCCGGGCCGGTTCCATCTGACGCGGCATCAGGACACGTCGGCGACGCTGGCGGGCGCGTACCCGTTCGTCGCCGAGGGCGGTCTCGGCGCCGACGGCGTGTTCGTCGGCCAAGACCTCTACTCGGGCGGCAGTTTCGTCTACGACCCGTGGGTGCTCTACGCACGCGGCATCATCACCGCACCCAACGTGGTGCTGGCCGGGATCGTCGGCTCCGGCAAGTCATCGCTGGCCAAGTCCCTCTACACGCGCTCGCTACCGTTCGGACGGCGCGTATACGTGCCCGGCGACCCGAAGGGCGAACACACCGCCGTCGCCAACGCCGTCGGCGGACGCGCCATCGTCCTCGGCCACGGCCTCAACACGCGCCTGAATCCGCTCGACGAAGGCCACCGGCCCAGCGGTCTCTCGGATGAGCAATGGGCGTCCACTGTCGCAGCCCGACGGCGTGACCTAATCGGCGCACTCGCGGAGACCGTGCTCGCGCGCGGCTTGTCGCCGTTGGAGCACACCGCGATCGACATCGCCCTGACCCAGACCATGCGGGAGAACGACGTGCCGATCCTGCCGATGATCGTTGACCGCATCCTCGCCCCGAGCGCGGATGCCGACGGCCGGTTGGCCGAGGACGGCAGGCTCGTCGGCCACGCGCTGCGCCGTCTCGTGGCCGGCGACCTGGCCGGACTGTTCGACGGGCCTTCGACGGTCGCGTTCGACCCGTCGCTGCCGATGATCTCGCTCGACCTCTCGCGCGTCACCGAGAACTCGACGCTCATTTCGGTGTTGATGACGTGCTCGTCGGCGTGGATGGAGTCCGCGCTGCTCGACCCGAACGGTGGACAGCGGTGGGTGATCTACGACGAGGCCTGGCGGCTCATGTCCCATCCCGCGCTGCTGCGGCGGATGGATGCGCACTGGCGACTCGCGCGGCACTACGGGATCGCGAACATGCTGATCTTCCACAAGCTCACCGACCTCGACAACGTGGGCGACCAAGGCTCAGCCATGCGCTCCCTGGCGAACTCACTACTCGCGAACGCGGAAACGCGGATCGTGTACCGGCAGGAGTCCGACCAGCTCGGACCGACCGCGACCGCCCTCGGTCTGACCGGCACGGAGCAGCAGCTCTTGCCGAACCTCGGCGTCGGCCAAGGGCTGTGGCGGATCAAGGCCAGGAGCTTCGTCTGCCAGCACCAACTCCACCCCGACGAACTCGCCCTGTTCGACACCAGCAGCCGCGCCGCAGGAGGACACCGATGAACCTCACCGGCCCGCGCCGATCCACCCCGAACGAAGACGATGCCACGGCTCCT
>JBFWWZ010000069.1:0-9688 GCA_050245915.1 Microbacteriaceae bacterium
GTCTCGACCGGCGGTGGCGCGCCACCGCGATCAACGTGCTCTAGGCGAGTTCCTCCGCCGTCGTCCCCTCCGGGTACGCCGGCAGCACCACCTCGTGGCCCAAGACGACGTCGTCGCTGATCTCGAGCACCGTGTCGACGAACCACCACTGGCACGACAACCGCTGCACGCCGGCGTCGATCACCAGGAACCCGTGGCTGTCGAGATCGACCCAGCGCAGGTCGGGCAGGTTCCGCAGGAACGCCGCCTCGTAATCGCGGGACTTCGTCCAGCGCGGCCAGCCCATCTTGTCGTCGAGGTTCGGCGACGTGATCGAGGTCACCGTCCATTCCACGAACTGCCCGATCCGGAAGTCGGCCACATGCTCGGCGCTGAAATGCACATCGCCGCTCAACGCGACCGCGCGCGGGTCGGCCGCCACGGCATCCATCAGCGCATCCTGCTCGACGTCGAACGAGTCCCACAGGTCGTGGAACGAGCTCGGGTCGTCCGCCTCCGCCATCTTCAGCTTGTGCAGCGCGAAAAGCGCCTCCCCGTCCCCGATGGCCTTGTCCAGGTCGGAGAGCATCGACGGCACCGCCAGCATCGTCCAGCCGTCGTGCTTCTGCGCGAGAACGTCGAGTGCCCACGCCCGCTGCTCCAGCCCGAGTGCGCTCTTCTGCTCCGATTCCGGGTCGTCCGGGTTCGATCGGTTCAGCCGCGTCTCGCACAACAGGATGCGTCCCGACTCCCCGAGATCGATCAGCTGCCAGACCGGGTCGCCGTGCGCCGGCTGCCGCATGGTCGGCATCCAGTCGTGCCAGACCCCCATCGCCGCCGCCACCCGGTCGGCCCACGGGCCGTCGACCGCGTCGTCGTGCTCCTGGGCGCCGCCCTTCCACGCATTGTCCGACAGCTCGTGGTCGTCGATCGTCGCCATCATCGCGTGCCGGGAGTGCAGCAGCTGCAGGTCGGCGTCGCGACGGTAGAGCGCGTAGCGGGTGTCGTAATCGTCCCGGGTCATGCAGTCGCCGAGCGGCTCCATCGGTCGCCCGATGTCGGCGCCCTTCGTCTGCTTGCCGGTCGGAACCTCCGCCGCCTCGTAGATGTAGTCGCCGAGATGCAGCACGAAATCGAGGTCGTCCATGTTCGCGACGGTCCGGTAGGCGTTGAAGAAGCCGGAGTTGTGCTTCGCGCACGACACCACCGCGAACCGCACCGGACGGTCGACCGGGATCGTCCTGAAGACGCCACCGGTGGATGCGTCCCCGCCCGCGTCGAACCGGTACGGGTACTGCACCCCGGGCTCCAGACCCGAGACCGCCACGTGCACGGAACCGGTGACCTCGTCACCGCGCGCCGTTCCGCTCTGATCCCCGCACGACCACGTCACCTCGGCGCCCGGCGCCGTCTTGGTCCAGAGCACCACGGAGTCGTGGGTCACATCGCCGCTCGCGACGCCGTACGGGAACGTCTCGGGCATAGCGCGACGCTACACCCGTAGGGAGGCTAGCGGCGCTTCTCCTGCGCCCGGCGCTGCGCCCGGTTCATCGGAGCCTGCTCGCCGCCGTCGGTGCGCTGACCGAAGGCCCCGCGCGCGGCGCCCTGCTGCGGCTGCGACGGACGCATCCCGCCCTGCTGCGGAGCCTGCTGACCCTGCTGCCCGAGAGCCGCCGCGGCCTGCGCCGCCTGCTGCTGCTGGGCGAGACGGGTCGCCGCCTGCTCGAGCTGGCCGCGCTGGTTGCGCACCTCGACCTCGCCCTGGGCGTCGGCCGACGGAGCCGAGTACGACAGGCCCTGGGCGGGGCTGCCCGACTCGCCGAGGCCACGGGCCGCGACGCCGTCGCCGCCCCCGGTGACCTCGACCTCGAGGTTGAACAGGAACCCGACCGACTCCTCGCGGATCGCGCCCATCATGTTCTGGTACAGCGCGAACCCCTCGCGCTGGTACTCGACCAGCGGGTCGCGCTGCGCCATCGCACGCAGGCCGATGCCGTCTTTCAGGTAGTCCATCTCGTAGAGGTGGTCGCGCCAGCGCCGGTCGATGACCGAGAGCACCACACGGCGCTCCAGCTCGCGCATCGCCTGGGTGCCCAGGGACGTCTCGCGCCGCTGGTAGGCGAGCCTGGCATCCGACAGCACCTCTTCGCGCAGGCGCTTCGCGCTCAGCCGGCCCCTGTTGCCGACCTCGCTGATCACCTCGTCGATCGTGATCGACACCGGATAGAGGGTGCGCAGCTCGGTCCAGAGGGCGTCGAGGTCCCACTCGTCGCTCTGGGTGTCACCGGTGTGCTCGTCGATGACCTCGCTGATCACGTCGTCGAGGAACTTCTGCACGCGATCGTGCAGGTCGTCACCCTCCAGGATGTGGCGGCGGTCGCTGTAGATCGCCTCGCGCTGGCGGTTCAAGACATCGTCGTACTTGAGGACGTTCTTGCGGATCTCCGCGTTGCGCGACTCGACCTGCGACTGCGCCGAGCGGATCGCGCGCGACACCGTCTTCGACTCGATCGCCATGTCCGCAGGCGCGCGGCCCATGAGGGCCTCGGCGGCACCGGCGTTGAACAGGCGCATCAGGTCGTCTTCGAGCGACAGGTAGAAGCGGCTCTCGCCCGGGTCGCCCTGACGGCCGGAACGTCCGCGCAGCTGGTTGTCGATGCGGCGGGACTCGTGACGCTCGGTGCCGAGCACGTACAGTCCGCCGGCGGCGACCACCTTCGCGGCCTCCTGCTCGACGTGCGCCTTCACCGAGGCGAACACGCCGTCCCAGGCGGCCTCGTACTCGTCGGGGGTGTCGACCGGGCTGAGGCCCTTGTCGTGCATCTGCGCGACGGCGAGGAACTCGGCGTTGCCGCCGAGCATGATGTCGGTACCGCGGCCGGCCATGTTGGTGGCGACGGTGACCGCGTTCAGCTGACCGGCCTGCGCGATGATCGCGGCCTCACGCGCGTGGTTCTTCGCGTTCAGCACCTCGTGCTTGACGCCGCGCTTCGCGAGCAGTCGGCTGAGGTACTCCGACTTCTCGACGCTGGTGGTTCCGACGAGCACGGGCTGGCCGGTGCGGTGCCGCTCGACGATGTCTTCGACGACCTGGTCGAATTTGCCGGTTTCGCTCTTGTAGACCAGGTCGGGCTGGTCTTTGCGGATCATCGGCTTGTTCGTCGGGATGGGGACGACGCCGAGCCTGTAGGTCGACATGAACTCGGCCGCCTCGGTCTCGGCGGTACCGGTCATGCCGGAGAGCTTCTCGTACAGGCGGAAGTAGTTCTGCAGCGTGACGGTCGCGAGGGTCTGGTTCTCGGCCTTGACCTGAACGCCCTCTTTCGCCTCGATCGCCTGGTGGATGCCCTCGTTGTAGCGACGGCCGACCAGGATGCGGCCGGTGTGCTCGTCGACGATCAGCACCTCGCCGTTCATCACGACGTAGTCCTTGTCGCGCTTGAACAGCGCGCGCGCCTTGATCGAGTTGTTGAGGAACGAGATCAGCGGGGTGTTCGCCGACTCGTACAGGTTGTCGATGCCGAGGTAGTCCTCGACCTTCTCGATGCCGGGCTCGAGCACGCCGACGGTGCGCTTCTTCTCGTCGACCTCGTAGTCCTCGCCCTCGATGAGGCGGTTGGCGACGTTGGCGAACTCCCCGAACCAGCGGTTCGCCTCGCCGGAGGACGGGCCGGAGATGATCAGCGGGGTGCGGGCCTCGTCGATGAGGATCGAGTCGACCTCGTCGACGATGGCGAAGTGGTGGCCGCGCTGCACCATGTCCTGCGCCTGCCAGGCCATGTTGTCGCGCAGGTAGTCGAAGCCGAACTCGTTGTTCGTGCCGTAGGTGATGTCGGCGGCGTACTGCTCGCGGCGCTCTGCGGGGGTCTGGCCGGCGAGGATGACGCCCGTCGTCATCCCGAGTGCGCGGTAGACGCGGCCCATCAACTCGGACTGGTAGCTGGCCAGGTAGTCGTTGACGGTGATGACGTGCACGCCTTTGCCGCTGATCGCGTTGAGGTAGGCGGCGGTGGTCGCGACGAGGGTCTTGCCCTCACCGGTCTTCATCTCGGCGATGTTGCCGAGGTGCAGGGCGGCGCCGCCCATGAGCTGCACGTCGAAGTGGCGCAGGCCGAGGGTGCGCTTGGATGCCTCGCGGACCGCCGCGAACGCCTCCGGCAGCAGATCGTCCAGCGATTCGCCGTTGGCGTGGCGTTCACGCAGGCTGACCGTCTCGTCGCGGAGCTCGTCGTCGGTGAGCTCTTCGAAGCTCTCCTCGAGGTGGTTCACGGCGTCCGCGTAGTTCTTGAGACGCCGCAGCAGGCGGCCCTCCCCGACGCGCAGGACCTTCTCGAGAACGTTGGCCACGGATGCACTCCTCAGGTTGTCCGGCGCATGCTGACGCCCGCCGTTACCGGCGCGTTACAGCCTATAGGCGCTGACCTGGGGATTCTCGGCTAGCGAACAGGGCACCGCATCCGGATCGTTGCCCCGCGACGCAAGGGCATGAACTAGACTCAGCTTCATGAGACGCGAGACCGGGTGGGCGATCGTGGTGGGACTGTCCCTGCTGCTGGCGGGATGCTCAGCCGCCGACACCGGCGAGGCGTCCTCCGATCAGAATCCCTCCGGAGGTCCGACCTTTTCGGCGACCCCCGAGCCGACGACGACCAGCGGCGCGCAGCCCGCGCCCGACCTCGGCGAGCCGGCCGATGAGCAGACCGACGACATGATCGGCGATCACGGCGACGAAGACGAACCGACTCCGCCCCCCTTCGACGTCGACGTCGCGGCGCCGGTCATCGTCACGGGCTCGATCCAGCGGGATGTGACTCTCCGCTACGGCGCGAGCGAGATGATCGCGGTCTCGCCGCGCAGCTTCGCCGTCGTGAGCGCGAACGGCACGACCACGATCACCGTCGGCTGGCATCTGCTCGGGGTCTGGGGCTACCACTTCAACTCGCCGCTCTTCGTCGTGGCACCGGCCACCTGGACGCCGTCGACGTCGTGCGGCACCACTCCGCCTGACTCCGTCCCGATGTCCTCCGCCAGCACGGCGACGGCCGGCGTCTACCAGGGCAACGACATCTCGATCACATCGACGTTCGTGACGACCGCACCCGGTCCGTGGTACCTGGTGGTGCGCGACGGCACCGGCACGGTCTGCAACCTCGCCGCCTGGACGATCCCGCTCGCCGGCGCGAGCCGCTAGCGCCGGCTGCGTGCGGCCGCCAGCTCGTCGGCGGGTTCCTCGAGTCCGATGACGCCGTAATTCCAGTTGGCGCGCCGGTAAACCACCGACGGGCGGTCGGTGGTGGCGTCGATGAAGAGGAAGAAGTCGTGGCCGACGAGCTCCATGTGGTCGACCGCGTCCTCCTGCGTCATCCGCACCGCCGGGAACACCTTCTGGCGGATGACGACCGGGCTCCAGTCCTTCTCCTCCTCGACGGCGGTCGGGATGGAGCCGGTGGACACGGCCTCGATGACGTCCGCGGAGGCGGGCACGACATCCATCACCCGCCCGTTCGAGGTCGCCTCCTGCAGCGAGACGGGCCGGTGCTGCCCGCGGTGCACCTTCTTGCGATCCTTCGCCTGCCGGATGCGCTCCAGCATCTTGTCGAGCGCCATGTCGAATGCGGCGTACTTGTCGCCGGCGCTGGCCTCGGCGCGCACGATCGGGCCGGGGCCGATGAGGGTCAGTTCCACACGATCATCACCCGAGCTGCCGTTCGTCTCGTGGTGACGAATGAGCTTGATCTCGAGAGCGAGAGCCTTGGGCGCGAGCTGGGCGATCTTGTCGGCCTTCTCGGTGGCGTAGTCCTCGAACCGGTCCGGGATCCCCACTCCGCGTCCGGTGATCGTGATGTCCATGGCACACCCTCCCCTTCGATTCAGCGTCGTTCCGCTCTCCGGGTGAGGCGGTTTCCGACGCCTTTGCCGCAACCGTAGTCCCGCTACCCCGGGAAGTCACGGATCGGTAACTGTGGATGCCCATAGAGCTTCGGCGTGGACGCCGCGACGGCCGCACCGACCACCTGCGCGCCGCCCTCGCGCAGCACCCGTGCGACCTCGCGCAGGGTCGCGCCCGAGGTGACCACGTCATCCACGATCAGGATGCGGCGGCCGGCCACCGTGCGCCGCACGCGGAAGGCGCCGCGCAGGTTCGTCTGCCGATCCCCCACGGCGAGCAGCTTCTGGGCGCGATGGGGACGCGCCGGCGCGAACACCCGCAGCGACCCGAGCCCGGCGCGCGCCAGCAGCACGCGCACCGGGTCGTACCCGCGCCGGCGGTATCCGGCTCGCGTGCCCGGGACCGCGACCACCGAGATGCCGTCGGGAACAGGTGCCGCCGCCACGACCGCCGCCGCCAGCGCCGGCGCCAGGAACCGCCCGGCGTCCGCCCGCCCGTCTGTCTTGAGCGCGAGCATCACCGCTCGCGCCACGCCGTCGTACTCGAGCCCCGACCACACCCGCAGGTCGGGCGCGACGAGCCGCGATGAGACCTCCGGCTCGAGTCGCGCGCGACAGGCGGTGCACAGCGCGCGATCCGGCGCCCCGCAGCCGGCGCACTCGACGGGCAGCAGCACGGCCAGTGTGTCGAGCACGGCGTCGCGGATCATCCCCCGATCCTGTGCGAGACGCGATCCGTGCCCGAGGCGATGGGCGAACCTGTGGACGGCTCCTACAGCTGTGTGACCAGGAAGGAGGCGTCGATCCCGGTGTCCTGCCAGCTGTCCCCGCCGCCCGGTCGCATCACCGCGCCGTCTGCGGTCAGCACCCGGATGCCTTCGACGGTGTTCCCGCCGACGATGACGCGCCCACCGGTGAGCTCGCCCCGGCTCGCGGACTGCCCGCCGATGTCGTAGGTGTCGACGGCGGTGTCCGTCCCGAGGGCAGTCAGCGCGACGACCGTGACGCCGTCCACCCAGGCGGCGTCGAGAAGCGGAGCATCTCCGATGGGCAGGTCGAGCGGGGTGATGAGGGCGGTCGGCACGAGGTCGGCGTCACGCTGGACGCCCAGCACCACCAGCCGCGGGCCGCTCGCGCTCTGCAACGCCGCGAGCACGCGTGCGCCGTCGCGGGAGACGTCGAGCGAGATGACACTCGCGTCCTCCGGCAAGCCGGGCACGCCGTGGATGGTGCCGTCGGACCCGATGGCCTGCAGGGCATCCGGGGAACCGGCCGGAACGCTCCAGGTGTAGCCGAGCGGGTCGAGCGACGGGACGATGAGGCCGCTCCGCCCGTCGATCACGGCGGGGTCCTGCCCGGAGCGGACCACGCTCACCCCCGCGTCGCTGAGCAGAACGATCGCGTCGCGGTCGCGCGAGACGATCGATCCGCCGGTGCCGCCCAGCGCATCCGCCGCCCGCCCGATGCCGGGCAGGGGGGTGACGCTGCCGCCGCTCAGCACCCCCACCTGACCCTCGGGCGACGCGCCGATCGGATCGTTGCCCACCAGGTAGGTGCTCTCGGGCGGGGTGCCACCCTCCGGGATCTGCAGGGTGAAGCCATTGACGGTGATCTCGATCTCGCGCACCGACGCGACGGAGCGCAGGCTCTGAAGCAGCTGCTGCTGCATGCGGCGGTGGACGGCTGCGCCGCCCGCGTTCACGTCGGAGGTCAGCGGGACCGTCGCCGTGCCGGAATCGAGCACGATGTCCCCGTTCTGCTCCGTGCCGGGCGGGAACGCCGAGAACAGCGCGCCGCTGCCGAGCCGCTCGTCCGGCCCGGCCAGGAGGGCGTCCACGACGCGGGCGGCCGCCGTGGTCCCGGCGCGGAACCAGCGCAGATCGGGCACCAGGAAGTCGAAGCTGGGGTCGAAGAAGTACACCTCGAACGGCGCATAGATCGAGGAGAACCGGTTGGGCGAGAGCACTGTGCCGTCGGGGGCGGAGCTGATGCGCCACTGGCCCTCCGCGTTCTGCACCAGGCCGAAGGCGAGGTCGTACCCTTCGGCCGGCGACGCCGCCTGGTAGCGGCCCTGGTTGTCGACGGAGGCCGTCGCCGAGATGCTGACCGACCAGGTGTTGTCGGCGAGCGCCACCGGTTCGATCGGCGTCGAGCTGATCAGGGTGCGGGCTCCGGGGATCCAGGCGGAGCGGAAGTCGTCGGTGAGGAACTCGCGGGCCACCTTGTAGTTCTCCTGCGGCCCGCGACCCGCGCGCAGGAACTCGGCGACGATCTCCTCCGGGCTGGCGTCCTCGGCGGGCCCGTTCGGCAGGCTGAGCAGCGGGTTCTCGGGACCCTCCGCATCCACCTGGGTGGTCGTGACGCCACCTCCGGTCGGGATGCTGACACAGCCCGCCAGCAGGGCGAGCGCTGCCAGGGCGGCGAGCCGCGTCATCCATCGCCTCATGCCGGCGCCCCCAGTTCGGCGAGGTCGAGCAGGTCGTCGGGCGGGAGCGCAAGTGGCGACTGCCCGATCAGCTCCCCGCGGTGGCGCGGGATCGTGAGCCGGAAGCAGCTGCCCCGACCCGGTTCGGACCAGACATCCAGTTCCCCGCCATGGATGATGGCATCCTCCTGCGAGATCGCGAGGCCGAGACCGGTGCCGCCGGTGCTGCGCTGCCGCGACGGGTCGGCACGCCAGAACCGGTCGAAGACGCGGGACATGTCGGCGGGCTCGAGACCGACGCCGTAGTCGCGCACGGCGATCGCCACCGCATCCGCGTCGCTGTCGACGTAGACGACGATCGGCTTGCCGTCGCCGTGGTCGATCGCGTTGCCGAGCAGGTTCTGCAGGATGCGGCGGATGCGGCGGCCGTCGACCTCGGCCTCGAAATACCCGCCGGGGGCGACGAGGCGCACCTCGGTGTGCTTCTCTTCGGCGAGCGGCATCACGGCCTCGATGGCATCCTCGACCAGCCGCACCAGGTTCGTCGGCTCCACCTCCAGCTGCACGGCGCCGGCGTCGTACCGGCTCATCTCGAGCAGGTCGGCGAGCAGCACCTCGAACCGCGCCGTCTGCGCGTGCAGCAGCTCCGTGGTGCGCTTCGTCGCGGGAGGGAAGTCGTCGCGCTGGTCGTAGAGCACTTCGCCCGCGAGGCGGATCGTGGTCAGCGGGGTGCGCAGCTCGTGGGAGACGTCGCTGACGAAGCGCTGCTGCACGCGCGAGAGGTCGGCGAGCTGGCGGATCTGCCGCTGCAGCGAGTCGGCCATGCGGTTGAACGAACGCGCCAGCGTGGCCAGCTCGTCGTCCCCGCGCTCGGGGAGGCGCTCGTCGAGCTGACCGGCGGCGAGCTTCTCGCTGGTCTCGGCGGCGATCCGCACCGGGCCGACCACCAGTCGCACCACCACGTAGGCGACGGCGCCGATGAGGATGAGCAGCGCGAGTCCGCCGAGCACGAGGGTCCGCTGGACGAAGTCGAGGGTCTGCTGCACGTCGGAGAGGTCGTAGACGAAGTAGAGCTGGTATCCCTGCGCCTGCACGTCGAGCAGGGCGCCGGTGATGAGCCCCGGCCCGCCGCCCGGCTCGCCATCGTCGTCGATGCCGACCGATTGCCACGACACCGCGTCCCCGCCCTCGAGAACCGCGGCGCGCAGGTCGGCGCTCACCAGGGCTTCGGTGTCGAAGTTCGCACGGTCGACGACGGGTGCCGGACCCGTCTCGCCGGGATCGCGCAGGATCGCCACCAGCGGCGCCGTCGACACCGAACGGAAGATCGCCTCCTGCGCGTCGTCGAGGGCGCTCTCCAGGTCTTGCGCCTGGCCGGAGTCGCCGACGTCGTTG
>JBFWWZ010000070.1:0-9150 GCA_050245915.1 Microbacteriaceae bacterium
CGACGGCTCCGTCCGCCTTCGCCTGCTCGACCGCGGGAACGATCGCCGACGCGTCGGCGGGGCTGATGACGATGTAGTCAGCGCCCTGCGCCACCAGGTTCTGGATGTCGCTGACCTGGACGTTGTTGTCGCCGTTGGAGTTGGCCTGCAGCAGCGTGAATCCGTGCTCCTCGGCACCGTTCTCGAGGCCTTTAATCAGGCCGGCGAAGTACGGGTTGGTGAGGGTGTAGCCGGAGTATCCGACCACGACTTCGTCATCGTCGCCGGAGCCGCCGCCCTCGGCCGATGCGCAACCGGCGAGCGCTGTCACCACCGAGGCGGTGAGGACGAACGCGAGGGCGCCGCGATGAGCACGCGACCGGGTGGAGAGGGGAGTCATCATCGATTCCTTGTCTTTTCGTACCTGACGGTACGTCTGGGATGAGCGGATGGGGAGTGCTGCCCGTGGTGCGGGCGTGGAGTCGTCTGCCGACGGGTGGTGAGGCAGACGCGTCGAAGAGTCATGGGACCCTCCGCACGATGGGGTCGACGCGCATCGCGGCGAGGCGGACCGATGCGTTCGGCGCACCGTATCCGTCGTAGCCCGGTTGGCGTTCGACGAGCTCGAAGTACACCTGGCCGATGGGCGGGGTGTAGGCGTGCAGGAAGCCGCCGTCGGCATCCCGGTCATAGAGCACTCTGTGCGCGCGTAACTCGTCGACGCGCGCGGGCTCGAGGCCGAATCGCGCAGCGAGGTCGTCGTAGTAGTTGTCGGGCATGCGCAGCAGCTCGAGGCCGCGCTCGAGGAGCGTGCCCGTCGTGGCCAGGATGTCGTCGGTCGACAGCGCGATGTGGTTGGGAAAGGAGGATCCGGCAGGCGCGTGCACCGGAACCACGTTGACGGCGAGACGGATGCCCCGGTCCTTCGAGACGAGCGCGCGGCTGCGGATGAGGCCGCTCTCGCTGAGCAGGTCCTGGCCATCATCGATCTCGAGGCCGAGGATGCTGCGGTAGAACAGTGCCGCCTCGTCCATGCGCTGCCACGGTTGCACCAGCGCGAGGTGGTCGATCCCGACGACCCCGGCGTCGGCTGCGCCGGTGGCGGGAGACTCGAACTCGTCGTGCCAGGTCGCGTCGCCGGCCAGTGGCGTGAAGTAGAACTCGGTGCCGTCGGGCGCTTCGATCGCGCCCAGCGTCTCCTCGTCGGGTTGCTGATCGCGGGCGACCCGGCGTGTCTTGAGAGCCTGGGCACGCGCAGAGGCCTTGGCGACATCCGCGACCTCGACCCCGACCGCCGCCAGCCGCGCCTCGCGTCCTTCGAGTTCGTTGTTCACGATGACGCGCGCCGTGCCCTGCTCCCAGAGCTCGACGTTCTTGCGGCGATGATGCCCGCGACCGCGGAAGCCGAGCAGGGCGAGCATCTCCGGGACGGCGTCCCCTTCGCCCGGCTGCAGCTCGACGAAGCCGAAACCGTGAGGCGGCTCTGCCGCGGGCACGTCGAGCAGGTCGACGTCGGCGGTGACGGCAAGCCGTCGGACCTCATTCTCGAGGACGAGCAGCGACCTCCGCGCATCCCGCGCCGTGACCGACGGTTCACCCTGCCGGAACACGTCGTTGAACACCTCGAGCGACAGCGGTCCGCGGTATCCGGCCTCGAGCACCCGCTTCACGAACGCGGCGAGATCCCAGTCGCCCTCGCCGGGGAACAGCCGATGGTGCCTGCTCCAGCTGAGCACATCCAAGTTCATCGCGGGGGCGTCGGCCAGCTGGACGAAGAACAGCTTCTCGGCCGGGATCTCGGCGATGGTCGTCAGATCGCTGCCGCGAGACAGGATGTGGAAGCTGTCCAGGCAGATCCCGAGCGCCGGGTGGTCGGCGGCTTCGACCAGGCGCCACGAGTGGTCGTAGGTCGACACGTACCGCCCCCATGCCAGCGCCTCGTAGGCGATCCTCACCCCGTGGTCGGCGGCGACGTCCGCGAGCGCGTTCAATTGCTCAGCGGCGAGAGCGTCGTCGTCGATCGTCGCGGTCCCGACGTTGGAGCAGACGAGCATCGTGTCGACGCCGAGCCGGTGCATCAGCTGGAACTTGTGCCGTGCTCGCTCGAGCGAGGCAGCGAAGCGCTCGGGAGTCGTGCCTTCGACGTCGCGGAACGGCTGATACAGATCGAGGGTCAGCCCGAGATCGGCCGACCGCTCGCGCACGTCCTCGGCTGACAGCGAGCTGGTGACGAAGTCGTTCTCGAACAGCTCGTAGCCGTCGAAGCCGGCGCGGGAGATGGCGGTGAGCTTCTCGCGGAGCGAACCGCTGATGCAGACCGTGGCGATGGAGGACTTCACGCGATCGCCTCCTCGTTCGACGAGGGGCCCTGCTCGGCCAGGAGCCGCAGGAAATGGGTGCGCATGCGGTCGGCGTCCGGCTCGAGCCCGGTGATCAACCGGATGCTGTCGGCCGCCTGCCCCACCGCCATCCGGCCCCCGTCGAGCACCTGGTGCCCTGCCGCCCGTGCGCGCCGCAGCAACTCGGTCTCGATGGGCCGATAGACGATGTCAGCCACCCACGCCTCAGGGGCGAGAGCGGAGACCTCGATCGCGACGCCGGGGTGTCGCGCCATGCCCACCGGGGTCGCGTTCACGACACCGGCTGCCGCCGCGAGCTGGCGGGCGAGGTCATCTCCGCCGTGCACCGAGATGACCTGATCGGGGAACCAGGATGCGTACTTGGCGGCGACGGCATGGGCGCGGTCGAGATCGCGGTCGGTCACGACGAGGTGATCGACCCCGACGCTGAGGAGGGCGTAGGCGGTGGCGGCGCCCGCTCCACCCGTGCCGACCTGCACGACGTGATCCAGGCGTGCGCCGGGAAGCCCCTCCACGAGCGCGGACTGGAAGCCGGTCCAATCCGTGTTGTGGCCGATCATGCGTCCGTCCTGAAAGAGGACGAGGTTGACCGCCTCGAGGCGCGCTGCCTCGGGACTGAGCTCGTCGAGCACCGGGATCACCAGCTGCTTGCACGGGTGGGTGATGTTGAGCGCGGCGAATCCGTCATCCCGTGCGCGCCGCACGATGTCGGGGGTCTCGGCCGCCGCCTGACCGGTCTCGAGCAGGTCGAGCACCCGGTACTCGTACTCCAGGCCGAGCACCTCGGCCTCGGCGAGGTGCATGGGAGGCGTGAGCGATCCGCGGATGCCTTCGCCGAGCAAGCCCACGGTGTAACGGCTCATGCGGGGGCCTCTGCATGCGAGAGCGCGGCGATCCGGCACGTCGTGCTGCCGGTACCCGTCGTCGTCGACACGTTCCCACTCTCGGTATAGGTAGTAACTAGTTCGTACATTAGAGGCTGGGTGGGGCGCCGTCAAGACGGTCACTCGCGGCTCGACCTCTCGAGGTGATCGAGGTGGCGCAGAGCCAGCTCGTAGCCGTGGATGCCGGCGCCCACGATGACAGCGGCGGCCACCGGCGAGAGGAAGGAATGGTGCCGGAACTCCTCGCGAGCATGCACGTTCGTGACATGCACCTCGATGAAGGGGGCGCGGGCCGCGGTCAGGGCGTCGCGCAGACTCACGGAGGTATGCGTCAGTCCCCCGGCGTTGATGATGATGCCGGTGACCGACCGCCGCACCTCCTGGATGTGGTCGATCAACACCCCCTCGTGGTTGCTCTGAACGAAGCTCGCCTCCCACCCGAGCTCGCGGGCAAGGGAGGTGACCGACTCCTCGACGTCGAGAAGCGTCGCTCGGCCGTACAGGCCGGGCTCCCGCTCGCCGAGCAGGTTGAGATTCGGGCCGTTCACGACGAGAACGCGGCGAGATGTCGTCATCGACGTGCTCCCGCCTCCGGCGCGAGCGACGGGTGAGCCGCCGCCGCGATGGCCAGCGTCACCCGCAGAGTCTCTGCCGCATCCCGGATCGTCACCAATGGATCACGCCCGCCCCGGATGAGATCGACGAAGTGCTCGAGCTGAGCGTCGAGGGGGTCGCGGGGGGTGACGGGCAGCACGCGCTCGTCCATCGGGGACCACCACGACGGCGCGCCTCGCGGGGTGCGCAGGCGCATGGTGGGCATCTCGAGCGAGCCGCGCGTTCCGCTCACGACATAGCAATCCGCATCGGCATACCGGGGGAAGCCGGGGTCCTCGCCGGAGAGGTTCTCCCACGACCGGATGGACGCGGCCGTATCCGAGAGGATGAACGAGCCGAGCGCACCGCTTGCGAACCGGAACGTCATCGCGACGGTGTCCTCGACATCGAACCCGCGGGTGGCCGACGACGCCACGGCACCGACCTCGACGATGTCGCCGCACAGCATCCGGAGGTCGTCGACCTCATGGATGAGGTTCACCAGGATCGGTCCGCCCCCTGCCTCTCGACGCCACGGACCCGCTTCGAAGTACTCGTCGGGCTTGTGGTACATGGCCGTGCCCGACACGGCGACGATGTCGCCGAGCTCCCCCGCCGCGATCGCTGCGGACGCCGCCTGCAGCAGGGGACTGTGACGCCGGTGGTGTCCGACGAGGACGGGTACACCGGCGTCCTCGGCCAGAGCGGCCAGTCGCAGTGCGTCATCGTGCCGGTCGGTGACCGGCTTCTCGACCAGCGTCGGCAGACCGGCCTCGATGCACGCAGCGACCTGCTGCGCGTGCAGGTGGTTCGGCGTGGCCAGGATCACCCCGTCGGGCCGGTCGTGCGAGAGCATCTCGCCGAGATCGGCGTAGACCGGGACCCCCAGGTCGGGCGGACCGTTCTGCGGGTCCGTCACCGACGCCAGCTCGGTGTCGGGGTTGCGCTGGATGAGGTCGATGTGGCGTCGGCCGATGAGTCCGGCGCCGACGACGGCGATACGAGAAGTCATGAGGTTCCTGGGTCTGCGCGAGTGCGGGCGAAAGGCCGGTGCCCGGGGCGGTCGGCCCCGGGCACCGGTATCCACTCAGTTACTGACTTCGTCCGCCCAGATGCCGTACTCCAGCACCTCGGGCGAGTCGATGTTCTCGAGGCTGATGACCTGCACGGGCCAGGTGATCAGCTTCGGCACCTCTTCGCCGCTGGCGAGAAGCGCGATGTTGTCCATCGCCGCCATCGCCATCTTGATCGGCTGCTGGCTGACACTGACGTCCTGCCTGCCTGCGCGGATGTCCGCGATCGTCGGCGGCGGAGCGTCGTTGCCGTTGACAAAGATGTGACCCTCTTCGCCGACCTTGTGGAACAGGCCGGCCGCCTCGATCGCCTTCGTCGCACCCTGTGCTTCGCCATCGTTGGCGGTGAAGACCGCGTCGATATCGGGGTGGGCCTGCAGGATGCTCGACAGAGCCTGGAAGGTCTTGTCGGTGTCGAATCCGCCATCGGCAGTGGCCACGACCTCGATGTCGGGGTACTGGCTGATGACGCCCTGGAAGCCCTCTTCGCGGTAGTTGGTGGCCGGGACGCCCGCGGCACCCTGCATGTTCACGATCTTGCCGCGCGGCTCACCGTACTTGTCGGTCAGGAAGTCGACCAGAGCCTGCGCCCCGAGCGTTCCGATCTCGACATGGTCGGGCGTGATCGTGGTGGCGAGCTTGTCCGAGTCGATCGTGTCCGCGATGGCGAGCACCGGGATCCCGGCGTCGACCGCCTGGTTCACCGCGGGAACGATGGCCTTGCCGTCACCCGGGCAGATGATGATGTAATCGGCGCCCTGGCTGATCAGGTTCTGCACATCGGTGACCTGCGCGTTGTTGTCACCGTTCGAGTTCGTGGTGATGAGGGTGTACCCGTGGGCGTCGGCGCCATCTTCCAGGCCCTTGACCAGGCCGGCGAAGAACGGGTTGGTGAGGGTGTAGCCGGAGTATCCGACGACGATCTGGTCGTCGTCTCCGCCGCCGCCCTCGGCCGATGCGCATCCTGCGAGGGCGAGCATGACGGTGACCGGCAGCAACAGCAACGCGGTCCGCGCTCTCTTCATGTTTTTCACTCTTCTCCTTGGGTGTCTGACTGTTTCTCGGTGGAAGGAAGGCGGGATGCCATTCCCAGGTGTAGGGATTCCCGGTCAGAGAATCGCGACCGGCGCTATCGGCGAACCGACCCCTCCGACGATGGGAAGGGGGAGGCAGGAGAAGAAGAACTCCCACCGCTGGGCGTCTGCGCAGTCTCGGGCGAGTTCGTCGAGAACGAACATCTCCCCCAGCGGCATTCCCATATCGCGGATCAGCACGGAATGCAGCGGGAAGTCGACGGAGGGGTCTTCGGCCGGCACGATCTCGACCCCGTAGTTGTCGCTGGCGAGGAAGGCGATATCGCGCTCGCGCAGCCAGGTCGCGCAGGCCAGGCTCAGTCCGGGTTCCTGTGTGAGGTACCGCTCCCCGTCACCGTCGCGCAGGTAGGTGGCCATCCATCCGGTGCGAACGAGCAGGATGTCGCCACGGCCGATCTGGACGCCCTGCGACTGCGCGCACGCCTCGAGCTCGTCCGGCGAGATCACCGCATCGGCCGGCAGCGCATCGGTCTGGCGGAATCTCGGGATGTCAAGCAGCACGCCGCGGCCCTGGATCCCGCCGATCATGGCCTCGATCCCGAGCTGCTGCGCACCGGAACGGGTCACGGTCGACAGCGGGTGGTCGTTGTAGAGGCGGCCGTCGTATCCGACGTGGGCGAGGCCGTCGATCTGCGTGGATCCTTGCGGGTACATCACCACGAGATCGTCGGTGAAGACGTATCCGCTGGTGCTCGGGACGGTGTCGCCCACCCGTGTCATGACGTGAACGAGGTTGTCGCGCTCGCTGTGCGGCCCCTGAGGTCCCTCCGCGCCGAGCGGCAACCCGAGCGCGATGTGCGTGCCGGTGCGGATCAGACCGGCGGCGCGCACGCGCTCCGCATCCCCGATCAGATTGAGGGTGCCGAGCTCGTCATCGATGCCCCACCTGCCCCAGTTGCTGAGTCGCCGGCCGAGGGCGCGATAGTCGTCAGCGCTCGGCGCTGGCACTTCCGACATCCCGACTCCTTCGTCGCTTCCTGCTGCAAGATTCTGCAACTGTATGCCTTCATGCAGTTCTTTGCAACCGACCACGGGGACCGCTAGGCTCGCGTGCAATGACAGCGGTCACCCTCGATCACGTCGCCGAGGCGGCAGGCGTCTCGCCATCGACGGTCTCGCGTGCACTCAGCCGCCCGCACGCCGTCAACGCCTCGACACTCGAGCGGGTGCTGAACGCGGCGAAGAGTCTCGGCTACGAGCGGTCCCCCCGCCGGGACCGGTCGGCCGAGACCTCCTGGGCGATCGGGATCTCGGTGCCCGACATCGCCAACCCCGTCGTCGCACCCCTCATCAAGTGGGCGCAGCACGAGGCGCGGCGGAACGACTGCACTCTCGTCGTGTGGGACTTCGACGAGAGCGCAGAGGATGAGGCGACCGTGGCGGGCGATGTCATCGAGCACGTGAACGCCGTCATCCTGGGCTCTCCGCGTATGTCGGACGACGAGGTGTACGAGATCGCCGCCCGGGTGCCGACGGTGACCGTGAACCGGGAGGTCCCGGATGTCGCGGCCGTCACTTTCGACGATGTCGGACTCGCCCAGGCTGTGGAGCACCTTGCGGCGCTCGGGCACCATCGCATCCACTATCTCGCCGGTCCCGCGGCCAGCTACTCTAACGCGAGGCGCTCCGCGACGCTGAGTCGCGCCTGCGAACGGCATGGCATCGAATTTATGTCGATCGGGCCGTCGCAGCCCACCTACGAGTCGGGCCTGCGGCTCGCGGACATCGTGCTGTCCATGGGCGCGGGCGCCGTCGTGGCGTTCAACGACCTCATCGCGCTCGGACTCATGTCGGGGCTGCGCGCGCGGGGGGTGACGATCCCGAGCGAGGTGAGCGTGGTCGGCATCGACGACATCTGGCTGGATGACGTCGCGGTGCCGCCTCTCACGACCGTCCGCACACCGTGGCGCGGCGCGGGCACGGCCGCGGTCCGAACGCTGCTCGATATGCGCCTCGCCACCGACGGGGTCACCGCCCCGATGACCACGCTGCCGACCGAGCTCATCGTCCGAGCGTCGACGAGCGTCGCGCGATGAGCGGGGCGCCATCCGGCCGGTTCGCCGGCCGCACCTGCCTGATCACCGGGGCGACGGGCGGGATCGGCCGTGCCGTGCTCGAACGCTGGCTCGCCGACGGCGGCAGCGCATGGGCGACCGACGTCACGGAGCCTCTGCTCTCGCATCCCGGTGTGGTGTCGCGGGCACTCGATGTGACCGATCCGACGTCGTGGAGCAGGCTCATTGCGGAGGTCGAGAGTTCGAATGCCAGCATCGACACTCTCCTCCTGTGCCACGGAGTCTCCCAGCCCCACGTGCCCACCGCCGAGGTGGACCTCGTGGACTGGAACCGCGTCCTCGAGATCAACCTGACGGGGTGCTTCCTCGGCATCCAGGCGACGCTGCCTCCAATGGTGGAACGCGGATTCGGACGGGTGGTCGCGGTCGCGTCGATCGCCGCCAAGGAAGCCAGCGCGGGCGAGCATGTCTACGCCGCATCCAAAGCCGGCCTCGTCGCCCTCATCAAGAGCGTCGGCAAAGAGGTGGCCACCACCGGTGTCACCCTCAACTCGGTGGCACCCGGTCCCGTCGAGACCCCCCTCTGGGACGCGTTGAGCGACTCGCTGAAAGCCGACCGACTGCGGCGCACTCCGATGGCTCGCCCCGCTCGGCCGGAGGAGGTCGCATCGATCACGCTGTGGCTGGCCTCGGAGGAGGCCAGCTACACGACGGCGCAGGTCTTCGACGCCAGCGGCGGTCGCGCCACGTACTGACCGCGACCCGGAATACGGACGGGTGCTTTCCCGGCCCTCACGAAATCAGACCTCCGTCTGGCCGCTCGGCGGGAAGCAGCGCAGCAGCCTCCCGGTTCGACCTGTGATCACAGTGATGCTGCCGAGTTGTTGCCAGTTGCCACGGATCGTGCTGCGAACGCAGAGAAACCCCTGATCAACAGGGGTTTTTCGTGGCGGTACCGGTGGGATTTGAACCAGGAGATGTCGCCCACAAGCAAGCCAAACGACGGAGTTGCAATGGATTCGCCTGAACCAGTGATCACCACGACGTGGTGGAATCACAGCGGTTGTTGCCAGAGTCTTGCCACTCCACGTTGGCTGCACGCGAGGTGATCAAGGGCACGTCCTCTCCTATGCGCGCTGGTCGTCGATGAG
>JBFWWZ010000071.1:0-9132 GCA_050245915.1 Microbacteriaceae bacterium
AGCTGGAAGGGGATCTGCTCGGGTCGGGGGAAGGGGTCGGCCGCGTGGGCGCCGCCGGTGAGTCCGTTGTTCTTCCGGTCGTAGTCCTGCACCTGCCAGGCCGCGCCCGTCGACAGGCCGTGCACCGAGTCGCGCAGGACGCCGTGCAGGTGGGGGCCGGTCTTCGTCCATCCGTGGTCTGGATCGCGCAGCCACATGCAGACATTGCGGCGCCGGAACGCGACGACCACGTCGACGAGCCTGTGGGCAGGGAGGGTTTTCGACCGGATGTCGAAGACGTCGCCGACGTCGTGGGTGCTGCCCGATGCTCGAGCGCCGGAGCCGGCCTTGAAGCCGCCCTGCACGACCTGCAGCTCGAGGCCGAGCTCCTCGGCGACGTCGTCGATGAGCGCCCAGGCACGGGCGGTCAGCTCCTGCCCGCCCTTCACGACCCGCTCGTCGCCGTCGGCCATGAGCCATGGTGGCACCGCGCGCCGCGGCGGGCCAGGCCTCGGCGCGTGGGAGCGGCGGATCAACGCCGCCACAACGAGAGGTGCGCGGCGTCCGCGCGGGCGCGGCGCACAGGCGGCGGGCCTAGCATGAGGAGCCCGCCACCGGCAGGACCGGTGAACCCTCCAGACGACGTCGCGCGCAGGCGCCGGCGTCCGCTCACGAAGGACGACGCATGGCGCTGCGGCTCGGCTACAAGGCTTCTGCGGAGCAGTTCGGCCCGCGCGACCTCGTGGAGTACGCCGTGCTGGCCGAGCAGGCGGGGCTCGACAGCGTCGTCACGTCCGACCACTTCCTTCCCTGGCGCGAGACCGGCGGGCACGCGCCCTTCGCGCTGGCGTGGATGGCCGCAGTGGGCGAGCGGACCGAGCGGGTGATGATCGGGACGAGCGTCCTGACGCCGACGTTCCGCTACAACCCGGCGGTCATCGCCCAGGCCTTCGCAACGATGGCGCTGCTCGCGCCCGGGCGCATCATGCTCGGCGTCGGCACGGGCGAGGCGCTCAACGAGATCGCGGTGTCGGGCCGGGAGTGGCCGGAGTTCAAGGAGCGCTCCGCGCGGCTGCGCGAGGCGATCGACCTGATGCGCAGGCTCTGGACGGAGACCGACGTCGACTTCGACGGCCAGCACTACACCACCGTCGGGGCGACCATCTTCGACAAGCCCTCCACGCCGCTGCCGATCTACATCGCGGCCGGCGGCCCGCAGATGGCGAAGTACGCCGGTCGCGCGGGCGACGGGTTCATCTGCACGTCGGGCAAGGGGATGGAGCTCTACACCGAGCAGCTCATGCCGGCGCTGCGCGAGGGCGCCGAGGCGTCCGGGCGCAGCGTCGAGGACCTCGACAGGATGATCGAGATCAAGATCAGCTACGACCGCGATCCGCAGGCGGCGCTGGAGAACACGAGGTTCTGGGCGCCTCTGTCGCTGTCGGCGGAGCAGAAGCACACGGTGTCGTCGGCAGCCGAGATGGAGCGGCTCGCTGACGAGTTGCCGATCGAGCAGGTCGCCAAGCGCTGGATCGTGGCCAGCGACCCCGACGAGGCGGTCGCCCAGATCACGCCCTACGTCGACGCGGGGCTCAACCACCTCGTCTTCCACGGCCCCGGCCACGACCAGGCTCGGTTCCTCGAGCAGATGGCCGAGGACGTCGTCCCCCGCCTGCGCACCCTCGCTTGACCCGTGTAACACCAGCGACAGCGCGCTCAGAGCAGACCCGGTGCCGCGTCCTTTGAGCCGACCGACTCGGCTCGGAGCCGTGTCGAACCACTGCTCGATGGGGCCGACGGCTACCTCCGATGTCCCGGGCCGGCCACTCCGGTCTCACCCGGCCGTTGCACGGACCGCTGCGATCAGGCTCTCCGCTTCACCGCCTCTGGACGTGGCGGCTATCGGACCGCGATCTCCAGAAGCACGACCGACTGCGGCGCGATCGGCAGGTCGAGATCCAAGATCCCCGAGTCCGACACGACTCCTTCGCTCACGCGCGCCTGAGGCTCGCGGAGGCTGTGCTGGCTGATCGCGACCGTGCGGCCGGGCCACGGCAGGTTCGTCACCGTGACCCGCGCCGCCTCGACCCCGGCGGATGCCAGTGCGACGCGCTGCGGAGCGAGCCTGAACGCCAGCTCGATCCGCTGCGGGCCGATCGGGATGCGGAAGCGGAACTCGTCGCTCTCGCGGGGAGCGAGGGCCGACTCAGGCGCGACGAAGTTCGCGATGAGAATGCGTACCACGTCGCCGTCGAGGCCGGCGAGACAGGCGAAACCCGACTCGTCCCCGCCCGTCACGGAAAGTCGCTCACCTGCCAGCGCCCGACCGATCAGGGCGAACGCAGCGGCGCGCTCATCGGGGCGCCCGTCCTCGTCGCAGATCGCTGTCGGGTCGATGAATCCGTAGTGCGGGTCTCTGCCGCTGTCGGCGCGGAAGAACAGCGCGTCGTCGACGACGCTGTCCTGAAGGTAGATGGCGGCTGCGGCCTGGAAGGCGCCCTTCTCCTCCGAAGGCGCGGAGTTCGTGGGCACGGCGATGTAGTTCCAGTACGACAGCATCAGCCTCGTGTCGATGAAGCCGTACTCGTCGAGGAGGGATCGCAACTCGCGGGCGACGACGCCGAAGTCCATCGGGTCTCGCGACGCGTCCGTGAACCAGAGGTAGGAGTAGAAGTCCAACCGCAGACCCCGCTCACGCACGAAGGCGAGGAATCCCTCGCGGTACGCCGCGTCCGCGTTCAGAGGGAACGCCAGCGACGGGCCGCCGACCGACAGGCCGGGGTCGACCCTGTCGACGGCCGCCACGAACGCCTCGTACATCTCGTAGAAGGCCTGCTCGGGTCCGTCGAAGTGGAGGGGGCCGAGGTCGGGCTGGTCGCCGAACTCGAACATGCGCACCGCCCGAGTGGGGCCGTTCGCCCACCCCTGCGCGTAGTGGCGCACGATGTGCTCGACCACGACACCGTAGGTCGCGACATCCACAGCCGGAAGCTTGTTGTGGGGGATGGCGCTCGCGAACGTGAACAGGACGTCCGCGTCGATCCGGTGGACGGACTCGATCCATTCGTCGGTTGCGGCGAAGTTGTAGCTCTCCGGATCCGTCGGGTCTGCGTCCCAATCCGGGAAGAGGCTCTCGGGATTGTTGCGGGTGTCCAGGCGCGACACCCAGTCGTACGACCGCGCCAGAGTGATGCCCGCCTCGCTCCACAGCGGGGTCATGTCGGGGAAGTCGGGGTACGCGGCGACCGGACCGGGAACCCCGCCAGCCGCCCGGTGCGACGCGAACGAGCTCCGCGCGCTCGCGTCGATCTCAAGCGTCCGCACGTTCGTGGGTCGCGATGTGTGCACCATCTATCTCTTCTTCTCTGGCTGGGCGTAGCGGCGCAGGCCGGTCAGTAGGGGCGAGCGAGGAGCTGGTTGGCGTACTCGTTCGCAATCGGCTCGTCATGCCGAAGGAACTCGAAACGTCTGTGCAGCGTCTCCGGCGTGAGCGAGTCGAACTCCTCGTGCATCGCCTCGATCGATCGGGCGTGCACCGCGCCAACGCGGGGCAGCCGGCGCGCCATGAATCGCAGCTGCGCTTCGAGGAGCGGCTGCTTCTTCGTCAGCTCCTCGGCGAGCACGAGACCGTCCTCGATACTCATCGCCGCGCCGGAGCCGAGGTAGGAGGTCATCGCGTGGGCGGCGTCGCCCATGATCATCACTCGGCCGCGGAACCATGGATAGGGCACCCACACGGTCGAGTACGGCGTGTAGGCGACGTGCGTCGCGGCGCGGATGCGCTCGATCGAGTCCGCCATGAAGGTCGACTCGCCCATCAGCGCACGGGCCCGGTCGTACATGACTTGTGGCATCTCGGCGGGGTCGTAGCGGGGTCGGCCCGATTCGGCGACCGTGAGCACCATGTACATCATGTCGTCGGGTAGGGGCGCGAACACGATCTTGCCGCCGTAACCCTGGCAGAACATGGTCGTGGTCATGCCTGGTGCCTGGGGCAGCGCGACCCGCCACGCCACGCCTCCGGCCGGGGTGGGACCGAACTCAGTGCCGAAGTAGTCGGTGCGGATCTGCGAGTTGATGCCGTCGTAGCCGACGACCAAGTCATAGCGCTGGTGGTCACTGCTGCTGAATGTCACATCGACACCGTCGGGATGCTGCTCGAGGTCGGTGACGGTCGTGGCCATGCGGAACCGGCAGCCGAGTTCCTTCGCCCGGGCGGTGGCGATCTGGACGAAACCGAGCCGGGGCATGTTGAGGTTGGTGGGACTCTCGGCCCTGGCCTCGTAGTCCAGGTCGCAGAGGTGACGGCCCTCGTTGTCGTAGTAGGTAAGGCCGGCACCGCTGGTTCCGATCTCGCTGCACGCGTCGAGCAGCCCCAGCGTGCGGATGGCGCGTATGCCGTTCGTGCGGAGGCCGAAGCCGATGCCGGGAGCGCGACTCTCCTCTTCGATCTCGACGATATCGACCTCGATGCCGGACTGTGCCAGCGCGATCGCCGCGCAGAGTCCGCCGATGCCCGCACCGACGATCAATAGCCGCACGTTGTGGTCCCTTCGACGAGCTCTCGGTTGACCCGTCAGCCCAAGGTCGCGGCGTCGAGAGGCATCTGCAAGACGCAATCACGAATGGACGACATTGCCCATCCCAATACCTCGGCCGGCGTTCCACAGCGCGAGGGCCGCGATGAGAGTCACCACCGTCATGGTCACCGCCGCGGGAAGCACGCTCGCGCCGCCTCCGAGGCCGACGAGGGGCGCGATCAGTGCGGCGATGGCGAACTGACCTGCTCCGAGGAGCGCGGAACCTGAACCGTATGCGCCGCCGACGCGACCGAGGGCGAGCGAGGTCGCGTTGCCCACGGTGAATCCCATTCCGGCGACCGTCAGCCAGAAGGCCGCGAGCACCACTGGCAGGCGCGCCTCACCGGCGAGCTGCGCGACCAGCAGAGCCATCGCGGCGAACGCCTGGGCTGCGATACCGACGGCGAGCAGCCGGATCGCCCCGACGCGGGCGACGAGGCGAGCGTTGATGAACGCCGCCAATGCCAGCCCCGCGGCGTTGACAGCGAACACGATCGAGAATTGCAGAGTCGACAGGCCGAGATCCCCCTGAAGCACGAACGGGGAAGCGGCGACGTAGGCCGTCAGCGCTGCGTAGGAGAGCACCATCGACAGACTGAAGCCGAGGAACTGTCGCTCACCCAGCCTTCCTGCGACCTCGCGCAGCCCCGAGAGCGCGGCCGTGTCGTGGCGCTTCTGCGGCGGAAGACTCTCGTTCACGAAGACGGCGGAGCACACCGCCATCACTACGGCGATGCCGGTCAGTACGGCGAAGACGCCGCGCCAGCCGGCCACTGCGCTCACGGCGCCGCCGATCAGAGGTGCGATGACAGGAGCGGCTGCGCCGATCGTCATCATGAGCGAGAAGGCGCGGGCGGCGGCAGGCCCCGTGACGGTGTCCGCGATCACGGCGCGCCCGAGCACGACTCCGGCAGCGCCGGTGAACCCCTGCACGGCGCGAGCCGCGATCAGCACGTCGATCGAGGGGGCGATCGTGCACACAACCGATGCCAGGACACACACCGAGGAGGCGAGCAGCAGCGGTGTGCGCCGCCCGGTCCGATCCGAGATCGGACCGATCACGAGCTGGCCTGCGGCGAGCCCGGCGAGGAACGCCGACACAGTCAGCTGCGCCTGCTGGGGGCTGGTCGCCAGGTCTGCGGCCAACTGCGGCATCGCCGGCAAATACATCGCCGTGGCCAGCGGCGAGATCGCCGCGAGCAGTGCGAGGGTCAGCAGCAGACCCGGGGGGAGCCGCTCGGTGCGCGGCATGGAGGTCACGACGAGGCTATGCCTTCAGCGTCCGCGCGAGCCACGCCGTCGAGCGGGCGATGATCTCGGGGAAGTGGTTCGAGAGGATCTCGTAGTGCTGGCCCGGGTACTCGATGAGCTCTTTGGGCTGCGGCATCCGCTCGAACATGTCTCGCGCCTCCTGTACCGGCGCCACTGAGTCCTCGGACGCCAGGATCATCAGCAGCGGCTGCGCGATGCGCTCGGCGTAGGCGGTGACCTCCATCTCGAAGAGGAAGTCCAGGGTCGAGATCGTGATCTCGTTCCTGAAGCTAGGCAGGTGGTGGATCATCTGGGTCACGAATTCGATGCCCTCGTGATCGCTGAACATGACGGGGTCACCGGGTGCGGGCTCGCCGTGCAGGCGGATCGTCGCAGCGGGCGCGCCCGCCATCCGGTTACGACGGTCGACCGGAATGAGTGCCTCAAGTTCGGCGAGCGTGTCGGCCGGTTGCAGGGTGCGCGCGCTCCAGCCGCTCACCGGCGGGATGATGCTGACGACCGCCGACACGCGCCGGTCCATCGCAGCCACGAACATCGAGTTCGCTCCGCCGATGCTCACCCCCCAGAGCGCTAGCCGCGTCGAGTCGATGTCGTCGCGGAAGCCGAGATGCGTGATGACGTCGCGGAGGTCGCGGCACTGCTTCCACGGGTCGAACTCCTGGCGCGGCTCGCCGTCGCTGTAGCCCGTGCCTCGGTGGTCGTAGACGAAGACCGCCAGCCCCGCCGCGGTGAAGGGAGCGCCCATCGCCCACGACGACTCCGCGGGACCGCCGAGGCCCCCCTGCAGGATCGCGATCGGGGGTGGCGTGACAGTGGCTTCGGGAAGGAAGAGCCTCCCGCGCAGGAGATTGCCGTCGACGAGCAGTTCGAGATCTTCGTAGCGGGCCATGCGTGTGCCTTTCGCGGGCGAATGCGGTGCGACCGGGGTCAGCGGGTGGTGTGGGTGCTCTGACGGACGTCGTTCGCCACGTCGGGGTCTGCGGAGGCTCGCATGATCGGGAAGACCTCGTCGCGCATCTCGCGCTCGTACTCCCCGATGGCATCCGCGATCCTGCGGGAGCCTGTCGCCATGTCGCTGATGGCGCGGGTCAGCGCGGCGGCATCCCGCAGCGCCGAGTTCGCCCCGGCGCCGAAGCTCGGCGGCATCGCGTGGATCGCATCGCCGAGCAGGGTGACACGGGTCGGCTCCCACGGATCTGCGACATCGAGGTGGCGCACGTTGTTGGGGCCGATCGTCGACACGTCCAGTCGAGCGACGATCGCTGCGAAGCCCGGGTGGACATCGACCATGAGGGTCTGCAGGTACGCCTTCGCCTCCTCGGGGGAGCTCGAGGAGAAGTCCAATGTGCCGGGGGCGACGGTCGAGCCAAGACCGTTGCCGTAGGTGAACATGATGTATGGCTCGACGTCGTCGATCTCGGCGCCCGGGGCGAGGGCGGCGACGGCCTCGGAGATCCGGCGGCGCGGGTCGTACACGCCGAGCGCGGAGATCATCCCGTTCCCCCACTCGACCACGACGAAACCGTCGAACACGGCGGGCGGCAGGATCTCGGCGAGATCGTCGGTGAGCGGAGCGGTCGACCAGACTCCCGTGCGACCCACGTCGTGAACGTGGAGGTCGGGAAGGTACTGCCTACGCACACGCGAGTGGATGCCGTCCGCACCGACAAGGACATCCCCGACCCTGCTCGACCCGTCGGCGAACATCAGACGCACGCTGTCCTGTTCGAGGGTGTACCCGGTCACTGTGCGCCCGAACTCCAGCATCGATCCGAGGCCCGCCGCCAGGATCTGCCGTAGCGTGCGACGGTTCATCGCCGTGTGGGGGCGCTCGCCGTCATTCGGCGGGCCGATGTGCGCACGCGTGCCGAGCTCTTTTCCGTGGCGATCGAGCACCACGAACAGCTCGCGCCTCGGCGTGCGGCGAGATACCTGCAGGTACAGCTCGTAGAGGTTCTCCGGAAGAGTCGCCTTCAGGGCCTCGCCTCCGGTGGCATTCATATGCAGGCGATAGCCCGCCTGGACGATGCCGGAGTTGCTCTCGTAGACGGTGCAGCCGACTCCGGCCTTCTTCAGGCCCTGGGCAAGACAGAGTCCACCTATGCCGCCGCCGGCGATGAGGACGTGGAAGTCCGACACGGAGGCTCCTTCGGTGCAGCTCGCGATGTGTGCCTTGCATGCTGACGCGGGTCCAACGAATCGGGAATCCCGAACTGCGAATGTTGACTATCGGCATTTCCGATAGTCAGATACGTGTCATGCGCGCCGACCTGAATCTGCTCACCTCGCTGCAAGCGCTGTTGGAGGAGCGCAGCGTGACGAAAGCCGCCGCGCGGCTCGGGCTCAGTCAACCGACGCTGAGCACCGCCCTGGGACGCCTCCGCCGCCAGTTCGGAGACGACCTCTTGATGAGGACCGGCAACGTGTACGTGCTGACGCCGATGGCGGAGCGGCTGCTGGAGTCCACGAATCAGGCGCTCTTCTGGGCGGATCGCGTGTTCGATTCGAAAGAGCAGTTCGTGCCGGCCGAGTCCGACCGTGTCTTCCGGGTGGTCGTCTCGGACGCCCAACTGCCGATCTTCGGCAAGGAGCTTGTCGACATCGTGGGCCGCGAGGCTCCCGGCGTGCGGCTGAGGTTCGAGCACAGCACCGCGCGTTTCCTCGGCAACACCCAGGAGTGGCTCCGCTCGGTCGATGCGCTCGTGCTTCCGCAGGGACTGCTTGATCAGGTGCCCAACGCGGAGCTGTACCGCGACGCGTGGGTGTGCGTCGTCGATGCAGCCAGGTCAGGCCTCCACCTCACGCACAAGGACATGGCCGAGCGCGCCTGGGTCATGCCCTATGAGCCGGGAATGCGCGTCCTCTCGCCGGATCGACCACTCGGGGACGTCGACTTCGTTCCTCGCAGCACCGTGATCACCGAGGACTTCCTCGCTGTTCCGCACCTGGTCGCGGGCAGCGAACGCATCGGTCTGATGCCGGCGCGGATCGCCCGGCTGGTCGCGTCCGAGTGCGGCGTGGTCGTCGCCCGCAGCGAGATCGACCTGGGCGAACTCATCGAATCGCTCTGGTGGCACCCGGTGCACGACCGCGACCCGGGACATCGCTGGCTGCGCGAGGTCGCCGCGCGAGCGGCAGCCAACCTCACCACGCCTTCGGCGGGGTGACCCGGGACGGTCACCTCATGCCCGACTAAGAGCTTGCGCTCCAGGGTCATGCTCGCGTGCAGCACGAAGGCGCCAGACTCGGCCATCAGCGAGAGGTCGGCGAGCCCGAACCCGAGCTGCTCGGCGGTCGACTT
>JBFWWZ010000072.1:0-8942 GCA_050245915.1 Microbacteriaceae bacterium
CGCTCTTCCGATCTCGTTGCGCGACCGGGTCGTCGACAGGGGTGGGGACGAAGCGCGGCACGCCCCAAGGCTACGCTGGAGCACATGGTCAGCAGGGTCGCCGTGGTCGGCGCGACGGGCAGGATGGGCACCCTGGTGCGACGGCTGATCGACGAGGCCGACGATTTCGAGCTGCACGCCGCCCTCGGATCCTCCGACCCGCTCGACGCCATCGACGGCGCCGACATCGTCGTCGATGTCACCGTGCCGGCCGTCTCGCCCGACGTGGTGAACGCGGCACTCGACCGCGGCATCCCGGTGCTGGTCGGCACCTCGGGCTGGACCGCCGAGCGCATCGCCACCCTGCAGAGCCGGGTGGGTCAGGATGCCGCACCCGGCGTCGTCATCGTCCCCAACTTCTCGATGGGGTCGGCTCTCGCCACCGCATTCGCCGTGCTCGCCGCCCCGTGGTTCGACTCGATCGAGATCGTCGAGAGCCATCACCCGCGCAAGGTCGACTCGCCGTCGGGCACCGCGATCCGCACCGCCGAGCTGATCGGCAGGGCCCGCGCCGAGGTGGGCCCGGTCGCCGCCCCGCACGCCGACCAGCGCGCACGCGGGCAGCAGGTCGCGAGCGTCCCGATCCACAGCCTGCGGCATGCCGGACTGTCCGCACGGCAGGAGGTCGTGTTCGGGGGCGACGGTGAGACGGTGAGGGTCATCCACGATACGCACACGGATGCCTCCTACGAGGCGGGGATCATGCTGGGCCTGCGCGCCGCACGCGACGCCCGCGGAGTCGTCGTCGGCCTCGACCGGCTGCTCGACCTGGGGTTCCCCGAGTGAGCACCCGCGTCGCCGTCGTCGTGATGGCGGCGCTGCTGGCGCTGTATCTCGCGTTCGCGGTGCGCTACGGCCTGCTGCTGATCGGCGTCGGATCGCCCATCGCGGTGGCGATCGGCGTCGCGCTGCTGGTGTTCCCGGTGATCGCCGCCGGCGCCCTCGCCGCCGAGCTGGTGTTCACCGTGAGGGCCGACCGGCTCGGCAAGCGTCTCGAGCGCGAGGGAGGGCTCCCGACGGAGCAGCTGCCGCTGCTGCCGAGCGGGCGCATCGACCGTGCCGCGGCGGACGAGGTCTTCCCCGCGTATCAGGCCGCCGTCGAGGCGGATCCGGAGAACTGGCGCACCTGGTACCGGCTCGGGCTCGCCTACGACGCGAGCGGGGACCGGCGCCGCGCGCGCTGGGCGATGCGGCAGAGCCTCAGGCGATCGCGCGGTTAGGACCGCACCGTGGCGATCGCGCGAACCGCGTCCGTGATAGTCGGCTGAGCCCACACGAACCCGTCCTCGGTGAGTTTCGCCGGGATGACCTGGGCGTCGTCGAGCAGCAGCCGCGACCCCGCCTCGCCGAGCGCCTTCACGGCGATCGCCGGCACCCGCAGCAGGTGCGGGCGGTGCAGCACCTGCGCGAACGCCTCGGTGACCTCATCGCTGGTCGCGGGGGTCGGAGCCGCCAGGTTCACCGGCCCGGTCAGGTTCGAGAACAGCAGGTGCATGAGCGCCGACACCTCGTCGTGCAGCGAGATCCACGGCCAGAACTGGTCGCCGCGCCCGAAGCCGGCCCCCAGCCCGAACGAGGTCAGCAACCGGATCGGGGTCATCGCCCCGCCGTCGTGCGAGATGACGACCGCGGTGCGCGGGTTCACCACCCGCGTCGTGCCGGCGGCGATCGCCGACGCCGCCTCCCACGCGGTGCAGAGGGCGGGGAAGAAACCCTCGCCCGTCGCCGAGGTCTCATCGAGCACCTCGCCGGGACGGTCGCCGTAGATCCCGACGGCGGACGAGCTGACGAACACCGACGGGGGAGCCGCGGATGCGACGATCGCCTCCGCGAGCGCCGCGGTCGGGCGGACGCGCGAATCGACCAGCGTGCGCCGGTACGACGGGGTCCACGGGATGCGGCCGACGGTCGCGCCGGAGAGGTTCACCACCCCGTCGAACCCGTCCACGATGGAGGGGTCGAGGGCGGCGCCGTTCCAGCGGATCTCGGCGTCCGAGCGCGGGTCGCGTCGGACGAGACGCGTCACATCGTCGCCGCGGGCCGTCAGCCGCGCGGCGAGCTCGGTGCCGATCAGTCCGGAGGCACCGGAGATGAGGACCTTCAGGCCGACACCTCGTTCACGCCAGGCTCGCTTCGAGGGTGATCGGTATGCCGGCGAGCGCCTTCGAGACGGGGCAGTTCGCCTTCGCGTCCTCCGCCAGCTTCTGGAACTCCTCGTCCGTGATGCCGGGGATCTTCGCGCTCACCAGCAGGTGGCTGCCCGTGATGCCCTCGCCGGGCTGGAAGGTGACCGCCGCGGTCACCTGCAGGCTCTCGGGCGCGTGGCCCGCGTTGCCGAGCGCGTTGGAGAACGCCATCGAATAGCAGGCCGAGTGCGCCGCACCGAGCAGCTCCTCGGGGTTGGTGTGACCGACGACGCCCTCGGAGCGCGCCTGCCACGTGACGGGGAACTCCGCCGCATCGGAGGAGTCGAGGGATGTCGTGCCGGACCCGCTGGTCAGGTCACCGAACCACAGCGTCGTTGCTTCACTCGTGAGGACCATAAGGCCACTCTAAGCGGGCCTGATCGCCTTGATCCTGACGAGAAGCAGATAGATCTGGCAGCCGAGGCAGTAGTCGAACACCGAGTTGAGGAACGCGGCGACGAAGGCTGCCGCGGCCGCGATCGGCAGGGCGAGCGGCGCGATGAGGCTCAGCCCGAGTCCGACGACGGTGACGAACAGGCCGACGCCTTGCGCGAAGGTCGGCGGCTTCGGGTCTTCCAGTTCGAGCGGGGGCTTCAGCCGCGGACGGATCAGCTTCCGGAAGACGACGCCGTACGGGTGCCGCTGCACGCCGGCGAAGGCGCCCACGGCGAAGACGACGCCCTGAAGCGCGAACAGGATGACGGCGGGCCAGAACAGCCCGCCGAGCGCGAGTGCGATGACGATCAGCACGACGACGGCGGTAATGCCCGCCGACACGCGTGGTCCGCGCGGGTCGATGCTCTGCCGGTCGCTCATGCGACCCGCTCCAGCTCCCGCAGCACGATCTCGCGGCGGACGGCGCCGCCGATGCGCGACCTCACGACACCGTCCCGGTCGAGGATCAGCGTCGTCGGCGTCTGCAGCACGTTGAACCGCGACACCAGGTCGGGGCGCTCGGCGATGTCGACCTCGACGTGGCTGACCTCGGCGTCGGCGACGTCGTGCAGCACTCGAGCCGTGGCGCGGCACGGGGCGCAGACCTCGGTCGACAACTGCAGCAGGGTCGCGCGGTTGCCGAGTGCGACCCCCTCGATGCGACCGGATGCGATGCGCGCCCGTCCCTGCGAGGCGCGCCACAGCATCCCGAGCACGGTCGCGAACGCGACCAGCCCGACGAGTGCGGCGACCACCTGCATGCGGACACGGTATTCGCGCGTGCCGCCCGGCGGGGCTGTGTTGCCGACTGTTACGCTCGCCCCGATGTCGGCCACCACAGCGCACCCGTACGAGGACCTCCTGCGTGACACGTTCGAGAACGGCGTGCACAAGACGGACCGCACCGGGACGGGCACCCGCAGCGTCTTCGGACGGCAGATCCGCTACGACCTGTCGCAGGGCTTCCCGCTGATCACGTCGAAGCGCGTGCACTTCACATCCATCGCGGTCGAGCTGCTGTGGTTCCTGCGCGGGGAGAGCAATGTCGCCTTCCTGCACGAGCACGGCGTCACGATCTGGGACGAGTGGGCGGACGAGCGGGGCGAGCTCGGGCCGGTGTACGGGGTGCAGTGGCGCTCCTGGCCGACGCCGTCGGGGGAGCAGATCGATCAGATCTCCGAGGTGATCGAGCAGATCAGGGTGAACCCCGATTCCCGGCGACTGATCGTGTCCGCCTGGAACCCGGCCGACATCCCGCGTATGGCCCTGGCGCCGTGCCACGCCCTGTTCCAGTTCTATGTCGCCGACGGCAGGCTGTCGTGTCAGCTCTATCAGCGCAGCGCGGACATGTTCCTCGGGGTGCCGTTCAACATCGCGAGCTACGCGCTGCTGACGATGATGATCGCCCAGCAGACCGGCCTCGAGCCGGGCGACTTCGTGTGGACGGGCGGCGACACCCACATCTACGACAACCATGTCGAGCAGGTGAGCGAGCAGCTGACGCGGGATCCGTACCCGCTGCCGACGGTGCGCATCCGCAAGGCGGCGAGCATGTTCGACTACACGCTCGACGACTTCGAGGTGCTCGACTACCAGCACCATCCGGCGATCCGGGGCGCGGTCGCGGTGTGAAGCTGAGCGGTGTGAAGCTCATCTGGGCACAGGCGCGCGGCGGCGTCATCGGCTACGAGGGCGGGATGCCGTGGCATGTCCCGGCGGATCTGGCGCACTTCAAAGAACTCACCATGGGCGGCACCGTGATCATGGGCCGAAAGACCTGGGACGCTCTCGATCCGCGGTTCCGGCCCCTGCCGGGTCGACGCAACATCGTCGTCACCCGCGACCCGTCGTGGAGCGCGGAGGGTGCGGAGGTGGTGCACGAGATCCCGGAGGACGGCTGGATCATCGGGGGAGCGGAGCTGTTCGCCGCGACCATCGATCGCGCTGATGGCCTCGAGGTGACGGAGCTCGACATCGACGTCCCCGGTGACACCTGGGCGCCTCCGATCGGCGCGTCCTGGGTGGCGGAGCCGACGGAATGGCGGGAGTCGAACGGGGTGCGGTATCGCTTCCTGAGCTACGGCCGCGTCGGCTGAGCCCGGAAGCACGACACCGAGTACGGGAAGTCCTGCGTCATCACGTAGTGGTATCCGATGTCGTCGCTGACGATGCCGTGGCAGACGTCGAGGTCGGCGGTCGTCAGGATGTTCCCCGGCCCGACCGTCGGCCCCGTGATCGGGAACCCGTCGAGTGCGTACCCGATGACGGTGTCGACGCCGATGTCGTCGATGCACCGGCTGAGCGTGTGGTAGTGGTACTCGCCGGTGTTCTGCGGGTGGCCGTCGCAGTCATCCTGCACCTCCCACGCGCCGGCATCTCGGCCTCCCGCATCGAAGCCGTTGAACAGTGCGACGCCGGTCAGCATGACGCCGGCTTCGCCGCCCATGCAGAGCGGCTCCCCGTAGGCCGGCTCGGCGGTCAGCCGGTATTCGAGGTGCTGCTCGCTGATGCTGTTCGGGTTGCGGTCGTAGACCTTGACCGGGTCGCTCTCGCCGACGGGGAACTCTCCTGTCGGGTGGTCGGGCAGGTCGTTGGTGGTCAGGGTCCGGATGCCGCCCGCCACCTCGATGCTGAGCTGCGGCTCCCAGAGGACCTCGCCCTGCACCGCCGGCTTGAGGCTGATGTCCCACTCCGTGTTGTCGTTGACGAACCACGGGCCGCGGTTCTGCGCCCCGGCCTGCCCGTCCGGAACGAACGTGTCGCGGCAGAGGAACACGGTGCCGACCGCCGGGGCGCTCGTGCTCCACTTCTCGTCGCCGACGGGGAGGATGCCGTCCGCGTAGCGGTCCCCGTAGTCGTGTTCGGGGTCGAACCGGACCGCGTCGGCCGGGAACGCATCCTGGGTCGCTGTGGCGGTCGCACTCGCCGCCGGTGATGGCGCCTCGCTGGGTGCTGCGCACCCGGCAAGCGTCACCCCGAGCACCAACGCTGCTGCGATCACTGGGCGCATGTCCGCCACCGTACCGCCGCCCCGGTCTCTCCGTCGCCCCTCGGGTTTCGGGGTACCCCGAAACCCGAGGGGCCGACAGAGACATGCGACCCCGTCGAGTCCCGTCTCCACAGGGCACTCGGGCGTCGCGTTGTCCCCAGACCGTCGGCGGTACGCAGCAGAACACCACGGCAGAGTCCACACTCGGGCGCGTGAAGCCCGTGATCGATGCCCTCCATAGGTGTGACGGCCTCGCCACCACCGCACAGTTGCGCGCCCTCGGCATCCACCGTGGCCAGATCGACATCGCCTACATGTACGGCCGGATCTGGCGCGTTCGCAAAGGCATGTGGTGTCTGCCGGAGCTCCCGCGCCCGGTCCTTCGCGCGCAGCGCGTGAAGGGCCGGCTCGCATGTGTGAGCGCCCTCGCGTTTCACGGCGTGATCGAAGATGACGGGGGTCCCCTGCACGTGTCCGCCCGCGTCGGTCAGGTGAGCTGGCATCCTGTGCCCGAGCGGGACGACGTCGTGCGGCACTGGAGTCGGACGCGACTCGGCGGGGACCGGTTCGCGGTCGATGTCGAGACCGCGTGGGCGCAGTTCGCTCTGTGCCGGGCGGTGGCGAGCGGCGATGTGCGGCTACGGGGAACCGATAGCCTGTAACGCGTGTCGACGCCAGAGAATCCCTTCGGACAGGTGCTCGTCGCGCTCGTGACCCCGTTCACGGCCGAGGGCGAAGTTCACTGGGATGACGTCGAGAAGCACGTCGACCACCTCGTCACGCACGGCGCCGACGGCATCGTCGTCACCGGGACCACCGGCGAGACCAGCACCCTGACCGACCCCGAGAAGGTGAAGCTCGTCGAGGTCGCCAAGAAGGTCGCCAACGGCCGCGCGAAGATCATCACCGGCGGCGGGTCCAACGAGACCGCGCATGCGATCGAGCTCTACAAGCACAGCCAGGAGGCGGGCGCCGACGGCGTCATGATCGTCACGCCCTACTACAACAAGCCGACCCAGGCGGGCATCCTGACGCACTTCCGGCTCATCGCGGATGCGACCGACCTGCCGGTCATCCTCTACGACATCCCCGGGCGCACCGGCGTCGAGATCAAGTACGAGACGATCCTGCGTGCGGCGAAGCACCCCAACATCCGGGCGGTAAAGGATGCGAAGGGCGACCTCAGCGAGGTCAGCCGGGTGCTCAACCAGACCGACCTCCTCTATTTCGCCGGAGACGACGCCAACGCGCTTCCGACACTCGCGATCGGCGGGACCGGCCTCATCGGCGTCACCGCCAACATCGCCCCCGAGCCGTACCGCACCATCGTCGACGCGGTGAACTCCAACGACCTCGCCACCGCCACCGCGGCGCACCGCGCGCTCGAGCCCCTCGTCCGGGCGACGATGACGCACGTCCCGGGCACGGTCGCGGCGAAATACATCCTCCACGGCCTGGGGCGCATCTCCAGCCCGCGGGTCCGCCTGCCCCTCGTCGGACCGGAAGAGAGCGAGGCGGCGCTCATCGAAGACGAGCTGGCCCTCGTCGACCACGTGCCCGGCGTCGACTTCTCCAACTTCAGGCCCGACCGCAACGCGGCCGCCGGGGGTGCGCTGCCGAAGGTCGCCGGGACGACGCGCTGATGGACAACGTCTTCGACCCGCCCGCCCTCGAGGCCGGCAGCCTGCGCGTCATCCCGATCGGCGGACTCGGCGAGGTCGGCCGCAACATGACCTCGTACGAGATCGACGGCAAGATCCTGATCGTCGACTGCGGCGTGCTGTTCCCCGAAGAGCACCAGCCGGGCGTCGACCTGATCCTGCCCGACTTCTCGCCCATCCGTGACCGCCTCGACGACATCGTCGGCATCGTCCTCACGCACGGGCACGAAGACCACATCGGCGCGGTGCCGTACCTGCTGAAGCTGCGCCAGGACATCCCGCTGATCGGCTCCACCCTCACCCTCGCCCTCATCGAGGCGAAGCTCAAAGAGCACCGCATCACCCCGCTGTCGCTGAACGTGCGCGAAGGGCAGAAAGAGCAGCTCGGGCCTTTCGACCTCGAGTTCATCGCCGTGAACCACTCGATCCCCGACGCGCTCGCCGTCGCGATCCGCACCTCCGCCGGCCTGGTGCTGCACACCGGGGACTTCAAGATGGACCAGCTCCCTCTCGACGAGCGCATCACCGATCTGCGCGCGTTCGCCCGGCTCGGCGAGGAGGGCGTCGACCTGTTCCTCCCCGACTCCACCAACGCGGATGTCCCCGGTTTCACGGCCCTCGAGCGCGATATCGGCCCGGTGCTGGAGAGCGTCATCGCGAAGGCGCGTCGCCGCGTCATCGTCGCCAGCTTCTCCAGCCACGTGCACCGGGTTCAGCAGGTCCTGGATGCGGCGGAGGCCAACGGACGCAAGGTCGCGCTCGTCGGCCGCAGCATGGTCCGCAACATGGGCATCGCGGCGGAACTCGGGTACCTGAAGGTGCCGGAGGGCGTGCTGATCGACCTGAAGAAGGCGCTCGACCTGCCCGACGACCAGGTCGTCTACATGAGCACCGGCTCGCAGGGCGAGCCGATGGCGGTGCTCGCGCGCATGGCGAACCTGGAGCATCAGATCGAGATCGGCGAGGGCGACACGGTCATCCTGGCGTCGAGCCTGATCCCGGGGAACGAGAACGCCGTCTACCGGGTGATCAACGGCCTGACGAAGCTCGGCGCGAAGGTCGTGCACAAGGGCAATGCGAGGGTGCATGTCTCGGGCCACGCGGCCGCAGGTGAGCTGCTGTACTGCTACAACATCCTGCGTCCCCGCAATGTGCTGCCGGTGCACGGGGAGTACCGCCACCTCACCGCGAACGCCGCGCTCGCGGTGGAGACCGGCGTGCCGGAGTCGAGCACGATCATCGGCGACGACGGCATCGTCGTCGACCTGCGGGACGGGCACGCGACGGTCGTCGGCCAGCTCGATCTCGGCTACGTCTACGTCGACGGGTCGACGGTCGGTGAGATCACGGATGCCGACCTCAAAGACCGGCGCATCCTGGCGGAGGAGGGTTTCATCTCGATCTTCGTCGCCATCGACAAGCAGACCGGCCGCGTGATCGTGGGTCCCGAGATCCAGGCGCGGGGTTTCGCTGAAGACGAGAGCGTGTTCGACGACGTCCTCCCGCAGATCGTGCATGCCCTCACCGAGGCGTCGCAGAACGGCACACGGGATCAGCAGGGGTTCCAGCAGGAGGTGCGGCGCACCGTGGGGCGCTGGGTGAACACGCAGCACCGGCGTCGCCCGATGATCA
>JBFWWZ010000073.1:0-8594 GCA_050245915.1 Microbacteriaceae bacterium
GCTGTCGCTCGCCCCGGTGCTCGACGAGGCCGAGGGCGCGGACACCGTGTCGTCGGTGGCGTCGTCGGACGGCCCCGCGGCTCCGGCCGTGGGCTAGCGCCCGGCGGTCGAGGAGCGACCCGAGCGCCCGTCCCCTCCTCGGAGGGGGCGGGCGCTTCCGCGTCAGTAGTAGAGAACCGGCTGGTTGGCCGCGGTCACGGTGACGAGCAGGCCCACGAGCAGCACGAGCAGCATGACTCCGCCGATGATCAAGGTCACCAGCCTGCGGCGCTTCACGAGCGTGAACGCCACGACGAACATCGCGGCCAGCAATGCGATCAGGATGCCGGCGGTGGTCAGCGCGGCGCCCTCGCCTCCGTCCGCGCACGGCTGCGGCCCCGGAAGGATTCCCGGGTTGATGTCATACGCGACATAGCAGTCGCCCCCGGCGGGCGCGAGCGCCCACAGCACGCCGATGCCGATCACGGTCGCGATCGAGGCGATGGTGAGGGTCAGCCAGCGGGACATGCCGGCGCTCGCGTCGGTGCGGGTCATCTCGGTCTGTGCGGTCATGTGGACCTCCTTACCTACTCAGACGTGCGGCGTCGCCTATTCGTTGGTCTCGCTGAGCGCGTGGAATTGGGCTCGCGCGATCGCGTGGCCGAAGACCTGGAATCCGGCGAGCCCGGGTGTCGCACCCGCCGGGAGGTCGAGAGTCGGTACGTCGAGCGCGGTGACGGTGAAGAAGTATCGGTGCGCCCCGTGGCCGGGCGGCGGCCATGCCCCGCCGTAGCGCGCCTCGCGCAACTCGTTGGGCAGTGTCACCGCCCCCGCCGGCAGCAGCCCGGCACCGGGGTCGCCGGCGTTCTGCGGAAGAGATGTGGTGGAGGAGGGCAGGTTCACGACCGCCCAGTGCCACCAGCCGCTCGCGGTCGGGGCGTCGGGGTCGTAGACGGTGACGACGAAGCTCTTCGTCTCGGCGGGCGCCCCCGACCAGGCGAGCGCGGGGGAGCGGTCCTCGCCGCCCGCGCCGGCCGCCCGCGCCCACGTCGGCAGCATCGCGCCCGGCGCCACATCGGGGCTCTCGAGGGTGAACGAGGGCAGTTCGGGGAGGTTCCAGTTCGGATCGTTGGCCACACCACACGGTATCGCCGCGTCGCGGAATCCCCCAGGGGTGCCGATGGTTGAATGACAGCGTGACCGACACCACGACGACCGAAGCCGAAGCCTGGAAGACCTACCACGAGCGCCGCGAACTGGCGGTGGTGCAGCCGCTCGGCAGCCTCGCGCTGGTGAACACGCAGATCATCGACTCCGAGCAGCCGGTGTGGGGCGTACCGGGGCTCTGGGCGCCGCTGCCGGCCGGTGAGTCGGGACTGAAGGTGACCGCGGCGGCCGCGGACGGCATCCACGTCGATGGCGAGCTGGTCGACGGCGAGGCGATCGTGCGCGGCAAAGACGACCCGCAGCCGTCCGAGGTGGTGTTCAGCGACACCCTGCGCGGGTTCGTGATCGCCCAGGCGGCCGGTGGCTACGCCCTGCGGGTGTGGGACGCGAAGTCGGAGGGCATCCAGAACTTCGGCGGGATCGACGCCTACCCCTACGACCCGGACTGGGTGATCACGGCGTCGTGGAGCCCGAACCCCGAGGGCACCACGATGGGTTTCGAGCACCTCAAAGACGACGGCGCCACCCGGGAGGAGGTCGTTCCGGGCAGCATCCGCTTCACCTACGACGGCGCCGAGTACGACATCGCCGCCTTCAAGTCGGGCCGCGCCCTGCAGCTGGTGTTCGCCGACGCGACCAACGGCGACACCACCTACAGCGTTGGCCGCTTCCTGTTCCTCGCCCCGAACGCCGACGGCACGATCACGCTCGACTTCAACCGCGCCGTGCTGCCGCCGTGCGCGTTCAGCTACGCCTTCAACTGCCCGCTGCCGCCGAAGCAGAACCGCTTCCCGTTCCCGGTGCTCGCCGGTGAGAAGAACGTGCTCGCCGCCGACGGGTCGCTGCTGCACGGCTGAGGCCCGGCCCGCTCAGGTGGGCGACAGCCGGTCGTGCACGGTGATGCGGTAGCCGTCCGGGTCGGCGAAGGTGAACGTGTAGCCGAAGGGGCCGTCGATCGGCTCGCCGGTGATCTCGACCCCCGCCCCGACCAATCGGGCGTGCAGCGCCCGGCCCCCCGGGTCGTGGAACCAGAGGGCGACGCCGCGCCCCGCCACCGCAGGGTCGAGCGGCGTGCCGGGCACGGCATCCCGCACAGCGAACGTGATCGGCCGGGTGTCGAAGACGACCGCGTGGGGCGGCGAGACGGCGGCACGGGGGATGCCGACGGTGTCGGCGTAGAACGTCGCCGCGCGTTCCAGGTCACGCACCTGCAGGGAGATGAAGTCGGGTCCGGTGACGGTCATGGGGTTCCTCTCGTTTCATGTCAGGTTCCTGACATTGACAACCTATGTCAGGCTACTGACATGGATGCCGTCCCGGCCCTCGGATACCTGCTCAAGAGCGCCCAGGCGCAGCTGCACAGTCGCATGGACGAGGCTCTACGCCCCCTCGGCCTCGGCGTCTCGCAGTACGTCGCGCTGCATCTGATGCACGAGCAGCACGGCATCTCCGCCGCAGAGCTGGCGCGCCGTGCCTTCGTCACCCGCCAGTCGATGAGCGCCCTCGTGCAGGGTCTCGTCGACCGGGGACTGGTCGAACGGAGCGGGCGCCCAGGAGAACGCGCCCTCTCCACCTCGGTCACCGGCATCGGCCGCGACGTGCTGCGCCGGGCAGTGCTCGTCGTCGACGGCGTGGAGTCACGGATGCTGTCCGGCCTGAGCGCCGATGACCGTCAGAGCCTCGGGGACGCGCTCGCCACCTGCATCGCGAACCTGGGCGCGCCATCGCCCTGAGTTGCCAACCGGCTCTCGCGGGAGAGACTGGGGGAGTGTTCATCGCGCTCCGCTCCGTCGCCGACGGGGTCGTCGCGACCGAGCTCGACGATGCCGCGTCGCACCCGCGGATGAGCGTCATCCGTCCCGCCGACCTCGCGGCATGGGTGGCGGAACGGGAGCCGGCCAAACCCCGGTGGGTGTGGAACGACACCTCGCGCTGGTATCCGGCGCTGCTGCAAGCCGGGACGCGCGTGGAGCGCGCCCTCGATCTGCGACTCTGCCGCCGCATCCTGCGCATGTCGACATCGACGGCGGGAACCCCCCTCGCCCAGTCGCCGCCTGACGAGTGGGACGAGCCGACGCCGACACGGCCGGTCGCATCGGACGCCCTGTTCGATCTGGAACCCGCCACCGCGGACGCCGACCCGGTCGCCGAGCTGCGACGGCAGCGCCAGGCCGTCGACGCGGCGCCCGTTCCGGGGAAGCTCAACCTGCTGCTCGCCGCCGAGAGCGTCGGCGCCCTCGCCGCGGCCGAGATGCGGTTCACCGGCATGCCGTGGGACGCCGCCCGGCACGAGCAGATCCTCACCGAGATGCTCGGGCCACGGCCGCTGCCGGGAGCCCGTCCCGCACGGATGGAGGCGGTGCTCGCCGAGGTCCGCGCCGCGATCGACGACCCCGCGCTGAACCCCGATTCCCCCGCCGAACTGCTGAAAGGCCTGCAGCGCGCCGGGCTGCAGGTGACGTCGACACGCTCCTGGGAGCTGAAAGAGGTCGAGCATCCGGTCATCGCGCCTCTGCTGGAGTACAAGCGCCTCGCCCGCCTGCTGACCGCGAACGGCTGGAACTGGCTCGACCAATGGGTCTCGGGCGGCAGGTTCCGCCCCAGCTACGTGCCCGGCGGTGTCGTCACAGGGCGCTGGGCCTCCGACGGAGGCGGCGCGCTGCAGCTGCCGAAGGCGGTGCGCGGCTCCGTCATCGCCGACCCCGGCTGGACCTTCGTCGTCGCCGACGCCGCACAACTCGAACCGCGGGTGCTCGCCGCCATCTCCGGCGACGTCGCCATGGCGCGTGCCGGACGCGCCACCGACATGTACCAGGGCATGGTCGACAGCGGCGCCGTCGAGACCCGCCCCCAGGCCAAGTACGGGATGCTGGGGGCCATCTACGGCGGCACGACCGGCGAGTCGGGGCGCATGCGCCCGCGCATCGAACGCGCCTTCCCGGCCGCGATGTCGTACGTCGAGGCGGCCGCGCGCGCGGGCGAGCAGGGACAGGTGGTCAGCACCTGGCTCGGCCGCAGCTCCCCGCGCGGACACGCCACCGGATACGACGAGACCGCCACCGACGCGCAGGCTCGGCGCGCCCGGAACGAGGCGGCCGCCTGGGGTCGTTTCACCCGCAACTTCGTCGTGCAGGGCACGGCGGCGGAATGGGCGCTCTGCTGGATCGGGTCGCTGCGCCACCGGCTCTGGGATCTCGGCGCCGACGGCCAGAGCCTCGCGGAACGACCGCACCTGGTGTTCTTCCTGCACGACGAGCTCATCGTGCACACCCCGGCCGCTCTCGCACCTGCCGTCGCCGAGGCACTGCGGGCGTCCGCCGGCGAGGCCGGCCGGCTGCTGTTCGGAAACATCCCGGTCGAGTTCGCCCTCACCGTCTCGGTCGTGGAACGCTACGGCGACGCGAAATAGCTCTCGACAGGCTCGATAACCGGTGAATCACAATGTTGTGATTTTTCGGGACCGTCAGGCATAATTGCGCACAGCACCACAGCATCCATTCACAGGTCGATGGGGAAGTCGCACCTACGAATGGAGAGAGAAGTGGCTGCAGTGAAGACCGCGCATGCGCGCGGAGTGATCTACGTTCACTCTGCTCCGCGCGCGCTCTGCCCCCACGTCGAGTGGGCGGCCGGTCGTGCCCTCGGGCGCGCCGTGAACTTCGACTGGCGCGACCAGCCGGTGCTGAAGGGCGCCTCCCGCACCGAGTTCTTCTGGGAGGGCGAAGCCGGAACGGGTGCCGCGCTCGCGTCGGCCCTGCGCGGCTGGGAGCACCTCCGCTACGAGGTCACCGAGGACGCCGGGCTCGGCACCGACGGGTCCCGCTACATGCACACGCCCGATCTCGGCATCTTCTTCGCGCAGACCGACACCGCCGGCAATGTGGTGATCCCCGAGGACCGCATCCGCTCCGCCATGGAATCCGCGGGCTCCGACGCGTTCGAGCTGCACCGCGAACTGCGGCTCGCGCTCGGCCAGGCCTGGGACGACGAGCTCGAGCCGTTCCGCCGTGCCAGCCAGGACAGCCCGGTGATCTGGCTGCACAAGGTGGGCTGAGCCGTGGTGAAGACCATCACCCAGTCGATCACGGTGCTCGTGACGCGCCGGCCCGCACCGAAACGCCGGCCGCGGCACCGGATCGCGTTCTACCGTCCCGAGGAGCGCACGCACCCGTGGTTCGAGATGCGCGCCCAGCGCACGGCGGAACTGGGGCAGTACCGCTAGACGGAGCGGATCGCCACGACCGCGTTGTGGCCGCCGAACCCGAACGAGTTCGAGATCGCCAGCTGCGGCGCATCGCCGAGCTTCTGCGCCTCACCTCCCACGCTGAGCGGGATCTCCGGGTCGAGCTGCTCGATGTTGATCGTCGGCGGGGCCACCCGGTTCTGCACGGCCAGGATGGCGAAGATCGCCTCCAGCGCACCCGTGCCGCCCAGCAGGTGCCCGTGCGCCGCCTTCGTGGCCGACAGCGGGATGCCGTGCACGCGATCGCCGAACACCGCGAGCAGCGCCTTGTACTCGGCGATGTCGCCGACCGGGGTGCTGGTGGCGTGGGCGTTGATGTGGGTGACGTCGTCGACCGACGCGCCCGCCTGCTCGAGGGCGGCGAACACGGCGCGTGCGGCACCGCGTCCCTCGGGGTCGGGCGCGGTGATGTGGTACGAGTCGCTGGTCACGCCGGTGCCGGCGATCTCGGCGTAGATCTTCGCGCCGCGGGCCTTCGCGTGCTCCTCGGTCTCCATCACGATGGTCGCCGCCCCTTCGCCCATGACGAAGCCGTCGCGGTTCACGTCGTAGGGCCGGGATGCCGTGGCCGGGTCGTCATTGCGCTTCGAGAGCGCCTGCATCGAGTTGAACGACGCGAGGGTGATCGGGTGCACGCAGGATTCGGCGCCGCCGGCGAGGATCACGTCGGCGAGCCCCAGCTGCAGGTGCTCGTAGGCGTTCGCGATGGACTCCGTGCTCGACGCGCACGCCGACACCACGGTGCGGGCGAACGCGCGGGCGTCGAGCGACATGCTGACGGCCGCGGAGGCCGCGTTCGGCATGAGCATCGGCACGGTCATGGGCAGGACGCGGCGGGAGCCCTTCTCGCGAAGCGTGTCCCAGGCGTCGAGCAGGGTCCACAGCCCGCCGATGCCGGTGGCGTAGTCGACGCCGAGCCGCACCGGGTCGATGTCGGGGGCCCCGGCATCCGCCCAGGCCTCACGCGCCGAGATCAGTGCGAACTGAGCCGAGGGGTCGAGCCGCTTGATCTCCTGGCGCTCGAGCACCTCGTCGGGGCGCACCTTCGCCTCCGCGGCGATCTGCACCGGCAGCTCGTACTGCTCCACCCACTCGTGCGTGAGCCTGTGGGTGCCGGATTCGCCGGCGAGCAGCGCGGCCCAGCTCTCGGGGGCGGTGCCGCCGAGGGGCGACGAGGCGCCGATACCGGTGACGACGATCTTCTTGGTCATTCGACTTTCTCCCGTGAAAACAGTTCGGGCGGGGGTTCGCTGCGTGTCAGCAGAGACCCCCGCCCGCCGTGCTAGCTCTGCGCGTTGACGATGAAGTTCACCGCGTCGCCGACGGTGGTCAGGTTCTTGACCTCTTCGTCGGGGATCTTCACGTCGAACTTCTCTTCGGCGTTGACGACGATCGTCATCATCGAGATCGAGTCGATGTCGAGGTCGTCGGTGAACGACTTGTCGAGAGCGACCGAGTCGGTGGCGATGCCGGTCTCGTCGTTGATGAGCTCTGCCAGGCCGGCGAGGACCTCGTCCTGAGTGTGTGCCATTTCGTATCTCCTTGCGGGGTTCGGCCGGGAAAGCCTTCGGTTGTCGATTGACCGGAGTCAATCCTAGGGGAGGCGTACCACCTGGGCCCCGTAGACCAGGCCCGCTCCGAAGCCGATCTGCAGGGCGAGACCGCCGTGCAGATCGGGGTTCTCCTCGAGCAGCCGGTGGGTCGCGAGCGGGATGGATGCCGCGGAGGTGTTGCCGGTGGTCTCGATGTCGCGGCCGATTTTCACGTGCTCAGGCAGCTTCAGCTGCTTGGCGAGCTCGTCGATGATGCGCATGTTCGCCTGGTGGGGGATGAACGCGGCGAGGTCGTCGACGGTGATGCCCGCGGCATCCAGCGCCTGCTTGGCCACCTTGGCCATCTCCCAGACCGCCCAGCGGAACACGGTCTGGCCGTCCTGGCGCATGGTGGGCCACGGCTTCACCTTGTCGAGGTACTCCTCGAAGGTGGCGTTCATGCCGACCGCATCCCACTTGGAGCCGTCGGAGCCCCACACGGTGGCGCTGACGCCCGGGTCGTCGGCCGGCCCGAGCACCGCGGCTCCCGCGCCGTCGCCGAGCAGGAACGAGATCGAACGGTCGTTCGGGTGCACGTACTGCGACAGCTTCTCGGCCCCGACCACGAGCACGTACGTTGCGGCTCCGCTGCGGATCAGGGCGTCGGCCTGCGCGATGCCATAGGTGTACCCGGCGCACGCGGCACTGACGTCGTAGGCGGGAGCGGGTGCGGCGCCGATGCGCTCGGCCAGCAGGGACGACATCGACGGTGTGACGGCGACATTGCTGATCGTGGAGACGATGACCGCCCCGATCTGGCTCGCCTCGATGCCGGCGTTGCGGATCGCCTCGAGCGACGCCGTCTCGGCCAGGTCGATCGCGTCGAGGCCTTTGCTCGCCCGCTTGCGGGTGATGATGCCGGTGCGCTGACGGATCCATTCGTCACTGGAGTCGATGGCCTCGACGAGCTCGGAGTTGGGGACGACGAGGTCGCCGCGTGCGGCGCCGAGCCCGAGGATCTGCGACCCCTTCGCCCCGGTGGCCTGCTTGAGGGTGGTCATGCGGCGTCTCCGTCGATCAGGGCGTGGGCGGCGGGCAGGTCGTCGGGGGTCTTCACCGCGACGGTCGGCACCCCCTTCAGCGCGCGTTTCGCCAGCCCGACGAGGGCGCCGGCGGGGGCGAGTTCGATGATGCCGGTCACGCCGGCCTTCTCGAACGACTGCATGGTCAGGTCCCAGCGAACGGGGGAGGCGACCTGGCCGACGATCAGATCGAGGAACACCCGGCCGTCGGTGACCGTGTCGCCGGACTTGTTGGTCCAGATCGGGAGCGTCGGGTCGGCGGGCTCGAGCCCGGCCGCCTCGGCACGCAGGATGTCGACCGCCGGCGCCATGAACCGGGTATGGAACGCACCCGCGACCTGCAGCGGGATCACCCGCGCACCGGCCGGCGGAGCCTCCTGCAGGGCGGCGAGGGCGGGCAGTTCGCCGGCGACCACGATCTGGCCGCCGCCGTTGAAGTTCGCGGGCTCGAGCCCGAGTTCGTCGAGCCGGGCGAGCAGCTCGGTCTCGTCGCCGCCGAGCACCGCGCTCAAGCCGGTCTGCACCCGGGATGCCGCGTCTGCCATCGCGGCGCCGCGCTGGGTCACCAGCTTCATCGCGGCGTCCTCGGTC
>JBFWWZ010000074.1:0-8515 GCA_050245915.1 Microbacteriaceae bacterium
ATTGTGAGTGTTGGCGCTCTGTGACGGTGTTTTTTGGCGCTGAGTGGCGGTTGTTTAGGTGCCGATGACGAGAGTGCTGGCGGCGGCTTCGATGACGTCGTCGGTGATGGTTTCGAGTTCGTTGATTTTGAGGACTCGTGCGATCTGTGGGAAGAGGCGTTCGAGGAGTCGGAAGTTGCCGCGGGTGATGCGTTCGATCGCGGCGATTGCTTGCGCGTCGGTGAAGTCGTCGGGGTCGAGGGTGCGGCCCAGGCGTTTCCAGTGGCGGGTGAGGACGAAGAGGAGTTCGTCTCGGCCGAGGTTGCGGTAGCGGTGGGAGAAGCCGAGCCGGCTGTAGAGCTGGGGGTAGTGGCGGAAGCGTTGGTCGATGCCGGGCATGCCGATGAGGATGATCGCGATGTGTTCTCGGTCGTGGCGGTCACGGAGCACTTCAAGGGTTGTGGCGTTGAGCCGTTCTGCTTCGTCGATGATGAGCAGCTCCACGTTCTTGCGCAGGTCGGAACGCACGACGGGATCGGTGACCTTCCCGGCCGCCCGTAGGTGTTCGTCGATGCAGATCCCCAGGCGGGTCTGCATGTGGTCGATCTCACGGATGAGCTGGGCGGGTTTGGGGAGCACGGGTGGCGTGTAGAACAGGGTGCGCGAACGGTGCGCGGCGGCGTAATGCTCGGTGTCTGTATCGGTGCGGGATCCCCAGTCGGTGATGAAGGGTTCGATGCTGTCCCAGCGGGCGTAGCGGCGGCCGGATTGGGTCTTGCCGACCCCGGCATCACCGTGGCAGATTCCGATGGTTCGTTCCTTGCGGACGGCGTTGGCGAACTCGGTGAAGCGGCGGTGTTCTTTCGTGATGATGAAGTCTCGGCTCATGGCTCATCCTCTTCGTAAGTGCGCAATTTCACCCGTCGCACGGGGGCCGGATCGCCGTGTGGCTCTTCGCGCGCAGCGGTGCGGGGGATGCGGTCATTGATGTCTTTACGCAGGTTCCGGCGGCGCGCACGGCGCGCAGCCTCGATGTCTCGGAGGCTGAGTCTCTGGTTGGGGTGTGCTTCGTCGACGGCGACGCAGACGTAGGTGTCGTGGTCGTAGACACGGATCTCGGAGAGGTCACGCGGGTCGTATCGGATGGTGATGCTGTGCCCGACGAACGGTGCCAGGGTCGGGGCGAGGTAGCGCTGGCCTTGGAAGTGGATGCCGTCTCGTTGCACGATGCGGTTCTTCGGCACCGTGAGAAGGAGCCCGTCGAGCTGGTCGAGACTGTCCGGCATGCGCGGCAACCAGCCCTCACCAATCCATGCTGTCTTTGGGCTCATGCCGATCTCACGGTGTGTGCGCTCGTTGTATGTCGCGATGAAATCGCCGATCGCCTGATCGAGGTCTGCGAGCGTGAGATGCGGTTCCGGTGAGCGTGATCCGGGCGCGAGATGGCCGGGCAGCCGGGTGAGGAGTTCGGTGTTGACGGTGCCGAAGAAGCGTTCGATCTTCCCACGCCCTTGTGGCCTGCCGACCGTGGAATTGACCAGCCGGATCTTCAGCGCGACGGCCGTGTATTCCAGGTGGTGGCTAGTGAAGTCGCTGCCGTGGTCGACGTGAAGGACATCCGGCAGTCCGCACATGGCCCAGGCGGGGTCGCTCTTGCGCCAGATCGCTTGCCGCAGCGCGAGGGCGGTGTTCATCGCCGACGGTGCCCCCGTGAACACGGTGTACCCGCAGACCGCCCGCGAATAGTCATCGAGGATCACCGTCAGCCATGGCCGCTCCGGCTTCCCGTTCGCCCCTCGGATGAGGATGTCAAGTTCAGTGTGATCGGCCTGCCACGTCGCGTTCGGACGTTCCGCCCGCCGGCGGAATACCAGTTCGTGTTTATCCCGATACGACGCCGGCCCTTCCAACGCGAGCGTCACCAGTGCCGGGTCCAGGCCCTGCACGATCGAGCGAACCGCAGAGTAGCTCGGTTGCGCGATGCCGCCTCGCTCAGCTTCGGCGCAGGCGAGGCGGTGCAGTGTCGCGATCGATGGCCGTGGCCGGGTGAGCGCCAACCTCTCAATGAACACCACCAGCTCCGGCGCCGTGCGTCGCGTTCCGCGATCGGCCCGCACGCCAGTGCGGAGCGCGTCGATGCCGCCGGCGCGGTAGGCCTTCTTCCACCGTTGCAGGGTCCGTAGGCCGACGTCGGTCTCCTGCGCCAGCACGGTCAGCGGGATCGCGTCCTCAACGTGGAGCCGCAGTATCCGCCACCGCGCCAGCGCATCCATGTCACACCGGCTCAGCAACCGGCACCGACGCGTCGGCGACGCGTTGGTGCCGGTACAGGGTCGCCCGCGACCAGCCCACCAACCGTGCCGCGTCCCCCGCGGTACGGCCCTTCGCGCGCGCGTCGCGCACGATCGCCAGCTTCTCTTCGACGACAGCTGGGTTCACCGGCGGCCGGCCGAACTTCGTCCCGTTCAACTTGGCCGCGGCGATCCCGGCGTTCACTCGTTCAGTGATCAGTTCCCGCTCGTACTCGGCCAGTGTCGCGAGCATCCCGAGCATCATCCGCCCCGATGAGGTCTCGGGGTCGATCCCGTCGGAGATGGAACGCACCTTCACGCCGCGTTCGCGCAACAGGTTCACGGTGTTCAACACGTCGATCAGCGACCTGCCGAGCCGGTCGATGCGCCAGACCACCACCGTGTCGCCACCGTCCGCGTAGTCGAGGAGCTTCTTCATCCCGGGGCGTGTGATCGCGGTCCGTGCCCCGGATGTCACATCGGAGAACACGTCCCGCGGCTCGACGCCTGCCGCCGTCAACGCGTCGAGTTGGAGGCGCGCATCCTGGCTGACCGTGCTCACCCGCGTGTATCCCAGCGATCTCATCCCACCAGTCTGGCTCGAAAACCCCCAGTCGTCCATTACCCGAGACGAATTGCAGCAAGACAAGTTAATGAGACAGCTTGGCGGCCCGAACGACGCGACCGGCGCCCCACGCACGCGACAGAGAACTGGTGTCTCATTCAGCTATAGGTTTACGAGACGTCAAGCTCATGCGTCGACCGCTTGGGAAACGCGATGATGAATATCGCGCCGGTGATCGCACAGCAGGCTGCCCGCCAGCCGGGCACCCCGTCTGAGGTGCGCACTGATGCGCACCTATCAGCTGAATCATGGTCGGCATATAGCCGTTTGGTCGTTATTGCTATAATTACAGACTGGTGCGGGGCGCTGTGCGTCCTTCGCTACGCGCGATCGGGTCTCGATGACATCCTGACCAAGCTGCTGAGCTTCGACGGCGCCATGTCCGCGGCCCTCGTCGACAGCGAGACCGGCATGATCCTCGGCAAGGCCGGCACCGGCATCGACATGGACCTCGCCGCCGCCGGCGCATCCGTGATCCTGCGCGCACGTCTCGCCAGCATCAAGGCTCTCGGCAGCGACGAGCGCATCGACGATGTGCTGATCTCGCTCTCCAGCCAGGTGCAGATCATCCACCCGCTGCCCAGCAACCCGTCGATATTCACGTACCTCATCGGCGACAAGTCGAAGTCGAGCCTCGCGATGGCGCGGTACAAGGCAGCCGAAGCGGATCTGCAGATCCAGCTGTAAAGGGAAAGAACACCATGAGCATCGACGTCGAGCAGGTGGCCGCAGTGCCGGCACCGCCGGAGGCGTTCCCCGAGATCATCGGGTGGACCCAGGCGTGCATGGCCGTGCGCTCCGTGCTGTCGCTCAACACCCCCGTGCATCTGCGGATGTACATCCAGGGGCACGAGCCGCTGCTGATCGACTTCCGGCACCACGCGTTCTCCTGGTCGACGCCCCTCGAGCAGTTCCCGGTGGATGCCGTGCACACCGGGCTGGAGACGGTGCCGACCGGCCCCGACGCTCCGCCGTTCTTCGAACTGCCGGGACAGAACCTCGACGAGCTGCTCTGGGAGATGGGCATGCACTCGTTCGACGGCGGCCCCGCATTCTGGATGACACCGGGCGAGCGCTACCACCTCACCCGCTGGCCGAACCTCAACCACCACTCGCACGACCTGCGCCAGGTGCAGATGATCGCCGTGCTCGGCAACGGGTACGCGAGCCCTGCGGAGCTCGCCGCCTTCGCCGGCGTCGAGCTGCACGAGGCGCAGCGGCTGATCAACGCGCTCAGCCTCATGCGGATCCTGGTGCGCTCGGCGGCGGCTCCCGCACCCGAGGTGGCGCCCCCGACGGCTGCGCAGAAGAAGCAGAGCCTGTTCGCGCGTCTCCGCAAGCGGATCGGTCGCTGACCGCATGGCCGAGCACGTCATCCTGTTCACCGGACCGATGGGGGCAGGCAAGACCACCGCGATCCGGAGCCTGAGCGAGATCGAGGTCGTGTCGACCGAGGCCGGCAACTCGGAGCGGCACATCGTCGACAAGGCGACCACGACGGTCGCCCTGGACTACGGCGAGATCGTCATCGGCTCCGACGACAAGGTGCGCCTGTACGGCATCCCGGGTCAGAAGCGCTTCAACTTCATGTGGACCATCCTGAAGAAGCGCGCCAAAGGCATGGTGCTGCTGGTCAACACGGATGCGCCCGACCCGATCGGCGAGCTGACGTTCTTCCTCGAGGAGTTCCGTGAACTGTACGACCGCGGCGGCGTCGTGGTCGGTGTCACGCGCTCGGATGTGCTCGACGGACCCAGCCTGGATGACTTCCACGAGGCGCTGGAGCGCACGAATCCCGGCCTCGTCATCCCCGTGTTCACGGTCGATCCGCGAGAGAGTTCTCAGATGCAGAACATGTTGCTCGCGCTGGTCGTCAACATCGAGATGCGCGCCGCGTTCGGCGCCGTTCCGGCGGTGGCGGGCTGATGGCCACCGGAACCGGGCTTCACACCAAACCGGCGGTGGTGAAGGCGGCGACCACGCTGCTCGCCGACATGAAGGGTGCGTCGAGTTCGCTCACCTATGCGGCCCTGCTGACCGACGACGGCTTCGACGTCGCGCGATACCCCGAGAAGACCAACGGCGAGCGCTTCGCCGGCATGGCGAGTTCGATGCAGGCACTCGGCGACGCCGTCACGCACGAGCTGAAGATCGGCGACAGCGAGTACATCATCATCGCGTCGGGCAAAGGTCACGTCGTGCAGCTACGGGTTCCGGGGCGCGAGCTGGTGCTGTCGGCGCTGTTCGACAACGACGCGACCGTCGGGCATGCGCTCGCGATCGCGCGGTCGTTCGCGCAGAAAGCCTCCGACCTGATCGGATGACCCCGGTCGCTGACGCGGAGCCGTAGGCCGCGTCAGCGTGCGAGCAGTTCCGCCACGTGGATCTCGCGGGCGTGGCGCATGTGCTCGGTGGCGATGCGCTCCGCGAGGTCGGCGTCGCCGGCCGCGATCGCGTGGATGATCTCGAGGTGCTCGTCGAGCGCGGTGCGTGAGCGGCCCGGCTGGGCGAACGTGGTGCGGCCGAAGCGGCGGATCACCTGTTCCGCGTGGTTGAGGAACCGTGTGAGGTACGGATTGCCGACCGCCTCCCGCATGGCGGCATGGAACTCGAAGCTCAGCTCGGCCATGTAGCGCGGGTCGGCTTCGAGGCTCTGCTCCATGCGCTGATGGATCTCGGTGAGCTGGTCGATCAGCCCCCGCGGCCGGCGGAGGGCGGCGGTGCGCGCGACCAGTCCTTCGAGGCTCTCGCGCACCGCGTACACGGCGAGCACCTCGTCGATCGTGACCGTCGTGACGACCGTGCCCCGGTTGGCGACGCGCTGCGTGAGCCCTTCGTCGGACAGGCGCCGCAGGGCCTCGCGGATGGGGGTGCGGCTGACCTGGAGCGCCGCGGCGAGTTCGTCTTCGCGCAGCCACGCCGGCGCCGAGACCACGCCGCTGAGGATCGCCTCGCGGAGCGCCTCGGTCACGGCATCCGTGGTGTTACCGCGGTCGACGGTGACGAGCAGGTCGCGCAGTGCCTGGGCGTAAGCCGGTGGCTCCGGTGCGTCACCTGCCGATCTGGCCGCCACGATCTTCCCCTCTGCATGCAATGGGTGTGCATGTCGATTACCCGGGACAGCCTAGACCCGGCTGGCGTTTCGGAGGCGGCTCGCGGGTTTTCCGACATTCGTCGCACGATGCCTCTTGCATTCCATACGGATTGCATGCAATATGTGTCCACTAGCATTCTTGTCTGACAATCTGACATTCCGAGACGACGAGGTCCCGCGTGAACCCCTCAGTGCCCCCCGCATCCGATGCCGCACCCCAGCGCGAGAGCATGACGGGAGCGCAGTTCATCGCGCGAACGCTCGAGTCCTACGGCATCGACCACGTCTTCTTCGTGGAGTCCTCGATGCGCCGCACGCTCAACGAACTCGAGATCCTCGGAGTCAAGCGCATCGGCGCCCGCTCCGAGAAAGGTGCGGCCTACATGGCCGACGGCTACGCGCGAACCCGCAAAGGCCCCGGCATCTGCATCGCCCAGTCCGTCGGCGCCGCCAACATGGCGGCCGGGCTGCAGGACGCCTTCCTCGGGCAGTCGCCCGTCATCGCGATCACCGGTCGCAAGACGCCCATCTTCCAGTACCGCAACGCGTACCAGGAGATCGACCACATGCCGATGTTCTCCGCGGTCACCAAGTACAGCGTCACCGTCGACGACACCGAGCAGCTGCCGTTCCTGCTGCGCCAGGCGATCCGCGAATCGACCTCCGGCGCGCCCGGCCCCGCCCACCTCGACATCGCCGGCGGCTGGGGCGGGCAGCTCGTCGAAGACGGCACCGCCGAACTCGCCGTCGTCGACGAGCGCGCCTTCGCCCACTACCCCTCGGTGCGACCCCTGCCCCCCGACCAGCCGCTGCTCGACGCCGTCGCGCTGCTGGTCGCGGCCGAGCGCCCGGTCATCGTCGCAGCGGGCGGAGCCGTCATGTCGGGTGCGGCGGCCGAGGTCCGCGAACTGGCCGAGCGTCTGCAGATCCCCGTCGCCACCTCGCTCAACGGAAAGAACAGCATTCCCGAGAACCACCCGCTCAGCATCGGCGTGGTCGGCTCCTACTCCCGCAAGAGCACGAACGAGCTCGTAGGCGTCGAGGCGGACCTGGTGTTCTACATCGGCAGCCGTACCGGGGACCAGGTGACACTCGACTGGACCGTCCCCGGCTATCAGGTCCCCGTCATCCAGCTCGACATCGAGCCGACCGAGCTGGGACGCAGCTACCACAACGCGGTCTCGATCGCGGGCGACGCCCGCGAATCGCTGCGCAGGATGCTGGCGCTGATCACCGACGACCAGGTCGCGACCGCGGCGTCCACCCATGCGGCATGGACCGAGCGCGCCCGCGAACACACCGCCGCCTGGTGGGAGACGCACCGTGCGCGAACCGAGAGCACCTCCGCGCCCGTCACCGTCGAGCGGCTCTGCACCGCCATCGCCGAGGCGCTGCCCGAGGACGCGATCCTCGTCTCCGACACCGGATCGGCCGGCATCTGGACCGGCGCCTACATCCCGCTGACCCATCCCGGCCAGCTGTACCTGCGTGCGGCCGGCTCCCTCGGCTGGGGGTTCCCCGCCGCACTCGGCGCGAAGTGCGCCGCCCCCGACCGGCCCGTGGTCTGCTTCACCGGCGACGGCGGGTTCTGGTACCACCTCAACGAGATGGAGACCGCGGTGCGGTGGGGCATCAACACCGTCACCATCGTCAACAACAACCACGGCTACGGGCAGTGCATCTCGGCGGTGGAGGAGTCGTACATCGGCTACACCGGCAACCCCGAGGAGATCTACGGCATCACCGAGACCGACTTCGCGGCGCTCGCCGAGCAGATCGGCTGCCTCGGCATCCGCGTGACCGACCCGGCCGAGCTGCCGGACGCGCTCGCCCGCGCCCTCGCCGCCGACCGCCCCGTCGTGATCGACGTCGTCACCGACACCGATTCGCGCGCCCCTTCAGGATGGAAGCCGACGGCCTGACCGCCGCCCTCACCCCGATCCCGTCGAAGGAGATACCGATCGTGACCCCCAGAACCCCGAGCCCCGGAAAACCGGCCGTTCCGCCGGCCATCGCCGGCTCGCACCTCGCGAAGAGCTTCGGCAACGTGCACGCGCTCGTCGACGCCAGCGTCTCCGTGCAGCCCGGCGAGGTCGTCGCCATCGTCGGCGACAACGGCGCAGGCAAGAGCACCTTCCTCAACTGCCTCATCGGCGTGCACAAACCCGACGCGGGGGAGATCACGGTGCACGGTGAGCCGGTCGAGTTCGCGTCGGTGCGCGACGCGCAGCAGCGCGGCGTCGACTGCGTCTACCAGGACCTCGCCCTCGCACCCGACCTCTCCGTCGTCGACAACATGTACCTCGGTCACGAGCAGAGGCGCGCCGGGCTGCCCGGCGACGGGCTGCGCGAGGCGGCCGACATCTCGGTGCTCGCGAACAACTACATGGAGAAGCGGCTGCTCGCCAACCCCGGGGTGACGATCTCGTTCCCCGGCAAGGCGATGCCGCGCCTGGAGATGACGCGCTACTCGCTCGGCGAGTGGGCCGCCGACACCGGCCTGTCGACCCTCGACGTCGAGAACCG
>JBFWWZ010000075.1:0-8106 GCA_050245915.1 Microbacteriaceae bacterium
CCTGCGTGAAGGGACCGTGGTCGTCGATCTCAGCACGTCCGCGCCCGCGGCGACTCGCAGCATCCATGCCGAGCTGGCCGAACGCGGGGTCGCGTACCTCGATGCCGGGATCTCCGGGGGTGCCGCCGCCGCCGAGAAGGGGCAGCTCACGCTGATGGTCGGGGGCGAGTCGGAGGCTCTCGCGACCGTGCAGCCGTACCTCGCGCCGTTCGCGAGCAACGTGTTCCATGTCGGCTCCTCGGGGGCCGGGCATGTGACGAAGCTGCTGAACAACTTCCTCAACGCGATCGCCCTGTCCGCCACGGCCGAGGTGATGGTCGCCGGCAAGAAGGCGGGCCTCGATCTCGCCGTGCTGCTCGAGGTGCTCAACGCGAGCTCGGGCGTCAACTTCGCCACCCTGAACCGGTTCCCGAAGATCATCACCGGCGACTACCTCAAGGGCGGTCTGACCAACACCCTGATGCTGAAGGACGTCGTGCTCTACACGGAGCTGATCGCCGAGCTCGGGGTCGCGGGACTCAACGCACCCGGCCCGCTCGCCGCGTTCGGGCTGGCCAGGCAGCTCGGCTACGCGGACGAGATCAGCAACACCGTGGTGGATGCGATCGGCGACATCTCCGGCGGTGTCCGGCTCTACGAGGGGGAGCAGAAGTGATCATCACGCACGCGAACGCCGGGCACCGGCCTCCCGCGAAACCGTCGCAGTTCACCGGCCGTGCCGTCGGCGACGCGATCATGCCTGCGACCGACGGCGTGATCATCAACAACGTCACCTTCGAGCCGGGCGCGCGCACCCACTAGCACACGCACGAGCACGGGCAGATCCTCTACGTGCTGTCGGGCTACGGCCTGATCTGCACGGCCGGAGAAGCGCCCCGGCGTCTGCGCGCGGGCGACTGGGTGTGGGTGCCGCCGGGCGAGCGGCACTGGCACGGCGCGGGGCCCGGCACGTTCCTCAGCCACACCGCGATCTCCCTCGGAGCCACCCAGTGGTCGGACGAGGTCACCGCCGAGGAGTACGCCTCGGCACCCGACGACGCCGAAGGGCATTCCCATGACGACTGACGCCACTCACCGTGAGACCTACGAGCAGGGGCTCCAGGTGCGGCGCGAGGTGCTCGGCGACGCGCACGTGGAACGCTCCCTCGCGCAGGTCAGCGACTTCTCCCGGCCCATCCAGGAGTTCGTCACCGAGTACTGCTGGGGCGAGGTGTGGTCGCGCGACGGTCTGCCGCGGGCGACACGCAGCCTCATCAACATCGCGATGCTGACCGCGCTGAACCGGTCGCATGAGCTCGGTGTGCACGTCCGCGGCGCGATCAACAACGGCGTGACGGAGCAGGAGATCCAGGAGGTGCTGCTGCAGACCGCGATCTACGCGGGGGTGCCGGCCTCGCTCGAGTCGTTCCGGATCGCGGAGGGTGTGCTGAAGGAGATGCGTTCGCATGAGTGAGATCCGCCGGGTCGGCTTCGTCGGCCTCGGCAACATGGGGATGCCGATCGTGAGCCGGCTCCTGGACGCCGGCTACGACGTGACCGGCTACGACGTGGCCCCCGAGCCGCGTGCCGCGCTCGCCGAGCGCGGTGGCACCGCGGCCGGGACCCTCGCCGACGTGGCCACCGGGGTCGATGCGCTCATCCTGATGCTGCCGGACTCGAAGATCGTGGCCTCGGTCATGGAGGATGCCGGGCTGAAGGCCGCGCTCCGCCCCGGTCTGCTGGTGGTCGACATGGGCTCCTCCGAGCCGGTGAAGACCCGCGCGCTCGCGGCCGAACTGGATGCCGTGGGGGTCGAGCTGGTCGACGCGCCGGTGTCGGGTGGTGTCTCCGGCGCGGTGAAGGGGACGCTGACCATCATGGTCGGGGGAGCGTCGAACGCGGTCGCGCGCGTGACGCCGGTGCTGGAGCACCTCGGCACGGTGCGGCATGCCGGCGCCGTCGGCTCGGGTCATGCGATCAAGGCGCTCAACAACCTCATCTCGGCGACCCACCTGTGGATCACGTCGGAGGCGATGCTCGCCGGCCAGCGGTTCGGCCTGCAGCCGGAGGTGATGCTCGAGATCATCAACGGCTCGAGCGGACGCAGCGGCTCGAGCGAGAACAAGTGGCCGAACTTCATCCTGCCCGGCACCTTCGATTCGGGCTTCGGCCTGCGGCTGATGCTGAAGGACATGCGGACCGCGACCGATCTGGCCGCTCAGCTGGACGTGCCCGTCGAGCTCGCGCGCGCGGCGGTCGAGCGCTGGGCGGAGGCCGCCGACGGCCTCCCGCCGACCGCGGACCACACCGAGGTGGCGCGATGGCTCGCTGCGGAGCGGGAGGCCTAGTATGTCGACATAGACTCCGGATCGTATGACGGGGTTACAACGCCACCACCTCTCGTCGGAGCAACCATGGCACGACCGAACTCACTCGCCGAATCCTGGACCGCGGAACCGGTCGGGCGCATCGCCGCTCCGCTCCGCGAGCAGGTCATCGCCGCGCTGCGCCAGGCGATCCTCGACTTCAATCTGAAGCCGGGGCAGCGGCTCGTCGAGCGCGAGCTGATCGAGCAGCTCGGCGTCTCGCGTACCACCGTGCGCGAAGCACTCCGTGAGCTGACCTCCGAAGGTCTCGTGACCGTCGTTCCGCAGAAGGGCGCGGTGGTCGCGACCCCCACCCTCGATGACGCCATCGACCTGTACGAGGTGCGTGCCGCGCTCGAATCGCTCGTCGTCACCCGTTTCGTCGAGCGCGCCAGCGACGCCCAGGTGGAACGGCTGCAGGCGGCGGTGGAGAGGTTCCACGACGAGACGATCCGCACCGCGGACATCCGCCAGATCCTCGCGGCCAAAGACCTCTTCTACGTCGTGCTCATCGAGGGAGCCGCGAGCACCGCCCTGCAGCAGCTGCTCGAAGGCATCCAGGCCCGCGTGCAGGTTCTGCGCGCCACCTCCCTGTCGGAGGAGGGCCGCACCTTCGCCGCGGTCCGCGAACTGCGGGCGGTCGCCGACGCCATCGCCGCGCGGGACGCCCCGCTGGCGGCACGACTCACCGCAGAGCACATCCGCGCCGCCGCGGAGACCGCCCTGCTCCACATGCGCTCGGGAGAGTGATCCAATGGCCCTCACGGCCGAACAGCAGAGCATCAAAGACGACTACCTCGCGATCTTCGGCACCTGGGGCGAACCCTGGGAGACCGTCCTGCAGGTAGACCCGGACTTCGTGCGCGCGTACCTCGGGATGCGCCAGGTGCCGTTCACGAAGAACCACCTCACCGACAAGATGAAGGCGCTCTGCCAGGTCGCCGTGGTGTCGGCGGCCACCCATCTCCACGTGCCCGGCATCCGCCCCGCGATCCGCCGCGCCCTCGACCTCGGAGCCACCGCGCACGAGATCGTCGAGGTGTTCGAACTCATCTCGACCGTCGGCATCCACACCATGAACATCGGCGTCCCGCTGCTCGTCGAGGTGCTCGTCGAGCGCGGCCGCACCGGGCCGGCGCCCCTGAACGACTACCAGGAGGGGCAGAAGGCCGAGTTCACGAAGACCCGCGGCTACTGGCACGCGTTCTTCGACGAGCTGCTCGAACTCGACCCGGAACTCTTCGCCGCCTACACCGAGTTCTCGTCGGTCCCGTGGCGGAACGGACCGCTCAGCCCCGCCGAGAAGGAGCTCATCTACATCGCCTACGACATCGCCGCGACGCACCTCTACGTTCCGGGCACGAAACTCCACATCCGCAACGCGCTCAACCACGGCGCGACGGTCGAGCAGATCCTGGAGGTGATGGAGATCTCGAGCATGCTCGGCATCGCGACCTTCGAGGTGGCGGGCCCCATCCTCGCCGAGGAGCTCGCTAAGGATTCATGATCGCGAGCGCCGCATTCAGCGTCGTCGCGTACAGCACCCACGCCCAGTACGGGATGAGCAGCGCGGCCGCCGCCCTGCGCACCGGCCAGAAGCGCAGCATCGTGACGAGCACCATGACATCGAGCGCCAGGATGATGGCGAGCGCGATCCAGAGGGCCGTCACGCCCATCACGGGGTAGAGCCCGAAGAACACCGGCGTCCAGACCGCGTTGAGCGCGAGCTGCCCGATGTAGACCGCGAGCGCGCGGGTGCGTTCGCGCGACGCGGGCTCGCGCCACACCAGCCAGGCGGCGACCGACATCAGGGTGTAGAGCACGGTCCAGACCGGTCCGAACACGAGGTTCGGCGGCGTCCAGAACGCCTTGTCGGCCTCGGCGTACCAGCCCTCCACGTTCTGGGAGGTCGCGAGGGAGCCGAGGGCCGCGACCCCGAACGCGATCGCCAGGAACAGCACCAGCGCCAGGATGGAACGGGGGCCGGTGCGGCGGGCGTCGGCGGTGTTCGTCGTCATCCCCTCAGTCTGCGCGCTCAGTGGCCGACGAGTGGCCCCATCACGCGGGCGATCAGCGAACTCCGATGTGTCACCCGTTCTTCGACATCCGCGAACTGCATCGCCAGCATGCCCGCGTTCGCCCCGGCGAAGCGCAGCGGCTCCGGCTCCCACGCGGGGGATCGGTGGTTCACCCAGGGCAGCCGCGTCAGCTCGGTGTCGGCACCCGTGAGCAGGTCGGCGAGGGTGCGGCCGGCGAGGTTCGTGGTCGAGAGCCCGTCGCCGACGTACCCGCCCGCCCACGCCACGCGGGTGGCGGGGTCGTACGACGCGGTCGCATGCCAGTCGCGGGGCACCCCCAGCGGGCCGCCCCAGCGGTGGGTGACCGCCGCATCCCGAGCCGGGGGGAACAGCTCGCCGAGCGTGCGGCGCAGGTGCTCGAACACGCGCGGCACCCGGTCGTACTCGGGCTTGATCACGCTGCCCCAGTGGTAGCGCGCGCCGCGCCCGCCGAACGCGAACCGGTTGTCGGCGGTGCGCTGACCGTAGATCACCAGGTGCCGGAAGTCGGCGAAGGTCTGCCCGTGTGCGATCCCGATCTCGTCCCAGACGGCGTCGGGCAGCGGCTCGGTCGCGATCATCAGCGAGTAGAGGGGGAGCACCCGCCGGTGGGTGGCCCGCAGGGTGGCGCCGTATCCTTCGGTCGCGATGACCAGCCGGTCGCAGGTCACCGTGCCGCGTGTCGTCTGAACGCGCCCGGACCGGTAGCCGAGCACCTCGGTGTGCTCGGCGATGGTGACGCCGCGCGCCTCGACAGCGGCGGCGAGGCCGCGCACGAGCTTGGCGGGATGGATGCGCGCGCACGCCGGGTCGAACGCGGCACCCAGCGCTCCCGCGGCCTTCACCCTCTCGGGACCCCAGAACTCGAGCGCGTCCACCCCGTACGACGCGGCCTCCTCCACCTCGGCGCGGGCCGCCGCGAGCTGCACGCGGGAGCGGGCGTAGTCGATCGTGCCGCCCTTCGCGTAGTCGATGTCGATCCCGGCGGCGGCCGCCGCGTCGCCGACCTCGTCGACGGTGGCGATCATCGCCCGGCGCATGGCCAGCGCCGCATCCCGGCCGTGGGCGCGCACCAGGGAACCGGTCGACCGGGGGAACAGCGCGCTCGCCCAGCCGCCGTTGCGCCCCGAGGCACCGAAGCCGGCGATCTCCTTCTCGAGCACGACGATCTTCAGGCCCGGTTCGCGCTGCAACAGGTACCAGGCCGTCCACAGTCCGGTCAGGCCGCCGCCGACGATGGCGACGTCGGCATCCCGGTCACCGTCCAGCGGTGCGCGGGGCGTGAGGTCTCCGGCGGTCTCGTGCCAGAACGACAGGCCGGCGTAGTCGGTCACGGGGTGAGCATCCGTGCGATCCGCCCGATGGTGGCGGGAGGCACCCGGCAGCAGCCACCCAGCCCCGCCGCGCGCGTCGCCCACTCGGCGAACTGCGCGTCGGTGAGCCCCGCCGCGCCGACCCATTCCCGGGCGGCGCCGTCCCACTCCTCCCCGCTGTTCGGGTAGGCGATCAGGGGGAGCGTGGTCCGGCGCCGCGCGAGGTCGAGCGCGGCCGACACGTCTGCGGCAGCGCAGCAGTTCACCCCGACCGCCACGACATCGGCCGAGGACGAGGCGATCGCGAACGCCTCCTCGAGGGACTCGCCGGAGCGCAGGGTGTCGCCGTCCACCGTGACGCTGACCCAGGCGGGCACCCCCAGGCCCTCGAGCTCCGCCACAACGGCCTCGATCTCGGACAGCGACGTCAGGGTCTCCGCGGCGATGACGTCCGGACCCGCGTCGGCGAGCACGCGCATCCGGCGGCGGTGCCAGCGCCGCAGGTCGTCCACCGTCATCCCGGTGACCCCGCGGTACTCCGATCCGTCGCCGAGGGTGGCGTTGTACGGGCCCACGGAGGCCGCCACCCAGCCACCGCCGGCGTCGTCTCGCGCATCCGCGGCGACGGACACGCTGCGTGCGAGCAGGTCGTCGGCCTGCGCCTCGTCCAGGCCCACGGCCGCGAGACCGTCGTAGCTCACCTGGTACGACGCGGTGATCGCCACCTGCGCCCCCGCCGCGAAGAACTCCGCGTGCGCAGCCCGCACCTCCTGCGGATCGTCCCGGAGGACGCGCGCCGACCAGAGGTCGGTGGAGACATCGTTGCCGCGCGCCTCCAGCAGCGTGCCGAGCCCCCCATCCAGGATGACGGGGCCGGCACGCAGCGCGGAGGCGAACGTCGTCAGAGCCGGGTCCACGCCTCGGTCAGCACCGAGCGCAGGATGCCCTCGATCTCGTCGAATTCGGCCGGCCCGATCGTGAGCGGCGGCGCCAGCTGGACCACCGGATCGCCGCGGTCATCGGCACGGCAGTACAACCCGGCGTCGAACAGAGCCTTCGACAGGAACCCGCGCAGGAGGCGCTCCGACTCGTCGTCGTCGAAGGTCTGCTTCGTCGCCTTGTCCTTCACCAGCTCGATGCCGAAGAAGTATCCGTCGCCACGGACGTCGCCGACGATCGGCAGGTCGAGCAGCTTCTCGAGCGTCGACCGGAAGATGGGGGAGTTCTCGCGCACGTGCGCGTTCAGCCCCTCCTCCTCGAAGATCGCCAGGTTCTCGAGGGCCACCGCCGCGGACACCGGGTGCCCACCGAACGTGTAGCCGTGGTAGAACGCGGTCTGCCCGTGCCGGAACGGCTCGTAGATGCGGTCGCTGACGATGGTCGCGCCGATCGGGGAGTACCCGCTCGTCATGCCTTTCGCACAGGTGATCATGTCGGGCTGGTAGCCGTACGTCTCGGAGGCGAACATGTTGCCGATCCGGCCGAAGGCGCAGATGACCTCGTCGCTGACGAGCAGCACGTCGTACTGGTCGCAGATCTCACGCACCCGCTGGAAGTATCCGGGGGGCGGGGGGAAGCATCCACCGCTGTTCTGCACGGGCTCGAGGAAGATCGCCGCGACCGTCTCGGGACCCTCGAACAGGATCATCTCCTCGATGCGGTTCGCCGCCCAGAGCCCGAACTCTCGCTCCGCCTGCTCCGGCGACGAGCCGGGGGATGCGGTGAAGCCCATCTCGTGGGCGCGGTAGTAGTTGGTGTTCGGCACGCGGAAACCGCCGGGGGTGACCGGCTCGAACATCTCCTTCATCGCCGGGATGCCGGTGATCGCGAGAGCGCCCTGGGGGGTGCCGTGGTACGCGATGGAGCGCGAGATGACCTTGTGCTTGGTGGGCCGGCCCTGCAGCTTCCAGTAGTACTTGGCGAGCTTGAACGCCGTCTCGACAGCCTCGCCGCCGCCGGTGGAGAAGAACACGCGGTTCAGGTCGCCGGGCGCGTAGTCGGCCAGCCGGTCGGCCAGCTCGATCGCCGCCGGGTGCGCGTACGACCAGATCGGGAAGAACGCGAGCTCCTCCGCCTGACGCGCAGCCACCTCGGCGAGACGCTTGCGACCGTGACCGGCGTTCACCACGAACAGGCCGGACAGCCCGTCGAAGTAGCGCTTGCCCTTCGAATCCCAGATGTGGTGCCCATCGCCCTTCACGATGATGGGCGCGCCGTGCTCTTCGAGCACGCTCTGACGGGCGAAGTGCATCCAGAGGTGGTCTTTCGCCTTCTGCTGCAGGTCGCTGTCGTTGACGGTTGTCACGGGTTGCTCTGTCGTTGTCATTTCCCTTTACCTGGTTCCCCAGTTGTAGAACTGCTTCTGCAGTTTCAGATACACGAACGTCTCGG
>JBFWWZ010000076.1:0-8084 GCA_050245915.1 Microbacteriaceae bacterium
GTCCACACGAAGAGTCCGCCGCCGATGATGAGCGAGAAGACGGTGACGAGGGCGATCAGCCAGCCGACCCAGCCCTTGCCCCGCTTCTTCTTCTCCGGACGGCGACCGCCGACCTCGCCGGCGAGAGCCTCGCGACGACTGGTGGGGACGAGGCCCGGCGCCTGAGGCGGGCCCGCCGGGCGCTGGATCGGCAGAGCGGCGGTGGCAGTAGCCTCCGCGGCGGCGACCGCGAACGGGTCGGACAGGCGAGCGGTCGGGAACTGCGGTGACACGGGCTCGACCGAGACCGGGGCGGCGGGCGCAGGCCGGGCCGGCTCCACACCGCCGGGGCGGAAGATGTCGTCCCAATTGGTGGTCTCGTCAGCCACGGTTCACTTGCCTTCGTACGGGTCGACCAGATCGCCGGGCGGTCGGGCTGCCGAGCGTTCGAAGTCGAGGGCGTTCTGCAGGATGATAACAGCGGCGACCTGGTCGATCACGGGACGCGAGCCCTTCGCGCGTCGCCCCGAATCGCGCAGGGCACGCTGAGCGGTGACCGTCGACAGCCGCTCGTCGACGAGACGCACCGGCAGACCGGATGCCGCAGCCAGCTCAGCAGCGAACTCGCGCGCGTCGGTGGTCGACAACGTGTCCGCACCGCTCAGCGACAGCGGGAGCCCCACGACGAACTCGAACGCGTCGACCTCTCGTGCGAGGCCGGTGAGCCGGGCGAGGGTGTCCTCGTCGCGGGCGAGGGTCTCCACGGGGGTCGCGAGAAGCCCGTCCCGGTCGCTGCGGGCGACCCCGACCCGCGCCTTCCCGACGTCGATGCCGAGTCGCGCACCGGAGCGCACGGTCAGCCCCGGAGAGCCGAGCGGATGCCGTCCAGCGCGGCCGGAATCGCCGCGACATCGCTTCCGCCGCCCTGGGCGAGGTCGTCCTTGCCGCCACCGCCGCCGCCGAGTGTGGACGCCGCCTTCTTGGCGAGCGCACCCGCCTTGGCCCCGGCATCCCGAGCCGCCTGCGTGGTCGCGACGATCACCGAGGGCTTGCCGGCGACCTGCGCCGCCAGGGCGACGACGGCAGGCTCGGAGCCGAGACGCTCGCGCACCGAGGTCACCAGCGAACGCAGCTCGTCGACGGACGCGAGCTCGCCGATGTCATCGATCACGGCGAGGTAGTCGCCGGAGCGGGTCGCCGCCTCGACGAGGGCCGGCACGCGGCCCGACAGCCTGCTGGCCTCGAAGGCGGCGATCTTCTTCTCCGCGGCCTTCAGCTCCGCGACCAGCGACTCGATGCGCTGCGGCAGCTGCTCGCGGGGCGTCTTCAGCGACGAGGTGAGCTGGGACACGATGGCGCGTTCCGCGGTCAGGTCGCGGAAGGCATCCAGGCCGACCAGCGCCTCGACACGGCGGTTCGTGGAACCCACCGACGACTCGCTGATGAGGTTGACCAGCCCGACCTCCGCCGAGCTGCGCACGTGGATGCCGGCACACAGCTCGCGCGACCACGAGCCGTCCCCGATGTCGACCATGCGCACCGTGTTGCCGTACTTCTCGCCGAACAGCGCCATGGCGCCCGCCTTCTTCGCCTCCTCGATGGGGAGGATGCGGGTCGTCACCTCGAGGTTGTCGCGGACGGCGTTGTTGGTGATCTCCTCGACCTCACTGCGGGTCTCCGGGCTGAGTGCCTGGTTCCAGGAGAAGTCGAAGCGCATGTACCCGGCCTTGTTGAACGAGCCGCTCTGGTGTGCCTCCGGCCCCAGCGTCTGACGCAGGGCCGCGTGCACCAGGTGCGTCGCGGAGTGCGCCTGCGACGCGGCGTGGCGGTACACCGGGTCGACGACGCTGGTCGCGGCGGCGCCGACACCCACCTCGCCCGAGCGCACCTTCACGGTGTGACTGATCAGGCCCTTCACCGGGCGCTGCACGTCGAGCACCTCGAGGTCGAATCCGTCGCCGACGATCGAGCCCTTGTCGGCCGCCTGGCCGCCCGACTCGGCGTACAGCGACGACTCCGCCAGGATGACCTCCGCCTCCTGGCCCGCCGTCGCCTTCTGCGCCGGCTGCCCGTCGACCAGGATGCCGAGCACCCGGGTCTCGGTGTCGAGGTAGTCGTATCCGGTGAACACCGTCTCGCCCTGCGCGCGCAGGTCGGAGTACACGCTGAGATCGGCCAGCGCGCCCTTCTTCGCCTTCGCGTCGGTCTTCGCGCGGGTGCGCTGCTCGAGCATCAGCCTGTCGAACGCATCGCGGTCGACGGTGAGGCCCGCCTCCTCCGCGATCTCGAGGGTCAGATCGATCGGGAACCCGAACGTGTCGTGCAGCAGGAACGTGGTGTCGCCCGGCAGCGTCTTCTCCCCCGCCTTCACCGCCTTCTCGACGGCGAGGTCCAGGATCGTCGTGCCGCTCGCGAGGGTGCCGATGAACGCCTCCTCCTCACCGAGCGCGAGGCGCGACGTGCGCTCCCACTGCTCCTCGACGTCGGGGTAGGCGTCGCGCATCGCGATCCGGGACGCCTCGAACAGCTCGGCGAAGCTCGAACCGTCGACACCGAGCAGACGCATCGCGCGCACGACGCGGCGCAGCAGACGGCGCAGGATGTAGCCGCGGCCCTCGTTGCCTGGCGTCACGCCGTCGGTCATCAGCATCAGGCTGGAGCGGACGTGGTCGGCGATCACCCGCATGCGCACGTCGTCGTCGTGGTCGGCGCCGTACGCGCGCTTGGACAGCGCCGAGGCGACATCGAGCACGGGGCGCACCTGGTCGATCTCGTACATGTTGTCGACGCCCTGCTTGAGGAACGCGACGCGCTCCATGCCCATGCCGGTGTCGATGTTCTTCTTCGGCAGTTCCTGCACGATCGTGAACTCCGTCTTGGATTTCACGTCGGCCAGCAGGTACTGCATGAACACGAGATTCCAGATCTCGATGTAGCGGTTGTCGTCGACCGCCGGGCCGCCCTCCTTGCCGTACGCGGGACCGCGGTCGAAGTAGATCTCCGAGCACGGGCCGCCGGGGCCGGGCTGTCCGGTGTGCCAGTAGTTGTCGCTGCGGCCCAGGCGCTGGATGCGCGACTCGGGCACGCCGGCGACCTTCTGCCACAGCAGGGCCGCCTCGTCATCCTCCTCGTAGACCGTCACCCAGAGGTCTTTGGGCTCGAAGCCCAGGCCGCCGTCGGCCTCCGAGGTGGTGAGCAGCTCCCAGGCGTAGGCGATCGCCTGCTCCTTGAAGTAGTCCCCGAAGCTGAAGTTGCCGTTCATCTGGAAGAACGTGCCGTGCCGCGTGGTCTTGCCGACCTCCTCGATGTCGAGGGTGCGGATGCACTTCTGCACGCTGGTGGCACGCGGGAACGGGGCGGGAACCACGCCGGTGAAGTACGGGATGAACGGGACCATGCCCGCCACGGTGAACAGCAGCGCGGGGTCGTCGCTCACCAGCGAGGCGGAGGGAACGACGGTGTGGCCGCGCTCCCCGAAGAAGGTGAGCCAGCGGCGTTGGATCTCGGCGGTCTGCAATCTCGGTCCCTGAGTAGGCCGCAGGCCGCATCTACGGGCCTGGTCGGGTTGATGGATGCGCGGGGCCCGGCCGGCCCGTCGCGCTTACTTGAGGAAGTCGCCTGCGGCGTCGCGCAGTTCGGCCTCGCGAGCCTTGTAGCCGTCGACGACGGCGGCGCCGAAATCGCGCGCCTTGGCGTCGACGTCGGCGAAGAACTTGGCGCCCTCGGGGGTCTTGGCGATCTGGTGTGCGGCGATGAACCCGGCGGCGACGCCGACGGTCAGCAGCAGCAAGCCCTTCATGGGGATCTCCTCAGGTGGAAGCGGTTGTTCTAGCTTATGACGAAGGCCCCCGGCGTGCTGCCGGGGGCCTTCGTTGCTCCGGTGGTCGAGCCTGTCGAGACCCGAAACCTGTTAGCGAGCCGCGTAGTACTCGACGACCAGCTGGACCTCGGCGGTCACCGGGACCTCGGCGCGCTTCGGGCGGCGCACGAGGCGCGCCTGCAGCTTGTCGAGCTCGACCTCGAGGTAGCCGGGGGTCTTGGGGAGCACATCGACGTGGCCACCGGCAGCGGCGACCTGGAACGGCTCCATGCTCTCGCTGCGCTCCTTGACGTGGATGAGCTGACCCGGCTTCACGCGGAACGACGGACGGTCGACGATCTTGCCGTCGACCATGATGTGGCGGTGCACGACCATCTGGCGGGCCTGAGCCGTGGTCCGCGCGAACGCGGCACGCAGCACGAGGGCGTCGAGACGCATCTCGAGCAACTCGACCAGGTTCTCACCGGTCAGGCCCTGGGCGCCGCGGGCCTCGTTGAAGACGATGCGCAGCTGCTTCTCGCGGATGCCGTACTGCTCGCGGAGGCGCTGCTTCTCGCGCAGACGGACGGCGTAGTCGCTGTCGGCCTTGCGCTTGGTGCGGCCATGCTCGCCCGGAGCGTAGGGACGCTTCTCGAGGTACTTGGCGGCCTTCGGCGTCAGCGGGATGCCGAGCGCACGGGAGAGACGGACCTTGCGACGGTCCTGGGACTTCGTGGGCATGCGTGATTCCTTACACAACGTGGACGCGTCGATCGCGACTCACGGACGTGCACCGCCCTCTCCCCCCAGAACCCGTCGTGCACGTCGCAGCACGAAGGTGAGATTTCGGAGAAGGGATGTGTCCGTCATCCAGACGAACCCGCCTACTTTAGCAGACTCCCCCCTTGCCGAGCGTGCACGATTGGCCGCCGGCGAGCACGTTTGAACGTGCGCGCTCGGCGCAAACGTGCACGCTCGCGGGGTCAGTCGCCGCGCAGGATCGCGCGGATCTTCTCGAGGCGCGCCGCCACATCCCGTTCGTTGCCGTTCGCGGTCGGCGAGTAGTACTCAATGCCCCGGAGGGCGTCGGGCAGGTACTGCTGGGTCGCGACGCCGAACTCCGCATCGTGCGCGTACACATAGCCCGTGCCGTGCCCGAGCCGCTTCGCGCCGGGGTAGTGGGCGTCGCGCAGGTGCGCCGGGACCCGCCCGATCCTGCCCGCCCGCACATCGGCGATCGCCGCGTCGAGCGCCGTGTACGACGCGTTCGACTTCGGCGCGGTCGCCAGGTAGGTCACCGCCTCGGCCAGCAGGATGCGGCCCTCCGGCATCCCGATCAGCGCGACCCCCTGCGCCGCGGCCACGGCGATCGGCAGCGCCTGCGGGTCGGCCATGCCGATGTCTTCTGCCGCGGAGATCATCACCCGGCGTGCGATGAACCGCGGATCCTCCCCCGCCTCGATCATCCGCGCGAGGTAGTGCAGCGCGGCATCAACGTCGGAGCCGCGGATCGACTTGATGAACGCGCTGATGACGTCGTAGTGCTCGTCACCCTGCCGGTCGTAGCGCAGCAGCGCCCGGTCGACGGTCGCAGCGACGATGTCGGCGGTGACGACGCCGTCCGTCTCGGCGGCAGCCGACGCGGCGGCCTCGAGGGCGGTCAGCGCACGCCGCGCGTCGCCCGAGGCGAGGCGGATCAGGGCCGCCCGCGCGTCATCCTGAACCTCGACCGCCCCGTTCAGCCCGCGCACGTCGGAGACCGCCCGGTCGATCAGCAGTCCCAGCTCATCGTCGCCGAGCGGCTCCAGCGTGAGCAGCAGCGACCGGGACAGCAGCGGCGCCACGACGGAGAACGACGGGTTCTCGGTGGTCGCGGCGACCAGGATCACCCAGCCGTTCTCGACCCCGGGCAGCAGCGCGTCCTGCTGAGCCTTCGTGAAGCGATGGATCTCGTCGAGGAAGAGCACGGTCGAGACGCCATACAGGTCGCGATCGGCGTGCGCCTTCTCCATGACCTCGCGCACGTCTTTGACACCGGCGGTGACAGCCGACAGCTCGACGAACCGGCGACCGGACGTGTGCGCGATCGCCTGCGCGAGCGTGGTCTTGCCCGTTCCGGGAGGCCCCCACAGGATGACCGACACCGACCCGCTCTCACCGGAGGCATCCTCGGCCAGCTTGACGATCGGGGACCCCGGGGTGAGCAGATGCTGCTGACCGGCCACCTCGTCGAGGGATGTCGGACGCATGCGGACGGCGAGCGGCGTCGAGCCGGTGCGGAGTCCCTGCTGCGCGGCCATGCATTCACAGTAGCCGCGGCCCGCGACAGGATTTCTCCCGCTCAGAACCCGTCTGTAGTGTGCCTACGTGGCATCCAGCAGGCAGCAGCGTGATCAGCGCGAGGCGCGTGAACGACTCCAGCGGTACCAGGCCCGTCAGCAGGTGCATGCGCACCAGAACACGCGCCGCCTCCGCGACAACGTCATCGCGGTCGCGGGCGTCGTGCTGATCGCCGGACTGGCGGCGGCCACCCAGATCTTCTACTTCAGCGCGGGTCCGGGCGCCCCCACCCCCGCACCGTCGGCCTCCGCGTCCGACGCGCCCGCCGGCACCAACGTCGGCGCCCCCGACCCCACCCTCTCCGAGTACCGCGCCTGGACCGGCGAGCTGGTGCTGAACGACGACATCACCCTCGGCATCGAACTCGATGGCCTCAAAGCACCGCAGGCGACCGCCGGCTTCGTCCGGGACGCCGAAGACGGATACTTCGAAGGCAAGACCTGCCACCGGCTCGCCGACAGCGACGGCTTCGCGTTCCTGCAGTGCGGCTCGCTCGACGGAACGGGTGCGGGCGACCCCGGCTACTCGTTCGGTCCGATCGAGAACGCGCCCGCCGACAACATCTACCCGGCAGGCACCATCGCCATGGCCCGCGCCGGCAACGACGCGTACAGCAACGGGCACCAGTTCTTCATCGTCACGGCCGACACCACGCTGGGCGCGGATTCGGCCGGCGGGTACACGATCGTCGGTCACGTGACCAGCGGGCTGCAGGACCTGATCGACGAGGTCACCTCGCAGGGCATCGCCGAGGTCGGCTCCGACGGCCTCACCGGGACGCCCGTCGTGCCGACCACCATCACCAAGGTGACGCTGCAGTAACCCGGCCCCTGGCCGTGCAATAGGCTGACATCTCGTGGCGACCAACGAAGAGGCACCGTGGGGCCGCGTCGGCGATGACGGCACTGTCTATGTGCGCGAAGCCGACGGCGAGCGGGCGGTCGGGCAGTACCCGGATGCCACCCCGGAAGAGGCGCTGGCCTATTACGGGCGCAAGTTCGCCGAGTTGGCCGGACAGGTCGGCCTGCTCGAGCAGCGGGTGCGCGGCGGTGCACCCGCCCAGGATGTCGCCAAGGCGATCGCGCACCTGCGCGAATCGGTGGCAGGCGCCAACGCCGTCGGCGACCTGGCGGGACTGACCGCACGCCTCGAGAAGCTCGGCGACAGCGTCGGCGAACTCACCGAGAAGCAGTCCGCCGAGGCGAAAGCCGCCAGCGCCGAAGCACTCGCCGAACGCGAGAAACTCGTGGCCGAGGCCGAAGCGCTCGCCGCCCAGGATCCGGCGAAGGCGCAATGGAAGCAGGTCACCGCGCAGCTCGACTCGCTGTTCGCCCGCTGGCAGACCGCCCAGAAAGACGGCCCGCGCCTGTCGAAGAACGACAGCAACGAACTCTGGAAGCGATTCCGCACCGCGCGTACCACCATCGAAAGCCACCGCAAGGCGTTCTTCGCCGAGCTCGACGGCGTCCACAAAGAGGCGCGCAGCCGCAAACAAGAGCTGGTGGAGCGCGCGGAGGCGCTCGCCTCGAAAGGCACCGCAGCCATCCCGGACTACCGCCGACTGCTCGACGAGTGGAAGCTCGCGGGTCGCGCCGGCAAACGCGCCGACGACGCCCTGTGGGAGAAGTTCAAAGCCGCCGGCGACGTGCTCTACTCGGCCAAAGCCGAGCTCGACGCCAAAGAGAACGAGGAGTTCTCCGGCAACCTCACCGAGAAGCTGGCCCTGCTCGACGAGGCCGAGAAGATCCTCTCCGAGACCGATCGTGAGAAGGCGAAGTCGACCCTGCTCGGGATCCAGCGTCGCTGGGACGCGATCGGCAAAGTCCCGCGGGATGCGATCCGCACCGTCGAAGACCGGCTCCGCAAAGTCGAGGCGCACGTCCGCAAACTCGACGAAGACCACTGGAACAAGAGCGACCCCGAGAAGCAGGCGCGTTCGCAGGGGTTCGCGGCACAGCTCGAAGCC
>JBFWWZ010000077.1:0-7879 GCA_050245915.1 Microbacteriaceae bacterium
CTGGCTGCGGCGGGATGCGGAATGCATGTAGGATGCCGTCGACCTCGACTGCGTCCCACTCGAAGCCCGCCACGAGCTCGGCGTCGGTCAACGGCTGGTCGTGAGCGCCTGACACGGGGTGGAGTGTGCGGGCCCGGAAGTTGTCGATGAGGTCGGTGTCGAGCACGTCCACACCGGGCAGGCGCAGGTAGGCGCGCAGCGGATCGCCGTGCTCAGCGATCAGGTCGGTGAGGTTGCGCCCGACGTTCTCGAAGGCGACCGGGCCGAACTTCTCGGATGAGGCGAACCCGATGCCGACGCGGCGCCCGTCGGGGAGGGTGTCGAAGTAGACCAGCGAGCCCTCCATCGCCTTCGCGAATAGCTGCGCGGTCTGAGGTCGTTCCTGGTGGAAGAGGTAGGTGCCCAGGGCGTCGAGCAGGACGTGGAACTCCGCGGCGACGTTCGGGTCGGCGTGGACAGGCAGGTAGACCTCGCGCAGCTCGGTATGCGTGCCGGTGCCGTCGTTGAAGAACCGCTGCAGTAATGGGGCATGCTCGGCGGCGGCGAATGCCTCCAGCGCGAAGGCGATGAGGCGAGCGGCGGTTGGGTCGAGCGGCTCGCCAAGAGCGGTGGCTTCGACGATGGCGTCGCGGAGGCTGTGGGTCAGCAGTTCGCCGAGCGCGTCCGCGTCGCCGTCGGTGAACGCGGCATCGAGCAGTTCATGCGGGATCTCGATCGGTCGATCCGCTGGTCCTGGCTGCTTTTCGCCGTCGGATGGTGTTGGGGTTGGTGGGGTGCGTTCCATGTGTTCTTTCCTCCTTTCATGGCTTCGCGTTGTCATCGGGACGGGTGTGGTCGCGGCTACGAGGTGTCCTCCGGCGCGGCGGTGAGGTGCTCGGCGAACCGGTCGGCAGTGGTGACCTGGAACAGCTCGGCGGGGAGATCCGGCTCGGTGGCGATCGCGCGGCGGATCTGTGCGGCGCGGGCGGCCGAGGCGGTGACCCACAGCACGAGCGGGAACACGCCGGAGCGCTGCTGTTCGGCGCCGGTGGCGTGGTAGGCGGCGTAGGCGCGGCACTTGGTCAGGATCTGCGGCAGGTGCTCGCTGCCCTGGTCGGCCTCGAGGAACAGGTGATCCTCGAACTCGCCGGCGGCGGTGACCGAGTACAGGTCGGGTTTGAGCGTCTGGGTGAGGCCGTGCGGGCCGAGGTAGTCGCGCCAGCAGTCCGGTTCGGTCTGCAGGGCGAGCACCTCCAGGTCCCCGGCGGTCGCGAGGTCGCGGATGATGACGGCGATCTCGGCCACAGCGAGGGTGTGGTCGGTGAACAGGACGGATGGTTCGGTGTAGCGGCGGCGTCCGGTCTCGCCTCGACGGGTGCGTTGGATGGTCGCGCCGGTGGAGGTGAGCTGCCAGATGTAGCCCTGGGAGCCGTGCCGGACCCCGCCGATCCTGCGCTCTAAGTGCGCGATGACGCCGTGGTCGGCGAGGCGGGTGAGCACTCGCATGGTGGCCTTTGTCGCGGCACCGGCGGTGGCGTGCCCGTTCTTGCCGATCGGGAAGTGCAGACGCTGGATGAGGCGGGTGGTGAGCAGCCGGAAGGTTTCGACGTCGTCGAGGACGGCCAGGTCGCGGGGCGTAAGCCGGTGCAGGACGCTGCGGGGGTCGAGGTAGGTCATGGTCGACCCCCGTTCCGGGCGGTGCCGCCACCCCTGACACAGGGGTGAGTCCCATCCGAAGGGGCCGGGGAATGGCCGGAATATGGCCGATGTGGGATGGATGTGAGCATCGTGAAGGGACAGGCGACAAGACAGGCGACGAGACGGTTACCCCATCTGTTAGCGGCCGTTGAAGCAGACATCAGGTGTTCCTCCTGCGGCGACCGATCGGTCCCGACGAGACGACCGGAGCAGCCTGCGCGGCATCGACGTCGCCGCTCGGCGGCACGGTGTCGATAGGTGGCAGGGTGTCGTCGGCGGGGTCGGGCCGGTGGTGCTGGCGGCTGATCCGGCGGACCTGGTCCGGGTCAGAGGTCACCGGGGTTGGCGGGAGGCTCTTGCCGAGTGCCCAGCCGGTGGTGATGCCGTCCGCGACCAGTCGCAGGTACACCTCGTACCGGCCGAGCGCCATGAAGTCCTCGTCCGTGAGTTCGGGAGCGAGGCGGGCGAAGGTGCGGGCATCGTCGTCGGACTCGAGCCGGAACACCACCTTGGTGCGGGCGTTGGACTTGACGGCGGACTTCATGTCCTTGGGCAGCTGATCGAAGAACTGGGTCGCCAGGAACCAGCCGACCGAGAGCGACCGGGAGCGGGCGAGGGCATCGGTGAGCGACACGGGCAGGTTGAGGAACCGGTCGGCCTCATCGACGTAAACGAATCCGGGGCGCTTCTCGTGGCCTTTCTCGGCGGCGCGTTCCTGCACGGCCTGCCACACTTCGGCGATCACCAGCGAGCCGATCAGCTCGGCGGTGAGCGGCCCGACCAGCCCTTCGTTGAGAGGGACGAGGACGACCTTGCGGTCGCGGAACACGTCCTTGAGCCGGAACCCCGGCTTGCGCTGTCCGAGGATCTTGACCGCGGCGGGGCGCAGCAGCACCTGGCGGAGCTTGTTCATCGGCGGGGCGATCACGTTCGCCTGCGCAGCCGGGCGGAGCGAGTCGTACCAGCTCCAGAACCCCATCAGCGCGACATCGTCCTTGACGACGGCGACCTGGCTGCGGCGGAACGCCGGGTCGGTCCACAGCCTCGGCAGATCGACAAGGGTGTTCGGGGCCTCCGGGGTTCCGGCCCGGGCGAGGGTGCGCAAGCTGGCGGAGTAGATGTCCGCGGTGCGCGGCCCCCAGCCTTCGGCGAAGATGCGCTTGAACACGGCAAGGATGCCATCCGCGACCACATCCGGGTCGCGGCCGGTGGCGTCGAGCGGGTTGAACCCGATCGGTTCGTCTTCGGCGCCGTCGATGACGACGACGTCCTTCCACCGCTTCTTCGGCATCCGCTCTAGCAGGCTCGCCGGGGTCTGGTCTTTGGGGTCGAGGACGACGACGGCGTGGCCGGCTTCGATGTCGGCCTCCATCAGGTGCTCCAGCAGCTTGGTCTTGCCCACGCCGGTGGGGCCGAGGGCGAAGCCGTGATACATGCCATCGGCCGCGCCGACACCGAGCAGGCGGTTGTCGCCGGGCACGAGCGACTCGGCGAACACCCGGTGACCGGTGTGCACGGAGGCGTCGGCGCGCAGCAGCTTCGGATGCACGGGCGGCATGCCGGGCAGTTGTTCCTCTCCGATCGGCCAGCCGGAGAGGGCGACCAGCTCGGGCACCGCGAGGCGCAGGACGCCGCGTCGGGTGAGGGGACTCATGTTGAGCCGGTTGGGGTCTTCTTTCACGAGCCGGATCTGCACGCCGGGGGACTGCGCGATCGAGATCGCGGCGAGGATCTCCATGACCGTGCGGCGGCGCTTGTCGGAGTTATGGGCGATCACGCCGATGCGCAGGATGCCGTCGATGGCGTAGTGGGCGGCACGGTCGCGGACCCGGTTGCGGATCTCGGTCGACGCATCCGGCTTCCCGGTCGTGAGCGCCTGCCACAGGTTGAAGCCGGGTTCGGAGATCTTCGCCGGAACGGATCGCGGCGCGGTCCCTTCACCGAGGACGAGCTGCACGCAGACGGCCTCGCCGTTCTTGTGCGGGCGGCCGAGGGCCGAGTAGACGGCGCGGATAACCGCCTCCGGATCTTCGGCGGCGAGCGGCAACCCCGGTGACTGGATGGCGACGTGCCCGGCGGCGATCATGGTCGGCCTGGCGTAGCCGTCCAGACCGGTCATGATCGAGCCGGGAATGAGATCTGCGAGCATCCGCCGCAACTGGTGGACGTAGGTGGGCTCGCAGCCGATGAGGTGCTGGATGCCGTCCTCATCGGCGCGGGTCTCCAGCACAACGGGATGCCCGTTGCGGTCCGAGGCGAGCCGAGTGAGGAAGGCGGCGACCTGGGCGGCCGGGAGCGGATGCGGGAGGAAGAGCCGCGAGTACACCAGGGGAGTCGAGCTATTCATCGTCGCCCTCCTCGCTGGTGCCTCGGCGGCGGTCGGCGAGCTTCTGCATCCCGGCCAGGTGCGGTACCGGAGAACCCTCGGCCTGGGCGCGCTTCTGCTCGGCGTGCAGCATCAGTGCATCGGCCAGCAGCGCCATGTTGATCGGCTGGTCGGGCTTGACGCGGACGACGATCTGATGGTCGCCGCGAGAGCGGGTGCGTTTTCGGGCACGCTGAGGTCGGGCGTCTGTCATGGCCGGGGGTCTCCGTTTACGGGGCGACCCACCAGCCGCTGTTCACTTTTCGGAACAGTTCTCCCGACTCTGTTTATATGTTCACTTTTCGGAACGGTCAAGAGAGATTGTGTATTTAACAACACTCCGATAGAGGTGAAACTGCTCACGTTTTCACCACCTGTCCTGCCGGGCTTTGATCACCCGATAGGCGACATAGCCGGCGAGCAGCAGCACGGCGATCAGCACGATCCAGAACCAGAATCGGGCGAGCAGTTCCAGGGCGATCCAGATCGCGACGATGCCGGCGAGGATCAGCAGGCAGGCGCGGAAAAAGCTCTGGCTCATGGTGGGCTTGTCTTCCTTCTTGTCGTTCACGAGTTCTCACGCGGCCTTTCTCATGACCCCGTCGGCCCAGTCGTCGCCGGAGCCGGCGACGGAGTTCAGGGCGCGCTCGGAGTAGGCGGGGACGGGGTAGCCGGGGATGTGCAGGTCGGAGCCGCCGGGCGCTTCGTTGCCCCAGGCGTCGAAGCCGGGGAAGCGGCGCCGGGCGAACAGCTCCAGATAGGGCCCGGGGGAGAGTCGCTGGATGGCGACCATCGCCTCCTCGGGCTTGTGGCTGTGCTCCTGCACCGGCCAGTCGGCGACATCCCGCTGACCCTTGTAGAGGACGGGAGCCCTGCCCTTGGTGAACAGCAGCAGATGCTCATGCGAGCCGCGGAGGTAGTTGCCGAGCCCGGTCTTGCGCTTGTCCCAGATCAGCTCGGAGCGGAAGGTCAGCCCCCACTTCTGTTCGGCGATGCGCTGCGCGTCCAGCCGGGAGGCGACGAAGCACCAGATCCAGACGTGCGCGTCGTCGGTCAGCAGCTCGGGGATCGGCAGGTTCGCGATGTCCTCGACGGACATGAGGTCGTAGTGCTTGATCGCACCGAGGTTGCCGCGCTGCATGTGCGGCCACGGCGGGTCCATCACGACGCAGGAGTAGCGCTTGGCCGGATACTTCGGGATGTCGTTCTTCGGCAACTTCGTGACGTTGCTGGGGTTGGTCATGAGGGTTTCCTTCCTCCCGGCATCTACATGGGCCGCGTGCGGCTGGTTCCGGGTGGGCGATGGTCTGTTATGCGAGAAAGTCGTGCGGTTGGGAATCGTCCGGTCGCCCGTCGCATCACGGCGACGGGACGGGCGACCGGACGGGGTGGACATGGTGGTCAGGGCGCGAACAGGACCGGCGCCTTCGGGGCGACCGCGGCTGTTGTGTAATCGACACCGAACGGCAGCACCTGCGGGCGCAGCAGCCCGAGGCGCGCCATCTCCGCCAGCAACGCGGTCTCGATCCCGAACTGCAGGACGTTGAGCACGAACACCCGCTGGTCGAGCACGAACTCGTGCAGGACCGCCCAGTGCAGGGTCTGCCCGAGCGAGTCGGCCTGCAGCAGCCGCCACGGCAGCGACCCACGCTCGAGCCCGTGCCGTTCGGCCTCCCACAGGTGGAAGGCGGCCATGTCGATCTCGTGCGCGGTGGTGAAGTTCCGCCGCCGCCCGAGGTGGGTGACGTCGTGCCAGAACCGGTAGGCGATATTCGCCTCCGCGTTGGTGAACACCACCGACTCGGACGCGCCGTCGTAGATCGGCAGCGGCTCGCCGGTGTCGAGCGAGTGCTGCCAGGCGGCCTTGAGCGCCTTCCACGAGTTCGGCGCGTCCGGGGTCGGCTCCCAGCCGATCCCGGTGCGCTCGCGGGTCCGGTCGGCCATCAGCATCACGAACTCGCTCAGCTCGGCCGTCGCGGCGGCGAGGTCGGAGTGGGTGAACTCCAGCGGCCCGAGATCCCTCGTCCTCATCGCGGCACCCCCTGCTGGCCGGGCCGCAGCAGAGAGGTGCGCGCCCCGCGGCGGGTGGCCGTGAGGGAGCGGTGCACCGCCGTCGCCACCGACCCGACCGGGTCGCCGGAGGTGACCTTGGTGACGGTGATGTTCTCCGCCTCCAGGTCCGCCGGCGGCTCGCCGTTCAGCACGACCGCGTGCACCAGGCCGGGGAAGTTCCGCAGCCTCTCGTACACGCTCGCCGTGTCGTCGTCGGTGAGCTCGAAGTCGGAGAACACCGTCAACCGCACGTCGTGCCCGGGGTGGGCGGCAGCGAGCTTCTCCGCCGCCGCCAACGACGGCGACAGGTCGCTCGTGCCCGCCGCGCCCCACGGCACCCTGAGCGCAGCCTTCAGCCGGGCCGGCGCCGAGACCGAGATCAACGGCATCGCCCCGGTCGCGCCGACCAGGTGGTCGAAGTGCAGCACCGCCAACTTCGGCTTGGACGTGTACGTCCAGCCGCGCACGACCTTCAACGCCCTGGTCGCCTCGCCGAACCTGCCCCCGACCGGGTCGTTCCCGTTCGGGGAGGTGACCGACCCGGAGTCGTCGAAGTCGAAGATGTCCAGGCTCGGCGTCCGCGGTTCCAGGCCCGGCCAGCCGAGCTCGTACCAGCCGTCCTTCGACCGGGTCGCCACCGACAGCGGCACCGGCAGCAGCCCGGCCGGGCGGAGCCCTGCAGCGTGCAGACTCACTTGGCACCGCCCTTCCGGGTGGTGCGGCCCACCGTCTCGCCGTGGTCGCCGTGGCCGACGACGCCGGGGTTGCGGCGCAGGATGCCGAACTTGAGCGCCCGGAGGCGATCCTGAGCGGCCTGCCCGCGGCTGGTGTGCTCGGCTTGGATCGAGTCCGCCTCCGTAGCGCGCTGGGCGTGCTGCTTCCACGGCGCGCTGGCGGCGAGCTTGGTGTGGCGGGCCAGTTCCTTGTCGTAGTCGTTCTGCGCGTTGTCGATCTGATCGGCGATCTCGTCCGCGTACATGTACGACTCGATGAACGACGCCGCCGCGATCGCCCCGGCGATTCCGCCGTAGACGAGCCCGACCAGCGGCCCCTCGATGCTGTAGCGCAGCGCGAAGATCGAGCAGGCGATGATCGACCCGACCGCGACCGACACCCCGATCAGGGCGCGGACGTACTTCTTGCCGTCGTCGACGCCCGCGAACAGGTGCTGGAACACCTGCTGCTTGTCCGTGAGCGAATCCACGTCCCGCTGGCGACGCAGCGATGAGCGCAGGTCGCGCACCTCCGTGCCGGTGAGGCCGGCGACGACGGTGGCGATCGCCGCGGACGCTGACATGGTGAACGCCAGCGCGGGGATCTCGCCCATCATGATCGATGCGCCGCTGATCCCGGCGATGTCGCCGATCAGGAAGCCGCCCTTGGCGCCGTAGTGCCAGATCTTCGACTTCGCCGGCCGCCGGCGGAACGGGGTGAGCGCCTCGCTGGTATCGACCAGCCTCGTCTCAGCCGCCTCGAGGACGGGGGTGTGGCCTTCGAGCATCCGCTCGGCCGCCGAGGCGGCAGGGTCAAGCCCCGCCGCCTCCAGGACCGCCTCGCGGGACTCCTCGGTGCCGGACGCCGCCCACAGCGGCTTCTGCTCGGCCTCGAGCTGGTCGTACTCGTGCTCCACCCAGGTCTGCCCGACCCCGGCGGGGCGGACGACCGCGGCGGCGTCATCGACGCGCTGCAGGCTGATCTGCTCCGCCGCTGCCTCCTGCGAGGCGGCGACGTCGCCCGGATCCAGATTCTTCGCCATCCGGGTCACCGCCAGTCCGTCACGGCGAG
>JBFWWZ010000078.1:0-7792 GCA_050245915.1 Microbacteriaceae bacterium
CGGCTGCTTGCTCCACTGCGTCAAGCTGCCGGCGCGCCGCCTCGATCCAGGTCTGGCTCTGATCGATCACCTGTACCGAGCCGGGGCTCTGGTTGGCGACGTTAGCCGCACCATGCACCGTCGTGTTGTAGGTGGTCCGCCCGGCCGCATCTTCGTCCATCACGCTCCGACCTCGTTCGACTATTTCGATGCCTTTGACTTCGATGCTCACTCGAAGCAGAGGACGTTGCGCCGCACCGACGCCGCCGATGAGTGCCTTGCTCGCCAGCCAGCCAGCGGCCTTGTCGAGGTCCGCTTCGTCGAAGGGCACACCTAGGTACGTCTGTCCCGTCTTGAGGAAGTCATCGAGTGGCGGCATGTGCCGGTCTCGCACCTGCGTCTCGTCATAGAGCCACCGAAGCAGCAGGTCGCGCAACGCCACACGGCGCTGACCGACATCGGCGCGCTGCCGAGCGATCTGGGCCGCAACGTCCCGCCCGCGCGGCGTAATCGACCCCATATCGTCGCCGAATGACATGTCGCGGGTGTCGAGCCACCCGAGATCGGCAAGCTGTCGAAGCTCATCGTGCTCTACCTGTCCCGGGTCGCCTCCGACTTCCGCGAGCCTCATCTTGAGATCTTCGGCGTGCGCGTTGGTCCCCATGTCTGGCGCCAGTTCAGAGATTGCGAGGATCATCAGCCGTCGGTTCAGGTCGCGGTCGATCTGGACCATCACTGCTCCCCCTCCGCTTCGATGATGCGGGCGACCGCTTCCCGGAGGAACGTCGCCGGGTCGTAGTACGGGAGCACGCCGGTCCCGTGTCGGCCATCGAGCGCGTTCCATGCCTCGTCGAGGGAGATCCCACGGTGCCGTGCAGCGTAGAGCGCAGCGACAGCCGAGGTGCGAGACCGAGCCTCGGCGCAATGGACGAACACATGGCGCCCTTCGGCGCGGAGCTCCGCAATCATGTCTGCCGCGTCGGCGAGCGTCCATTCCAGATTGAGGTTCTCGCCTGGAGTGTCGATGAGCCAGACCCGGATGGATTCGACGCCGTCGGGCACCTCCGCGGTCCCGAGTCGACCGAGAGAGACGACGGCCGAGACCGACTGCGGCAGCTTGGAGAGCGATGACTGTGAGCCGAGCCAGACCCCGCTGTCGAAGGGATGCTGGACCGGGTCGGTCTTCCGGAAGTTCAGGTTGAGGACCGTCTCTCCAGCGGGCCAGCCGAGGCTGTCGGTGGCGCCGCGGCGCGCAGCAAGGATCGCAAGCCGGGCGAGGTCGTTCGCGTTGTAGCCCGGCCAGCCGTGTACTCGACGCTGCCAGGACAGCGGGATCTGCGAGACACCCCACTTCGCGCCGGCGAGCGCGCCGGTGATCGCCGCCACCGTGTCGGTGTCACCACCGCCCTGGATCGCCCGGAAGATCGCCTCGCGGAAGCTCGACGCACCTCGGACGGCGACGTGGGCTGCTTGGAACGCCTTGACGACCCAGCCGTTGCCCTGACGATAGTCACGCGGGTGCCCGTGCAGTCCCATGTCGATCAGTTCGGCTCCGTCGAGGCCACGGGCGGGGTCGACGATGTGGAGCCGTTGCTCCCACGGGTCAAAGTCGCCGGTGAGGATCGCCTGCCGGATAAAGAGCGACCAGAGCGCGGTCGCCTCTATGTTGCTCGACTCCCAGTGGGTGAGCTGCGTGACACGAGCGGCGGCTTCGACCAAGCGTCCTTCGCGCCCTTCGGCGAGGTATCCGAGTGCGAGAGGCCCGATTCGCATTAGGGAGCCATTCCCTGCGCTCCTCCCACTCGCGTCATGGACGGCCTTTGCAGCGGCGCGGGCGTCACCTTCGGTCGACGTGACGTTGAGGCGGCTGAGGACTGCGCTGGTCTGAGCGCCGACGTCCTTCGCAGTCGCCGCCCATTCGAGCCAGCTCCCGAGGACTCGCTCCGCGAGCACATCCATGTCGCGGAGGGATTCGCCGTTGGCAAGGGCTTCAAGGATTGGGATCGCCATCGCGGTGTCATCGGTCCACTCGCCGATCCCGTGCCCGAACTTCCCGATCCCGAACTCCGGGACAAAGCTGTCGGGATGCGCCGACCCGAACTCGTATTGGGAACCGAGCGCGTCGCCGACGGCCATGCCGATCACCGAGCCGACCGCTCGGTCGAGCTGCTGCGCCGACAGCTTGGTGGGCGCCTGCCGCTCATGGGATTTCCGACCGATTACTGGCCCCAGCGTCCGTTCGGGGCGCAGTGCGAGCGGGCCGACACCGGTCGTGACCGGCAGCTCAGACTCCGCGCCTGCTTCCGGAGCGTCGGGGGTCAGCCTGCGAATCACGTCCAGAAACGACTCTGGAAGTGCCACGTTCAGCGGGATGTAAGTGAAGTACGGGGCGACGTCCTCCGGTTGGTAGGGCCCGATCCCGCAGCCGATCTCCGTCACGAGGAAGGTGAGATCGCCGTGCTCGATGGCGAAGTCGATGAAGGTCTGAATCTCGGCCGCCATCGTCGCGCGGTCCGTCATCGTGTCGATCGCGTAGGTCTGCCCGTGCAGCCCATGACCCTCGCCCCAGACCGCTCCGAACTGCTGGTGCGCGATTCGCGCAGCGCCCCCTCCGTGCGCGCCCCCGGCGTTCGACCCGAAGACGAATATCTCGCCGGGCTCGAGCTCCGTCACCCAGCCCGCGAGCGCCAGGTGGCCGTCCTCGGTGACCTTCGCGTTCCGGGTCGGCACTGGCTGTCGAGGCGCGACATCATCATCATCGTCCATCGCCGCGATCATCGCGAGGATCTCGTCGACGGTAGGGAGCTTCGCGCGTGCGGCCTCGACGAGGAAGGCTGCTGCCGCAGACGCGGCGCCCTTGTCGAAGAAGAGATCGGTGATGTCATACTCCTCACCCCGGATGTGCGCGCGGCCGCCCTCGTCCACGATGAGGAGCGGAGTGCCGTGGTCGGAGATCAGCCAAAGTGGCTCATGCCAGTACGCGGCGTTGCCCTCACGGTTGCGGCGCCGGAACTCGACTGAGATGAGCTCGGTGTACCAGTCGATCGACGACTCCAGCGTCGGGAACTCGTCACGCAGGTCGTAGGCCGTTGCCTCCCCCTCCGGGGCGAGGAGCTTGGCGGGCCGGACTACCAGCGACCCCTCCTCGCGGTCCTGGGCGAGGACGGCGTGGATGAGGTCGTATGCCAGCGCCCTGGTCGCTAGGCCCTCAAGCGACTCAACGTAGCCCCAGGCACCGTAGGGATCGAAGCCGGCTTCAGCGACGTGGACGCCCTGTTCGTGGACGTCGTCCCAGTCGATCTGGCGCTCGTCGCCCGAGGGGCTGACCCAGAACGGATGCTCGTCCGAGTCGAAGTGCAGCGCGCCACCGCCGAGCACGTCCTGGTGGAGCACGAAGTGCGGCGCGATGCCCTCGTACCAGTCGAACCAGCTCATGAAGAGATCAGGCCAGGTCAGCGTGTACGCGGCTGCGTAACGCCATGCTCGCCGCTCGGTCTCCAGAGAGATCGATACGTCGTTGTCATGATCAGCATCTCGGCCGCGCGGAGCGAACGTGATGACCTCACCGCCGTTCGAACTGACGGTCTCTGACTCCTCGATCTTCAGTTCGTCGTGTCGGTAGAGCGCGAAGTTCCCGAACTCGTATCGCGGGGCAGCGGCGCGATCCTCGTCGGTCGGCCAGGTCGCCCCGAGCAGCTCGTAGGCGTGCTCGTACTTCACACGGAGCTTCGCCCGCTCGTCGTCCGGGAGTTGCGCGGCGCGAGCCGGATGGGTGTTGTGCGCGAGGTCCGACAGCTTCACGGCACGGGCTGCCGGGCTAGCAGCGATCGCTTCGTAGTACTCATCACCTTGAGCGTCGTGCCGTGTGAGGAGCTGCACGACGGCGACTACCTCAGAATGGATGCCCGCCTTCACCAGTTCATCTGCGGTGATGCCGGTGTCCTCGATCACGTCATGGAGCCAGGCGGCGCAACACTCCAGCGTCTCCTGCTCCGGATCGAATCGGGCGGAGACCGCCGCTGGGTGGTGGATGTAGTCGACACCGAGCTTGTCGACCTGCCCGCGGTGCGCGATAGCCGCGATCGACTGCGCGCGCGCTACCTGGTCGAGGCGTTCCTCCGTCGAGAGCTGACGGAAGGGAATGGGCTTACCCGGCTCCCTAGTGACTTCGTGAGGTGCAGGCGGAAACGCCCAGTCGTACTCGCGGTTGAAGGGTTCAGTGAGCAGGTGAGGCTCGTCGAGGAAGAACTCGAACAGGGGCACCTCATCGGAGCGGCCGAACGACTCGTGATCCCGGAGATCGATGAAGGCATCCTCGAAGTTGTCGCGCCGTCGGTATCTGAGCAGGTCGACGATGCCACACATGCCCCGGAACTCGGAGTAGAGCAGTACCCATCGCAGCTTCGCCTCCGGGTCGGCGATCCGATCGAACAGGGCATGCAGTCGGGCGTAGGTCTGCCCGATCCGGAAGCCTGCCTGGAGCGGATCGGTGTAGACGCCGCCCCAGCCGTGCTGGACGAACGCGGCGATCGGCCCCTTCGTCGTGACGAGGTTGAGGCCGTAGGAGTTCATGCCGTGTCCGGCATGAGCGAGGGCGAAGAACGGTCCTCCGTCGAGCAGCTCCTGGATGACGGTGGCGAACTCGAACACATAGAGATCGCCTTCATCGAGATGACGCGTCCCCCACGACCAGCGCCCGTAGGTCTCGACATCGAGCAGGTCGGCGTCCCCGGTGGGCGGCGCTGCGAGGCCGGCGCCCGCGAGGGTCTCAAGCATGTCCATCCGCTCGTCGGTGATGTCGTCTTCAGTGCTCATGGGACTCGTCAATCAGGGTGATGAAGCGGCTCAGCGTGGCGAGCCCCTCCGGGGTATGCGGGAGGTAGTCGATGAGCGCCGGGGAGTGGACCAGGTAGGCGGCCCACTTGGCACGCGAGATCGACACGTTGAGCCGGTTGCGATTGAGGAGGAAGTCCATCCCGCGAGGCACCTCGGCGGCATCGGATGCCGCGAGGCTGACGATGGAGATGACCGCCTCCCGGCCTTGGAACTTGTCGACGGTGCCGACCGGGACGTCGCCAAGTCCGGCTGCGTCGAGGGATGACCTCAGCAGCTCGACCTGGGCGTTGTAGGGCGTCACCACGATGATGTCGTCCTGCTGCACCGACACCGGCACCGCCCCGGCCTTCGGAGTCCAGGCGAGGCCGAGGTGCTGGTGGACCAGGTCGATGACCGCGGCCGCCTCCTCGACCGAGGAGGTCGCGTTCCCGGTGTGCAGCACCGCGACCGAGTGCAGCCCCGGCGCAACGCCGTCGAGGCTGCGGCCGAGCGTCGAAGGGTGGGAACGGAGCTGCTCGTCGTAGGCGAGCCGGGACACCGGCTCGGTGACGGCCTCGTCCATCCGGCGGCTCTCCGCGAGGAAGTAGCCGTACTCGTCGGGGAGCACTGCGTGACCGCCGATGATGTGGCCGAGCGCGGAGCCGTCGACCGGCGCCGGATGGATGCCCTGGCTAACCTGCGGAAGCTGCTGAGGGTCGCCGAGGAAGAGCACGCGCTTGGCGCTGAACGCGGTCGCGATGGTGTTGGCGAGGGAGAACTGCCCGGCTTCGTCGATGACCAGGAGGTCGAGCTGGTCGACGCCAATACGGTTGCGGTTCGTCATGTCCCACGCGGTGCCACCGATGACGTAGCCGGTCGCGTGGTTGCGGGCGGCGAAGTTCTGGAATCCGCTATCCGCGAGAGCGACATAGTTGCCGGTACTGCCGTCTCGATCCGGCTTCTTCCCGACGAGGTGCGACTCGACTCCGGCGTCGAGCACGACGGCCTCGAGGACGTTCTCGATCACCTTGTGCGACTGTGCGGTGACGCCGATCGCCCAGTGGTGCCGCTCGACGAGCTCCTTGATCACGTGCGCGGCGAGATAGGTCTTGCCGGTGCCGGGTGGCCCCTGTACGGCGAGGTAGCCGCGGTCCATCGTGGTCATAGAAGCGACTACCGCGCGGACACCGTCGTCGGCGTCGCGCATCGGCTCCAGCGGCGCGGCGGCGGATGGAGCCGCCCGCAGGAGCACGCGGGACATCGCGTCCTCCGGCCAGCCGGAGGCCGAGTCCGCGACGGTCTGACCCCATTGCTCGATGGCTGCCTGGAGGTTGTCTGCGCGCGGCGGGGGCCCCGGCGCTATGTGGGTCGGTGTCGCGTCCCACGGGGTCGCGCCCGTCGGCAGGGTCTCCTTGACGAGCACGTCGCCGTCTTCGGTCTCGCCGACGAGCGTCGCCCGGGTCGCGATCCGCTGGCCGACGCGGTGGCCGAGCGGGCTGAACGGCACAGGCTCCTCGTAGACGAGGAACACGTCGAGTCCCTCCTTGACCTGCGAGCTGCCCGGCGCCCACACGCCGCTTAGCCGCAGCGTGCGCTTGGGCGCCCCACCGCGCGGCCCGACGCCGCTCCACCCCTCCTCGGCCGATCCTCCGTCGACCACGAAGATGTTGCGGGTGTCCTGCCACAGCTCGGCCGGCTGCTCCAGTCGATCGAAGTGCTCCCACCAGAAGCTCTTCGCCTCCCGCCGGTGGAAGTCGATCGCCGCGGCGGCCATCCGGTAGGCGCCCGCCGCGGCGTCCTCGCCACGATGCTCCGCCTCGAGTCCGAGCTCCTGGAGCTTGAGGTCGAGGTCGCTGACTTCGAACGCGGCGGCGGTGAGCTCTTGCGGCACGACGTCGACGTGGACGCCCTGCACCTCGGGCAGCGATCGCAGCCAGTCCCGCAGGCCGAGCGTCGAGCGGCAGTCGTAGGCGTTGTACTGCGCGATGTCCGCGAGGATGCGGTCGGCTTCCTGATCCAGGCCGTCCTCGCGAGCAGCACGGTAGGCGACGTACTGCACGACGGAGTCGGCGGCGTTGGCGACGCCTTCCCGCTCGTCCTCGCCCATGTAGAGCGGTTCGAGCTTCTTGATCGAGTACGACGGCGACCCGACGCGCAGCGACGACGTGACGATCGGGTACAGGTCGACGAGCACGCCCCGACGCAGCAGCTCATCCACGATCTGCTCACCGACGCCGTGCCGGGCCGCGATCGAGAGCAGGTGCGTCTTCTCGTAGGAGGCGTAGTGGTAGATGTGCAGGTCCGGGTACTGGGCCAGGCGCAGCACGACGAAGGAGAGGAACTCCTCCAGCGCCTCCGCCTCGGATGCCTGGTCATGCGCCCAGAGCTTGTCGAAGTCGCCCGCCGCGTCGACCCAGCCGAAGAGGTAGTCGAGGCCCCACCGCTGCGTCCCGTCGGGCTGGATCTCCGCGTACATCGGGTCGCCTTCGAAGTCGAAGAAGAGGTCTCCGGCGCTCGGCGTCGGCAGCCCCGCGATCGGGCGCGGGTCGATGACGACGAACGGCGGGGCGGCGTGGGAGTCGCCTGCCGGCGCACCGGCCTGGAGCTGCGCCTGGAGACGGAGCTTGTCGAACGTCGGCGTGGGGATGTCGCACTCCGCCGGACGCTCAGCGAGGTCCGCGAGCTGGTGGAGCGTGCTGACGCCGACTGAGCGGAGCTTGTCGCGCTGGGTAAGCTTCATCCCAGCGACGGTGATGAGGTCGTCGGCCTCGCCCGCCGGTCCTTCGCAGTACTTGCACCGCCCGTCGATCGCGTAGCGCTCATCGCCCCACTGCGCGACGACACCCTCGGCTCGGTGCTCGGCGACGACCTGGTGCATCCGGGCGCGGCGGCGCCGGAAGACGGGGCGGATGTCGTCGATGTGCGCGGTCTCGACCTGGTCGTTGCCAAGGATGAGCTCGACGGTGTCGTCGACCGGGATGCCGAGGCGCTCTAGCTG
>JBFWWZ010000079.1:0-7789 GCA_050245915.1 Microbacteriaceae bacterium
GTCATCGCGCCCGCGCACATCCGGTCGATGGCGTAGCCGGGGACGCTCAGCGGCAGGCCGGCCAGGATGGCGGAGGTGCGTCCCAGCGTGAGGCCCTGATCGCCGGTCTGGGTGGTCGCCGCGATCGCGACATCGTCGACGCGGTCCTTCGGCAGGTTCGGGTTGCGTTCGAGGAGCCCGATGGTGGCCTTGACGATGAGGTCGTCGGCGCGGGTGCCCCAGTACTGGCCCTTCTCGCCCGCTCGTCCGAAAGGTGTCCTGACGCCGTCGACGAAGACGACTTCCTGAGTACGCATGGGCTCAGCCTAGGCAGGCCGTCTGGACGCCCCGAATCGTTTGACCGAACCTACGAAGCGGCGTTCTCGTCGCTCTCGGGCGTTTGGTCGATTCGTACAAAGGCTTCGGCAATCACCTGTGCAAGTGCGTCAACCTGCCAGGTGCGCGCACCGAGCGCGCGGAGGGCTTCGCCGATCGTGCCGGGGGTGATGGGCTCCGGTGGCGCCCACGCCACCCTCCGCAGGTACTCGGGGGTGAGGAGGTTCTCCAGCGGCAGGTCGAGCTTCTCCGCCACGGCTGTCACGTCGGCCCGTGCGCGCTTGAACCGGCCGTCGGCCTCGGGGTTCTTCTCCGCCCACACCCGCGGCGGGGGGAGGGTGTCGCTCGGCGGACGCACTGCGGGCAGGTCGTCGGTGGTCATCCCGCGCTGGATCGCGTCGAACCAGCGGTCGAGCTGGCTGCGGCTCGCCCGGCCGGTGAACTCTTTGATGGCGGCCAGATCGCGTTTCGTGGCGGGCAACGCGCGCGCGGCGGCGACGAGCGAGCCGTCCGGCACCAGCCGCCCGGGGGCGGTGTCGATCTCGCGTGCGTACTCGTCGCGCGCGGTCCACAACTCGCGGGCGACGGCGAGGTTGCGCGCCTGACGCAGCCCGTGGATGCCGGACAGGCGGCGCCAGGGATCCTGACGCACCGCGGTCTCCTTCCCCAGCACCGCGGCGAACTCCTCCTGCGCGATCCCCATCTTCCCGGAGCTCTCCAGGAGCTCGGCCACCTTGTCACGCAGTTCGGGCAGCAACTCGACGTCGAGCGCCGCATAGACCAGCCACGCCTGCGGCAGGGGCCGGGTCGACCAGTCCGCCGCCGAATGCTCTTTGGCGAGGTGGATGCCGAGCAGCTCCTCGACGACAGCGCCCAGTCCCACGCGGGGGAGCCCCGCCAGCCGGGCCCCGAGCTCGGTATCGAAGATCCGCGCGGGATCGAGACCCACCTCTCGCAGGCACGCGAGGTCTTGGCTCGCGGCATGGAGGATCCATTCCTGGTCGCCGATCGCATCCATCAGCTCGGTGAACGGAACGCCGATCGCGGGAGGGTCGAACAGGAAGACCCCGGCGCCGCGCCGGAACACCTGGATCAGGTATGCGCGCTGGGAGTAGCGGAAGCCGGATGCGCGCTCGGCGTCGATCGCGACCGGACCGGTGCCCGCCGCGATCGCGGCGACGGCGGCGCGATACCCGTCGACGGTCTCGATGACGTCGAGGGGCGCGTGCTCGACCGGATCCTGTGGACCGGCTGGTGTGTCGGAGTCAGTCACGCGCCGCCCGGACATGGGGGAGCAGGCCGACGGCGTCGGCGGTCGGGGGGAGACCGGCGAGCAGGCAGAGCAGTTCGCTCCAGCCCTCAACCGATGCGGCGATCGAATTCTGGTCAGGGGTCCACGACGCGCGGATCTCCAGCTGAGCTCCGTCGCTCTGCCCGGCGAGCTCGCCGAACCCGGTGGAGAGCACCTTGGTCGCGGTTCCGGAGGCGGCCGAGTACACCGCCTCCCGTGCGGCGAGCGCGTCCTCCAGCCACGACCAGGCGACGCCGGCGACGAACGGGTCCAGTCCGATGTCGGTCTCCAGGGGCGCCTGCGCGAAGCACACCACGCGGAACGTGCCGCCCCAGGCCTCCGGCGCGGCAGGGTCGTACAGCAGCACGAACCGGCCGGTGCCGAGCAGCGAGTCGACCCCGTGCCGCGCCGGTCGCACATCGCCGGCCAGCGCGATCGCGTGCGGGGCGAGCCCGGTGGGGGCGGGGATCTCGGTCAGCACCAGTTCGGGGCGGACGCCGGCATCGTGCACGGCCTGCAGCGCCTGCCCGAACAGGGCGGGGACGCCTGCTCCACGCGAGGTTTCCGACACGTGTGCAGACTAGGGTTTCCACGGGGGCGGAGTCACGTGCCACGCGGGACGAAAGGGCATCAGATGGGACGGCGGGTCGCCGGCGGGATCGCGCTGGGGGTCGTCGCAGCGGCCGGGGCAGCTGCCGTCACCGCGGCGGCGCTGAGCGTGATCGTCGCCCGGACGATCATCATCCCGCCCTCCCGGCGCACCGAAGACGTCGCGATCCTGGGCTACGACCCGGAGTCGCGCACCATCCTGCTGTCGTCCAACGCGGACTCCCGGCTCCCCGGCGATTACAGCTTCTGGTTCACCCGGGACTCCGGCCATGCCCGGCTCGGCGAGATCATCGCGCAGACCGACGGCACCGTCCGGAGGCGAGTACTCGGCGTCGACTTCGGCGATCTGACGGCGGCGAAACGGGGTCGGCTGAGCGGCTGGTTCCACCTCAGCCCGCGCGATCTGCCGTTCCCGTATCGAGATGTCAGCGTGGAGACGCCGCTGGGGTCGGCGCCTGCCTGGCTGGTTCCGGCGGAAGGCGGCACAGGCACCCGGTGGGTGATCAACGTGCACGGCCGTGCGGTGCGCCGCTCGGAGACGTTGCGCGCGATCCCGCCGTTCCGCGCCGCCGGGTACACCTCGCTGATCGCCTCATATCGCAACGACGGTGACGCTCCCCGCAGCGACGACCACCGCTACGCCCTCGGCGACCGGGAATGGCAGGACATCGACGCGGCCATGCGCTATGCGGTCGATCACGGCGCGACGGAACTCGTGCTGATGGGCTGGTCGATGGGCGGCGCCACCGTGCTGCAGGCGCTCACCCGCTCGCCGCTCGGCTCCCTTGTGACAGGTGTCGTGCTCGACTCGCCGGTGGTCGACTGGATCGCGACCATCGACTTCCAGGCGTCGCTGCGGCGCCTTCCCGCACTCGTCCGATGGGGTGTCGTCCAGCTGTTCCGGCACCGCTGGGGCGGGCTCTTCACCGGGCTGGCGGAGCCGCTGGACCTCGACCGGCTCGACTTCGTGCGGCGCGCGCGAGAGCTCGACATCCCGATCCTCATCATGCACAGCGACGACGACGGCTTCGTGCCCTCGACCGCCTCACGGGCTCTCGCCGTCGCGAGGCCCGACATCGTGACCTATGTGCCGTTCGACGTGGCGCGGCACACGAAGCTCTGGAACTACGATCAGGACAGGTGGGAGAACGCGATCAGCGACTGGCTGACGGGTCTCGACAGGCGCTGACGCCTTAGGCCGCTGCGGACTTCTCCCGGACCTGGCGCTGGATGCGCCCGAGCAGCGCCATCATCCCGCGGATGCGAAGCGGGCTGACCGCCTCGGTGAGCCCGATGGTGAGCGGGTAGTCGGCCGGTACCGAGAGCACCTCGTCGACGGTGAGACCCTTCAGACCTTCGGCCAGGATCGACGCGAAACCCCGGGTCGTCGGCGCCTCGCGGGGCGCGGTCACGAACGTGTGCACGACGGAGTCGTCGACCTCCACGAAGATGAACACCGGCGACTGGCATTCCTCGACGCGTTCCAGCAGGTCGGGGTGATCGGCGTACCGCTCCGGCAGTTCGGGCAGCGCATTCGAGAACTCGAGCAGCAACTGCAGGCGCTCGCGCTGCTCGAGGGCGAGGAAGTCGTCGCGGATCTGCGCGAGTGCCTCAGGCAGCTGCTGCTCGGTCATCGTGTCGACTCTAGAGCGTGCCGGGCTCCGCGCCCTTGACGATCGGCGCGCGCACCGAGCTGCCCCACTCCGTCCACGATCCGTCGTAGTTCTTGACGTTCGGGAAGCCGAGGAGGTGGGTCAGCACGAACCAGGTGTGGCTCGAGCGCTCCCCAATGCGGCAGTACGCGATGACGTCGTCGCCCTCTTTCAGCCCGATCTCGTCGCGGTAGATCGCGTCGAGCTCGCCGCGCGTCTTGAACGAACCGTCGTCCGCGACGGCGCGGGCCCACGGCACGTTGCGGGCTGTCGGGATGTGACCGGCGCGCAGCGCCGACTCCTCCGGGTACGCCGGGGCTGTGGTGCGGTCGCCGACGTACTCCTCGGGGGAGCGGACGTCGACCAGCGGGACCTTGCCGATGGCGGCGAGCACGTCGTCCTTGTAGGCGCGCTGTTCGCTGTCGTCGCGCTCGACGACGGGGTAGTCGACCACGGCGGGGGACGGGACGTCGGTGGTGTAGGGGCGGCCCTCGGCCTCCCACTTGGCGCGGCCGCCGTCGAGCAGCCGCACGTCCTCGTGGCCGAACAGCGTGAACACCCAGAGTGCGTACGCGGCCCACCAGTTGTTCTTGTCGCCGTAGATGACGACGGTGCTGTCCCGCGAGATGCCTTTGCCGCCGACGAGCTTCGCGAAGCCGGCGCCGTCCACATAGTCGCGGGTCACGGGGTCATTGAGATCGGTGTGCCAGTCGATCTTGACGGCACCCTCGATGTGTCCGGTCTCGTACAGCAGCACGTCCTCATCGGATTCCACGACCACCAGGCCCGGCTCGCCGAGGTGTTCCGCAAGCCACTCGGTGCTCACCAGCCGTTCGGGATGCGCGAAAGCGGTGAAAGCCGGCGACGGGTCGCGCTCGATGGTCATGGGTCCTCCAACGGACAGGGAGACGAGTGGGTACTGTTCCAGGGTAGGCAGTCGACCGTGGGCCCGCAGGAGTGCCGTAAGAGTTCGACACGATCCATCACTCTGAGGCTCTCCCGTGCACGAATTCCCCGTCCCGTCGCTCACCGAGCGCAATCCCGCCATGACGGCGGCCGAGATCGCCGCGTCGCTGGTGCCTCCGCGCCAGTTCGAAGACGCCACGCTCGAGAACTACGTGCCCGACCACGACTACCCCTCGCAGGCACGCGCGGTCGAGAAGGTGCGCGCGTTCGCGGCGGCGTGGACCCCCGCTCGCGGCATGTTCGCCAGGAGGCCGCCGGTGACGAAGCCCGGCATCTACCTCGACGGCGGTTTCGGCGTCGGCAAGACCCACCTGCTCGCCGCCCTGTGGAAGCTCGCTCCCGGACGCACCTATTTCGGCACGTTCATCGAGTACACCGCCCTGGTCGGCGCACTCGGCTACGCGGCCACCGTAAAGCTCTTCACCGGCGCGAGCTTCCTCGCGATCGACGAGTTCGAGCTCGACGACCCGGGCGACACCCTGATCATGACCCGGCTGCTCGGGGAGCTCGCCGCCGGCGGCACCCGGATCGCGGCGACCTCGAACACGCCGCCGAACGCGCTGGGGGAGGGGCGGTTCGCCGCCGCCGACTTCCTCCGCGAGATCATGGCGCTCTCCGACCGGTTCGACATCGTGAAGATCGACGGCCTCGACTACCGGCGCCGTGACGTCGAGGGCCACGCCGTCGTGCTGGACGATGTCGCGTTCGACGCCGCCGTGACCGACGCCGCCTCCCGGGGCGACGTGACCGCGGACCCGTTCGATCGCATCCTGAGCCACCTGGCGACGGTCCACCCGTCGCGCTACGTGCGCCTGGTGGAGGGCCTTACCGCGATCGGGATCGCCGACGTGCGCCAGCTGCACGATCAGGCTCAGGCCCTGCGCTTCGTCGCACTCGTCGACCGGCTTTACGACGAGCAGGTGCGGGTGCTGGCGACAGGCACCCCGCTCGATCACGTGTTCGGCGACGAGATGCTGTCGGGCGGGTATCGCAAGAAGTATCTCCGGGCGATCTCCCGGCTGATCGCGCTGACCTCCTAGCGCCCCGAAACAGGATGTTTACATTCGGACCCGTCGTGTAACGGTCTCGAAACACAGGGACAGCCCCGCCGAAACGTGGTCGGCCCACACTGGCGGCGTACCCGAGGCTCTCTCTCCACGAGCCTGGCAAACCCTGAAAGAGGTAACACCATGGACCAAGGCAACACGGGCTTCCTGTTGTTGGCTGCCGCGCTGGTTCTGCTGATGACCCCCGGACTCGCCTTCTTCTACGGCGGACTGGTCAAGGCGAAGAGCGTGATCAGCATGATGATGATGAGCTTCGGCGCGATCGGCCTGATCGGCGTGCTGTGGGCGATCTACGGCTACGCGATCGCCTTCCCGACGATCAGCGGCACGGCGGAGTCGCCGTGGACCATCGACTGGAGCAACTGGCTCCTCGGTGCCGCCCTCGCCGACGCAGCCGAACCGGCTGCCGGTTACCCGGCTCTCGCGTTCGTCGCGTTCCAGGCCACGTTCGCCATCATCACGGTCGCGCTCATCTCGGGTGCGATCGCCGACCGGGCCAAGTTCGGCTCGTGGATGATCTTCGCCGGGATCTGGGCGACCGTCGTCTACTTCCCGGTCGCGAGCTGGGTGTTCAACTTCGGCCTCGCAGACGGCAGCAACCCCGCCGAGGGCGTCTTCAGCTACGGCGGCTGGCTCACCAACGGCATGGAGGACGTGTTCGGCACCGGCCTGATCGACTTCGCCGGTGGAACCGCGGTGCACATCAACGCCGGTGCCGCCGCTCTGGCTCTCGCGCTGGTGCTCGGCCGCCGCGTCGGCTTCGCGAAGGGTGCGCACGTGCCGCACAACCCGCCGTTCGTGATGCTCGGCGCCGGCCTGCTGTGGTTCGGATGGTTCGGGTTCAACGCGGGCTCCGAGCTCGCCGCCGACGGCACCGCCGCGATCGCCTTCGTCAACACGCTCATCGCGCCTGCGGCGGCCCTGCTCGGCTGGCTCGTCGTCGAGAAGCTGCGCGACGGCAAGCCCACGTCGGTGGGTGCCGCGTCGGGTGCGGTCGCGGGTCTGGTCGCGATCACCCCCGCGTGCGGTTCGCTGACCCCGGGCTGGGCGCTCGTGCTGGGTGCTCTCGCGGGCGTCGTCTGCGCACTGGCGATCGACCTGAAGTTCAAGCTCGGCTTCGACGACTCGCTCGATGTGGTGGGCGTCCACCTCGTCGGCGGCCTCGTGGGGACGCTGTTCCTGGGCTTCTTCGCCAACGGCACCGGCCTGCTCTACAGCGGCAGCTTCAACCAGCTCGCCGTTCAGGCGATCGCGGCCGTCGCGGTGATGCTGTACTCCTTCGTGCTGGCCTTCATCATCGGCTTCGCGATCGAGAAGACCATCGGCTTCCGCGTGAAGAACGAGGACGAGATCGCCGGCATCGACCTGGTCGTGCACGGCGAAGAGGGCTACGTCCTCGCCGACTCCAAGGCCTGATCGCCGAAACCCGGCCTACGGGGCGTCGTCTCTCAGCCACTACGGCTGCGGAGACGGCGCCCCGTATCGTTTCCCCCGTGAATCCGATCGCCGCCCTCGGCGTCGCTGCTGCGCTGCTCGCCACCGCGGCGGTCGTCGTGCTGGTCCGGCCGGTGCTGGCCGCCAGGATGACGGGGCCGGCCGCCGCCTCGGCCCTCGCCACCGCGGTGGTCACCATCGCCGTCGGCTGGAGCCTGCATCTGGCGTCGCCCGAGTTCCTGCTCGGCATCTCGGTGTTCACCCTCCCGGTGCTGCTGCTGCTCGAGGCGGCGGCGATCGCCTCCGGAGCCGACCGGTTCGCCCGCTGGCTGCTGATGCTGGCCTGGGGCGGGATCGTGGTCCCGGTGTCGGCGTTGGTGCCGCTGGCGCTCACGGCGGGCTGCCTCGCCCCGGACTGCGGGTTCGAGGACTTCGGGGCGGGCCTTCCGCTGCTG
>JBFWWZ010000080.1:0-7421 GCA_050245915.1 Microbacteriaceae bacterium
TGATCGACACCGGGCGCACCATCGTGAAGGCGGCGGAGGCGCTGAAGGCGCACGGCGCGACCAACGTGGTGGTGGCGGCGACGCACGCGGTGTTCAGCGACCCGGCGACCGAGATCCTGCAGAGCGGCTTCATCGACTCGGTCGTGGTGACCGACACCCTGCCGCTGCCCGCCGACAAGCACTGGGACCGGCTGACGGTGCTGCCGATCGCCCCGCTGATCGCTCGCGCCATCGACGCCGTCTTCAACGACGGCAGCGTCACGTCGATGTTCGACGGCGCGGCCTGACGGCCGCCGAGTTCGACGGCGCGGCCTCGGGAGTCACAGCCCCCAGGCGCTCGGCGGGGCCGACACCACGGGAACGGGCGTGTAGTGCCAGTGCCCGCCGTTGGCGTAGTGCCCCGACGCCCAGTTCGACGCCCAGATGGCGGACTCGATCTGATCGGTGGGCGCCTCGGCGGCGAACGCCGCGACGAAGCCCTGGTACCCGGAGAGCGTCCGCATCGCCTCCGCCGCGTTCTGCGCCGCGACGACCAGGTTCGGATAGCGCCCGGTTCCCCCGCCGCCGCCGGAACCCCAGCCGTTGTTGAGCGGGTTGTTGCGGTTCCACCAGTTGTCGGGGCCGTTCTCCTGCCGCATCCAGCGGGTGAACACGGTCACGTTGTCGTCGGTGACCGGCAGGTCGGCCAGGAGCAGCACCATCTTGGCCCAGGCGTAGTTGGTGCCTTCCGCGGCGAGGGTCTGGATGCCGGGGGTCGCCCCGTACTCGCCGCGCTCCTCGCGCAGGCTGACCGCGTCGCCGTCGACCGCGAGGGTCTGCGCGTGCTGGTCGAGGTAGGCCTGCAGCTCTTGCGCGTCGGTCGGGGGCGGGGGAGGCGCGACCGACAGGATGGCGAACAGCCCGCAGGCGACGACCGCGGCCCCGAAGGCGTGCAGCCGGCGCTCCCGGATCAGCCAGTGGCCGGCGGTACGCAGAAGCGCCCCCGTGCGACGCGCGAGTGCGCGAGGGGCGGAGGCGACGATGGCGGAGATGGTGGACAACATCCGGTGGCCGACCGTAGCAGCCCAGCCTGGACCGTGGCTTGGAATGCTACGCGGGCTGGCCCGGCTGAACGACGGGGTCGCCGCTCAAGCCCGGAATGAGACCGAGCGACCGCAGCAGGATCTCGCCCCCGCCGAAACGCTGGGCGTAGCAGTACCAGCCGGGTCCTTCTGCGCCGAGCAGCTCGAACCGCGCGGCCGAGCCGACGGAGTCGGGAGCGGATGCGGCCACCACGATCCGGCAGGCGGCGTCGGCGGTCGAGAGCTGCGTGCCGATCGTGACCAGCACACCCGGCAGCAGCAGGCCGGCGAGGCCGAGCGCGACCATCACCCGCATCACGCGTGTGCGGGTGGCCGAGCGGGAGGGACGGGACTCGCCCTCGTCGTACTCGGCGAGCTCCGGGTGGTACTCGTCGGCCATGGCGTCCCAGTCTCGCACGGGCGTTCATGACGCTCCGCTAGCATCCGCTGGTGACCAGTCCGCCCGCCCTGCAGCGACGGCTCGGGGTGCCCGGCGCCGCGGCGATCGGCGTCGCCTCGATGCTCGGCGCCGGCATCTTCTTCGTGTGGGCGCCGGCGACCGCCGCCGCGGGCAGCGCGGTCCTGATCGCGTTGCCTCTCGCGGCGGTGATCGCGGTGCTGAACGCCACCAGCACGATCCGGCTGGCGATGCGGCATCCGGTCTCGGGTGGTGCATACGCGTACGGCCGCGCCGAGCTCGGGCCCCTCCCCGGCTTCGTCGCGGGCGTGCTGTTCCTGCTCGGCAAGACGGCCTCGGTCGCGGCGATCGGCCTGATCGCCGGCGGCTACCTCTGGCCGGGCGCGGAGCGCGTCGTCGCAGCCGGGCTCATCGTGGTGCTGGCCGCGATCAATGCGACCGGCGTGCGCGCGACAGCGCTGGTGAGCGCCATCGCCGCCGGGCTGGTGGTCGCCGCGCTGGTGGTCGTGCTCGGGATCGGGGCGGCCTCCGCGGGTCCGCTCGCGACGATCCCGCCGCCCGTCCCCGGCTGGGGAGTGCTGACGGCGACCGGGCTGATCTTCTTCGCCTTCGCCGGGTATGCGCGGATCGCGACGCTGGGGGAGGAGGTGCGCGACCCGGTGCGCATCCTGCCGCGCGCCGCGGCCCTCTCGATCGCCCTCGTGCTGGTGCTCTCCGCCGCGACGCTGCTCGTGCTGATGTCCGTGCTGGGACCTGACCGGCTCGCGCAGTCCGCCTCCCCGGTCGCGGAGCTGGTGGGCGACGGGTCCGGGGGCGACGGGTCCGGGATGGCGGCGCTGGTGCGTGCCGCCGCCGCCCTCGCCTGCATCGGCTCCCTCGCCGGCGTCCTGGCCGGGCTCAGCCGCACGGGTCTGGCGATGGCGCGCGATCACGAGCTGCCGGCGGTGCTCGCGCGGCTGTCGCGCACATCCACACCCGTCGTCTCCGATGCCGTCACCGGCGTCGTGGCCCTGGCCGCGGTGCTGCTGCTGTCGCCCGCGCAGGTGGTGGGCGTCTCCGCGTGCGCGGTGCTCGGGTACTACGCGGTCGCGCATCTCGCGGCACTCCGGGCGGGCCCGTCGCTGGGGGTGCCCCGAGGCATCCCGATCGCCGGGCTGGCCGGATGCCTGGCCGTCGCCTTCGCGACGCCGTGGCCCGCGCTCGTCGGGGTGACGGCGGCGGTGCTCGTCGCGGTGGGCGTGCGGGCGCTGGTCCGGGCCCGGCATTCCGGCGTAGCGTGAGGTGATGGAGGCCGAGGCCGGACGCGAGCTGCGCGATGCGCTCTGCGGGGCGCTCGGCCTCGACTGGCGATCGGGCGTGCGGATCGACGGCGCGCCGACCCTCGACTCGGCGTACCCGGTGTCGGATCTCGCCACGGCATCCGTCACCGCGGCGGCGGTCGCGACCTCGGAGGTGCTCGACGCCGTCGGACTCGGGCGCCCCGAGCTCACCGTCGATCGCGCCCTCTGCGACGCGTGGTTCGGCATGGCGCTGACCCCGGTCGGCTGGTCGGTGCCGTCGCCGTGGGATCCGATCGCGGGCGACTACGCGACCATCGACGGCTGGATCCGCCTGCACACCAACGCACCCCACCACCGCGCGGCGGCGCTGCGGGTGCTGGGCGTGGACAGCGAGCGCGAGCATGTGGCTGCGGCGGTGGCGCGCTGGCCGGCGGAGGAGCTGGAGTCCGCCGTCGTCGCCGAGGGCGGCTGCGCGGCGATGCTGCGCACGCCCGCGGACTGGGCGCGGCATCCGCAGGGTTCGGCGGTCGCCGCCGAGCCGCTGGTGCGCCGCGAGCGAACCGCGACCCAGGATGCCGCCCCCGCGCGGTGGCGCCCGTCACCCGAGCGCCCCCTGGCCGGCCTGCGCGTTCTCGATCTGACGCGGGTGCTGGCCGGTCCCGTCGCCACGCGCCTGCTCGCCGGCCTCGGCGCCGACGTGCTGCGGATCGATCCGCCCGGCTGGGACGAGCCGGGCGTCGTCCCGGAGATGACGATCGGCAAGCGCACCGCCCGGCTCGACGCCCGCGAACCGGCCGGGCACGACCGCCTGCTCGGACTGCTGGCCGGCGCCGACGTGCTGGTGCACGGCTACCGCGGCGATGCGCTCGAGGCGCTCGGTCTGGGCGCCGCCGTGCGCGAGGCGACCCGGCCGGGGCTCGTCGACGTCTCCCTCGACGCGTACGGGTGGTCGGGTCCGTGGGCGAGGCGGCGCGGGTTCGACAGCCTCGTGCAGATGTCCACCGGCATCGCGGGATGGGGGCTGCGCAACGGGACGGCGGAGCGGCCGACCCCTCTCCCGGTGCAGGGCCTCGACCACGCCACCGGCTATCTGATGGCGGCGGCTGCCCTGACCGGGATCGCCTCCCGCACCCGTGACGGCCGCGGAACGGCCGCGCGGCTCTCGCTCGCCCGCACCGCCGCCGAACTGGAACGGGTGATGTCGTCCCCCGAGTCCCCGCGCCGCCTCACGGAGCCGGCCGCCGCATCCATCGGTCCCTCGAGCGAGCTGGACACCCCGTGGGGTGCCGCCACCCTGCTGCCTCCGCCGTTCAGGGCCGGGACCGCGACGCTGCACTGGTATCGCGGGCCGAGCGAGCTGGGGAGCGACGCGGCGACCTGGTAGCCCCCGGAAAACGGGGTACAGATCGACCCGCTTCTTGGGGGACACCAGGTGTCCCCCATCCCAGGCGCACCCGCTATGGGGCTGTCGGGGGTCAGAGGGGTTCCGCCACCTTGGAGAAGCGTCGAGGAAAACCCGTCTCGACGGAACCCGCAAACTGAACACCTCCTGGAGTACCCGAACCGTGGACGCTTACCCTGTGCGGAATGCCGCGCGCCCGCGCGGGCGTCGCCTTCTGAAGGCGGCGCTCGCCGCGGTGGCATCGCTGTCGCTCGCTTTCGCGGGTATTGCAGTGGAGACCTTCACGTCGCCGGCGGAGGCGAACCCGGCCACGGTTGCCGGCGCGACCTCGATCACGGCCGTCGGTGCCTTCTCCGGCACCGTGCCCCAGGGTGTCTGCACGGTCACCGCGACGGTACTCGGCGCGGCGGGCGGAAGCGCAGGAGTCGCGGCGGTGACCAACGGTAACGGCGCGGGCGCCCGGATCACGGCGACCTTCCCGGTGGTCCCGGGCCTGGCGTACAGCGGTTCGGTCGGCGGTGGCGGAACGCAGCCCTCCGGCGCGACCAGCACGTCGACGGCGGGTGCCGGCGGCGCGAACGGCGGAGGCGACGGCGGCACCAGCGGACCGATCTCCGGAATCCGCCACCATGGCGCCGGAGGTGGCGGCTACACCGAGCTCCTCCTCGGCGGGACGACGGCGGTCGTCGCCGGCGGCGGCGGCGGTGGCGGCGGCGGCCACTCGACCACGTCTGCCGGGGCGGGCGGCGACGCCGGGCTTCCGACCACCACGGGTGTCACGCCGGGATCCAACGGCAACAACGGCAAGGACACCACCGCGAGCAACCCGCAGCCGGTGGTGACCGGGGGTCGTGGAGGCGGCGCGGCCGCTGCCGGGACCGGGGGGACCAACAGCAACTCGAGCAGCGTGAACGGCCTGGACGGCTCCGGCCGCAACGGCGGCGATGGCGGCGCCGATCCCAACCCGGATGCCGGCGGTGGCGGTGGCGGTGGCTACACGGGTGGTGGCGGTGGAGCCTCGACCGTCGGCTACAACAGCCAGAACGGCACCAACGACGTCGCCGGTGCCGGTGGCGGTGGCGGCTCCAGCTACATCGCAGCCTCTGTCCCGCTGGGGTCCGGGACCTCGACGCCCAGCTCCATCTCCGCGGTCGCGGGCGCCAAGATCGCCTCCGGAGCCGGAGACGGCGCGAACGGCGCCGTGACCCTCACCTGGAACGCGTGCATCTACGACCTCGCGGTCGACAAGAGCGTCTCGCCCACGTCGGTCCCGCAGAACGGGACGGTCACCTGGACCGTCGCCATCACGAACAACGGGCCGTCCGCGATGACCCAGGGCGACACCGTCACCCTGACCGACTCGCTGCCCGGAACCGGGGCCAAGACCATCACCTCGATCGCCGTGTCCGGCGGCAGCAACGCGATCCTCGGCCGCGGCGCGTTCACCTGCACCGCCGCTGTCGGTGCCGCGATGCCAGCCAGCCTGGACTGCTCGCGTCCGTACCAGATCGGCTCAGGAGCGGCCAGCGGTGTGCGCGGCCTCGATGTCGGTGAGACCCTCACGATCACCTACACCCAGCCGGTCACCGAGGCGTCCGGGACCACGTTGACGAACACGGCGACGGTCGTGGACCGCACCACCGGTGACAGCAACGACACGGATTCCGCGGCAACCACTGTCGTCGTGCCGCCGGGTGCCGTCGACGACACCCGCACCGGCCTCGCCATCGGCAGCGTCGTCAACGTCTCCGTGACCGCGAACGACAGCGGCACCCTGCAGGCGAACTCGGTGGTCCTCTGGAATCCGGCGACCAGCGCCACCATCGCGAGCCCGTACGTCGTCGCCGGACAGGGCACCTGGACCGTCGCCGCCGATGTCGTGACCTTCACGCCGGAGGCCGGCTTCAAGGGCGATCCGACACCCGTGACCTACCGCGTCACCGCGACGAACGGCCTGACCGCGACGGCGCTCGTCACGCTCCTCTACGTGCCGACGGCGACGGACGACACCCTCGGCGGTGTCGCGGCCGCGACCCCGGCCACGGTGCCCGTGCTGACGAACGACGACGGCAGCTGGGACGGCTCCACTCTGCGGCTCATCGACCCCGTGACATCCACCCCCTCGACCAGCGTGACGGTCGCGGGACAGGGGACGTGGACGCTGTCCGGCTCGAATGCGGTGTTCACGCCGCAGGGGGGATACTTCGGCGATCCCACGCCGATCCGCTACCAGATCACCGACACCACCGGCGACACCGTCTCGGCGCTGATCACCGTGACCTACCTTCCGTCGGCCGTCGACGACTTCCTGGGCGGCCTCGCAATCGGCTCGACGGCGACCGTGCACCCGCTTGCGAACGACTCCGGCACCTGGGACGGCACCACGCTGCGTCTCATCGACCCGGTCACCTCGACCGCGGTGGCGGGACCGGTGACCGTCGCCGGGCAGGGCACCTGGACCATCTCCGGCACCGACATCGTGTTCACCCCGGCCCCCGGTTTCCAGGTCGACCCCGACCCGATCCGCTACCGGATCACCGACGTGACCGGTGACGCGGTGAACGCCCGGATCACGCTGGACTACGTCCCGGCGGCGGTCGACGACTCGAGCCTCGGCCACGCCATCGGCTCGGTGGTCGACGTCCCGGTGCTCACGAACGACGACGGCGACGTCGACGCCTCGACACTCGTCTTCACCAGCAACGGAGGCACGACGCTCGCCGTCCCCGGCTCCGGAACCTGGACCGTCGAGGCGGGCGGGGTGATCCGGTTCTCGCCCGAGCCGGGCTTCCTGACCGACCCGGCACCGGTGGGCTACACGGTGACCGACGTGACCGGAGACAGCACCTCCGCCACGGTCACCGTCGGCTACGTCCCGCTGGCCGTGAACGACACCAGCATCGACAACCCCATCCAGACCGACGTGATCGTCGACGTGCTCGCGAACGACGACGGCGACTTCCCGTCGGGCGGCGTCCGGCTCATGGACGGCGTCACGCCGGTGTCGACCCTGATCGTCCCGGGTGAGGGCATCTGGACGGTCCTCGCCGACGACACCATCCGGTTCCACCCGGACGCGGCCTTCCTCGGCGACCCGTCTCCGGTCACCTACCGCGTCGTCGACAGCACCGGCGACCCGGTCACCGCTCAGGTGCGGGTGACCTACATCCCCGCCGCCGACGACGACGTTCAGGTTTTTATTGCGATGGGGTCCACCGAGACCGTGCCGGTGCTCGCCAACGACACCGGTGACTGGAACA
>JBFWWZ010000081.1:0-6613 GCA_050245915.1 Microbacteriaceae bacterium
CCGATCATTTTCCAGACGATCATGATGACGATTGTGGTCTTGATCCAGTCGGGGTCGCCGAGCCAGTCCGGCCCCTGGATGCCGATCGCGGCAAGCAACTGGTTGACCAAGCCGTACTGATAGTTGAAGAGCCACCTCCACATGACGACGAGCGCGACGATCGATGAGATGTACGGCAGGAGGTAGAGCACGCGGAAGATCTTGTTGCCCGGAGTGCCTCGGTGGCTGCCGAGCGCGAAAAGGATGCCGAAGAAGAGGTAGAACGGGATCGGTATCAGCATGTAGAGCGTGTTGCCCGCCGCGATCCAGAAGTATTTGTCGGTGAGGAACTCGGCGAAGTTGTCGAGCCCGATGAAGTCGTAGGTCCCTTTGATCACGTTCCAGTTGGTAAACCCGGCGACGATCGCGATGCCGATCGGGACGATGCAGAACAGCAGCACCTGCAGGCCGATCGGGGTGACAAAGGCCAGCCCCCAGATCCGCTCACTGCGCCGCATGTCCGGCGCGCGCCGGATGTTGCGCACGCGCTCGACCGCCGTCATCGACGTGTCACCCCTCCTGTGAAGCGGGGCGCGTGACCGTCGGCCCCGCGCCCCGCGTCGTCCTTACGACTACTTTCCCTGCTCGGCGATGCCCTCGTCGAGCATCCCCTGCATCTCCTCGGTGACCGATGCGGTGTACTCCTCGGCGGTCTGCTCGCCGGTCCACACGCTGGCCAGGTTGGAGTTGAAGAGCCCGAACCACTCGCTGTTGTAGGTGAAGGTCTGCGTCGCGCGCCGGCCGTATTCCTCGATTATCCGGATGAACTCCTGCTTGTTCGCAGGCAGCCTGTCCGACGTGAGGTACTCGTTCTCGGTCATGTCGATCAGGTTGGGGATGGCCTGCCCCTGCTCCATGTTCGTGCGCTGCGCGTCCTCGTTGAAGGCGAGGAAGGCCGCCAGGTTCGAGGCGTCCTCCTTGTCGTCGCTCTTGTTCGAAACCGCGAAACCGATGCCTCCGTACCAGATGGCCGGCTCACCGGTCGCCGGGCTGACCGGCCAGGTCATGAGGTCCCACTCGAACGCGGCGTCCGCCCAGAAGCCTCCCTGGTTCCACGGACCGACACCCATCATGGCCGTCTTGCCCTCCATGAACCGCTGGAAGCTCGGAAGCGAGCTCTCTTCCTCGCTAGTCGGCACGACGCCTTCGACGAGGCTGAGGTCGGCGACCCATTGCAGGGCCTCGACGAACTCAGGGTCGGTCACCGTCACTTCGGTGTGATCGGCATTGAGCCAGTCGCCGCCGTTCGACCACACCGCGGACTCGAGCGAGTAGGGGGCCGAGCCGTAGACCTTCTCGTCTCCGCTGCCGGTCGTCAGGGTCTTGGCTGCGGCCACGAATTCATCCCAGGTCCACGGGTCGCCGGGCTCCGGCGCCGTGATGCCGGCGGCGTCGAACAGGTCCTTGTTGTAGGCGAGCGCGAACGGGCCGATGTCCTTCGGAAGGCCGTAGTACGCACCTTCGCCCGGAGTGGTGCCGTCGTAGCGGTACATGTCGAGTGCCTTCTGCCACACGTTGTCGGCCTCGAACAGCTCGTTGTCTTCGACGTACTCGCTGAGGTCGGCGATGATGCCACTGTCTGCAAACGGCATGACGTTCTCAGGCGCGAGGTAGAAAACGTCGGGCGTGTTGTTGCTCGCGATCATGGTCTGCAATTTCGTCTGGAAGTCCGCCGCCGGGACGGTGATGTACTCGACAGTGACCTCGGGGTACTTGTCTTCGTACTGGGCGATCATGTCCTCGAACACGGCGATCTCGGTGTCCGATCCCCAGCCCATGAAGGTGATCTTGTGGTCACCCGAACCCGACTGAGCGGCGCTGCAGCCGCTCAGCACGAGTGCGGCCGCCGCGAAGACGGCCACTGCAGCGCTGCGCTTCTTCATGTCTCTCTCCTGGTGCCAGGAGCATCCCCGGGACCCGTCTGCAGTATCGCTCGACGCGGCCGGTCGTCGTCGACCGGTGGGGGTAGCTCGGTTGAGTGTGGACGCTAATCTATAGCGCTGTAAATGTCAACGAATGCGCCGCGTGGGGCGTCGCGGCACCTAACATGGCGCCATGACAACCGGCAGATCCGCGGGACGCGTCCGTTTGAAGGACGTCGCGGATCTGGCCGGCGTGTCGATGAAGACGGTCTCCAACGTCGTGCATGACTACGAACACGTGTCTGCGGCGATGCGTGACCGGGTGCAGTCGGCGATCGACGAGCTCGGGTACCGGCCCAACCTGACGGCCCGCCGATTGGCAACCGGCAAGACAGGGATGATCGCCCTCGCGATCCCCGAGATCGATCAGTTCTACTTCTCCGAGATGGCGCGTCATATCGGCGAGGAGGCCGGGCGCCACGGCTATCGGATCCTCGTCGAGCAAACGCTCAACGACGTCGAGGCCGAGCGCGCCGTCATCCGAGACCGCGAAGAGGGACTTGTCGACGGCGTCATCTTCCATCCCGCACGGATCGACACGCTCGAGATCGCTCGGCTGCGCCCGGGAACTCCCCTCGTGCTCCTCGGTGAGGCCGCGAGGCCAGTGAATACCGACCATGTGATGATCGACAACACCCGCGCGGCGCGCGATGGCGCGGAGATGCTGATGCGCGCCGGGCGCACCCGTATCGCCTTTCTCGCCACCGTTCGAGGCGACATCACCGAGTCCACCCATCTGCGATTGCTGGGCTACCAGGAGGCCCTCGTAGCCGCCGGAATCGGACTCGATCCGGAGCTGGTGTTGCAGAGCGACGGCTTCGGGATCGACGACGGGGTACGGGCGATCTCTGTGGCGATCGATGCCGGGGTCCGGTTCGATGCGGTGCTCTGCCGGGACGATCTGTTCGCCATGGCCGCTCTCCGTGCGCTCGAGCAGGCGGGGCTCAGCGTTCCGGGCGACGTCTCCGTGCTCGGCTGGGACGACACAGCAGCCGCGCGCTACAGCACCCCGGCCCTTTCGTCGGTGTCGCCCGACAAGGCCGCACTCGCAGCGACGGCATTCGATCTGCTCGAGGACCGGATGAACGGATACGACGGAGTTGGGCGGCACCGGATCGTGCCGCATTCGATCATCGAGCGCGCCACCACCTGACTTCCATCTTTACAGCGCTGAATCGTTCACCTATGGTTTCCCCATGCGTGATACTCCCGTCACCCCTGCCAGCGAGCAGGATGGGTCGTACCCTCGGCCGCAGCTGGTCAGATACCGCTGGCTGGACCTCGCCGGGACATGGGAGTTTGAGTTCGACGACGCCGACGAGGGTCGCGACCAGGGCTGGGTGTCGGGCTCCCAGCCGTTCTCTCGGTCGATCACGGTCCCGTTCCCCCCGGAGTCGCCGGCGTCGGGCATCGGCGATCCCGGCTTCCATCGCGTCATGTGGTACCGCCGCTCGGTAAGTGCCGAGGAGGTCGTCGCCGCGGGACACCTCCCTGGCCGGCGCCTGCTGCTCCACTTCGGAGCAGTCGACTACCGGGCCGACGTCTGGGTGGACGGCACGCACATCGCCCAGCACGAGGGCGGGCACACCCCGTTCTCCGCAGAGGTCCCGGATGCGGCGAGCGGATTCGAGATCGTCGTCCGCGTCGAGGACGATCCGCACGATCTCGCGCAGCCACGCGGCAAGCAGGACTGGTCGGAGCAGCGCCACGTCGTCTGGTACGACCGCACGAGCGGGATCTGGCAGCCGGTCTGGCTCGAATCCGTACCCCGGCAGCACATTTCCCACCTGGCATGGCGGCCCGACGCACGTGGAGCCCGCGCGACGCTGTCGATCGAGCTCTCCGAACGTCCCGCTCCCGGGACCCGCGTTCACGTCGCGCTCAGTAAGGGCGCCACGGTACTGGCCGATCAATCCGTCACCCTCACGGAGACGCATTCCGAGATCGTCATCTCCGTCCCGGCCCTGCGGAACGGACAGGCGCTCGACGACTTCCTCTGGTGCCCCGAGCGACCCGTCCTCATCGACGCCGGCCTCGAGCTGGAGGCGCCCGGGCAGGAGCACGATTCGTTGTTGTCGTATCTGGGCTTCCGAGACGTCGGCGAAGGCGACGGGTGCTTCCTCCTGAACGATCGGCCTTACGGAATTCGTGGCGTCCTCTCCCAGGGGTACTGGTCCGGGTCCCATCTGGCGGCACCGGATCATGGCGCCCTGCGCGCGGAGGTCGAACTTATTAGGTCTCTGGGATTCACCACGGTCCGCGTGCATCAGAAGATCGAGGATCCACGCTTCCTGTACTGGACCGACCGGCTCGGGGTCCTGGTGTGGGAGGAGATGCCGAGCGCCTACGAGTTCTCCGTGGCCGCCTCCGCCCGTCTCATCGCTGAGTGGACCGCTGTGGTCCGACGCGACGACTCGCATCCGAGCGTCGTCGTCTGGGTCCCTTTCAACGAGAGCTGGGGCGTCCAGCAGGTCGCTACGAACCATCGGCAGCAGGATCTGGTCCGTGCGCTTTTCCACCTCACGAAGGGACTGGATGCCACGCGCCTGGTGGTCTCCAACGACGGTTGGGAGCACACGCGCTCCGACCTCCTGACCGTCCATGACTACGAGAACGACGCGTCACGCCTCCTCGCGTCGTACGGGACGCCCGAGGCGATCCGGGCGAGCCTCGACGGTATCTCCCCCAGTGGCCGCAGGATGCTGATCGGAACCACCGAGGAGCAGGCGTTCACCGCGGCCAAGCCGGTCGTTCTCAGCGAGTTCGGCGGCGTCAGTGTCGAGCCGGCCGGGGGCGGCACGTGGGGCTACCGGCACGTGGAGTCTCACGATCAACTCGAGGAGCACCTTGTCGGCCTCTTCGCGGCAGTTCACGGGAGCATCGGGCTCGCAGGGTGGTGCTACACGCAGCTGACCGACACCGCGCAGGAGACGAACGGTCTCGCCCACGAGAACCGGGTTCCGAAGCTCCCTCTAGAACGGATTCGCGCGATCGTCGAGGGTGGTGACTACACCCCGGTGCCCGCCGAGCCGGTCATGGGCCGGACGTGAACCAGCGGGCACCCAGACCTCCAACGCTCCACGACGTCGCAACGCGTGCGGGGGTGTCGCACCAAACGGTGTCGCGCTTTCTCAACGGACCGACGGCCGTCAAGCCCGACACCCGCGCGCGCATCGCCCTCGCGATCGGCCAGCTGGGATATCGCCGGAATCTGGCTGCCCGGATGCTCGCCACCAGGCGCAGCCGCGCCATCGGGGTGCTCGCCCCTAAAGGCAGCGATTACGGCCCGACCAGTACCATCCACGCTCTCGAATTCGCCGCGCGGGCACGCGGGTATCGCCTCATCGTCATGACATCCGTCGACCGCGCCGAGTCTGTTGAAGAGTCGCTGTCGCTTCTGGCCCAGCAGTCCGTCGAGGCGATCGTCGTGGTCAACCCAAACGCGACGACTGCAGGAGTGACGTCGGACTCTGCCGGATGCCCCGTCTTGCCAATCCAACAGCCGGAGCACGCGTCCGCGGCCTCGGCCTACATCGACCAGCAGGCGGGTGTCGAGCTCGCCATGTGGCACCTCATCGGCATCGGCCACCGCCGCATCCAGCTCATTGCCGGACCGCCACATTACGTGGAGGCGCTGCAACGCCGGGCGGCGTTCGAGGCGATCGTCCGCGCCGCGGATCTGCCGCGTACAGCCACGATCCCCGGCGACTGGTCGGCGCGATCCGGGTTCGCGGCGGCCGCGACGATCGGCGACGAGACCACGGCTGTGTTCTGCGCCAACGACCAGATGGCACTCGGCGTCATCTCCGGGCTGCTCGCACGTGGACGCCGCGTCCCCGACGACGTGAGCATCGTCGGGTTCGACGACATCCCCGAAGCCGAGTACTTCGTCCCGCCGCTGACGACCGTGCGCCAGGACTTCACGCGGGTGGGCGAGCTGGCCATTGATCAGCTGGTCGGCCTAATCAACGGCGAAATGCCGCGAGTGCGCTCCATCCTGCCAGAGTTGATTGAGCGCGCATCGACCCGGGGCCTGTCGAACCGAGCAAGCCGTTCATCTCACGACGCTGAGTGTCGCGTGGATTAACGTCGTTAGGGATTGTCGGGCCGCTTGCGAGCCGCCTGAGGTCTGGCGACGTCTGGGACGTGCGCGAGGTCCGCGACTGGGCCGAGAGCACCGGTCGGTCGTTCCGCGCCTAGCACTCGGACGACCCGCTCTACGAAGCACATCACTCGTCGGCCGCGAGCAGTTCCGCCCAGGTCGGGTTCTTCTGGCCAGGCACCGGGAGTTTTGAGCCGCAGCTGGTGCAGACCATGAGCGTCCGGCCCTTGACGTCGCGCTCGTTGAGCACCTTGAAGTCACGATCGGCGCGACAGACCGAGCAGGGTCTGTGGGTGTATTTCGGCGCCGCCATGCCCGGAGTTTATCCGCGGCGCGAGCTTGCCCGCGGGGCGCAGCGGTGTTAGATTTGCCCCGACCCGCGTACATTGAGCATTACTCCTATAACCGCCGCTATGTCAGTTTGAAGTCGCTCTAAGGTCCGATCGCTGGCGCAAAGCGCCCTCTGACCTGCCCTTTTGTTGTCCCGGCTGCAAGTTTTGCAACCACTGGTGGTCGAACTATCGTTAGGTCAGTGATCGCTGTATGGTCA
>JBFWWZ010000082.1:0-6236 GCA_050245915.1 Microbacteriaceae bacterium
CGTCCGCAGATACGCGCAGCTCTGCCGCAAGTGGGATCGCGACCCGTCCGACGCGGCGCTCGCCGCGTTCGAGGCGATGCAGGGCGAGTACATCCTCGGCGCCGACGACCCCTGGGCGATCATCACCGTCGCTGTGCGATCCTCGGTGATCTCCGAAGCGCAGAGCGAGAAGCTGCTGATCTCGCCGGACCGGGCGCGTCAGGGAGACACGGTCGACTGGGATTCCCCGGTACGCGCCGGCGAGCATGAGGAGTTCCTCTTCGGACTCGCGCCGGGACTCGACAGCACGGAGCTGGAGTCACCGACCTGGACGCATATCCACCGCTTACTCACCAAGCTGTTCACCGACTTCCGCTGGGACCGCGGCGTCGTCGACCTCGCGGTCACTTACGTCCTGAACCGACTGCTCGCCGCCGGTGATCCCGGTCGAGCGCACGAGCATCTGCGGCGCGACCTGTCGATGCCCGCGCAACTCGACATGAGCACTGCGCGGTGGCGGGCCTTCCTCCGCATCCTCTTCGATGGACGGGCGACGACGAGCGCTCCGGTGCGGCGGGGGCTGCTGCACCGGGTGGCCCTGCTCGACCCGCACGGCGATCTCGACGAGCTCGTCGAAGAGCTCGCCGACGACACCGACCTCATCGAGGCGATGAAGACCGCGAGGGGCCTCTGATGGCTGCCGACGGATACGTCGCACTCGACCGGGTCGTCGACACCATCGACGAGGGCATCCGCATCCGGACCGATCCCGGCGACCTCACCACGCTCTGCGACTCGATCGCCAAGATCGGCCTGCTGCAGCCGATCACGATCACCCCGGACGGCCTGCTGATCTGCGGCTTCCGTCGGCTCCGGGCCGTGAAGGCACTGGGCTGGCGGACCGTGAAGGTGTGGGTGCGCTCCGGCATCGCGACCGACGTCGAGCGGCTCCTCGCCGAGCATGACGAGAACGTCGTCCGACAGAACTTCTCGCCACTGGAGTTGGCACGGATGTACGAGGCGCTGAAGAAGGCGTATGCCGACGAAGCTGATGTCGCTCGCGCGACCCGTGAGCGCGATGACGCTGGTCGCATCACCACGGGGCCAAAAGTTGGCCCCGTGGGCAAGTCGGGTCGGCGCGCTGCAGAGATCGTCACCGGTAAGCGGTCCGAGGTAACGCTGGAGCGTGTCCTTGAGGTCGAGCGGATCGCGGAGGACCCCGAGACTCCCGGGTCTGTTCGGACCGTCGCTCTGGAGCAGGTGGCAGCGCTGAAGGAGCGGGGCAACGTCGTCCTCGCCTACGGCTTGGTCAAGCGCGCCGAAGCGATCCACGAGCTGCAGCAAGCTCTCGCCGATGAGGACCTCACCGGGGCGATGCAGGAGGAGATCGAGCGTCGGCAGCGGGAACTCGAGGAGGCCGAGTCGGGCGTCGAGCTGATGACGCTCGCGAAGGCGGCGCTGAAGCGGGCGCGTGAAGCGCGACGCCGGCCGGGTGCCGGCCTTCCCGCCGATGCACCAGCCGGACGCTACCCACCGATCAACCCGGGCCGATGGGTGCCCCGCGCCTTCGTCTCCCTGCTCAACGAGACCGACTACTGGTGGCTGCGCGTCGATCCGCAAGACATCGGCGCCGGCCTCACCGCGGCGCAGTGGGACCAGTTCGAGGACTGGGTCGGCCAGGCCGTCGCGTTCCGCAGCGCCGCGCGGGCGCACCGGAGGGCATAGCCGCCGAGCGCGGGGCGGCACCGCACCTCTCCGTTGTGACACTCAACCGCCGAACGATCATCCTTATCGCCGCCGTGAGCGGCGTGTTCGTAGTCCTCGCGGGGATCGGGGTCTACGGCCTGATCGTCGGACCGCGTGCGCCGCACACTCCCCCCATGGCGGAGCCGTCGTCCCGGCCGACGACGGCTCCGCCACCCGCGATGAGTCCGCTGCACCCGATCGTCTCGAGCGGCGACGCCGAGGTCTTCGCCGGGTCGGTCGCCCACGCGATCTTCGACTGGGACACCGCCGACAACGTGATGCCCGCCGAGCTCATCGACCATGCGCTGACCGTCGCGGACCCGACCGGGTTCGAGACGCCGGGCTTCCGGGAGGACCTGACGACGTACCTGCCGACGAAGGAGCAGTGGAGCGTGCTGCGGCAGTTCGACACCGCCCAGTCGCTCACGATCGACTCGATCGGCATCCCGGACTCATGGCCCGCCATCGCCGCGGACCCGGCGAACGAGATCGCCGACGGCACCGTCGCCATCACGATCACAGGCAGCCGCGTTCGGACCGGCGGCTGGAACGGCGAGGAGTCGACGAAGACCTACCCGGTCGAGTTCACGATGTTCGTCTCCTGCCCCGACGACGGCACCTGCTCCGTACTGCGCCTGTCGCAGCTCGGCGCCGCGCTGCACTGAGACCGACCGATGAAGGCGGTCATCGCGTTCTTCGCCGTCGCGATCCTCGGCGGCCCCCTCACTGCGCTGATGGGAATCGGCCTCATCGTCGTCCCTGCCGGGGACTGCGCCCCGGCGCCCGTGCCGACCTCTTCGGAGAGCGCCGACCCGGACATCCCGGAGACGACGCGAATCGTGATGCCACTGCCGGAGGGCACCTACTCGGTTTCCGACACCTACGGGTGGCGCAACGACCCGATCACCGGCGAGCGCGCGTTCCACGGCGGCACCGACTTCCCGGCAGCCGCCGGCACCCCGATCCTCTCGGCCACCGACGGCGTCGTCGTCATCGCGGCACCCTCCGGCGGCTTCGGCAACCTCGTGGTCGTCGAGTCCACCGTCGACGACAGGCCCCTCGCGCTCGGGTACGCCCACATCCGCGACGGCGGCACGCTCGTCTCGGTCGGCCAGGTCGTCCAGGCAGGGCAGCAGATCGCCGAGGTCGGCACCACGGGCCACTCCACCGGCCCGCACCTCCACTTCCAGATCGAGCCCGGGCACTGGGGCGACGCGACCATCAACTCGCTCACCTGGCTGCAGGACCACGACGCCGAAGGCATCAGCGACTACCTGCCGGCGGTGAAGACATGCGCCTGAGCGACGTGACCCCCGATTTCGACGCTATCGAGGGCACGACCGGACTCAAGGAGGCGATCGGCGCGCTGATGACGTTCGTGCTCATCGCCGCGGTCTGCATGCTCATCTACTCGGCGATCGCCTGGGCGCTGTCCGAGTCGCACGGCAACTACCAGGGCGCCCAGCGCGGGAAGGTCGGGGTGCTCGTCTCCATCCTGACCGCGGCAATCGCGGGGGCTGGCCTCGCGTGGCTGAACTTCCTGCTCGGCGTCGGTGGGTCGCTGTAGCGTCAGTGGGCCAAGGTCGATAGACAGCCTGAGACATATCGTTGTGCGCTAGCATTATCTAGCAACGTTTCGCATCAACAGGAGGTGACGCCATGACGACCATCACGCCGGAGCGCGCGGGCATGTCGCGCGCGTCCTTCTATCGCGCTGCCCATGCCGGGGAGTACGAGCGGATCGCTCGTGGCATCTACATCGCGTCCGACGCACCGCCCGCCGACTACGACCTGATCGAGGCGGCGACCCGCCGGGCCGACGCGACCATCTGCCTGACCTCGGCGCTCGCCCAGTACGACCTGATCGACACGATCCCGGCGCGGCTCCACATCGCCATCCCCAGCCGCTCTCGGACCCCCGCGACGGCCGGTGCGATCCAGTGGCACCAGTTCGACCGGGCGACCTTCGATCTCGGCCGGGCGCCCATCCCGATCGCAGGCACCGACCTGACCATCGGCCGGTACTCGGCTGAGCGGTCGATCACCGATGCCTTCCGTCTGCGCGGGGAGATCGGCTACGAGATCGCAAGGGACGCCCTGAAGGAATGGCTGCGACGTGGCGGCAAACCCGCCGCGCTGCTCACGCTCGCCGAGCGACTGCCGCGAGCGAAGCGGCCGATGCTCACTGCGCTGGAGCTGCTGTCGTGAACGGTGCGGAGGCGTACAAGCGCCTCCAGTCCGCGGCCAGGTCGCTGGGCGCGAAGACCGGAAAGAGGCCGCCGACCGAGGAGTACCTGATCCGGCATGCGCTGGAGTCGTTCCTCTACCGCCTCACCCGCACATCGCACGGCGACGACTTCGTGCTCAAGGGCGGCATCCTGCTCGCCGCCTACGGCGCCCGCCGACCGACCCGGGATGCAGACGCCGAGGCCGTGAACACCGCGCTGACGATCGAGCACCTGACCGAGGTCGTCCGCGACGACGCGGCGCTCGAGGTCGACGACGGCGTCGTCCTCGACATCGAGACGATCAACATCCGGGAGATCCGAGAACCCGCCGAGTATCCCGGCCTGCGCGTGAAGATCGCGGTCGCCATCGCGAGTTGGAAGGGCTCCGTCACCTGGGACGTCTCGACCGGAGACCCCATCGTGCCGGCGCCGCGGCGGATCAACCTGCCCCGGCTGCTCGGCGACCCGATCCGCCTGCTCGGCTACGCACCGGAGACGACGATCGCAGAGAAAGGCGTCACCATCCTGGAGCGCGGCCGCACGAGCACCCGTTGGCGCGACTACGTCGACATCGTCGCCCTCGCCGCACAGGGCTTCGACGAAGCCGAGCTGCTCCGCGCGGCGAAGGCGGTCGCCGCATACCGCGACGTCACGCTCGGACCGATCACACCCCTGATCGCCGACTACGGCGAGACTGGTCAGGAGAAGTGGGCGGCTTGGCGCCTCAGCGAGGAACTCGACGACGTGTCGGAGCCGTTGCTCGATGACCAGATGGCGAAGGTCGCCGCGATCCTCGATCCGGTGTTCTCCCGCGCCTGACCCCGTGCGACCGTCGGCGAGTTACTTGCCGATGGCCTTCGCCGCGGCGCCCAGTGCGGCCTGGGCGATCGGCCGGGTCTTCGGGTGAACGTAGAGCACGACACCGCCGATCACCAGTCCACCGATCGCGAGCTTCGGGCCGGCCTCCTTCCCCGCCGCCTTCCACTGCTTCCAGTCCCGGAGCGCATCTCGGAAGCGAACGGGCTGGATGTCGGTGGTCGTCGGCTCGATTCCGAGCGGCTGGTGGAAGTCATCGACGGCCGCCCCCACGCTCTGCACCGCGTCGACGACGCCCTTCGCCGAGGGGATGTGGAGCTGGAGGTTGTGCCGGGCCGTGCCCGCTGCGGTGACCATTCGCTCCATGAGCTGCGCGGTCTGGCCGAGGATCAGCGAACGGCGCTCTTCGCGAGCTTCATCCAATGCCGCACGATGCCCGTCGAGATCGGCGGGTGCCGCCTCGAGTACGCGACCCAGTTCGATGACCGCGATGCTCTCCTGGAGCTCGAAGCAACGAGCGAGCACCGTGAGCCAGACCGCAGCATCGGCTTCGACTTCCCGGGCGGCTTTCGCGATGTCCCCGACCTTTTTCGCCGCGTCGAGCTTCTCGGCGTCGGCGCGAAGCTGCCGGAGCGCGTAGGACTGCGTCTCCCCGATGGCCGATCCGGCGGCCTGGACCTTCGACCAGTTCACGTCCGAGACGTGGCCGGTGACCTCGCGGATCTTCGACGCCTCCTTGATCGCGAAGGCGACGCCGTCCATCTTCGCGAGTTGGGCATCGCGCTGGCTGCGGCGAACGTCGTCGAGCTTCTCGTCGATCTTGGCGAGATACGCCTTGATCTCGCGGATCTCCGCCTGGCGCGCAAGCTGTGCCATCACGCCGGCCGCCCCGGCGAGGAGGGCCGGGTTGGTGAGCAGCGCTCCCGCACTGGTGTCGACCTGGAGCCACTTGCTGATCGAACCGGGGTCGCCGATCATCGCGTGGCTGATCCCCGCGGTCTTGGTTTCCATGAGTCCGAACTCTTTGACGACCGCGGCCGACTCCTTCGTCAGCTTGAGCCAGCGTCCCGAGCTGGCTGCGATCTCCGAAGCTCCGCTCACGACGCTGTCGGCTGCCTGGGCGAGTGCACCGAGCTTGTGCAGCCCGAGGTCCTCCGACAGCGCGAGCAGCCCGCGCTCACCGAGGAATCGCTCGACGGCCGACTTGGCGCCGACGACGGCCAGCCCGTCGCCGTCGCTGATCAGTTCGATCTGGTCGCTCATCTCGCATCCTCCTCTCGGCACTGGACCCCTGCCGACAAGTGCAACGGTGCCCCTCCAGCGTAGAGGCGGCGTCCGACGCCGGGTTTGCGACCGCACCTCTCCTGTGGGTCCTGAAGGGCGGGGCTCAGAACAGGAGTCCTCGATGCTCACCCAGCTCGCACTGGAGATCGCGTCCCACATCGTGCCGATGGACATCGACATCGA
>JBFWWZ010000083.1:0-6180 GCA_050245915.1 Microbacteriaceae bacterium
TTGGCGTCATAGTGGGTCCACCAGTTCGTCAGTTCGCCCCAGGTCTGGACGTACGCGCGCAGGGGGTAGCGGACGGGTTGCCCGTCACCGCTGACGAGCGGCAACGGCTTGGGTGGGGTGCGCTTGCCCTTCTTGATCGACTTCGCGTGGGCCACGGCGGCTTCGGCGCGGGCGTGCATCTCGGCCTCGCGCCGCTCCCGTGCGGTGGTGTCGGCATCGCGGATCGCTTGATAGATCGGGTGCACCGGATCGCCGGCCTCGATCCGCTCCAGCCCTGCAGCGGCCTCCGCACGCAACGTCTCGGGCTGAGTGGGGTTGTTGGCGATGTCTTCGAGGTAGCCGATCTTGTCGAGTGTCTTGTACGACGCGCCACCGGGAATCATCGCTGCGGCTTGCTCGTCGGCTCGCCCGCGCGGGGTGTCTGACGGTGCGGGAAACTTTCCCGCACCGTCGTTTCCGGGCTGGTTCTCGCTGCTGAACTGCGTGGCGGACTTCCGTCGGGCGGCGTCTTCGGCCATGACCTGCTTGAGTTCGCGGTAGAGGCCGGCGGCTTCGAGCTGGGTGTAGGGCTTGTGGAGCATGTTGTCGTCCTGCTCGGCGAGGAGCTGCCCGAGCCGGTCGGATAGGCCGCTGCGAACCCAGACGTTAACGGTTCGCCAGCCGAGCTTCTTGATCGCGGCCAGGCGTCGTGCTCCGCACACGAGCACGCCGTCGATGGTGATCGTGAGCGGTTGCAGCAGGCCGTCGCGTCCGATGGACGCGGCGAGTGCGTCGATGTCGCCGAGGTCGGCGCGGTGCCGGGTGCCGACGAGGATCGACTCGACGGTGCGGTCGAGCTGGATGCTGCCGATCTGGGGCTCGGTCACGACGATTCACCGCCTCCACTACTCGGAGCGGCCAGAGCGAGCGCGAGGATCAGATCGTCGTCGCGGAGCAGCAGGTCGAGGGTCTCGCCCAGCAGGAGCCGGAGCAGGATGCCGCGACCGCTGCTGGTTGCGACGTAGGCCGGGTGCGGGTTCCCGAGTAGCGCTCTCAGCAGGGCGGCCCAGGAGCGGCGCGGGAGGTCGAGCAGTGCCCGCGCGTGCCGGTCGCGGCGAAGCGTCTCGTAGGCGGACTGGCGGGTGCCGGCCTTCATCAACGCTCCACAGATGTGCTCGACCGCGGCCCGTGCGGTGTCGGTCGGCCAGTCGAGCAGGCACAGCATCGCGATTGCGTCCTCGGCCGCCGACCCGGCGGACATGCACGCCTGCGCCGACCCGAGACTGTCGCGCGGCTCCGGTTCGAGGTCACTGGGACGCAGGTCGGTGGTGTGGAACGCGGGGTGGTAGTCGGCCAGTGCGGTATCGCGTTCGGAGAATCGTTCGGGGTCGTGGAACGCCGAGACGTGCGCGCGGCGGGCCTGGTGCACCGAGCAGAGCAGCCCTTGGGCGCGTTCCTCGTAGACGCAGGTGATCCGCACGGCGTGGGTGATGATCGCCCACGGGTCGTTGGCCTCGCGGGTCGAGCGGTTCTGCATCGCGTCGAACGCCGCCGTCACTGCTTCCCAGGTGTCGAGCTTGTGCTTCCTCGCCAGAGCGCGGTACTTGTCGGCGGCGAACTCCATCAGGTCGCGGGCTACCGGGTCGTGAACCCAGGCATCCTCGCCGCCCTCGGCGAGGCGGTTGAGCAGGGCGCGTAGGCCCTCGCCGGTGGTGAAGTCCTCAGCCCCGTCGGCCATCGGAGCGGTGTTCGTGCTGGTGCGGGTTGGTGTGGTCATGGTGTCGGCACCTCCTGGCAGGCAGGTGCGCACTCGCTCCCACGAGCGCGTCTCGCATGCCGATGCCTTCGCAGCCATGACCTGTCACCACCGTCAACTCATCGAGACCCCAGGGCGGGACATCTGCGACGCCGGTGCGGTGCTGCGTCCGAACGCCGAGATCGGCGGCAACCGCCGGGCACGATCCCCGAGACGACGAAAGCCTGCCCCAATCGGGGTGCGCGTGCGGCGTGCTAGCTCGGCCTGAAAGTCGAGGCCACGACCGGCCGCGTGCGCCGAGTGCCGGGCGATCAGGTCGGTGGGGCGCACCCACTCCACGCCCCGCCCGCGAACGATCGCGTGCTGCTTGTCGTCGCGGGCGACCTGCGCGGCCCGCACCGCTTCCGGCGTACTCGTCACCTCGGCGGGCTCGGGGCGCTCCCGCGTCTCCTCGGACAGCAGCCGTGCCGGATCGGGCCTCGCGGGATCGATGTGCTGTGGGTTGTCGGTGGTGTTCATGGGGTGGTCTCCTCCCGCTCGGCGGCGGTGTCGGTGGTGTCAGTGAGGTGCGCGACGGCGAACCAGCGGCCCACGGTCGAGGGATGCACCCCGAGCTCGCGGGCGATCCGCTTGTTCGACCAGCCCGCCTCTCGCAGCTCCCACCCCATCGCGCGCCGATCCGCCACACCGTCATCGCGACCGGTGGTCTCCGGCTCGCCAGCGGGCAGCTCTGGCATGGACTCGACGGTGACGGCCCCGCTTGCGGCGGCGGCAGATTCGACGTCGGTGGTGCGGGTGAGGATCACGGTCAGGTGCGTGATGGCCAGCAGAACGACGGGCGGCACTGCGGCGACCGAGGCCGCGAGCATCCTTGGCACGTCGGCGTCTGCGGCGACGACGGCGTGAATGGCATTTGCCGTGACCGAGACGAGTGCGCCGCCGACCAGCAGCGCCCACGGGTACCAGGCCGAGCGTTGCCCGGCGAGGGCGACGACGGCGACCGTGGCGACGACGATGATGCCGTCCACGATCAGCGGCCACGCCCACGCCTGCCCAGCCCCGATCCCGGAGCGAGCGGCCAGATCGGCCAACGACGTGAACGATAGCCAGAACGCTCCGGCGGCGATGAACACCGTCCCCGCGGCCGCTGTCATCGCTGCCCAGCGCCGCCCGTCCGATTCTCGCCTCACAGCCCCGCCCTCCCGAAGGCTGCGGACGGTGGGCTCGCCGAACGACCGAACCAGCGACCCACGTTCCGGCTCCGGCCGTCTGACGCGGTCTCGGATGCGGGCTGAATGGCTCGGTAGGCAGAGCGCACGGTCGTGGCGATCTCGCGATCACCCAGACCCGCCGACTGTGCCGCAGCACCCAGCGCATCGAGCGCATCGGCGGCCGAGACGCCGTTCTCGGCGAGGCGACAGGCAGCCCAGAACAGGCCACGGTTCCGCTCGCCCTCATCCCGCCCGGCGACCCACGCCGCCAACCGCTCAGATTCCATATCCATCGAGCCGCTGCTGGGACGTGGTGGGGCGACGGGGCGCGGGTCGAGAAAGTCCCGCAGACGTGCCGCATCCACCGCGCCGACCGAGTGCGCGGCGATGTCCGCGACCTCGTAGAGCTTCACATTGCCGTCGATGATTCGCCGGGAAGGAGGGGCGATGATGTAGCCGCCGTCGCCCCGGAAATCGACACCCGCAGCGGCTGCCTGCCACGAACGCTGCTCGCTGCCTGGTGTCGCCGGGAAGTACACGTGCGCGCCACCGGTGGGTGTGCGCACCAGCAGACCCGCTCCATCGACGAGCCCCGCTTCGGTGGCGCGCTGGTACGCCGCGCGGCCATCGTGGGGGCCGTGGACATCGACATCCACGACGACAACGCCCGATGCCGCTCCCGTCGGGATGCCGATGTTCGCATTCGGTGTGCGCGACCACCACGCGGCAACCTGTTCCGGGTCGCTGCTCGCGTCGAGGAACCCACGGCGGGTCAGCGGACGCTTCCCCTCCACGAGGCACGGGAACACGGGCACCCCCGCCGCCGCGAGACTCTGCGCAGCCAAGGCCAGGTTTGGTGAGCGATCCACGCGAATGAGCGCCGCAAGGACATCGAATGGATCGGGCATCACAGCCCCCGCCCCGCCAGCGCCGACGCAGCACGCGGACGATCGGTCTCTACCGCAGGCGCAGCCGTGCGGGAAGTGCGCGGACTGGGGGTGTCACGGTCGAGGCCGGGCGGGGTGCCGTCGCCGACCTGGAGCGTGTCGAACTGGTCGAGGATCGCCAGCGCGGTCTTCCGCACCCTCTCGCCGGTGGCCTGCACCACCTGGACGGGCTCGTGGCCGTCCACTCGGGCGGCCCAGGTCGAGACGTACGGGATCGTGTACCCGGCGGTGTCCATGCCGTGCGCGGCACCGATCATCAGCGCGACGGACTCGGCTTCGACCTCGCGGATGCCGCGATGCTGCCGCGCCTCCTCGTCGTCGGGATCGTGCATCAGCACATGCGCCAACTCGTGCGCGAGGGTCTTGACCTGCGCGGCAGGGTCCATGTTCTCCCGCACCGCGACCGTGCGCGCCTCGTAGTCGGTCATGCCGTTCGCGCCGGAGATCATCCCCTCGTGCGGCACCCGCCGCACCTCAAACCCCGCGACGCGAATCTGCCCGGCCAGCCCCTCCCACAACCCTGACGGTGCTTCGCCTTCCAGCAGCGTCGGAGCGGGCGGCACCGGCAGCGGTTCGCCGTCCGTCTGCGAGGCATCCCACACGTAGGCCGGGCGCGCTCCGACCATCCGCGAGCGCACCACCTCGTTGACCTTGTGCTTCTCTCGCGGCCCCAAGCGACGCCAGGAGTTCGGATCGGCAGGATTGGACGACGCGAACCGGCCCGTCACCGGCGCGAAGATCATGTACCCGGTCTGCCCTTTCATCACCTGCCGCCCGAGCCCCTGCCACTGCCGGTACCCGGCGACCAGGGTGGGGAAGGGCTCGGGCACGCGGCCCGCCTCGAACGCGGCCTCGTGCTGCACCCAGATCAGCATCGTGTTGTTGAATGACCGCGACCTGAACCGTGCGGCGAAGGCGAGCGCCTGCCGCCAGTCGTCACCCGAGACCAGCGACTCGACCGCGCCGGTCAGTTTCTCGTGCAGCTCGTCGAGCTTCGCCTCTCGCGCCGCGCGGGCGTCCTCGTTCGATGCCATGCTCCGGCCTCCTCTTCGGCGGGCCGCGCCAAGGTTGCGCGCGGCGGTACACCTGGCAGGTAGGCGCGAACACCCGTGCCCGAACCGTGAGCTGGACATCGTTCACCTCCTTGAGGCAGCCCGAGCCGAGACCGGGACGCGGCATTGAGCATGCTCAAAATGTCCCGGAGTCCTGTTCTAACACCGCCCGTTGAGCATGCGCAAGCCTTGATTTGTGCATGCTCAACAAGTACGGTTGAGCATGCACAACCACCCTCCGGGTGGACTACATCGATGCCTCGCCCGTCGCGAAGGGAAGGGGGTCAGCCACCATGACCGAAGACGAGAGCCAGGCTGCGGCCGAAGACCTCGCCAAGCGTCTACGGCTCCTGATGGATGTCGCCGTTGCCGAGTCCGGCACTGAGCCGACCTACTCGCAGATCGCCGATTACCTCCACGAACGAGGCACCAACCTGTCACGGTCGCGCTGGACGTACATGGTCAACGGCCACCGCTACGTCCAAGACCCCGCTGTGTTCGAGGGGCTCGCTGCGTTCTTCGACGTGGACGCCGCGTTCCTGCTCGGCGAGGACGGTGCCGCTACCCCCGAGAAGGTCTCAGCGCAGCTCGATCTGGTTCGGTCCATGCGGGCAGCGAAGGTGAAGTCCTACGCAGCGCGCACCCTCGGCGACATCTCGCCGAAAGCCCTCCACGCCATCACCAAGTTCCTGGACGAGGAAATGACACACATGCCCGAGCACTGACCGGTACCGCACGACACGGAGCCGCTACCGGTCCTGCTCCCCACAGACAAGGGGCGAACCGTGAATATCGAACAGACCGTATCGGCGGCCGTCGCGGGCCTTCAGCTCGGCAACACCTTTACCTTCGACAACCTCCGCCACACCGTCCAAGACCGCCGGCACCGGCGGCTCCGCATCGTCGAACTCGCAGACCTCGACGCCCACGACGGCCTCTGCGCGGCATTGCTCTCCACCGCCGCCGAAGACTTCGTGCTCCACGCCCGCAGCGACTCAGCACTGCACCGTCAGCAGTTCGTGCTCCACGAGCTTGCCCACATGATCCTCGGGCACTGCGACGGCGACGACTGCACCGTCGACGAGGCACTACTGCCCAACATCCCGCCGCAAACCCGCGCACGCCTGCTCACTCGGCAAGACCTCGACAGCGAAACCGAGATCGCCGCCGAGTCCCTCGCCGACCGGCTCGCCGCAGGCATCCGAGGGGCGGTGTTCGCCGAATCGGCCTACTCG
>JBFWWZ010000084.1:0-6012 GCA_050245915.1 Microbacteriaceae bacterium
GACGCGTACGAGTGAGCACCGCCACGTCGATGTCGCTTCCAGGATGCGTCGTGCCCTGAGCGGACGACCCGAAGGTAGATCGCAAGGACATCGGGCAAAGCCTTTCGCAGCTCGTCCACGATGGTGCGATCCCGAGTGGCAGGGTCGAGAGGCATGTCGCGAGGGCAGAGATTGTCCCCCCTAGCCCGTCATCACGTGGTCCGCATCGTCGAGAACAGCTCGGCGTGCCGCCGCAGGATGCGTGCGCGCTCGGCCTCGTTCGGCTCGAGCGTCCAGACGTCGCGCTCCGACGTGCCGCCCAGGACGATGCCGTCGCGGCGCGGCATCATGTAGAGGAAGCCGCCGGGGCTCTCGATGTCGAGCTTGAGGCCGCCCGTGGTGGAGTAGTCCACGCCGGGCTGCGGCGCGAGCACGTGCAGCTGGCCTTTCAGCGGCACCAGCTCCATGTCGCCCATCAGGTCGCGCGATCCGAGCCCGGTGCAGTTGACGATGGCCGGCTCGTCGAGGCGGCCGAGCTCGGCCTTCGACTGGAAGCGGCGCACCTCGAGACGGCCGCCGAAGATCATGAAATCGCGCAGCAGCGCGTCGAGTGCGATCGAGGGCTCGAAGCGCATGTCGCGCCGGCGCACCACGTAGGTCGATGCGAACGGGTGCTCGCCCGGGCCCAGCACCTCGCGCTCGCCCTGCACAGACTCGGGCAGCAGCGAAATGCCGCCGCGCACCTCCGCATTCTCGGTCGGCGAGTAGTTGTTCACCCACGACACGCCCATGGCGGGGTTGGCCAGGAGCTGCCACTGCCGGTAGCTGATCTCGACCGCCCGCCGGAACTGCGCCTCCCACTCGGGCGTGCGCTGCGAGAAGTCCACCAGGCCCGACGTCGGCGTGAACGCGGCCTCGGCCATGTTCGAGGTCGTGTCGGGCGGGACGGCGGCGGCGTAAATCGTGGTCTGGATGCCGCGTCGCTGCAGCAGGCGCGCGCAGGCGATGCCGACGATGCCGCACCCGATGACGGCGGCGCGCCGGTGTCCCGCCTCGCTCACCATGTCGGCCGCCAGCGTGCCGGTGCCCCACGACAGCGACCAGCCGGCGCCGCCGTGGCCGTAGTTGTGGACGAGCAGCCGATCGTCCAGCTTCTCGGCGCGCAGCACGAAGCCGTGCGGGCGATGCGGCCGGAGGCCGACTGTGGATCGGATCACGAGCTCCGGGGCCACGCGCAGCGGCGTCAGCCTGACGGGGGCACGCCGTGCCGCCGGCGCGGCCGCCCGCGTGGCGGGCGTGGCGCGCGCGGCGCAGCCGCCGAACGTGGCGCCGACGACGCCGAGCAGGCCGGTTTTCAGTGCGTGTCGTCTGTCCATGGCGGTCATCGTCTCGGAATGGATGTCTCAAACAGAGCGACGCGCTCTGGCAGCGAGCCGATTCGGCTCCAGGGATGTCAGGGCCTCGAATCGGTCCATCCCGCTAGTCTGATATGGAATGACCGGTTGTCAAGGGCCTGTTGTAGCTGTGGAAAACGGTTCTCAGCGGCTCGCGACGACCCGCAGCTGCGAGCGTGAGCGGGTGCGCGGGGGCGCCGGTTCGAGGCGATCCTCCAGCGCGATGAACATCTGCGCGAGGTGGGGCGCCAGCATCTGCAGCATGCGCACCTCGTCCTCTCCGAACGGCTCGGGCCCATAGAGGCTCAGCACTCCCATCCGATCCAGAGGGAGGGCCGTGCAGAACCGGAGCCCGGCGATCGCCGCCTCGGGCCCGAGGTCCAGGTGGGCATCGGAGTTGACGATCGGCTGCCGGTGATCCGCGACCCATCCCGTCAACCGGTCGCCGACGCCAAACTCCACGCCCTGCAGGATCCCTGACGCGTCCCCGCCGACGAACCGCGCCGACAGCGTGGCGGCCGAGCCGTCCACCATGAAGAACGCGCCGCTCGCGCGGGGCACCAGGTGCCTGACCTGCTGCCACACCATGGCCGCGACGTCGGCAGCGGTCGGCCGGCCGCCGACGATGCGGGCCAGGTTGATGAGCGTCAGGAGCGCATCGGGCGCATCGGGAGCCCCAGAGGCCGGGACCACGGCCTCCGCGGGCGCTGGCTGCACCGGCGGCGACGGCGGCACCGGCGCCACTGCTCGGGTGATCAGCTGCACGGCCTTCTGCAGGTGAGGAGAACTGCCGGTGGCGATCGGCCCGATCTCGCGGCAGGTCTCGGCGAACAGATCGACGATGGCCGGGTCGTACATGGTCCCGCGGCCCTCGCGGATGATCGCCAGCGCCTGATCGTCGGTCATTGCCGGCCGGTACGGCCGATCGGAGGTGAGCGCGTCGTAGCAGTCGACGACCGACAGAATGCGCGCGCCAAGCGGGATGTCGGTGCCCTTCAGCCCGTTCGGATAGCCGGTACCGTCCCAGCGCTCGTGGTGGGCGCGCACGATCGGGACCACGGGGAACGGAAAGTCGATGGCCGACAGGATGTCGGCGCCGACGTCCACGTGCAGCTTCATCGTCTCGAACTCGGCGGCCGTCAGCTTGCCGGGCTTGTTGAGGATGCGTTCGGGCACCGCCAGCTTGCCCGTGTCATGGAGCAGCGCGGCGGCCTGAATCGCCTTCAGCTCGATGTCGTCGAGCGTACCGAGCCGCCGGGCCAGGGCGACCGCGTAGTGGCGGACGCGATGGACGTGGCTGCTGGTGACGCCGTCCTTGGCTTCGATGGCGGTCGAGAAGGCCTCGATCGTCGACAGGTAGAGGCGGTCGACCTTCTGGACGTGCCGCTCGGCGTCTTCGAGCCGTCCGGTCCAGGATCGCATCGCGAAGTGGAACATCGCGAACAGCGGCACCACGCCGGACAGCGCGGCGAGGCCGACCGACTGGACCGCAACCGCGACGAAGAACGCCGCCGAGGCGGCGCCGGCGTAGTTGAGGCCGACGACGGTGAGGCCGCGCCAGACCACGAGCGGCGAGATGCCCTTCTCGAGGCCGACGGCCACGGCGGTGAGGGCCGAGTTGAGGACGTAGTACACCGCCGTCAGCCCGATCAGCGGCACGATGAAGTGATTGGGAGAGACGTGCTCCTCGAACAGCGGCGCCGAGCCGAGCGTCGCGAAAAAGACCGCGCAGCCGGCCCGGAACGCCAGGGCCGGCGCGGCCAGATTGAAGACGACGCGCCGCAGCGCGTAGCCGCGGCCGTAGCACATCAGCACGCTGTCGATCGCAATGGTGACGGTGGCGAGCGGCGCGCCGAACAGCACGCCCGACGTGATGAAGAACGTGTCGGCGACCGAAAACCGCGCGTTGAGGCCCGGGATCCGCAGGGCGAAACGCCCGGCGAGGAGCGCCAGCACCGCGAACACCGCGGCGTGGGCCGGGTGAGCGACCGCCGGGACCTGGAGCGCCGCGCGCGTCACGACCACCGCGCCGACGAGCCCCACCGCCGCGACGTAGAGATCGAGCGTGCGGCCGCTCGCCCCTGGACCCGCCCCGTGCGATCCGGGCTCCGGACGCGCCGCGGTCACTGATCCCCTCTGATCGAGTCGCCCCAGATGATCTGGTTGCCGCTCGTCGTGCTCGTGTCGCCCCAGATGATCTGGTTGCCGGAGGTCGTGTTGACGTCGCCCCAGATGATCTGTTGTCCCGAGGGGTTGAAGGTCTGGTCACCCCAGATGATCTGCTGGCCGGTGGGGTTGAACACCTGATCGCCCCAGATGATCTGCTGGCCGCCGGTCGTGAAGAGCTGATCGCCCCAGATGATCTGCTGGCCGCGCGAGTCTGTGGGCTGATCGCCCCAGATGACCCGCGCCGCGGCGGTCCTGCCGAGCCGGTTGAGCATGCCGGGGAGGAGCGACTGGCTGATGTCGATCAGGCCCCAGGCGCGCAGCCCGGCTGTCCCGGCGGCTTGATCGAGGCGCGCCCCGCCCGCGGCGTAGGCGCGGCCGGAGGCGGCGACGATCCGGTTGCCGATGGTCGTCGAGGGGAGCGCGCTCAGCAGCTCCGGCACGGCGCTGCTCATCCGTCGCGCCGCGGCGAGATTCACGGCGCCGGTACCGGCCGCCAGCACGCCCTCGCCGGGCATCGGCGACGCGGTCAACTGCAGGGTCACCTTGACCTGGCGCGGGCTCAGCGTCGGCGCCGACTCCAGCAGCAGCGCGACCCCGCCGCTCACCAGGCCGGCCGCCATGCTGGTGCCGCTCATCGTGAAGTAGGCATCGGCGCCCGCCCCGGCGACGTGCTGCTGCGGGTACCGGGTCGCGAGGTACGAGCCGACGGCCTCGAGCGACACGATCTTGTTGCCCGGCGCCGCGACGTCCGGCTTGAGGAAGAAGTCGGTGTTCGTGGGGCCGCGCGAACTGTAGGTGGTGATGGTGTCATCGGCCCTCGACACCGTTCCCCAGGTGTTGAGCGCGGCCACCGTGATCGCGCTCGGCGAGTTGCCCGGGGTCGAGATGCTGCCGAACACCGGCCGGCCGTTCTCGTCCTTGCCGGCATTGCCGGCCGAGGCGACAACGACGAGCCCGGACGCGACCGCGCGCTCCGCGGCCACACAAAGCGGATCTGCGACACAGGATTCGACCACCGGGTGGCCGAGCGAGAGGTTCATCACGCGAATGCGATAGCGGATGCGGTTGGCGACCACCCACTGGATGCCGGCGATGACGTCGCTCGTATAGCCCTGACCCTCGGCGCCGAGGACCCGGACGTTGACGAGGTGGGCCCCCGGCGCGATCCCGGTTCGATAGCGCGTCGTGAGGTTGGAGCGGGCCGTACCAGCGACCAGGCCGGCGATGTGAGTGCCGTGCCCGTAGCGGTCGCCGACGCTCGGGTCGCCGGGGACGAAGCTGACAGCCGCCACCACCTTGCCGTCAAGCGCCGGATGCGGCGCGATCCCGGAATCGACGATCGCAACCCCGATGCCCTGGCCGGTGACGCCCGGCGCCGTGACGAGACCGAGCGGGCCCCGAATCGGCCCGCGCGCCTGATCCCCGCCCATCGCCCGATCCGAGACCGCCATCGCCGGCACCACCCGCAGATCGCGAGACACCGCCTCGACGCCGGGGACGCTCCTCAACACGTCGAGCGCCGAGGGCCGGGCTTCGACGACGACGAAGCCATCGAGCACTTTCACGACCGCAAGGCCGTCGCGGCTGGCGGCCTGGACGATCGCCGAGACATCGCCGCGGATGATCGCGCGAACGGGGTCGTCGCCCCCTGAGAGCAGCAGCGCCAGCAGGTCCGAGGAGATCGTCGCCAGCGGCGCCACCACCTGACCGGACACACCTCCGTTGAGGCAGAGCGCAAGCAGGCCGGCAGCCAGAATTCGGGGGACACGCGTCACGAGCCACTCCTTCGCGTCCTTCTCGCTGGCAAGAGAGAGGCCAGAAGCTGACAGGAGCGTCGTCCAGGGTCGTCCTTGAGCGTTATGTCACTCTGTTCAAACGGGTTGGGAGCGGAAGCATCCGGCGTCTCGTCTGACGTTTTTGGCGGTCGGGTGCCCTATTTCGCGTCATCTAACGGAACGGCAGCGGCTGGTCCTCGTCCCAAGTACTTGTCTGCCAGATGTTTGGCGATGGATGTGCCGGGCCGGCACAGGAGTCGCAGGATTGAACAGCCCAGCGTCGCTCCGGGCCTCGATGGGACACGCGGCGAACTCTCTCTACATGCTGGGGAGCGCGACCATGATGATCCGCGCCGGCTCCGCCCTCGGCTCGCGCCAGACCCGTCGTCCCCTATAATCCCCACGACCGCGGGACGGGTCGCAACGGCTGGAGCCCAGCCATGCCTGTGAACGTCGGCGACCGTGTCGGACACTACGAGCTCACCGCGCTCCTCGGCGAGGGCGGCATGGGCCGGGTGTATCGGGCCACCGACTCGAAGCTGCGCCGCGACGTGGCCCTGAAGATGCTCCCCGGGAGCTTCCTCGACGACCGCGAGCGCGTCGCCCGCTTCGAGCGTGAGGCCCAGGTGCTGGCGGCGCTCAATCATCCCAACATCGCCGCCATCTACGGAGTGGAGGAAGCGGTCACCGACGGC
>JBFWWZ010000085.1:0-5882 GCA_050245915.1 Microbacteriaceae bacterium
CGGGTGGGGCCGGAACCGGCCCGAGGAGCCGCTGTCGCGGCGCTGGAGGCGCTTGCCCGGCTGACGGGTCCGGTCGTGGCCGGGGTTCGGGTGGGGGCTCCAGCGGCCGCGGAGCGGCCCGTCCCGGACGATGCGCGCCCCCCGGCCGCAGCCCCCGCCCCAGCGAACGACGACGAGCCGCCGCCCGCGACCGCGACAGCGACCGCCGTGGAGAACAACGCCCCGCCGGTCAGGGTCGAGATGCCGCCGGAGGCGACCGCCGCTGCCGCGACGGTCTGGAACGCCGCACCGCCGCGGAACGAGCTCGAGCCGCCCTGCGCGACTGCCGCACCGGCCAGGGTGGTGAACGTGGCCGGGCTGCTGGCCGTGAACGACCCGGCGCCGCCCTGCGCGACTGCTGCGCCGGCAGTGGTGCTGAAGGTCGCCGCGCCCGCGAAGGCGGTGCTGCCGCCGCTGGCGAGCGCGCCGCCGGCCGTTGTGGCGAACCGCGCCGTGCCCGTGAAGAACGACGAGCCGCCAGAGGCCAGAGCCGCACCGGCCGTCGTCGTGAACGTGCTGGCGCCGCCGGCGCCGCCCGTGAACGTCGAACTGCCGCCCTGCGCGACCGCTGCGCCCGACGTCGTCGAGAACGTGGCCGTGCCGGTGAAGGCGCTGGAACCGCCCTGGGCGGTCGCGGCCCCCGCGGCGGTCCCGAAGGTCGCGCCGCCCGTGAACGTGGCCGTGCCGCCCTGTGCGAGCGCCGCGGCGGCATTGGTAGCGAACGTCGCCGTGCCGGTGAACGTGCTGCTGCCGCCGTTGGCAGCTGAGGCGCCTGCCGTCCCGGTGAAACGACCGTCGCCGCGAAACGTGGCGCTTCCACCGTTGGCGGTGGCTGCACCGACGGTGGTCATGAACGTGGCCGCGACACCGAACGTCGACGAACCACCGGAGGCGAGCGCTGTGCCCACGGTGGTGGCGAACGTCGCGGTGCCGGTGAACGCGCTCGAGCCGCCGGAGCCCAGGGCCGATGCGGCGTTGGTCGTGAAGGTCGCATCCCCCGCCACTGCGGGCTCGCGCAGTCGGACGAACACCGCTGCGCACTCGGACTCGCCCGAGCTGGTGTTGGTGCCGGTGAACGTGACTGTGACTGTGCCCGACCCCGACGCGACCGGGCACTCCCACACGTGCATCGCGGCGTCGTTGCCGGACGTGGTGCCGTTCGTCGGGAGGAGCTCTGTGACGGTGCCGAAGGTGATGCCCGACGCCGACACCGCGAACGAGCCCACATTCGCCGTGTCGTCGGGCAGCGCGCCGAGGATGAGCAGGACGTCGCCCGCTGCCAGATCGATCGCGGCGTCGGACGTGACCGATACCGATTTACCCGAGGCGCTGGTGTCCGCACCCGTCGTCGAGGCGATGTCCCAGGCGCCGGAGTTGTCCTTGTAGTACGCCGACATCGCCTTCATCGACGGCGACGGCGCGGCGCTCAGGGTGCAGGCCGGTGCGGACTCCGACCCGTCGTGCGTGCGGGAGTAGGCCCACACCTTCGTGGAGCCGACACCCGTGCCGTTGGCGACGGTGCCCGACGTCTTGTTGCCGAGCGCGGTGTAGTCGGTTGTGAGGGTGCCCGACGAGACATCCAGCGTGTACGGCTTGACGCCGAGCCACGCCAGCAGGAGGTCGTCGGTCGTGTGCCCCGTCGGCAGGGTGAACGCGCCACCTGTCGTGGTGGTCCCGGCAGCGAGGCCCGTCGACGCCCGGTGCGTGATCGCCACGACTCACCCTCCGCCCATGCCCGGCCCCGTGGCCGGGGCAGTCATCAGGTGCAGTCGATGTAGAGCGTCGGTGCGGGCAGGTCCACGGTGAAGGTGCCGCCCGTGCTCGAGATGTCCGACGACTCCGTGCAGTAGGCGATCAGCTCGTCCGCCGACGCAGCGCCGCCGCGGGACTTGTAGATGACCGCTGTGCGGGCCGTGATCGTCGACGACGGCCACGTCGGATCCGTCCAGCTGATCTGCACCTGGTCCGACGCCGAGTCGTAAGTCACCGAGACCCCCGACAGGGTCGCGCCGCCCGCCGTGTAGCCGGTGCCGCTGACCTCGTTGGTCACGTCGTCGCGGAAGTCGTGGGTGTCCTTGTTCGGCGTGTACGCCGACGTGGTCAGCATGATCTTGAAGGTGTCGGTGTCGAGGTCGACCGTGCCCTTCGCGATGTTCAGCAGGCCGTTGCCGTACCAGTTCCAGGTGCCAGCCATGTCAGCTCCAGGGGGAGACGTAGTTGCCGGACGCCCACAGCGACGCGGGCACGAAGTCGACGGGCGGGGTCTGGCCCTCGAACAGGTTCGACATCGGCCACGCGCTGTAGGACGGGTTGCTGTTCGCGGAGTACTTCGACCCGAGGGTGTAGACGGGGCCGAGGTTGCGGGTGCCGACGCGGGCGGCCTCGCGCTGGGTGAGCGCGTAGGAGGCGTCCGGGCCGGTGAGCCGGATGAAGACGTTGCCGACCTCCCACCCGGGGCCGGTAGCGGGCGGGGTGCGGCCGTCCGAATCGTCGAGGTACCAGCCCTGGTACCGCCCGTCGAGGCTGACCCAGCCCCACACACGCAGCTGCTTCGGGCCGCCCCAGACCTGCAGGGCGTCGGCGTGCACGCCTGCCTTGGACCCGTAGGTCGTCGACTCGACGCGGATGTTCTGCAGCGTCACCGTCCGCCCGGTCGTCGACCGGAACGCGATCTGGATGGCGTCGGACAGGTACGTGCCGGGCTTGAACCAGAGGCCCTCGAGGAAGTCTCTGCCGGTGTTGCTCGAGCCCGAGTCGCTGAGGCGGATGCCGCGGTTCGTGGAGTCGTAGGACCCCGACGGGACGGTGGTGCGGCCGCCGAAGATGCCGCCGATGAACCACCGGTCGTCGCAGCCCGCCAGGGTGACCGGGCCGGTGATGACCGCCGGCGCGACGAAGATGCAGTCCGTCGTAGCCGGCGCCGAGTAGGTGCCGCCCGACGCGGCGATCCGGATCGTCACCGGGTTCGTCAGCTGGGGCGGGGTGTAGATGCCGAGGTTCCCGCCGATCGCACCGGTGGGCGACGGGGTCGGGGTGGGGCTCGAGGTCGTCGGTGTCGGCGTGGGGGCGGCCGAGCTGGTCGCCGGGGCTGGGCTGCTCGAGGCGGGCGCCGGCGTCGCGGTGACGGTGACGGTCTCGGTGACCGTCGGCACCGGCTGGTCGACGTAGGCCTGCAGCTGCGCGATCGCGGCGCGCGCCTGGTCGGCCGTGACGGTCGTCGACTGGCTCGAGGCCGTGACGACGCCGCCGACAGCCAGTGCCGCGACGACGGCGCCCGCGATCGCGAGCGAGGCGCGCGTCCGCATGTCAGGCGTGATCGGCCGGGGCGGCGGCGCGGCCCTTGACGCCCTTCGGCGCGGCCTTGGCGCGAGACTCGGCCGCGACCTTGTGGCCGCGCAGCGCGAGCTGCTCGTCGACCGCCGCGACGCGGTCGTCGCGGCCGAAGCGGGCGTAGCCCTCCCGCTCCACGAGGAGCGCGTCGATGTACTGCGCCTCGCGATCGGCCTGGGCCTGCTCGGCACTCACGCCTTCGTGCTTGGCTGCTGCGGTCCGCTGGTCCACTGTCAGGCCGTCCTTCAGGTCCTCGTCGAGGTTCTCGGACATGGGTTCTCCATTTCACATGAGTGCCAACTGCTCACCTCCGCCTAGGTTGCGGCGGCGAAGATTGCAGACGAGGTGCACGAGTCGCAGGTTCGCGGGCTCGTTGGTTCCGCCCTCGCTTACGGGGATGACGTGGTCGAGGGATGCGGCCCTCGGGTGCGGGTGCTCAAGTGACGGGTTGACCCGGTCGCCGCAGATGCCGCAGCGCCACTTGTCGCGCTTGCAGATCGCAGCCCGCAGGTAGCCCGGCTTCTCGTCCTCGCCGGTGCGCGCTCTCAGCTTCCGTTGCAGCGCGTGGGCTGCGTTGTTGCACTTCTGCGAGCAGAACACGGCGTCCGCCCGCATCGATCGCGGGAGGGACCGGCCACAGTGCAAGCACTCCCGATCGGGCTTTGCCTGGATCGTCGCGGCAGAGACGGCCGCGTTCCTGGCCTTCTCCTTGCACTTCCGGGAGCAGAACTCGCTCTTTGTTCTAGCCTTCGGACGGTACGACTCCCCGCACCACGCGCAGTCGCGCGGGGAGTCGTCCGCCTTTGCCGCGTACCGCTGGCGGTGCCATTCGCGGTAGCAGTCCTTGCACCACTGGCCGGACTTGCCCCAGGTCGAGGCGTACCACTGATCCTGGGGCAAATCTCGGTCGCAGCGGCGGCAGTGCTGCGTCTGGTCCATGCACTCCAGTGTACTAGAACACCGGAGTGACTATGGGTTAAAACGCAGGTGTGATCAAGCCGGTGCCGTTCACCTTCTGCGCGTGCGTGACGCGCGTGAAGATGGAGGCGAAGTAGGCGTAGACCACGAGGTCGACGCCCAGCGAGGTGGCCTTGCTCTGCTCGGCGCGGATCAGCACCGGGGCCGACGGGTCCTCCCAGAGGTGGGACTCGCGCTGGGAGACGAAGTAGATCTCGTCCTCGTTGGTGCCTGCGCCGAGGTTCGTCGCGATGTTGTTGTCGACGATGACCGGGACGCCCGAGGGCAGGATGCCGCGGAAGCCGTTGCCGTAGCGCTCGGCGTAGGCGACGCCGCCCTGCTGGGGGGCGAGGCCCATCTGGCCGAACAGCGGCCAGGTGGACGTCAGCTGCGACTGCAGCCAGTACCAGCGGCGGGAGTGCATGACCGCGATGGTGTCGCCGGGGTGCGCGTTGAGCATCGCGGCCTCGACGGCGGCCGGGCCGGCGAGGAGCTTCGGGTACAGCTCGGCGGCGGTCGGGGTGCCATCGGTGTAGGCGATCGCCGTGGCGACGTTCGTCAGACCGGTCGAGGCGCGGTTGATCACCAGGGAGTCCTGGTTGGACCGCTGCGCCGAGATCAGGTCGGCGACGACGGTGTCCTCGACGCCGACGCCGCGCTCGATGGCCTGCCGCGACACCGTCTGCGAGCCGGCCGAGGTGAGGATCGGGACCGTGAGCAGGGTGTCGTCGGCGTTCGTGTTCTGCACGGCCGAGTTCTCCGACGTCTGCTCGGCAGCGGCGGTACCGGTGGTCAGCTTGCCGATGTAGGCGGTGAGGCCGGTGTCGGGCAGCTGGTGGCGGTTCATCGCGTCGCAGAGCGGGCGGTCCGCGCGGGGGAGGCCGGCGAAGTCGTCCACCAGGTAGGAGGGGACGACGATGCCGGTGAACGCGCCCGTGCCGACGGCACGGGACTGGCTGCCCTCGACCCGCTCGAACGAGTCGACGCCGCGCTCGGTGCGCTCCTCCGCCATGTGGCGGTTGACGCGCTCCTGCGCGGACCAGTCGCCGCGGAACGCGCGGGCGACGTCGAGGGCGAAGTTGAGGCCCTTCGGGTCGGTGTCCGCGCGGTAGGTGCGCTCCTCGCTGCCGACGCGCGCGACCTGGTCGTAGGCCGGTGCACGGACCTCGGTCTCGTGGATCTCGGCGGCGCGCTCGGCGATCGCGTCGTCGGCGGCGGCGTCGGCGCGCAGCTGCGCGATGTCGGCGTCGGCACGCTCGATCTCGGCGTCCTTGGCCGAGATGTCGGCGCGGATGGAGGCGATCGCGGCCTCGTCGGCCTCGTTGCCGTAGGCCTCGCGAAGGCTCGCCGAGAGCGCGTTGCGCGCGGCGACGAGCTCGGCGCGCTTGCCCTCGCGGTGAGCGATGAGCTGGCGGAGCGTGAGCATGGTTGCTCGCTTTCCGGCATGGCGGTGCCACGCCTGTCGATGGGTGATTGAGTGGTGCTGATCACCTGCGACTGGCGGTGCCCCTGGGGCGGTGCCGGGGGGTCCTACGGGCCGGGGGTGCGTCCGCGCC
>JBFWWZ010000086.1:0-5012 GCA_050245915.1 Microbacteriaceae bacterium
CGCAAAGCGGATTGACGCGCGCACGTGCGGTGCCGGATCCGCTTTGCGCGACTTCGGCTGGGGCGTGACCCGCGCAGAGCGGGTTGACGCGCGCACGTGCGGTGCCGGATCCGCGTTGCGCGACTTCGGCTGGGGCGTGACCCGCGCAAAGCGGATTCGCGCGCGCACGTGCGGTGCCGGATCCGCTTTGCGCGTCTACGGCGAGAGCGTGCGGGCGGGTCATTGGAACACCCGCCGGCGCTCGCGCTCGACCATCATCTCGCCGATCGGCAGCAGCGGGCGCGGACCGCCGCTGGCCTTCGACCAGTGCTCCACCAGCCAGCCCCGCTTGCGGGCGATCGCCGCCAGTCGCGTCTCGGGGTTGACCGCCACCGGGAAGCCGACCGCCTCGAACAGCGGCAGGTCCGACGACGAGTCGGCGTACGCCACGCACTCGTCGAGCCGGAACCCCTCGGCGTCGCAGTAGTCGGCGAGGATCTGTGCCCGCACCTCGCCGGTGGGCGGCACGACCGACATCTCGCCCGAGTACGTGCCGTCGGGCCGGACGGTCATCTCGGCGGCGATGATCTCGTCGAAGAGCGGCTTCAGCCCGGCGACGTTGAACGACAACGCCCCCGTGATCAGCACCGTCCGATGCCCGGCGGCCTTGTGCTCGCGCACGCGCCGCAGCCCATCGGGGAACGACTTCGTCAGGACGATCTGGTTCAGCATCTCCTGCGCGTCCTCCTCGATCTGGGCGACCGGGGCGTCCTCGTACCGTCGGTAGAACTGGCGCAGGAAGTCGGTGCGGTCGCGCCGGTCGAGCTTGAGCAGACCCGGCGCCTCGGCCAGCGTCCGCAGCACGTAGCGCACCCGTTCCGGCCCGTTGAGCCGCCGGGTGGCCAGGAACGAGTAGCTCTCGACCACGTTGGACGCGATCAGCGTGTTCTCCAGGTCGAACGCGGCGACGTGCCGCCGCGGGTCGAGCACCTGCTTGCGCAGGCGGGTCATCCGATCAGGGGTGCGCGACTTGCCTGGCGTCGACTTCACGCGCCCGTGCTCCACGACCGACGGCAGGTGGATCGTGTTGATGTACCGGTGCCAGTCGACCACCCGTGGATCGAATGTGAACGCGTCGCGGTCGGCCGGAGGCAGCGCCTCCCACAACGACATCAGGTTGTCGACCTGGTAGATCGCCTCGCACTCCGTGTAGAGGCCGTACAGCTCCACGTACTCGAGCGCTCGCTCGATCTCGATCCGCTTCGTCTCGAGCGTCGCCGACAGCTCCGCCTGCTTGCCGCGCAACGGCAGCACCTGGAGCGCCTGTTCGGCCTTCGTGATCATCGACTTCGCCCGGGTCAGCTGGCCCTGCACACGGTTGCGGCCGGGGAAGCTCCACTCGGGCACGAGGATCGGCTGGCCTTCGTGGTCGTACAGCGGGTTCCGGCCGAAGTAGTCGCTGATGATGTCGACCATCTGCCGGTACTTGAGCGGATTGATGCCGCCCGAGGCGACCTGCGTGATGAACGGCGCCCGGTCGGGTCCGGCGCCGGCGACGGCGATGATCGCCGCGACCACCAGGTCGACCGGGATGACGTCGACCGTGCCCTCCGGCACGCCGGGGAACTCCTTCAGCAATCCGCGGGCGTACGAGATGATCACCGGTTCTGCCATCCGGAACCCGCGGATCCAGCCCGGCCGTGGTTCGGCCCACGCCGACTCGATGATCGACGGTCGCACGATCGACACCGGCACGTCGCCCTTCGATTCGAACAGGGCCTGCTCGCCGAGGGCCTTCGTGAACGCGTAGGCGTCGGGCCAGCCGACGCTCGCGGCACGGGCCCGGCCGGCCTGCACGAGCTGATCCTTGACCCACCGCTCGCGGAACTGCTCGGTCTTCGCGGCGAGCGCAGGTGCGCCCGCGGCGCCGATCTCGGTTCGCGCCTGCTTGCGGAACTCGGCGAGCCGCTCCGGCGTGCGGCTGGCCGCCTCGGCGTCGCTCTTGAGACGCCGCGAGGCGGCGACCTCGGCCCGCCAGTCGAGCCCGATGTCGAACGGCCCCTCGCTCACCAGCTGCTCCGGTGCCGAGCCCCGCCGGTTACCCGCGACGTAGCAGGTCGAGACGGCGACGAGGTGCGGTGTGATGGCGAGGTCGTGGCAGAGCTGGGCGATGCGCGTCGGGCCGAGGAGGTTGATCTCGACCGCTGACGTGAGCGGTGAGTCGAACGACACCGTCGCCGCCGAGTGGATGACGACGTCGGCGGTGGCGAAGGTCGCGCGGTCGGTCTCGCTCAGCCCGAGCCCGTCGGTGCCGACATCGCCGGCGATCGTGGTGATCCGCCGTGCGGTCATCGCGTCGAACGTCTCGGGACTGTCGGGGGCAGCGTGCCGTTCGCGCAGACGGTCGAACGCGTCGTTCTTGAGCAGCTCCTTCTGCACCCGCTGCGCCGCCTTGGTGCGGCGGCTGTCGCGGACGAGGAGGATCAGCTCGCAGTCGGGCACGCCGCGCAGCAGCCGCTCGACCAGCGCCGTTCCCACGAACCCGGTCGACCCGGTGACGGCGATGCGCTTGCCAGCGAGCCCCTCAGCGATCACAATGCATCTTGTCTACCACTTGGTAGAGAACGCGGACAACCCCCATGTCTTCCTCCGAGCTCCCCACCCGCCAGCGCATCCTCGATGCCGCGATCGACCTGTTCGGTGCGCGCGGGGTCGACGCGGTCTCGCTCGACGAGATCGCACGTGAGGTCGGTGTGCGCAAGCAGACCGTCCTGTACTGGTTCCCGTCGAAGGACGAGCTGGTCGATTCGGTGCTGGAATCGGTCGCGGCGGAACTGATCGTCGTGATCGACGCCGCGATCCGGAGTGCCTCCGACGATCCGCTCGAACGGATCGACGCCGTCGTGCGAGCGGTGTTCCGCCCGGCCGTGCGACGCCCCGCGCTCCTCGGACTCGTGCGAGAGATCAGCCGGTTGCCGGCCGCTCAGGCCGACCGGCTGCGTGCGCGCGTGCAGCCGCTCGTCGAGCGAGCCACCGAGTACCTGCAGCTGGAGATGGACAAGGGGCACCTCCGTCGCGCCGACCCAGGCCTCATCGCAGCCCTCGGGTACGCCACGGTCACGGGCATCGCCACCGAGCCGCAGGCGCTTGCCGCCGTCGGCTGGCAGCCGTCGGCCGTCGGCCTTCGCCATCTCCGAGATCAGCTGCGCGCCTACCTCCGCGCCGCCCTTGCCCCATAGCACCGGGTACGAGATGTGCCAGGCACATCTCGTTCATCACCCGCTGGGTGGACGTGAAGCGCCACGTACGAGATGTGCCTGGCACATCTCGTACGGTCGGCTCGGTGAAAGCAGCTCGCAGCATCTCCGACGTGACGGCGGTGGCACTCGGGGCGATTGGTGCCATCCACGTCGCGTGGGCGTTCGGCTCGCCGTTCCCGTTCCGGGACCGCGCGACGCTGGCCGACCGCGTCGTCGGGAACGAGGTGGTGCCAGGCCGCGCACCGTCGCTCGCGGTGGCGGGCGCGCTCGCGGCGGCGATGGTGGTCGTTGGTGATCGCCGTCTGCTGCCCACCGCCGTTCGCCGGACTGGCTCGCTCGGCGTTGCCGCGGTGCTCGCGGCTCGAGCGGCGTTCGGGCTGGCCGGCAAGACGCACGTGCTCGTGCCGGGGAGCGACTCGCCGAGCTTCGTGCAGCTCGACCGCCGGGTGTACGGCCCGCTGTGTGCCGCGCTCGCAGCAGGCGCGTTGACGTCGGCCTCGGCGTGACCCAAGACCGCGCCTGGTCCCGCCTTGCCCCCGGTCATGCCCTCCGCGCCCGGAAGACGAAGTCGCAGTGGGTGGCGCCCTGCATGATCGTCTGCGTACGAGTGAGCTCGATGTCGGGGTTGAAGCCCTCGATCAGCGCCGCATCGCGGTTGCAGCTGAGCGTGGCACCGAGGTCCTCGAGGCCGAGTGCCCGGTACATCTCGGCGTAGCGGCAGCGGTGCACGTCGAACGCGAACACGTCGTCGTCGAGCGCGGTCACCTCGGTCTCGAGCGCACCGTCGCGTGACCAGGCCCCGAGCGCGGCGGCGAAGTCGGTGAGGCTCGTGCTGCCCACCTGCTCGGCAAGCGCCACGCCTTGCTCACGTGCGAGCTCGACGATGACGTCACGGACCATGCCGTGCACCCGCTCCGTCCCGAACTCAGCTGCGAGCCGGTCGACGAGTGGGCCGACGATGCGGGCCTCGATCTCGCGTCGCGTCAGTACGCCGACCTCGTTCAGCCGGTCGGAGGGGACATCGCTCACGCCCACGAACGTAGTGGCCGTCGCGCCGTCCGGTGGCTGGCATCAGCCGGAGATGCCGACGGTCTGGATCTCGCGGACGGTGTAGGACACCGGTGTGGTGGTGCGGATCTCGCCGAGGTCGCCGCCCTCGCCTGTGTTCGCGCTCCAGGTGACGTGCCACACCACGGTGATGGAGCCGTCGAAGCTCCCGCCGCCGATGCCGAACTCGGGGGTCGACGGGTAGCTCGGGGTCCAGCCGCAGGGCGCGTCGCCGGTGATGGCCGCGTCGCGGGATGGTGGCGCGCCCCACGGTTCGCAGCGGATCAGGTCGGTCTTGGGGTCGCCGGTGTCCCACTCGACCAACACGGGCGTCGCGGTGGTGGTGGCGGTGATGCCGTCGGGTGGGAGCGGCCCCGCCGTCACGGACACGTCGGTCATCGGTTCGACGGCGAGCCATGTCTCGAGGTTGACGATGCCGCTGGTCGACTCCGGAGGGAAGAGCTGGATCGCGGGTGGCGCGACGAGCCGTTGGACCTCCTCGAACGCGGCGTGGGCGAGGTCTTCGGGGTCGATGTCGGGGACCCACAGGTACTGGAGCGTGTCGGGTTCGCAGATCCGGTAGAGGAGGTTCCAGAGCACGCCGTCACGGACGTCGACGGTGCCGAGATCGGCGACGCCCTCTGGAGTGGACATGTTCGCCGCGTGGTCCCACGGCCCGCACGACGACGTCCCCGGCGGCGAGCTGACGGTCCCCCCGCTCGACAC
>JBFWWZ010000087.1:0-4964 GCA_050245915.1 Microbacteriaceae bacterium
TCGATCTCGAGGCCGACCGGTCGGAGGACATCCGCTTGCTGGCGCAGCGGACACGCCATGACCACCGCATGGCACGCCTACAGGGTCTCGATCCGATGGAGGGCGCCACTCGGTGGGCGCTCTGGACGGCACGGCAAGCGGCGGACCGCGCGGCCCTCGCCTCGGCGCGCGACGTTCCAGAGCCGGATGCAGGGTCAGCTGAACAGCCGCCCTCACCCCGCACGATGGAGCCCGTCGGAGTGGCGATCGCTGACGAACCCGACGCGGCATTGCCGGGCGGCCTGTCGTCGACCGACCACCGAGAGCTCGAGTCGGGCGAAGCCACGTCGATCTCGGTCTCGGAGACGGGCTTCGACCACATCGACGTCGTCGAGACCCAGTTGATCGAGCCGGAGACCACTGGTGGAGCCGCGGACGGTGATGCCGAGGAGGTCGAAGCGGGTCCGGCGGAGCCGGCCGCTGCCGTCCACGGGGAGGACGATCGCGAGGCGCAGAACGATGTGGCGCCGGCGATCGATGATGGAGCGGCCGGTGGTGATGCGGGCGATTCTGCGGCGGGTCCGGCGGATCAGCTGGTTGGCGAAGTGGACGACGTGGGCTCGGCGTACACGCCGCGCCTGCCGAGCAGAGCGATCGACCTGCCGACCGCAGCCGACGGCACCGGCGTCACCCGATCCGCCGACGACGATGTCGAGCTGGACCCCGTCGAGCGCCTTCGCCGGCGTCTCGGTGGCCCGCATGCCGGCGACACGCAGCCGCGGCGATTCGGTGACCAACGCGCGAGGTCGGTGAGGGGGGAGGAGGACGTCGAGGACCGCGTTGTCGCGGCCTCCGACGAGCCTGCTGTGGTCGACGGCTCCCGCGACGAGGTCGCACGGCACGACATCGGGCGAGCGTCGCCCCTTGCGGCCCGAGGCGCCCCGGCCAGCGCGGACGATGCGCTCTCACGTGCGTTGCGTCGTCGCTTCGCCGAAGAGCGGCGATTGGCCGAGAGGCAGAGCCAACGACCACGGCGCAGCCCGGCCGTGGCCGACTCGAGACGCGATGGCGGATCCGACGCGCCACTGACGGGGCTGGCCGAACGTCTTGCGGCACGGATCGGTGACGATCTCGAGCATGGAGGCGGCGGAAACGAGTTCGCCGAACGCGTCCGGCAGCTCTCCCAGCACTACACGCCGCCGAGCCAGCCGGTCGGCCACGCGCCCCCCTCGGCAGGGATCGATCACCCGTCGCCCCGGGACGCGCACCCTGACCGCGGCGCGGCAGAGCCCAGCGTCGCCAGCCATGAAGGCGCGCGTTCGCCCGCGGCGCGGCGAATGGCACGACCAACGCCACCCGAGCCGAAGGCAACCCGACCGCCCCGCCTGATCGTGCTCGAGCTCCTGCGCTACATCATCCTGCTGTTGCTGCTCGCCGGTGCCGTGGTGTCGGGTTGGATGCTCGCCGGTATCAGCGCGAACGACGCGCCAGGGTCGGTGCTCGACGTCGGCGATCTGGAGACGGCGCGCTCGATCGTGGTGCACCTCTTCATCGCCAGCAACGTGTTCGGCATCGGATGGATGTTGCTGTCAGCGTGGTACGCGGGGCGGATCGAGCCGGTCCTCCGGTGGCAGCCGTTCGCAGCGCTCACTGCTGTCGCGCTGCCTGCGGCGATCGTGGCGCCTGCGCTGGAGAGCGGTGCCGCCGGCGTGTGGTCGCTGGGTGCCATGACCCTCACGTCGTGCGCTGTGCTGGCGGGGTTGCGCCTGCTGCTGCCGATCCTCGACGCGTTCGGCCTGGTCACCTCCACCGTCAATGCGTGGCTGTTCCAGGTCGTCGCGACCGTCGTGTTCCTGCTCGCCAGCCCGCTCGGATCGGAGATCCGCGCCGAGACGGACGGCGGGCGCATCGCGTTCGGAGTCATCCTCGTCGGCCTGTCGCTGGCGGTCGGTGCGGTGCTCGTCTCGCTCGTCACCGGTGAGCTGGAGGGGGCGCTGCGGGGGTCGGCGGAGCTGGCGCGGGTCATCCAGCCGAAGCCCGCTCGCTCTCGAGACAGACGCGAATCATCGCCACCGCCATCAGGATCCCCGCGACGCGATTGAGAAGTGGGAACGTCCCACCGACCGAATCAGGCGTCTGCACGAAGTGGTCGATGATGCCGACCGCTCCCAGGGCGACAGCGAGGTAGCTCGTGCCCGCGACGACGCGAACGAGCTGTGGCGCCCAGGCAACCGGGACCAGATCACCGTGGCGCGTCAACACGTTGGCGACCACCGCGGCGACGGAGGCAATGGCGAGGATGACGAGGTTCTGTGGCTGGGCCACGAGCGACACGACCTCGGCCCGCTGACCCCACACGCCATCTTCGAAGGGGCTGCTGCGGATCGACAGTGCCCGGCGCAGCTGGGCCACGACCAGCAGGAGGTACCCCGTCAGCACCAGCCACCCTGCGGTGGTGAGGGCGCGTGCCCACTGCGCGCGTTCACGGTCGCTCACCGGGCGCAGGGTAGACGCCAACCGGATGGATCGCGCCGGATCCGGGGTGCTTCGCGGTCACCACGCACAGGGCAGGCGCTTGATCCCGTTGATGAAGTTGCTCTGGAGGTAGTCGGGCTCGGCGGTGCTGTGCAGACGCGGCAACCGTCGGCGGATCTCGTCGAACGCGATCGTGATCTCGCGGCGGGCGAGGTTGGCGCCGAGGCAGAAGTGCGGTCCGCCGGCGCCGAAGCCGACCTGGGTCGGTTGGAGCGGGCGGGTGACGTCGAACGCGTGGGCCCGTTCGAACACCGTCTCGTCGCGATTGGCCGACTCGTAGAAGAGCACCACCTTGTCGCCTTCGTGGAGGGCGACGCCGCTCAGCTCGGTATCCGTTGTCACGGTTCTCCGGAAGTGGATCACGGGCGTCGCCCACCGAACGATCTCCTCGACCGCTGTACGGGCGTGAGCGTGGTAGTCGTCGAACCAGCGCGCCCGCTGCGCGGGATGGTCGGTGAGTGCCTTCAGGCCGTGTGAGATGGCGTTGCGGGTCGTCTCGTTGCCGGCCACGACGAGCAGGATGAAGAAGGAGCCGAACTCCTGTGCCGTGAGCCTGTCGCCGTCGACCTCGGCGGCCATCAGCGCTGAGGTGAGGTCGTCGCGAGGCGATGCGCGGCGGTCTTCGCCGAAGGCCTGCGCGTAGGCGTAGATCGCCAACGCGGCGTCGAGCAGCTTCTCGTAGCTGCCGGCGAACTCGGGGTCACCGACGCCGAGGATCGTGTTCGTCCAGTCGAAGACCTGCTTCCAGTCGCTGTCGGGTATCCCCATCATCGAGCAGATGATCTCGAGCGGGAACGGCCCGGCGAAGACCTCGACGAAGTCGGCCGTGCGCTCCGGATGTGCCTCGATCATGTGGTCGACCAGGCGCGCCGCGACATCCTTGACCTGCTGTTCGACCGCACCGATGTGCTTGGGCGTGAAGCCCTTCGACACGATCGAGCGCAACCGGAAGTGCTTCGGATCGTCCATGGCGATCATTGATCCGAAGAACTCGCTGAGCTCGGTGTTGAGGTCGCCGATGTTGACGCCGCCACGGCCGGAGCAGAACAGCTCGGGGTTGCGGCTTGCGTGCCAGATGTCGTCGTGCCGCGTGAGCGCGTAATAGCCCGGGCCCGGCGGGAACGGCGCGTCGGCGAACGTGCGCTCGGGGTAGTACGGCAGGCCCGGAGTCGCCCGGAGGGTGGCCCATGCCGCCTCGCGAGCGGCTCGGTCGCCCGTCCAGAACTCCCATCGCGAGATGTCCGGCAGCCGGTCAGGCGGCTGCACGCCGTCGGTCGGAACCAGCTCGACGGCTGGCGCGACCGGCCCCGCGTCGGCGCCACCGTTCGTGCTCCAGCCCACAGGATCGGCTCCTGGCATGCGCCGAAACTACGCCGCGAATCTGCTTCCCGGCGGGCCGGGGTGAGCGCAGTCCGGAGATCCATTCGATATTGCACCGTGATTCGGCGACGTTGCGTGGCATCACCACCACGTTGGGCGTAACGTCGACTCATCGGTAGCAGGTGGGACGGCGGTGCGGTGTGGCGAGGCTCGACACGACGGCATCGATATCCGCACGCGCCGCCCCGACGTCCGGTGGCCAGCCCGGACCTCGATGCGCCACGGCGCTGGCGCGAGCGGATCTGGTTCGCGCGACTGCTGCGAGCGGTCATCGTCCTCACTCCGCTCGTCGTGTCGTTCGCGTTCGCCTACTGGATGTCGCACACGCTGCCGATCCCCGACCCGTTCGCAGCGCGCGCGGTTCGCTGGCTCGGCATCGCCGCTGCATCGACGGTGCTGCTGGTGGCGCTGCAGCACGCCGCGCGCCGGCTCCTCCCGCTGTCGGCGTTGTTGTCGCTCACGCTCGTGTTCCCTGATGAGGCGCCGTCGCGGTTCAGGCTCGCGCTGCGCAGCTACTCGGCACGTGATCTGGCGCGCGAGGTGGCTGCCTCGGCGCAGGCGGAGTCCGACGAAGCCCCGGATGGGGCGAACGCGACTGCGCAGCGCGCCGCCGAACGGCTCCTCATCCTCGTCGCCGCGCTGTCGCGCCACGACCGCCTGACCCGGGGCCACTCGGAACGCGTGCGGGCCTACTCGTTGATGATCGGCGAAGAGCTCGGACTGCCGGCCGACGAGCTCGACCGGCTGCGCTGGGCGAGCCTTCTCCACGACGTCGGCAAGCTGCGGGTGCCGCCCGAGATCCTCAACAAGCCGGGTCGGCTCACCGACGCCGAGTTCGCGGCCGTCCGCGAGCACACGACACACGGCGCGGCACTCGTCGCTGGACTTGCGGCCTGGCTCGGTGACGAGGTGCGAGCCGTCGACCAGCACCACGAGCGCTGGGCGGGCGGCGGCTATCCGTACGGGCTGCGCGGCGCGCAGATCGTGCGCGCCGCGCGGGTCGTCGCCGTCGCTGACGCGTTCGACGTGATGACCTCGGCGCGGTCGTACAAGCGACCGATGCCGGCCCA
>JBFWWZ010000088.1:0-4830 GCA_050245915.1 Microbacteriaceae bacterium
CAGCAACCGGGAGGTCAGTCGTGAGCCGCGCGCGGCAGTGGGTCGTTCGGGTCATCCTCGCAATCGGTGCGGTCGCCATGGTGTTCCCGCTCGGGATCCTCTTCTTCAGCAGCTTCAAGACCAAAGCCGACGTGTTCACCATCTCGCTGGCGCCGGACAGTTTCACGGTGGACAGCATCCTCGAGGCCCTCACACCCCAGCTGCTTCACGCACTTCTCAACTCGCTGCTGGTCTCGACCGTCGTGACGGTCGTCGCGATGTTCATCCATGCAATGGCCGGCTACGCCCTCGCGCGCTTCGAGTTCCCCTTCAAGCGGCAGGCGTTCGTGGTGATCCTCGGCAGCCTGATGATCCCGCTGACCACGATCCTCGTGCCGCTGTACATCGTGGTCCGACAGCTGGACCTGACGAACACCCTCCTCGGTCTGATCCTTCCGCTCCTGTTCAACGCGTACGGGATCTTCCTGTTCCGGCAGTTCTACCTCGACTTCCCCAAGGAACTGGAGGAGGCGGCCGAGATCGACGGCACCGGAAGGTTCGGGACGTTCATCCGCATCGTCCTGCCGCTTTCCCGCCCGGTGATCGTGCCGCTCACCGTGGCGTTCTTCCTCGGCACGTGGAACAACTACCTGTGGCCGCTGGTGGTGAATCAGGACAAGGAGTTCGAGACCGTGCAGGTGTATCTCGCGAACCTCATCTCCGGCTACAACACACCGTGGAACGTGGTCATCTCGTCGGCTGCGATCTCGGTCATCCCCGTTTTCATCCTGTTCATCGTGCTGCAGCGCTACCTGCGCGACGGGATCACCACCACGGGCATCAAATGAGCGGATCGCGGCGGGTCTGGGAACGCCGAATCGAGCCCGGCGCTGACGGCGTGCACGAGATCCCATTGCGGTTCCGCGTCGTTCCCGGTACCTGGCCGGACATCATCATCGCGCCGGCCGACGGCACGAGCGCCGACGTGACGGCGAGGGAGCACGAACTTCGGCTGGTGTGCGCCACCGGAGAGCATGGAACGGTGCTGGTCGACGTCGCCGGCCATCTGGTCGCGGTCGTCGGAAGGACGGTGACGACCGCACAGGATGTGTTCGTCGTGCCCGGCCTCCTGCCCATCGGTCTGACGATGGTGCTGCGCGATGACGGTGCGAGCCTGGTCATCGACGGGTGCGAACCGCGCGATCTCTTCAAGCAGGATGCCGCGTCCGAGACCGCCGTCAACGCGGTGACCGAGAACGTGGCGGCGTTCACCGTCCCCTCAGCGCGGCCGACGACCGGCACTGTGCGGCTCGGCGGCGAGGCCGCGATGCTCTCGGGGACGGTGTGGGGTCTCCGCGAACCGGAATCGCGGCTCTACCGCACAGCTCGCGGACCCTTGCTGTCGTCCGGTGACCTGTTCTACTCCTCGGATGAGTTCGACGTCACCGCTCATCGGGTTTCCGAGCGCGACCATACCGACCCCCCTGCTCTCGTGCCCGACCGGACGTCGATCGTGTCCCCGATCCGGGTCACCGAGGAGTTCGCCTGGCGCGACAATCCGTACGGCGACATGGTGCGCGTCACCGACCGCGCGGAACTCTGGCGTTCGAGGATCGAGCCGAATCGGTTCGCCGAACTGACCACGAGGTTCCCGTCGGTCGACGCCGCCTTCCTGCTGGCGATGGAGACCTTCCAACGCAACTCATCGGGCGAATTCAGTCTGCCCCGCCAGGAAGGCCTCTGGTCGGCCGGCTACTTCCAGGGCTCCGGCCAGGGATTCGGAGTGTGGAAGCGGGACACAGCGCACATCGCTTTGCGCTGCGGGAACCTGCTCGACCCCGACGTCGCTCGCGCGTCGCTCTCTCATATCGTCAACGCGGGCTTCGACAACGGTTCCGACGGTGACACCCTCCCCGCGGTCGCGATCTGGGATCACGCGCTGGCGACCGGCGACGAGTCGCTGGTCGACGAGACTTGGGAAGGACTGGTCGGGGCGGTCCAAGCGCTGGACGCTCGGTTCGATCCCATGCGCGGCCTCATCGCAGCGCCGCAATCCACATCGAACGACCTCTTCGACGAGCCGGAAGCGGGTGGATTCGCCCTCAGCACGGAGGTCTACGCGATGCAGACGTATGCGGCGATGGCCCGCATGGGGGCGCTGGCGGCCATCGCAGATCCTCGCGTCGAGCAGTGGTCAGCTCGAGCATCCGGCCTCCGCAGCGTCATCATCGAGCAGTACTGGAGCGCGGGGCACGGATTCTTCACATCCGGGCCGGCCGGCAGCGAATCGTTCGAACGGGGGTATTGGGAGACCTCTGGTGCGGAGGCGGCGCTCTGGGGATTCCTCGGAGCAGAGGCCGAGTCCATGACGGCCTCCGCGCTGCGAGCCCTCCGTACTGTCGCGATGTCGGAGTACGGCGTCGTGCTGTTCCCCTATCGCGATGACGACAACCACTTCTGTCACTCGGTCTGGTATGGATGGCAAGCCGGGATCGCGCGCGCCGCCGCGCGTGTGGGAGACGCCCCCCTCATCCACCGCCTGATCGCCCAACAGGTGCGCACTGTGGTCCGGAACAAGACCTTCTATGAAGTCACCGATGCACGCACCGGCCATTCGTGGCGGTGGCCGGGCCAGCTCTGGCACGCCGCGGGATTCGCGTCGCTCGTGCTGTACGGGGTGTTCGGGATCGCGTACGACGAACTCGGGATGGCCTTCACCCCGGCGGTGGCGCCCGAGTTCGACGGGACGCGACTGGAGGGCCTGCGCTACCGTGGCGCACGGCTCGACATCGAGATCCGCGGGCACGGCACCAGTTGCTCCGTCACGATGGACGGTCACGCGATCGACCGTGTGCCGCCGGACATCGTCGGTCGGCATAGCGTAGTGCTGGCGATGCGATGAGAGGAGGCCCGACGATGTCGTCGATCAAGGACGTCGCCCGTCTCGCGGGTGTCTCGGTCGCCACTGTCTCCCACGTGATCAACGGCACGCGATTCGTCACCGACGCCACTCGTGACAAGGTGAACGCGGCGATCGAGACCCTGCAGTACTCCCCGAACATCCTCGCGCGGAAGTTCAAGACGGGGACCCTCGACACCGTGGGCTTCATCGTCCCTGACATCGCCAACGGATACTTCGCGACCCTCATCGAGGAGGTCGAGGACGTCCTGCAAGGGCGTGGATTCCGGATGATCGTGTCGAACACACGCGAGGATGTCGCCCGCGAGCTCGACAGCCTTAGGGTGCTCAGTTCAGGAGTGGTCGACGGCTTCGTCGTGGCGTCGGCCGCCGACGACTACCGCGAGATCGAGGCGGTACTACCCCGGCACTTTCCCGTCGTCCTCATCGACCGGGTGCTCGACAACGCTCCGGTGGATACCGTGACCACGGACAACTCGGCTGCCATCCGCGAGGGCGTGGCCGCTCTGATCGCACGTAGGCATCGGCGGATCGGATTCATGGCCAGCGTCCGGCACCTCAGCACAACGGAGGAGCGTGTTGCGGCGTATCGCGCGGCGCTCGCTGAGCATGGGATTCCCGACGACGAGCTGCTGATCCGCTATCTCGAGTCGATGAGAGATCCCGTGCAGGAACCAGCCGACTCGCTGATCGCCCTCGGGTGCACAGCGATCGTGGCGAGCAACAACGTCCTCACCAACAAGCTGCTCGGCTCACCGCACCCCGAGATCGAAGTGCTGGGGTACCGCGACCCTGCTCGCAGTGACTACCCGCGTGACAACGTGCAATGGCTGGAGGAGCCGATCGGCGAAATGGGCCGGCTCGCCGGCGAGGCGATCATGCGACGGGTCGCCGATCCGACGGCAGAGCCCATCGCGACCGTCCTGCACGCGTCGTTCACACCCGGCCAGGCGGCGATCGGCGCCCGATGAAGCCGGTGCTCGTGATCGGCGAGGCGCTCATCGACATCGTCGAGCGTTCCGGCGAGGAGCCGCTGGAGCATGTGGGCGGATCACCCGCGAACGTCGCTCTCGGGCTCGGCCGCCTCGGCATCCCCGTGCGGTTGCGCACTGCGCTCGCGCGGGATTCGAGAGGAGAACGAATCGCCGCCCACCTCGCAGCGTCGGGGGTCGCTCTCGACGAGGCATCGTTCGCGCTCGACAGGACGTCGACTGCGATCGCACGCATCGACGAGTCGGGAGACGCCGCATACGAGTTCGACATCTCCTGGCGGCTCGACGAACCGGTGACCCTGGGCGAAACCGATGTGATCCACGTCGGTTCGATCGGATGCTTCATCGAGCCTGGCGCGACGTCGATCATCGGGATCTTCGGCGCTCGAGGCGCGAATACCCGGATCACGTTCGACCCCAACATCCGCCCCGCGTTGGTCGGCAGCCACGAGTCAGCGCTCGCGCGCACCGAGCAGCTGGCGGGGGAATCCGATGTCGTGAAGTTGAGCGATGAGGATGCCGCCTGGCTCTACCCCGGTGCGGGCGTGGACTGGGTGCTGGATCGGTTGCTCGCCCTCGGTGCGCGCGTGGCGGCGGTGACTCTGGGTGGCGAGGGCGCCATCCTGGCGTCTTCAGGCGCCCGCGTTCGCATCGAGCCACGTCGCATCGAGCCACGTGACACTCTCGGCGCGGGCGACACCTTCATGGCCTCTCTCGTCGCGAGCGTAGCCACGGGGATGCTGGGCGACGATGCCCCGTCCCTCCTGGCTGCCGGCGAGACGGCGGCGCTCGCAGCCGCGATCACCGTGAGTCGAGCGGGCGCCGACCTTCCGACAGCCGCGGAACTGGCCGCCGCCCGCTAGGCGTGCTCGAGCATAAGTTGAACACGGAAGTCGTGCTGCCCCCTCGACATGTGAACACCGTCCACATATCCTGGCG
>JBFWWZ010000089.1:0-4816 GCA_050245915.1 Microbacteriaceae bacterium
AGTTCGCCGCCGACAAGTACCGCGCTCTCGCGAGGCAGCCCCAGCTCGACACCTGGGAAGCGGTGACGGCGGCGTTCGACGCGATGCAGTACCGCTCGACCCGTGAGGCCAATGATCCGTGGGCGATCATCACCCACGCCGTGCGGATCACGTGCGTCTACGAGGAACGCGCCCAAGGTCTGCTCTGCTCGGTGCACCAGGCCCGCCGCGCGCACGTTTCGGCGTTCCACGATCCCGAGCGGTTCTCCGAACGCGACACCGCGCTGGCCGATTTCCATCCCGCGTTCCACACCACCGACCTGCGTCCCAGCGACCTCGAACCGGAGCCGCGTGACAGTCTCGGCTCGGCGCAGGCATGCATGTCCGCCGGATCGGCCGCCGAGGACGCCATCGCGATGCTGTGCCTGCTCGACTGGCCCGCCGATACCGCACGGGCATCCGTGGAGCACGTCTGCGGGGCGTTGATGAAGGCCGGCACCCGCCAGTCCGCCTACGAGACGCTGCACCGCGATCGGCACGCGCGGGCACTGCTCGACCTGCCGCGCCGCTCCTGGGCCGCGCTGCTGAAGGCGCTGCTCGGGAATCCGCACCCGGCCTACGTGGCCACCAGCAGCGGCCGCGGCGTCCTGCTCCGGCTGCTGTTGGGCGAGACGCTCGACCTGCTGCTCCGCGACGACGATCTGATCCTCGCGCTCGCTCTGGCTGCTCCGAGTGGTGGAGGCGGTGAGTCGTCGTGACCGAGCCACAGATCGGCAGCATCCAGCTCGACCGCACCGTCGAGTCGATCCTCGTCGGCACCCGGCACCGCGCCGACCTCGGCGACATCGACGCCCTCGCGGCATCCATCGGGCGCGACGGATTGCTGCAACCACTCACCATCACGATCGACGGCGTACTGGTGTGCGGGGCACGACGCCTGGCCGCGATCAAGAAGCTCGGCTGGCGCACCGTCAACGTGTGGGTGCGCAGCGGCCTGTCCGACCGGCTCGGGCAGCTCCTCGCCGAGCAGGACGACAACATGCTCCACAAGCCCTACACCCAGCTCGAAGCCGCCGGCCTCTACCGCGAGATCAAGCAGGTCATGGCCGAGGACGCCGCCCGTCGCAAGAGCGCGACCCAGTTCAGCAGCGAGAACCAGCCAGGAAACGACGGTGGTGCAAAATTTGCACCACCGTCGAGCGGGCCGCTTGGGAAGGCCCGGGAGCAGGCGGCGGCGATGATTCCGGGTGGCGCGTCGCACACGACGCTGGAGAAGATCGGCTACCTCGAAGACATCGCTGGCAACCCTGCTCTGCCAGAGACTCTGCGCGCCGAGGCCGCCGCCGGGTTGGGCCGGATCGAGGCCGGTGACGCGGTGCATCCGATCTATCAAGCGATCCGCGACGCCGACACCACCGCGCGGGAGCGGCGCGAGGCCGAGCTGCACGCCCGCGCCGAAGCAGCCGTGGCCCGGGCGAAGTCGATCAAGAAGGGCAAGCGCACCCCACCGAGACCTCTGCCGGTCGTCGCCGACAACGGCCAACCCGCCCGGTACCCAGTCCGGGCGTTCATCCAGACCTGGGGCGAGCTGACGAACTGGTGGACCCACTACGACGCCGACACCCTCGCAGGCGAGCTGACCGACGAGCAGTTCGAGAACTTCCTCACCACCACCGACGGCACCGTCCGGTTCGCCGACGCCCTCCGTGCCGCACGCGAAGACGCGGTGGAGCGGCCACGACTCCGCGCGCTCTGACCGCTGGCATGGGTGTCGGATGTGCACCTGCTCGGCATGAGCCCTGCACCTACTGATCCTCGGCACCGCCGCCGACTCGTCGCCCTCATCGCCGCCGGTATCGTCCTGCTGCTCCTGGCCGGGGTCGGCGTCTACGGACTCCTCGCTGGTCCCCGCAGCAGCAACAGCACCGATCCCGACTCGGAGCCCGGCCCGACCACGACGGCACCGCCGACGGTGGCACCGAGCACGCCCCGGACGCCGCGGGTTCCAGCGGTTCCGCGTTCGGCCGAGCCCGAGACCTTCGCTCAGGGCGTTGCGTCCACGCTGTTCGCGTGGGACACGGCGTCGGGGCTGTGGCCGCTGGACTACACCTCGGCGATCCTCGCGGTCGGTGACCCCAGCGGGGACGAGCAAGCCGGGCTTGCCTCCGACGTAGCCGTCTACCTGCCGACCCGCGACGCCTGGGTCGAGCTGCGGCAGTACGCCACCCGGCAGCACCTCACCATCGACGCCGCGTACGTCCCCGATGCCTGGGCCGAGGCGGTAGCGCAGGCCCAGCCGGGGCAGCTCGCGGGTGGAACGGCGGCCATCACGATCGAGGGCACCCGGCATCGTGCCGGGGTCTGGAACGGGCAACCGGTCACCAGCGAGCATCCGGTCGCGTTCACCGTGTTCGTCGTCTGCGCCCCGACCTATCCGACGTGTCATCTGCTGCGGCTGTCGCAGCTCGACAACCCGCTGCGCTGAAGGGGTTGTCGTCGTGTTCCGCAAAGCCGCCATCGCAGCACTGGCGCTGCTGTTCTTCGCCCCCGCCGCAGCACTCCTCGGGGTCGGGGTGCTGATGAACCCCGCTGCCGCCTACTGCGCCACCCCCGCCGGAACGGTGAACCTTGGCCCGATCCCGGACTCGCTCACCGTGACCACCGCGAACGGCGAGACCTTCACGCTGAATCGCCGGCAGCTCACGCACGCGGCAACGATCATCTCCGTCGGAAACGGCATCACCGATGTGGGCCGGCCGGGAATCAAGATCGCGCTGATGGCCGCGCTCACCGAGTCCACGCTACGGATGCTCACCAACACGAGCGCCTACCCCGAGTCGGCGAACTACCCCACCGACGGCAACGGCGGCGACCACGACTCCCTCGGTCTGTTCCAGATGCGCCCGCAATCGGGCTGGGGTTCGGTCGCCGAACTGATGGACCCGAACTATCAGGCGCGAGCGTTCTTCGGCGGGCCGACCGGACCGAACTACCCCTCACCGCGTGGCCTGCTCGACATCCCCGGCTGGCAAAAGATGCACCCCGGCGAAGCCGCCCAAGCCGTCGAAGTGTCCGCCTACCCCGACCGCTACCGCAACTACGCGCCCGTCGCCGACAGCATCCTCGCCGCCCTCACCAACGTCGGCAGTGCCGCTAGCGGCGCGGGCGGCCCGGCAGTATCGTCGTCGCGGGTGGTGTTCCCGCTGCCCGAGGGCACCTGGGTGCTGACCTCGCCGTTCGGGATGCGCGTTCACCCGATCACGGGCGAACGGAAAATGCACACCGGCACCGACTTCGCCGCGCCCGACGGCACCCCGATCCTCGCCGCCGCAGACGGCACCGTGACCGTAGCGGAGTTCTCCGGCGGGTACGGCGGTCTCATCGTCATCGAGCACACCATCGACGGCAAAACCGTCGCGACCGCCTACGCGCACATGTGGCAGAGCGGCATCCACCTCCGTCCCGGCGACCGTGTGAGCGCCGGGCAGCACATCGGCGATGTCGGCTCCTCGGGCATGAGCACCGGCGCACATCTGCACTTCGAGGTCCGGCCCGGCGGCACGAACGGTGAGGCCATCGACGCCGCCGCCTGGCTCAACGAGCACGGGGCCGCGAACCTGCCGACAGCGACCAGCGGATCACCCGCCGCCTGCAACAACGCCACTGCGGGCACGCCGACCGGCGTCGATGGAGACCCCGACCGGCTCGTCGACGATCCCACAAGCTCGGGCAAGATCACCGCTCGCATGCTCCACCTCTACCAGCAGACCCTCGCCGCGTTCCCCGACACCGGCTGGGGCTGCTACTCACCGCGCCCCGGCACCAAGTCCGAGCATCCCCTCGGGCGGGCGTGCGACATAACATTCGGCAACCGCATCGGCCAGCGACCCACCCCGGCACAGCTCGACGCCGGCTGGAAGGTCACCAACTGGATGAAGGACAACGCCGACGTGCTCGGCGTCGAGTACCTGATCTGGCAAGGCCAAATCTGGTCGGTCGCCCGCGATGTCGAAGCCTGGCGACCCTACAACGGCGGAGGCATGCACGACCCCGCCTCGATCACCGGAGGCCACTACGACCACCTCCACGTCACAGTCAAGGCAGGGTGATCCGCGATGGGTGTCTTCCCCGACTTCAACGGGCTCGGCGGCATCGGCGACCTCCGCGCCGTGGTCGGCGCGCTCCTGACGTTCGTCCTGATCGTCGCCGTCCTCATGCTGATCGTCTCGGCGATCGTGTGGGCCATCGCGACGGCTCACGGCAACTACGCCGCCGCCAGCAAAGGACGCATCGGTGTCCTCGTTTCCGTCGGTGCCGCCGTCCTCGCCGGAGGCGGCGTGGCGTGGATGAACTGGCTCCTCAACCTCGGCCAACAACTCTGACTCCGAACACCTCTGAGCCCGTTGATGCCCACGTCCTCGCCGACGCGGGCATCGGCGTCTCCGCTCCGAGGGGTCTCGGTGTGCACCTGTCGCGTGTACCCCGTCTGCGAGTTCGTGGGCGGGCCGTCCGTCGCCAAGGAGACCTACCGTGTTCGATCTGCTCGCCAACGTCATGTCCGCGCCGCTGCTGGTGCCGGTGGACATCAACATCGACCCCAACACCAACGGCCTGCCGGGGATCAACCAACTGCGCACCATCGTCGGCGCGGTGATGACCATCGGCCTGATCCTGTCTGTACTCGCGTTGATCGTGTCCGCGATCGTGTGGGGCTTCGGCGCGAACTCCTCCAACCCGCACCTCGCCTCGCGCGGGAAGATCGGCGTCCTCGTCTCCTGCGGCGCGGCGGTGATCTGCGGCGCGTCCGTGACGCTCATCAATTTCTTCTGGAACGTCG
>JBFWWZ010000090.1:0-4609 GCA_050245915.1 Microbacteriaceae bacterium
TCCCTGCGGGTGCGCGCGGCGCTCGCGGGCGGCCTAGTGCTCGGCGTGAGCGCCGGCCTCACGGTCGCATCCTGGACCGACGCCGAGTACACCTCGAGCACCTTCACCGCCTCCGCCTTCGGCATGCAGTCGAGCGTCGACGGGGCCGCGTTCACCAGCTCCGCGACGCTTTCCGCGAGCGTGTCGGGGCTGTATCCGTCAGCGACACTGACCTCGGGCAATGCGTACGTCTCGCTGCGGGTGAAGACCACCGCCACCTCGATCGCGGGGCAGGTGCGGCTGAGCGCCGCCGCGGCGACCGGGACGCTGGCCCCCGTGCTGCGCTACCGGATCGTGCAGGCGGCGACCTGCTCCGCCGCGGCCTTCACCGGATCGCCGAGCTACGTGGCGGGCGGGGCGTCGAGCTATCAGGCGGCGAGCTCAGCGCTCAGCCCGACGGCGGCGCTGTCGCTGGCCGCCGCCGCAGGGACCGGGCGGGAGCTCTGCGTGGAGTTCAGCATCCCGGCCGGCACCTCGCAGGCCACGTACGGCGGCGCGTCCGCGGTGGTCGCGTTCACGGTTGTGGGGAGCTCGGTATGAGCGCGCGACGGAGCCGCGCCGGCGTGATCGGCGATGCGCTGCTCTGGCTGGCCTCGATCGGCGGGGTGATCTGCATCCTCGCGGTGATCGCGGCCGTGGCGTTCCACGTCACGCTCATCATGTTCAAGACCGGATCGATGGAGCCGACCATCCCGACCGGCTCCCTGGCGGTGGTGCATCGGATCCCGGCGTCGGAGATCCGTGTCGGCGATGTGGTGACGGTCGACCGCGAGGGGCAGCTGCCCGTCACGCACCGCGTGACATCGGTGCAGGGCAGCGGCGACACCCGCACGATCACCCTGCGCGGCGACGCCAACCCGACCGACGACATCGCGCCGTATGTCGTCTCCGAGGTCCGCATCGTCTGGTTCTCGCTGCCGGGCTGGGCGAGCGTCGTCGTGTGGTTCTCGAACCCCGTCGTCCTGGGGGTGCTGACCGTCGGTGCGACGGTACTCGTCACCTGGGCGTTCTGGCCCCGGGAGGACCGGCACGGCCGGCGTCGGGCTGCGGTGAGCCAGCGGCGCAGCCGTCGGGGCGGGGCCGTTGCGACCGGCGGCACGACCGTCCTGGTCGCCCTGGCGCTCGTCGCGGCGCAGGCCCCGGATGCCGCGAGGGCCGCCGAGGTCGAGACCGTCATCCACGGCACCTACCTCACGCTGACCTCGATCCAGGATCCGGCGCTCATGTCCACCATGCCGACCGGGGTCCCGGTGACCTGGCAGATCGGCGTCGAAGCCGGGCCGCCCGATCCCGGAACCGTGCACGTCGGCATCCAGGCGGTCGCGCCCCTCCCCGACCCCGGCGAGTACCTGATCGGGGTGCAGGCCTGCGACGTGAGGTGGGTGGCCGGCAGCTGTGCCGGCACCGCAGAGACCTGGTTCGCCCCGTCCGACCTGTCCGGTGCGCTGCCGTCGACCTCGATCGTCGGCGCCCACGAGATGGGCGCCATGCCGTCGACGGCGCAGGTCTGGCTCCTGGTGTCGGTGACCCGCACCACCGCGGCGCAGCCGCAGCCGGCGCAGTTGCGGCTGTGGGCCTGGGGCGCCGGGACCCTGTCGGTCGGCGCGTCGACGCTCGCCTCGACCGGTTCAGGCGGCTGGTTCCCGCCGGCGATGCTCGCCGGCATCGCGGTCGGGTCCGGGCTGCTGCTTGCCGGGATTGCGCGGCGGCGGCGGCTCGGCGCGGATCCGGAGGGGGAGCCGATGCGTAGCCGCGCCCTCGTCGTCGCCCTCGCGCTCGTCACCGCGGCGGCCGGGTTCGTGCTCGTCACGGCGCCGCATCCGACCTCGGCCGCGTGGCAGGACCCGAAGGCATTCGGCGTCACCGCGACCGCGGTCACCGCCGCTGCCGTGCCGACCGTGTCGTGCGGCGCGGGATCCGGGTTGCTCGCCACCGCCATCCCGATCACGTGGACGGCGCCCGCCGGTACCACCCCGTCCCGGTACCGCCTCGTCTGGTCCGGGTCCGCGGGCAGCGGGCAGGCCTACTTCACGACGTCGCCGGGCTCGATCGGCGGCGGGTTGCTCAGCGTGCTCGGCACGTCAACCGTGACCGTCTACCCCGAGTACGGCGACTGGACCACCTCACCCGTGTCGGTGCAGTCCCGCGTGGTCACCACCATCGCGGCCCTCGGCATCGTGGTGAGCTGGACCTGCGCCTGAGATGGCCAGGCGGCCCGCGATCCTGTAGTCTCAACAGGTTGTCCGTTCGCGGACGGCATCTTGTACGCACCTCGGCCGGGTCTCGACGGGCTCGACCACCGGGGGTTCGCGTGCCGACAAGTGATCTTGGGTGGAGCACCTCGCTCCACGGTAGACATCAGAACTGGAGTACAGCCATGGCAGCAGTGTGCCAGGTGACCGGAGCCGTCCCCGGCTTCGGACACAACATCTCGCACTCGCACCGCCGGACGAAGCGCCGCTTCGATCCGAACGTGCAGAAGAAGACCTATTACGTCCCGTCGCTCCGGCGCAACGTGACCCTCAACGTGTCCGCCAAGGGCATCAAGGTGATCGACGCCCGCGGCATCGAATCCGTCGTGAAAGACATCCTGGCTCGCGGGGAGAAGATCTGAGATGGCCAAGCAGCAGGACGTCCGTCCGATCATCAAGCTCCGCTCCACGGCGGGCACCGGGTACACCTACGTGACCCGCAAGAACCGTCGCAACGACCCCGACCGCATCGTGCTGAAGAAGTACGACCCCATCGTGCGCAAGCACGTCGAATTCCGCGAGGAGCGCTAACCATGGCGAAGAAGAGCAAGATCGCGCGGAACGACCAGCGCAAGGTGATCGTGGAGCGCTACGCCGCGAAGCGTCTCGAGCTGAAGAAGGCGCTCGTCGACCCGAACGGCACCGACGAGAGCCGCGAGGCCGCCCGCGTCGGCCTGCAGAAGCTGCCCCGCAACGCGTCGCCGGTGCGCCTGCGCAACCGCGACTCGATCGACGGCCGCCCGCGCGGTGTCCTCAGCAAGTTCGGCGTCTCGCGCGTGCGTTTCCGCGACATGGCGCACCGCGGCGAACTGCCCGGCATCACCAAGAGCAGCTGGTAGACGGCTGATCTCGACGGGAGGGATGGACATCGCGTCCATCCCTCCTTTCTTGTGGAATCGAGGGCGTTTCCACACTTTCGCCCCGCCGGGGCGAATTCCCCGGAAATACAGGGAAGTGCTGGTACTTTCATCACGGTTCCGGGGCCATATGCCGGAGCTTTTCACTAGGTCCGAGGAGGACATCATGGCTGACACACTCAACAAGACCGACCTCGTGGCAGCGATCGCCGCCGAGTCGGGCCAGAGCCAGGCCGCTGTCGCCGGCGTGGTGGATGCGTTCTTCAACGTCGTCGCGAAGTCCGTCTCGTCGGGCACCAAGGTCGCGATCCCGGGCTGGATCTCGTTCGAGCAGACCCAGCGGGCCGCTCGCACGGGCCGCAACCCCGCGACGGGCGAGACCATCCAGATCGCCGCCAGCAAGGGCGTCAAGGTCGCCGCAGGCAGCAAGCTGAAGGCCGCTGCGAAGGGCTGATCAGCAACCGAACAGCGAGGACGTCGGCCCGAGGGCCGGCGTCCTTCTGCTTAAGCTTGACCTGACCTTCCGGAGGCACGGTGCTCAAGCTCGTGCGGGTGCTCGGCCCCGCCACCCTCGTGCTGGTCGCGTTCGCCGCACTCCTGGCCGCGCTCGCGATCGGCGGCGGTGCCGAACCCGGCATCGTGGATCCGGGCGCACCGGTGCGCTACGGGCTCCCGATCGCCAAGCTGGTGATGAACCTCGGGGTCGCCACCACCATCGGCGCCCTCGCGATGGCGGTCTTCGCCCTCAGTTCCGGCGAACCGGAGTTCGGCCGCACGCTCGACATCGCCGCGGCCGGCGCGGGCGTCTGGACGGTGGCGGGCGCGATCGCCGCGGTGCTGACCTTCTCGAGCCTGTCGTACACCCCGCTCAGCCTCGACGAGGGCTACGGCCAGATACTCGGCCAGTACCTGACCGCCAACGAGATCGGGCGGGCCTGGCTCACCACGGTGCTGCTCGGGGCGGCGATCACGGTGCTGTGCTTCGCGGTGCGCAACCAGACCGTGCTGGCGGCGGTCGGCATCCTGTCGGTGCTCGCCGTGATCCCGCTCGCCCAGCAGGGCCACGCCGGCGACCGGGCGAGCCATGACATCGCGATCACCGCCATCTGGCTGCACATCTCGGCCTCGTCGGTCTGGCTGGGCGGGCTGGTCACGGTGGTCCTGTTGCGACAGCAGCTGGATGCCGGGGCCCCCGGGCGCGGCGGTCTCGCGACCGTGCTCCCGCGGTACTCCACCCTCGCGCTGCTGGCCTTCGTGGTGGTGGCCGCGTCCGGCTTCGTGAGCGCCGCCGTCCGCATCGGCGAACTGCCGTCACTGCTGACACCGTACGGGGTGCTGGTGCTCATGAAGGTCGGGGCGCTCGGCGCCCTCGGGCTCGTCGGCGCGTACTACCGGCGTGTTCTGATCGACAGGATCCGCGCCGGCGCGGGCACCCGCGTGTTCTGGGTGCTGGTCGTCGCG
>JBFWWZ010000091.1:0-4235 GCA_050245915.1 Microbacteriaceae bacterium
CCGGCCAAGGCGACCCCGGCATCCGGATGCGTCGCCAGCGCGTTCGCGTGCGGCTCGTCGATCGCGACCTCCAAGAACACGTCGAGGCCGTACATGTAACAGGGAACCCCCGCGTCGATGACGGCGGCCGCCGCCTCCGGATCGTGCCACACGTTGAACACGGCGACCGCGGTCGCGTTGCCCACCGCCGCAGAACCGCCCATGAACACGATCCGCTCGATGTTCTGTGCCACCTCCGGGTGGATGCGCAGCAGCAGCGCCAGGTTGGTCTGCGGCGCGAGCGCCACGATCGTCACCTTCTGCGGGTGACCCAGGATGACGCGGCGCAGCATCGCGACCGCGCCGGCCGGGTCCGGGGTGCGCGCGCTCTCGGGCAGCACGATGCCGGCGAGACCGTCGTCACCGTGCACATGTCCCGCCGAGCGCGGGGGTGCGATCAGCGGACGCACCGCCCCGGCGGCGACCGGGATGTCTGCGGGAGCCCCCGCGGCATCCAGGACCCGCAGGGTGTTCTCGACCACGCGCTCGAGCGAGGCGTTGCCGGTGACGCAGCTGACGGCGAGCAGGTCGAGGTCGGGATGCCGCACCGCGGCCAGCAGGGCGAGGGCGTCGTCGACGCCGGTGTCGACGTCGAGGATGACGGGGATCATGGGTCTAGGCACGCACGGCGTCAGCCGGCGGCGATCGCTTCCGCTTGAGCGAGCACGAGTGCGGTAGCACCCTCGGCCTGGTCCGGCGGGTAGCCGTGTTTGCGCAGTAGGCGCTTGACGGTGGCCCGCAGCTTCGCGCGCACCTGTTCCTTGACCGCCCAGTCGGTCTTCGCATCGCGACGCACGATCTCGACCAGGTCGTGCGCGATGGCCTTCAGGGTGTCGTCGCCGAGTTCGACGACCGCCGAGCCATTGGTGCGGATGGCGTCGTAGAACGCGAGCTCGTCGCTGGTGAGGCCGAGTTGATCGGCGCGGTTGGCTTCGGCCGTCATGCGCTGGGCGAGGTCGGCGAGAGCGGCGATCACCTGTGCGGAGTCGAGGGTGCGGTTCTGATAGCGCAGCAACGAATCGTTGAGCAGCTCGCTGAACTGCTTGCTGATGACGAGGTTTCGCTGGGCGATGCGGGCGATCTCGTCCGTCAGGAGTCGTCGCAGCATCTCGAGCTGCAGGTTCTTGCGGTCAGACGCCTTGAAGCGGGCGATGAACTCATCGTCGATGATCGACAAGTCCGGTTTGGACAATCCCGCCTCAGCGTAGATGTCGATGACACCGACCCCGGTCATGGCGTCGGAGACGATCTGCCTGATGGCGGTGTCGACTTCCGCGTTGGGATCGACACGAAGGTCGCCACCCTCCATTTTCGACAGTTGCGCGCGGACGGCCTCGAAGAATGCGGCGTCGTTCTTCAGCGTCTCGGCTTCGGGCGTTCCGGCGCAGATCGCATACAGGCGGACGAAGCGCCCTGCCTGGGAGATGTAGCGATGTTTGAGGCACGGCTTCTCGCTGCTGCACTCGCCGTCTACGTGCGCGGCGAGCAGGTACTCGATGGCACCACCGAGGGTGTCGAGGAACGCCTTCGCCCCACCCGACGCGAGACCCTTGCGCCACGGGTAACCGTGGAGGATCCCGTCAACGATGCCGTGGGCTTCGACCATGCCGGGCACCGCCTGTTCGCGCACGTCCTGGCCGAGCTCCTGGTTCCGGCGGTCCCGATCGGTGTATTCGGAGAGCGCCGACTTGAGGTCTTCGGCGATGCCGAGGTAATCGACGACGAGGCCGGCGGGCTTGTCCTTGAAGGTGCGGTTGACGCGGGCGATCGCCTGCATGAGGTTGGCGCCGCGCATCGGCTTGTCGACGTACATGGTGTGCATAGACGGCGAATCGAAACCGGTGAGCCACATGTCCCGCACGATCACCAGCTCGAGTTCGTCCGCGGGGTCCTTCGCCCGAGCCTTGAGCGCCCTCAGCGCCTCCTTCGAGCGGATGTGCGGCTGCAGCGCCTGGTCGTCGGCGGCCGATCCGGTAATGACGACCTTGAGGCGCCCGGTCGCATCGTTGTCGCTCACCCAGCCGGGCCGCAACGCAGCGATCGCGTCGTAAAGGGCAGCGGCGATCCGTCGTGACATGGCGACGATCATCGCCTTACCGGCCAGGACCTCGCGGCGACTCTCCCAGTGCTCGACGAGGTCGGCTGCGAGCTCGGCGATGCGCTTCTCAGAGCCGACGATCGCTTCGACTCGCGCCCATTTCGTCTTCAGGCGATCGCGCGCTTCATCCTCGGAACCCGAGGTCGCGTCCCGGAAGGCCGCGTCGATGTCGTCGAGTGCATCCGCCGGCAGTTCGACGCGGGCGAGGCGCGGCTCGTAGTAGACCTTGACGGTGGCGCCGTCTTCGACGGCCTGGGTGAGGTCGTACGTGTCGATGTAGTCGCCGAAGACGTTCTTCGTCGACTTGTCGCTGGACTCGATCGGGGTGCCGGTGAAGCCGATGAAGGTCGCGTTCGGCAGTCCGTCGCGCAGGTGACGCGCGAACCCATCGATGAAGTCGTAGTTGGAGCGGTGCGCCTCGTCGACGATCACGACGATGTTGTTGCGATCCGACAGTAGCGGGAAAGCGGTGCCAGCATCCTTCTCTTCGCGCGAGATGCCGAACTTCTGGATGGTGGAGAAGATGATGCCGCCCGACGCCCGACCACCCAGCAACGTTTTCAATTCCGCGCGGGAGCCTGCCTGCACGGGACGCTCCGGCAGCGGTGCCCCGGGAAGGGCGGCGGCGAACGTGTCGTCGAAAAGCTGGTCGTCGAGGTCGTTGCGGTCGGTTAGCACGACGACGGTGGGGTTCTCCATGGCCGGGTGCCGCATGATGTTGCCCGCGTACCAGAGCATCTCGTAGCTCTTGCCCGAGCCCTGCGTGTGCCACACGACCCCCGCGCGGCCGTCGCCCTCCACGGCCTCGACGGTGGCGAACACCGCCCGGTTGACGGCCCAGAACTGGTGGTACTTCGCTCCGAACCGGACGAGATTTCCCGCGTCGCCGAGGAACACCGTGAAGTTGGCGATCTGATCGAGCAGTCGGGCAGGCTCAAGCATCCCCTGCACCAGCACCTGGTACTCGGGCAGGAAGGCGGGCGCGAGCTGCCCGGTGATCGTCTTCCACGGCGCGTAATGTTCCCAGCTTCCCGCGAACGCGCCCGCGCGGGCCTGGATCCCGTCGCTGATGACCGCGAACTGGATGAACGCGAACAGATCCTGGATGTCGTGCAGGTAGGTGCGCACCTGGTTGTACGCGCCCTTCAGGCTCGCCTGCTGATTGCCAGCCCGCTTGAGCTCGACGAGGACGAGTGGAAGGCCGTTGACGAACAGCACGACGTCGGGGCGCCGCTTCGCGCCCGTCGCCGACACAATCGTGAACTGGTTGACGGCGAGCAGATCGTTCGCGCCCGGAACTTTCCAATCGACCAGGCGGGCGCGCACCGTGCGCAGATTCCCGTCCGAGTCTCGCGTCTCAACCGGCACGCCCTGCGTGAGCAACTGGTACACGCGCCAGTTCTCGCTCATCACCACCTGCGACTCAGGCCGCCCGACGGTGTTGACGACGTCATCGACCGCGTCGGCATCGAGGTCCGGGTTCAACCGTGCGACCGCCTGCCGCAGTCGTTCGGCGATAACCACCTCGCGGTAGTCGTCGCGCCCCGGGTGATCGGACTCCGGGTCGATCTCCGGGCCGTGGGCGACCGCCCAACCGAGCTGCCGCAATTCCTCGAGCACCAGCAGCTCGAGTTCAGCCTCGGTCGGGATGCCGTTCATGCCGCAGCCCCCTCCGGCTTGACGCGCACCTTGCCCGACATGAGCAGTGGGAGGAGCTCGTCGCGCGTGCGTCTCAGGGTCCGATTTTCGTCAGCCAGCGCCCAGATCTGCTCCCAAAGCGTGTCGAAGGTTTCGTTCAGTACAGGTAGGCCATCAGGCACCGGCACCTCATATCGACCGACATGTTCCCATTTCGCCCGCGGCATCTTGGTTCCTTCGCTTCCTGACATGGCGAAGTCGGTGAATTCCTGCGTAGAGGCAACAGCCGTCAACCAGGAAATCGGGACGCTCTGTGTGGGCCGAATCACCCATATTGTGAGTGTTGGCGCTCTGTGACGGTGTTTTTTGGCGCTGAGTGGCGGTTGTTTAGGTGCCGATGACGAGAGTGCTGGCGGCGGCTTCGATGACGTCGTCGGTGATGGTTTCGAGTTCGTTGATT
>JBFWWZ010000092.1:0-3974 GCA_050245915.1 Microbacteriaceae bacterium
TCGCGGTAGATCCGCTCGACCTGCGGCCAGTCCTCCGGCCGCAGCTCGCGGATGGTCACGAGCAGCATCCCGAAGACAGCTGCTCGGGGCCCGCCGAGGTCGAGCAGACCCCGGTCGCGGGCAGCACCAGCTCGACCTGGGTGGCAGCCGCCATGTCGCCCGCGAGCCATGCGACGATCGATCGCACCTGCTCGTAGCCGGTGGCGAGCAGGAAGGTGGGGGCGCGGCCGTAGCTCTTCATCCCGGCGATGAAGAACCCGTTCTCCGGCTGCTGCAGCTCCGCGAAGCCGTGCGGTTCGACGGTGCCGCAGGTGTGCACGTTGGGGTCGATCAGGGGCGCGAGCCGTGTCGGGGCCTCGACGATGTCGTCGAGGTCGAGCCGCACCTCGCGCAGCATGCTGAGGTTCGGGCGGAAGCCGGTCGCGTTCACCACCAGGTCGGTGTCGTGGTCGACGAGCTCGCCGCCGCGTGATCCGACGACGCGAACCGCGTCGCCCTGGCGCGAGAGCCGCACGATCTCTAACCGGTCGAGAACCTCGATCGCCCCGGAGGCGACGAGCGCGTCGACGCGGGCGCCGAGCGACGCGCGCGCTTCGAGCTCGTCGTCGGGCGATGTCGTGACTCGGACCGCGGACGCGTTGCGGATCACCCAGGTGATGCGGGTGCCCGGCTCGGTCTCGGCGAGGGTGGCGAGATTCAGCAGCGTGTTCGCCGCGGAGTGACCGGCGCCGACCACCGTGGTGTGCCTGCCGGCGAACCGGATGCGGTCTCGCCCGAGCACGTCGGGCAGCGCGTGGCTGACCAGGTCGGCGACCTCGGCCAGTCCGAGCGGCTCGAGCCCGGACGAGGCGAGGCTGTTCGGCGACCGGTAGGTGCCTGACGCATCGATCACCGCGCGGGCGGTCACCTCGGTGACGTCGCCGCGGTCGTTCAGCCGCAGCAGAAACGGTGTCGTCAGCCGGTTGGCGGTCCGGGTACGGTCCATGCCTTCACGGGCCACCGCCGACACCTCGACACCGGTGCGGATCCGCGAGGCGATCGCATCCAGCGCCGCGAGCGACGCGAGGTACCGCTCGACCAGTTCGGCACCGGTCGGGAATCCGTCCTCATCCGGGTGCACCCAGCCTGTCGCCTCGAGCAGACGACGCGAAGCGGGGTCGACGAGGTGCTTCCACGGAGAGAACAGCCGGATGTGGCCCCACTGGCGCATGCTGGCCGCGATCGCGTCGCCCGCCTCGTAGATCACGAAGTCGATGCCGCGCTCGACCAGGTTCGCCGCGGCCGCGAGGCCGATCGGTCCGGCGCCGATGATGGCGACCGGGAGGGTGGCGAGGCGGGAGCTGTAGACCGGCGGACGGGTCAGGTCGATGAGCGTCATGCGGGCCAGCATTGCGCATTCATCGACAAACGTCAATATAGACATCCATCGATGGATGCTGCGAAGATGGGGGCATGCCCGTCGCCGAACTCCTTCCGGTCACCGACGTCACCGCGGCCGCCTGCTGCAGCCCGCTGGCGCAGGAGACGATCACCGCGCCCGACGCCGAAGCCGTGGCGCGCGCATTCAAAGCGCTCGGCGACCCCACCCGGGTCCGCATCCTGTCGATCGTCGCGTCGCACGCGGACCAGGAGGCGTGCGTCTGCGACCTGCAGGAGCCGCTCGAGCTGTCGCAGCCCACGGTCTCGCACCACCTGAAGATCCTGATGGATGCCGGCTTCCTCACACGCTCCAAGCGCGGGACGTGGGCGTATTACGCGCTGGTGCCCGGATCCCTGGATGCGGTCGCCGGCGTGCTTGCTACCGTCTGACGGCGGCCTTCACGCGACCGGGATCGCCGGGATGATCTGGCGCACGTGCCTGGCCTCGGTGATCACCTGGCGGCGGGTGAACACCCACCTTCCATCGATCCGCGCGTAGTCGTCCTCATACCGGATCAGGAAGTCGTGGCTGAGATCGAACGGGAACCGGCCGTTCTGGTGGAAGTCCTGGTAGATGTGATGAGCCTGGCAGTAGACCTCGCCGTGCGCCCGGTCGCCCTCGACCGAGACGAGCTGAGTCGTGACCTCGTGCATGGTCTTGGCGTAGCGCTGCAGCTGGTCGTCGGGAATCCGCAGCACGTCCTCGAGCCCCCGTACCGAGCCGCCGCTCTCGAAGGCGATGTCGTCCGAGAACAGGGCCCGCCACGCGTCGCGATCATTCCGGTCGAGGGCGATCGCGTACCGGTGGGACAGGTCGCGGACCGCCAGCTCGTCCCGCATCGCGGCGAGTTCCTCCGGGGTGGGCGCGTGCATGAGCCTCCGTTCGGATTGCGAACGTCATTTCGCAATCCGAACACGACCGTAGCCGGGCGCGCGTCGCGATCGCAATGAGACGTTCGCGAGCGGACGAACGCGGCGACGGCCGCGGGGAGTGGTGCGCCCGGAGGGATTCGAATCCTAGATCCATGGTTGGAATCTAAGGGCTCGCGGGCGCGAGCCCAATAAATATCAGGGGTTTCGGTCTAGTTGGGTTTCTCGTGATCGAGAGAACCCCACTCAGTTGTGGGGGTTTTGTGGGGCTACCGTTAGGTATCAGCGGCGAGCTCTGCTTCAAGACTGACGACCTCAGCAAGCTGCCGAAGGTGCGCTGATCGCATTCGAGGTCCGCCGGTCATCTCTCCTCGATCGTCATAGACGAGATAGCGAAGATGCCCGAGCCCTCGCAGCAAGAGATTGAAGCGCTCGACAAGAGGGAGCAGATCTTCGGGTGCGCGGGTGCGTTGCGACGCGACGCTTCGTCTCACGAAGAACTCCCACGTATTGGTGAACTCGCCACTCTCCTCGTCCTGGTACCAAGCCCGATGTGCCGCCTCGTTTCTTTCATTCGCCGCAACTTTGATCGACGAAATGAGCGACCGCGCGATGTCAGGAGCTCGGCGTGCTCGCGGGAGATAGCCCTTTTGACATCCTCGGCGAGGCCGCGCGCTGTTCGCCGATCGGGTTCGTCGCCCGCGCCAGGCTGAAGCGGGAGTTCCGCTCCACCAACAGCAACATCTCGGTCACTCGGGCCTCGGCTTGAACGATCGCTCCGACCGCATAGTGCATGCGTGCTACGCCGGTGAGTTCCGTTGGAATTGACACGTCAGAAGGATACGGACGGTTTGAAACTTGGCCACCGGCTGACCGGGTTCACCAGGTCTCAGGGCTTGCGCCAGGTCGCGAGCGTCTCGACCGCGTCGCGGAGAGTCCCGATCACGGTGGCCTCGAGAGCGTCGAACGTCCAGCTGGGCGCGATCACCTCCACAAGTCCGAAGAGCGGGTTGGCACTGGGCTGGTATTGCTTGAGCCGGATGCCGTAGTGCATGCAGACATTTCGGAGGGCTTGGATATCGCCGTCTTGAAGGAAGAGGGTTGCGCTCGGTGTATGCAGGAACGTTGTGACATGGGCAGGCGGTGTCGTCAGCGCAGCGATCACCGCCAGGCCGCGAACCGCGTGCACCACGCTGATGAGCCGTGCGCGGAACACAGCATCCCGATGTGACGGCGCTGCCGGCTGGAGCGCGTGTAGAGCGGATGCCGCCTCTCCCTCGATCATGAGCAGCAGCAGTTTGGCGCCGTGGGTGAGGCCAGGGTCGTAGGCGCCGGCGAGGTACTTCTTGGCGAGCACATCCTTCATGGTCATCGGCTTGAGAGCGGCGAAATCCACGGTCGCCTGCAGCTGGGGTTCCTGCAGGTTGCTCGCGGCGAGCACCCAGAGCGTCCCCCCAAGCGATTGGGCAACCTCATAGAGCAGTTTCCCGACCTCGGAGATGGGAACGCTGCTGGGGACGCCGAACCTGTACTGCAAGGGAACGGTCGCGCCGAGCACTTGCCCATCTAGGAGGTACAGCCCGAGATCCCTGCCAAGTCCTCGGGCGAACCACACCACGCTGTCGAGGTACTCGCGGGCGTGCGCTTCCCCTTAGGAGTCCATCGCGGCAATCTGGACCGCCGTG
>JBFWWZ010000093.1:0-3776 GCA_050245915.1 Microbacteriaceae bacterium
GTGCGGCTCCGGTGATGCCGGGGACGAGGGTGGCGCTGGCACGCCCGTCCACGGTGAGGGTGTGAATGCCGATGAGGCCGAGGAACACGGTCGGGGTCGAATCGGTGACGGTCACGGTGACGGTGGTGCCGGTGGTGGTGACGGTCCCGGTTACGCCGCGGGCGGTGAGGTAGGCACGGGCCGCTGCGGTCGCGGCGCGGGTGTCCAGGGTGGGGTCCTGGCCGGTGATGGCGTCGGGGACGTCGATGCGCTGCCCGGCGACGCGAGCGGCGTCGGCGGCCAGGGCGTCGGCGCGTTGGATACCGCGGATCTTGGCGCCGCCGTCGACGACGAGGCCGATCAGGACGAGCAGCCCGAGGACGGTGATGGACAGGAACACCGTCGCCGACCCCTCATCGGAGCGCCCGTCGTGTCGGTGCCGCGTGGGACGTCGGGGGGTCATGACCGGCCCCGGTAGGTGTCCAGCGGGCTGGTCGCCGTCGCGGTGACCTGCCGCGATCCGGGCATGCCGGGCACGGCGAGACCGGACAGCGACACCGTGCAGGTGACGGTCGCAGTGACCGATGCCGGGCGTCCGACGGGGACGGCGAACCCGCTGGTGTCCACGATGACGCGCACGGTGGCGCAGTGCAGGTCACCGGCGTCGAGCTCGCGGCGCGCGGCACTGGTCGCGGTGCTGGTGGCGGCCGCCGGGTCGCGGGCCAGGGTCGCGGCGCGTGCCGCGGTCTGAGCGGCGTGGTCGACCTCCTGGTGCGCGATGGACAGCCGGCCGGCGACGACGACGAGGGCGAGCAGGACCAGGACAGCGGGAGCGAGGATCGACAGCTCGAGGGTCACCGACCCCGCGTCGGCGCGGCAGGCCGCGCCCAGGGCGTGGTCCGCGGAGCGCAGCCGTCCCGGGTGTCGGCCGGTCATCGGGTGTCCTGGGTGAAGCGCTCGACCGGGACGAGGGCGTCCTGGGTGACGGTCAGGCCGGGGACGCCGGGCAGCACCGACAAGGCTCGGCCGCTCACCTCGATCCGGACGAACGCGGTTGTGGTGCCTGCGGCCGTGACGGACGTGCCGGTCAGGGAGTCTCCGGCGTGGTCGGTGAGGAAGGACCGGGCCCGCGCCACCGCCGCGCCGGTGGTCGAGTTGTAGGCAGCGCCGGCGGCTGCGCCTTCCTGCGCTGCGGCCTGGGCGAGGTTGCGGGCGTGGAACCACAGGCCGCCCTGGACGATCGAGAACACCAGCAGCAGCAGTGCGGGCGCGAGGATCGCTATCTCCAGGCTCACCGACCCGTCCTGCCCCCGGGCATGCCACTGACGGCACCGGGCGGTGCCGACGGTTCCTGCCGGTGTGAGGGCGGGCATGGCTGCGGCGGGCCGGGTCAGTTGATCTGGTCGGTGCGGCGGGTGACGGCCAGGGTGATCGCGGTGACCAGCAGCGTCGCGACCGCGATGAGCCCGAGCACGATGATCACCAGCTCCAGGGTGGAGACACCGTCCTCACCCCGATTGCGCAGAGTGCGGCTGGTGCGGGCGAGGTGGCCGGCGAGCAGGGTGCTGGTCATCGGGAGGTGCTCCTGTCCGGTGCGGCGTGCATGGGCATTGCATGGTGGGATTGGAAGTGCATCTAGGAGAACAGGATCCGGGCGAAGGCGGGGTAGCCGATCAGGGCCATGAAGGCGATGCCCAGCAGGGCGACGGGGATGATCATGTGCTCGCTGGCGGCGTTCGCCTCCGCCGCGGACGCGGCCATGAGCTGGTGACGCAACGAGGCAGCGCGGGCGCGCAGGGTGGCGTAGACGGCGGCGCCGTCGGTGCCGGACAGGCGCATGATGTCGGCGAGGTCCCCGAGCTCGGGGACGCCGACCTGCTCGGCGAGCTCGCTCAGGGCGTCCCAGGGCGGGCGCCCGGCGAGCTCGGCGCGGGTCAGGGCGTCACGGATCCGGACGAACCCGGGGGCGTCGGCGACCCAGGCTGCGCGCTCGAGAGCCTGCACGGTGCCGGCGTCGCCGGCGCGTTCGAGGGCGACAAGCTCGAGGTAGGCGCACACCGCCAGGCGCATCGCGTCCCGCTCGGTCTGCGCGCGGCGGCGCAAGTCCGCGTCTGGCACCCAGAACAGCACCGCAGCCAGCAGCAGCGACACCGCGGCGGGCACGACGAGCGGGGGCACGATGCCCAGCAGTGCGACCGCGGCGAGCAGGACCGGCGGGAACGCGAGCCCGAGCAGCGCGTAGCCGGTCTTGCGCGCCGCCAGCGCCGTCGGGGTCTCGCCGAGCAGGGCGAGGTCGCGGGCGTAGCGGTCCAGGTGCAGGCGGGCCGCGAGGTCGGTGAAGACGCCGTCGCTGGTTCGCTGCCACCGCGACGCCCCGACGACGGCGACGGGTTCGGGGTCCGCGGTGTCCAGGCGGGCCAGGGCGGCGGCGAGGTCGGGGACGTCGGGGACCAGGGCGCGGATCAGCACCGCGACACCCGCACCCACGCTCGCGCCAGCGGCGATCACCCACGGGTCGATCATGAGCCGGTCCTCCCCGAAGCAGCGGGCGTCCGGGCGGGGTCTCCGGCGTCGCCGAGCAGGGTCGCCCCGGCGGGAAGGAACAGCCGCGGCTGCGGGCGGGTCAGGGTCAGCGCCCGCATCCACGCCAGCGATGCGATGAACCCGCACGCGATCACCGCGAGGACCAGCTGGCCGAGCAGGGTGCCGTAGGGGGCGAGGTAGGTGCCGTTGAGGGCGCCGACGGCGACGACGCCGAGGGTGATGAGGGTGACCGCGCGGGCGGTGGTGCGGGGCTTGGCGCGCTCGGCCTCGACCCGGCGGCGCATCGCGACCTCCTCGGCAACCGAGTCCGCGACCGCGGCCAGGACCCGTGCCAGGCCGGGGCCCCGGCGGCGGGCACCCAGGATCAACGTGGCGACGACGAGGTCGCCGGTGGCGTCGTCGAGGTCGTCGGCGAACGCGCGTAGCGCGGCCTCGGTCGACCAGCGGGCGTCCAGCCGCGCCGCCAGCGCGGACACCTCGCCCTGAAGGCGTTGCGGGCACGTGCGCACGGTCGCGGCGATTCCCTGCTCGAGACCGACACCGACCACCAGCACGTCGGACAGGCGCCGGGTCCATTCCTCCAGCGCCTCGATCCGGTCGATGCCCGCGGCCGCGACGGTCGAGGTCCCGAGCAGGATCGGCAGGCCCCACACGGTTGCGGCGACGATGAGCGCCGCGACCGGCCACCCGGTGACCAGCCACGCCACGGCCGCACCCAAAACCGCGACGACAGCGCGCGCCTGCGACCCGGCCGGCAGCCGCCGCGGGTGGGTCGTCGCAGTACGACGCGGCACCGGCGCGGGTGCCAGCGCGGGGAACAGCCCGGCGACGACCAGCAGCACGCCGGTGACAAGGATCGCGCCCGCGACCGCGGCCAGGACGGCGGTCATGACGGTGCCCCGACCAGGTCCAGCGGCATGGTCCAGGTGCCGGTGCGGTGGTCGAGGAACCCGGGGTCGAACCCGGCCCGGATCAGTTCCGGCAGGCACGCCGGTGCGTGGGTGGGGACGGCGCGACCGTCGGGTCCGGGGGCGAACACGGTCGTGGTGGTGGGGCGGCCGAACTCGCCCATCCCGTTGATCTCCACGATGTCGGACACGAACCTGTGCCGCCGCCCCCCGATGTGGGTCTCGTCCAGCAGCCGGGCGTGGACGATGAGGTCCACGGAGCCTGCGACCAGGCGGTAGGCGAACGTGTCGGTCATCCCGATGTCCGCGGACAGGCACAACGTGACCAGGCGGTCCAGGGCGTGC
>JBFWWZ010000094.1:0-3446 GCA_050245915.1 Microbacteriaceae bacterium
TCATCCGCTGGACGCTCTGGATTGCTCTCTCATAGAGCGGTCGAGCGCTCGGCGACGCTTCGCCGCTCCTGAGCGGCTGCTCGGACAGCACGTCCTGCACGGCGATCGAACGCGGTCGGACGCGGACCGCGCTGCCACAGGTCTGTCAGTGGTGCCACGCCACCGGGGCGACGGGGTCGGGCTGGTAGGAGCAGTAGGTGCCGGTGGTGATGCAACAGTCGAGGTGGCCGGCGAGCTCGGGGTGGTGCAGGCCGAGCTGCTCGATGGCGTAACGGATCGAACGGGTCACGCTGGTGCGGGCCCGCTCGGCGCTTGCCCCGACCTCGCGTCCGCGCCCGCCGAGCCCGACTGCGCTCACCAGCTCGGCGACCAGGTACTCGCGGTCCGCCTGTGCGAGGGCAGCGCGCTCCGGGTCGTTCATCCGCTCGGCGTCCTCGATGTCGTCGTCGATCTCCGCCAGGCGGCGCCGGTACGCGTGCTTGGCGGTCTCGTCGAGTACTGGGAGGCCGGCTTGGCCGCCCTCGACCCGCTGGCTGGCTTCGGGGTGGGCGACGAGGGGCCGGAGCACACCGGTCTCGGCTGCCAGGAGATCCAACACGTGGAACTCACGGCCGGGGTCGGCGATCAGACGGGCGATGTATCGGCAGCCTTTCAGGTCGCGGATCGTCGTCGTGCGTCCGGCGAGACCGACCGTGCGCATCGTGCCGTCGACCACGAACACCGCTTCGGTGTGGGCGCGTGGCGAAGGGCGAGCGCTCGGGGCGGATGGGTGCAGGCGATGCGCGAGGAGGTCGGCTCGGTGGACTGCGCCGAACGCGCGAAGTCCTGACTCGGCGGCCGTGCGTTCCAACTGTGCGGAGGCTGTGCTGCCGCTCCGGTCGAGTGCGTCGGCGAGCACGAGCCGGGCCGATGCGGTCTCGTACGGAGCACCGAGATCCGCCCATGCGCGCACGGCATCACCCGCGGAGCGTATGGCGTCGGCAGTCTCACCGTGGAGCAGCGTGGCGCGCGCGGCTGCCGTCAATGCCCACCCGCGCAGGAACGGGCCTGGGTAACGGCCGGCGAGGTCAGCCAGTCGGTCGGCCGCGGTGGTGACCGTCGCGACGTCGCCACGTGCCGCGGCGATCTCGCACTGGGCGTCCAGCAGCGGAGCGAGCCGAAGGTCGCCGAAGGGCGGCCGTTCCTTCGACGGGATGTCGAAGGGATGGTCGATCGCGTCGGCGATCATGGCGGCGGCGCCGTCGATGTCACCCTGCTCGACGCGAAGCAGCGCGAGGCCCGGCTGGGGCGACCACCCGTGCCGGTGCGCATCCGCGAACGCTTCCTCAGCTCCCGCGAAATCACCGCGACGCGTGCGGATCAGCCCCAATTCGTGCAGTGGCCAGCCGAACTCCCTTCGCATCCATGGCCGGAGCTCGTCGCACGCGCCGAGCGCTTCGGCCTCGGCCGCATCGCAGGGACCCGAAACGCGCAGCAACTCGGCGCGATGCACTCGGCACCTGCCGTTGATCCCGCCGATCGCGGCGCCTGGGCGCCACCGGTCCATCACCATGGTCCACTCGGTCGCCATGTCGTACAGGCCCAGGCCCTGCGCAGCGCAGACCAACTCGCAGTACATCATGCCGGTGGTGAGCGGATCGGCGCCCCCGGACATGAGCAGTGAACCGATCTCGTTCAGCTCGGCGACACCCTCATCGACCTCTCCGTCGTAGATCCGCACCCGTGCGGCGGCGGTGCGGCCGATGACCACCGCCGGCGCGACCCCGTGCTCGTTGCCGAGCTCGACCGCCAGATCCGCGTATCGGCGTGCCGCAGCGATGTCGCCACACATGAAGCGCTCGTAGGTGCGCGTCATGGCGATCAAGGCGTGCGCAGCGGTCCGCTCCGTCCCTGCCAGGAGGTGCTCGGCAGTTCGGAGCCATCCACGAACGGGAGCCATCAAGCCGGTGTCCATCATCAGGAACATCGCGGTCATCGCGGCTGCCCGGGCAGCCGCCGCAGTGTCGCCGCGTCCCCGCTCGTAGGCGACGAGATCCTCCCATGCCGTGACGGCTGCTTCGAGGTCCCCAGCCGCGTACGCGGCCTGAGCACGGAGTTCGAACGCCTCCGCCCGGTCGTGTTCGACGATCTCTCCGTCGAGAAGTTCCAGGGCGCGTTCCCAGTCGCCACGTCCGAGCGCCGCCTGCGCCTCGTGCAGTGTGCTCATTGTCACAGTGTGACAGTCGATGTCGCGCCTCACATGTGTCGCACCACGCGGTGCATCGAACGGACCCGGACGATCCGGGACGACGACAAAGGGGAACACCATGCATCCGATCGAGCAGTTGGACATCATCCTGCCTGCGCTCTGCGATCTCGTCGATCGCGTCGACCCCGTCCAGCTCGCCGCACCCACGCCGTGCGACGAGTTCGACGTGCACGACGTACTCGATCACATCATCGTGCTCGGGGGGTCGTTCGCATCGCTCTTCCGGGGCGAGCGACCGCAGTCCCTCCTGGCGCCGCCGGTGTACGGGCGCGTCCCTGCACCCGAGCTGCGGGCCGTTCTCGAGGACCTCCGTCACGCGGTGCACTCGGACGGGGCCATGCAACGGATGCTCGACACACCGGTCGGCCAGCTCGACGGCGAGACGTTCGCCCGTATGGTCGCGCTCGACGGTGTCGTGCACGGATGGGACATCGGCGCGGCGACGGGTCAGCGGTTCGTGACGGATGTAGCGGTCGTCGACGCGGTGGACACGTTCGCTCGGCAGGCCCTCAGCCCGGAGATCCGTGCGACCGGGATGTTCGAGGCGCCCACCGAGCCGCCTGCGGATGCCTCCCCTCTCGAGGCGCTCGTTGCGTACAGCGGCCGCAGCGTCGCGCCGCGTTGGCGTACGGTGCCGTCCTCGATCCGGATCGACAAGAACGCCCTCCCCGTCAAGATCGACGCCCCCGGTGCCATCGCCCGGCAGCTCGCCGGCTTCGGTGACGCGACCGGTTACGGCGTCATGGCCGGGGAGTACTTCACCCTCGGCGCCGGCACCGACATCGCGCCACTCCTGCGCGGCCTCGAAGACGACGCCTGCCATGCGCCGCATTGGGGATACATGATCTCGGGGGAGCTGATCGCGTCGTTCGTCGACGGTGAGGAGACGACGTGCCGGGGCGGCGAGCTCTTCTACTGGGCACCAGGCCACAGTGTCCGCGTCGTCAACGACAGCGAGGTCATCCTCTTCAGCCCGGCCGCCCCCCACACGATGGTGCTCGACCACATGCAGGACGTCCTCCAGACGGCGTGACACGGGCCGGCGAAGCGGCGCGGCCGCCGGCGGGCGTTCCTGGTGGTCGGGGTATCCTCGCTCGTCGGGAAGGTGCCGACGATGGGGAGGGCTCGACGTGCCGATGCCGGAGTTCGTGCAGCCGGGGGCGGCTGAGCGTGGCGAGTACGTGATCCGAGGAGGACA
>JBFWWZ010000095.1:0-3255 GCA_050245915.1 Microbacteriaceae bacterium
GGAAGCGTGTCGGTCACCACGACCGAGTCGATGAACTCGCTCTGCAGGATCTCGGTCGCCGGGTCGCTGAACACCGCGTGCGTCGCCGCCACCACCACGTTGGTCGCGCCGTGCGCCTTCAGCGCCTCCGCCGCCTTCACGATGGTGCGCCCGGTGTCGATCAGATCGTCGACGATCAGGCAGGTGCGCCCGTCGACCTCGCCGACGATCTCGTGGACGGTGACCTGATTCGCGATCTTCGGGTCGCGGCGCTTGTGGATGATCGCCAGCGGCGCCCCGAGCTTGTCGCTCCAGATGTCGGCGACCCGCACCCGGCCCATGTCGGGGCTCACCACGGTCAGGGTCGCCGGGTCGAGCTGGGCGCGGAAATGCTCCAGCAGCACCGGCATCGCGAAGAGGTGATCGACCGGGCCGTCGAAGAAGCCCTGGATCTGGGCGGCGTGCAGGTCGACGCTCATGATGCGGTCGGCACCCGCCGCCTTGAAGAGGTCGGCGACGAGCCGGGCGGAGATGGGCTCGCGCCCCCGCCCCTTCTTGTCTTGCCGGGCGTACGGATAGAACGGGGCGACGACGGTGATGCGTTTCGCGCTGGCGCGCTTCGCGGCATCCACCATGATCAGCTGTTCCATCAGCCACTCGTTGATCGGGTTGGTGTGCGACTGGATGACGAACATGTCGGCGCCGCGCACGCTCTCTTCGAACCTGGCGTAGATCTCGCCGTTGGCGAAGGTGCGGGCGTCGGTGTGGACGAGTTCGGAATCGAGTTCCGCGGCGATCTGCTCGGCGAGGGCCATGTGCGCCCGCCCCGAGACGAGGACGAGCCGTTTCTGGCCGGTGATCTTGATGGCCGACACGCTCCGCCTCTCGCCTGCGCTGGTCTGGGATCCCAGCCTAGTCGGTGCCTTCCGAGGCTTTCACCGCCGCCTCGGCGGCTTTCGTGCCGGCGCGGTTCGCCTCTACCCATCCCGGCTGGTTGCGCTGCGGCGCGACGTTGATCGCGAGCGCACCGGGCGGCACGTCTTTGCGGATCACCGTCCCGGCGCCGGAGTACGCGCCGTCGCCGATCGTGACCGGGGCGACGAACACATTGTGCGACCCGGTCCGCACGTGCGAGCCGACCGTGGTGGCGTGCTTGCTGACGCCGTCGTAGTTCGCCGTGATGGTGCCCGCTCCGATGTTGGAGCCCTCTCCGACCGTCGTGTCGCCGATGTAGGACAGGTGCGGCACCTTGCTGCCCGCGCCGATCTTCGCGTTCTTGGTCTCGACGAACGTGCCGATCTTGCCGTCGGCGGCGAGCTCCGTGCCGGGACGCAGGTACGCGAACGGGCCGACGGATGCGTTCGCCCCGATCACCGCGAGGGTCGCGTCGGTGCGCGTGATCACGGCGTCCTCGCCCACCTCGCAGTCCAGCAGTGTGGTGTCGGGGCCGATGCGCGCGCCGCTCGCGACCGTGGTGGCGCCGGCGATGTGGGTGCCGGGGAGCAGCTCCACGTCTTCGGCCAGGGTGGCCCGCAAGTCGATCCAGGTGGTCGCCGGGTCGCGCACCGTCACGCCGGCGAGCTGCCAGCCGCGCACGATCATCGCGTTCAGGCGGGCCGCGGCCTGCGCGAGCTGCGCCCGGTCGTTGATGCCCTCCACCATCCACGGTTCGGGCACCGGGACGGCGGTGACCGGCTCGCCCGCCTGTGCCAGCAGGGCGACGACGTCGGTGAGGTACTTCTCCCCCTGGGCGTTGCTCGTGCCCACGCGGGACAGCTGCGTGCGCAGGCGGGTGACGGCGAAGACGTAGGTGCCGGAGTTGATCTCCGTGATGCGCAGCTCGTCGGGGTCGGCGTCTTTCTGCTCGACGATCCGCAGCATCGCGCCGGTGGTGTCGCGCACGATCCGCCCGTACCCGGTGGCGTCATCCACGACCGCGCTCAGCAGGGTGGCGGCCGCGGCAGCCTCGCGGTGCGCGGCCAGCAGACCCGACAGGGTCCCGGCATCCAGCAGCGGCACGTCGCCGCTCACCACGACGACGTCGCCGTCGAAGTCGTCGGGCAGCGCGGCGAGACCCGCCTCGACGGCGCGTCCGGTCCCGGGGATCTCGTCCTGGTCGACGACGATGGCCTCGGGCATCAGGCCGGAGATCGCCTCGGCGACGGATTCGCGTTCGTGGCGGACGACCGTGACGACGTATGCGGCGGAGAGCTCGCGCGCGGTCGCGAGCACGTGACCGATCAGCGGGACCCCGGCGAGGGGGTGCAGCACCTTCGCGCGCCGCGACTTCATGCGGGTGCCCTGACCGGCGGCGAGCACGATCACGGCGAGGCGGGGGTCGGTCATGGAGCTATTCTGCCCGGCTACGCATCCGGCGGGCGATCTGGGCGGGAGCGGGCACCAGGGCCCGGCGCCACGGCGCCACCCCGTCGATCTCGATCTGCAGTGAGAAGCTCAGCACGGTGCGGATCAGCACGATGATCGCCAGCACGATCGCGTCGGTGAGGGTCGGCGTCGTGGTCACGGTGCGCACCAGGTCGGCGGCGATCAGCACCTCCAGCCCCAGCAGGATCACCAGGCCGAACGAGTCACGGAGGGTGGTGAACGCGGCCCGCCCGTCCCGCGTGGTGGCGAGCGACCGGATGCCGAGCGCCACGGCGACGAGGAACCCGACGGCGATGACGCCGACCCCGATCACCTCGAAGGCGGCGGCGACGTACTCGAAGAAGACCTGCACGCGCCTAGTCTGACGCGCGGATCGCCTCGAGGAACACCTTCGCGAGGCGGTCCGCGTCGACGCGCAGGGCGACATCCATCGGGGTCCAGCCGGCCGGGGCGCCGTGGATCAGATCCTCGCCCCCGCGCGCACGGCGGTCGACGAACGTCGCCCCGCGCGCGTATCCGGTGAGCTCGACCCGCACGGGCAGGTGCTGCACGTGCAGCGCCTCCGGGTCGATGAGGGCGCAGACGGCCCCGGCGTCGCCGATGAGGCCGGAGTAGTGCGCCTCCTCGTCGGCGCTGAACGAGATGCGGTGCGACAGCAGCTGCCCGGCCAAGGCGACCCCGGCATCCGGATGCGTCGCCAGCGCGTTCGCGTGCGGCTCGTCGATCGCGACCTCCATGAACACGTCGAGGCCGTACATGTAACAGGGAACCCCCGCGTCGATGACGGCGGCCGCCGCCTCCGGATCGTGCCACACGTTGAACTCGGCGACCGCGGTCGCGTTGCCCACCGCCGCAGAACCGCCCATGAACACGATCCGCTCGATGTTCTGT
>JBFWWZ010000096.1:0-3002 GCA_050245915.1 Microbacteriaceae bacterium
CCCGCGTCTGCGTGGATGGGGTGAGTCGATGTCCCGGCAGGCGGGTGGCCAGGTCGGTGGCGCGGGTCTGGGCATGGGCAGCCGCGGTCCCGGTGAGACGAAGATCGAGCTGGACCGCCGCCGCATCAACACCCGCATGGCGAAGCTGCGTCGCCAGATCAAGGGGTTCGCGCCCGCCCGCGAGGCGAAGCGCGCGAACCGCGACCGGTTCGAGGTCCCCAGTGTCGCGATCGCGGGGTACACGAACGCCGGCAAGTCGAGTCTGCTGAACCGGCTGACGAAGGCGGGTGTGCTGGTCGAGAACGCGCTGTTCGCGACCCTCGACCCGACGGTGCGCCGCAGCCGCACCCCCGATGGCCGGGAGTTCACGCTCGCCGACACCGTCGGCTTCGTCCGCAACCTGCCGCACCAGCTGGTGGAGGCGTTCCGTTCGACGCTCGAGGAGGTGGGGAACTCCGATGTCATCGTCCACGTGGTCGACGCGTCGCATCCCGACCCCGCGGCGCAGCTCGCGACGGTCCGGGATGTCATCGGCGAGGTGGGCGCTCGCGAGCTCCCCGAGATCGTGGCGTTCAACAAGAGCGACCTGGTCGACGAGGACCGCCGGCTGGAGCTGCGCGGGCTGGAGCCCACAGCGGTGTTCGTGAGTGCCCGCACGGGTGCCGGCATCGACGAGCTGATCGAGCGGATCAGCGCCGAACTGCCCGCCCCCGAGCTGGAGGTGGAGCTGCTCGTCCCGTACGACCGCGGCGAGGTGATCTCGCGGCTGCACGTGAGCGGCCGGGTGCTGTCGTCGGAGTACGAGGAGGAGGGCACCCGGGTGCGTGCGCTCGTCCACCCCCGCCGGATCGCGGAGCTCGAGGCCTTCCGGGCGTAACACGACGCAACGTCGGAATCCCCGGCCGTACGCTGGGGTGGACCGCATCCCCGCGGGCGGGAGCAACAGCCGAGCCCGGCATCTGCTCCAGTGGTTGCCGTGCGCTCGCTGGAGAGGTGATGACCGAGCCGACGTTCTCGTTCGAGCTGTACCCGCCCCGCGACGCCGCGGCGGACGCGGCTCTGCGGCGCGAGCTGGTGCCTCTCGTCGCCGCCGGTCCCGAGTTCATCAGCGTGACGTACGGCGCGAACGGCTCGTCGCGGGGCGTCTCGCTCGATGTGCTGCGTCACCTGCTGCAGAACACCGACGTGAAGCCGATGGCGCACCTCACCTGTGTCGGGTCCTCGTACGCCGAGGCGTCGCGGCTGATCCGCGAGTTCCTGGATGCCGGGGTCACCAGCTTCCTCGCCCTGCGCGGCGACCCGCCTGCGGGCGTCGACGAATCGGAGGTGTTCCTCGGAGACCTCGGCAGCGCGGGTGAGCTGGTGCAGCTCATCCACCGGGTGCAGAGCGAGCGGGTGCCCTTCGTGCAGCACGATGTGCCGGGGGTTCCGGGTGCGAAGCGGCTCGGCAGCGGCCCGCAGGTGACGATCGCCGTCGCCGCGTTTCCCAACGGTCACCCGCGGTCGCGTTCGCGGGAGCAGGACCTCGACACCCTGCTCGCGAAGCAGGCGGGGGGTGCGAACCTCGCGATCTCGCAGCTCTTCTTCGATCCGGATGACTTCCTGGGCTTCGTCGACGACGCCCGCGCGGCCGGGGTCACCATGCGCATCCTGCCCGGCATCATGCCCGTGCTGAGCCTCGCGCGCCTGCGCCGTGTGCTCGAACTCAGCGGCGAGGCCGAGCCGGCCGCGTTGCGGCGCGACCTCGAGAACGCCGCCTCTCCCGAGGCCGCCGCTGCCGTCGGGGTCGAGCACGCCACCCGGCTGGCTCGCGACCTGCTCGCCGGGGGCGCGTCCGGCATCCACTTGTACACCTTCAACCGCTCCGAAGCCCCGCTCGCCGTCCTCGGCGGCGCCGGCCTCATCGACCCCACCGCTCTCGACACGACGAGGATCCCCGCATGACGAACACCGCACCCTTCCCGGCCGGCACCATCCTGGGCTACCCCCGCATCGGCCGCCGGCGCGAACTGAAGCGCGCCGTGGAGGCGTTCTGGCGCCACGACATCAGCGCGGCCGAGCTGGAGCAGACCGCCGCCGACCTGCGCGCCGCCACACGCGCCCGGCTCGTCGAGCTGGGTCTCGGGGCGGGCGACTCCTCGATCCCGGAGTCGTTCTCGTTCTACGACCAGGTGCTGGATGCCGCGGTCGCCGTGGGTGCGATCCCCGCACGTTTCGCAGACCTCGTCGACGCCGACGGCGCCCTCGATCTCGCCGGATACTTCACCATTGCCCGCGGCGAGGGCGATAAGGCGCCGCTGGAGATGACGAAGTGGTTCGACTCCAACTACCACTACCTGGTGCCCGAGATCGGGCCGGACACCGCGTTTCACCTCGCTGACGACCGTCTCGTGCGCCAGGTGGAGGAGGCGGCAGCGGGGGGCTACGTCACCCGTCCGGTCATCGTCGGCCCGGTGACCCTGCTTCTGCTCAGCAAGCCCGCGGACGGTGTCGACCCGGCCTTCGAGCCCCTGTCGAAGCTGCCCGAGCTGCTGCCGGTCTACCGCGAGCTGATCGCGCGGCTCGCCGCCGCGGGCGCCCAGTGGGTGCAGCTGGATGAACCGGCGCTCGTCAGCGAGTCGATCGAGACCCCGCGCGCCGACGTGCTCGCGGCCGTCACGTCCGCCTACGAGGCGCTGGGTGCCGACGCCCCGGCCGGGCTGCTCGTCGCCGCACCGTACGGGTCGCTCGACGACGCGCTGCCGGTGCTGCTGGACACCCCGGTAGACGCGGTCGCTCTCGACCTCGTCAAGGGCGGGGTTCCGACGGGGATCACCACGGACAAGGTGCTCGTCGGCGGCGTCATCGACGGCCACAACATCTGGCGCGGCGACCTGGCGGCGGCGTTCGGCACGCTCGAGGCAGTGCGCGAGCTCTCGCCGGAGGTCGCGGTCGCCACGTCGACGAACCTGTTCCACACGCCCCACGACGTCGAGGACGAGCCGGAGCTGCCGGCGCAGCTC
>JBFWWZ010000097.1:0-2940 GCA_050245915.1 Microbacteriaceae bacterium
CGTGCGAAACGCTCATCCGGGGGCACCATACCACGAACGAATTGGTTGGTAACTGGCCGGATTGGGCTCAACTGGTAGAACGTCCATGTGAGCGTGGCCATCGGCATCGACATCGGCGGGACCAAGCTCGCGGCCGCGCTGGTCGAGACCGACACCGGCAGGGTCCTCGCCCAGGGCCGGCGCGGCACCGACCCATGGCGGGGCGCGGGCGACGTGCTCAGGGACTGCGTCGAGCTGGCCGACGAGGTGAGCGGTGCATCTCAGGCGCGGCGGCTGCCGGTCGGGATGGGCGTGTGCGAGCTGGTCGACCCGAGCGGACGAATCACCAGCGCAGCGACGCTCGACTGGAGCGGTGTCGACATTGTGGGCGCCTTCGACGGATACGGACGCGTGGTGGTGGAATCCGATGTGCGCGCGGCAGCGATCGCCGAGGCGCGGTTCGGCGCGGCTCGCGACCTGCACTCGTGCGTCTACCTCAGCGTCGGCACGGGCATCGCGTTCACGCTCCTCATCGAGGGCGTGCCCTATCGGGGCTCCCGTGGCAACGCACTGCTGCTCGGCGCGCCGATGGTGGAAGAGGTCGCGAGCGGCGCGGCGCTGGCCCGACTCGCCTCCGTTGCCACGGCGCAGGAGGCGTTCGCGTCGGCGTCCGGCCGCGCGGCGGTGCGCCACGGCGCCGAGCAACTGGGCGCGGCGATGGCCTGGCTCGTGAACGCGCTCGACCCGGAGGCGATCGTCGTCGGCGGCGGCCTGGGGCTGCGACACGACTACCGGGATGCGGCGGTGCGAACGATGCGCGGCCTGATCGAGGTCCGGGCGACCGCTGACCTCGAGGTCCGACCTGCCGCCTTCGGCGGCGACGCCGGAGCGATCGGCGCGGCGCTCGTCGCAGTGTGAGAGGCGCCGCTCACCGACGACGGCGTCGCGGACACCGCGCGCGCCCCGAATCAGATGTTGAGGTCGCGCACGCCCAGTTGACGAAGCTGCTCGGAGATCCGCTCGGCGGAGCGCTGCACCTCGTCGAGCAGCCGATCCCGCGTCCGCTCGTAGCGGGAACGGGGTGCGGCGATGTCGATCGCCGCAATGACGTCACCGTTGTGCGCCCGAATCGGCGCAGCGACGCAACGGACGTCCGGCAAGTAGTCGCCGTTGTCCTCGGCCACCCCTTCGTCGCGGACCGACCGCAGCAACCGTTCCAGCTTCGGGCGGGACGGCACCGGGTTCTCGTTGTGAGTCGCCGAGGCGGCCGCGAGCGCCGCGTCGAGGACGGAGCGATCGGCGAAGGCGATCAGCGCCCTGCCGAGCGCTGTGCTGTGCGCAGACAACCGCGAGCCCACGCGGAACTCGACGCCGAGCGGTTGGTCCGACGGCACCTTGTCGATGTAGAGCGCCAACCCCTCGTCGAGCACGCCGAGGTGCACCGACTCGCGCGCGTTCTGCATCAGCTCGACGAGGTGCAGATGCACACGCTCACGGATGTTCACCCGGCCGCGCACCTGCTCGGCGAGGGCGAGCACCTTCCCGCTCGGGCGGTACCGCCGCGTCGCCGAGTTCTGCTCGGCGAACCCCGTCTCGACGAGGGTCAGCAAGATGCGGTGTCCTGTCCCGATCGTGACTTCGAGATGACGCGAGATCTCCGACACGCCGACATCACCACGATCGACCAGGCACTCCAGTGCCCTCAACGTGTTCGCAGCGGAGTTGAGCACGACGCACGACGCTACCCCTTGACGCTCGCCCTCAGTGCTCCGCAACGGCGAGCGGAGGCCGAGTGGCGCGGGCTTCTTCCCAGAAGTGGCACGACCCGAAGTGCTCCGGGTCGAAGTGCACCTGCGCCGGGGCGGACGCGGAGCACCGTTCGGTGGCGAGCCGGCAGCGGGTGTGGAAGCGACAACCGGCCGGCGGCGTGCGCGGGCTCGGCATCTCGCCGCGCGGCACAGCGGCGAGCGCGACGTCGGGAACCTGGACTCGCGGCACCGCTGCGAGCAGACCCTGCGTGTAGGGATGGACGGGATCCTCGAAGATCTGTTGTGTCGTCCCGGCCTCGACGACCTGCCCGAGATACATCACCATGATCCGATCGGCGACCTGGCCGACGAGGTTGAGGTCGTGGGTGATGATCAGATAGGTGACGCCGAGCTGCTCGCGCAGGTCGTTCATGAGCGCGAGCACTCCCGCGGCGGCCGACACGTCGAGGCCCGAGGTCGGTTCGTCGGCGACGATCAGGTCCGGCTTCAGGCTCAGGGCGCGGGCGATGCTGACTCGGCGGGACTGGCCACCCGACAGTTGATACGGGAACTTGTCGGCGAGATCCGGCGACAAGCCGACGAGATCCAGGAGCTCCTCCGGCGAGGAGCGCTGATCGGCAGGGATCCGGTTGATCTTGTACGGCTCGGTGAGCAGGCTGCGCACCCGCATCTTCGGTGACAGGCTCGCCTGCGCGTCCTGGAGGATCAGCTGCATCCGTGCCCGCAGCCGTCGCAGATCGCCGCGAGGGATCGCCCGCACATCGACGCCGTCGAAGTGGATCTCGCCGGCCGTCGGTTCGATGAGGCGCATCAAGGTCATGGCCAAGGTGGTCTTGCCGGACCCGGACTCACCCACCAGCCCCAGGATCTCGCCGCGGCAGACGTCGAGATCCACCTTCGAGACCGCCTGCACGGCGTGGGCCCGGCGACGGTGAAGTCGATCGGCGAAGCTCAGGCTCTCGCCGAAATCCTTCACGAGCCCGCGCACCGTCACCAGCGGCACGCCGCGATCGACGCGATCGCCGGTCGATCTGACCGCGTACGAGATGGGAGACGAAGGATTCGCCACGCGAACAGCGGCGGCATCCGGAGCGGGGTCGCAGAGATGGCAGCGCACGTCATGGGCCTCGACCGAGTGCAGTGGGGGCATGGCCACGTCGCAGGTCGAGTGGCGGTGGACGCAACGGTCGGC
>JBFWWZ010000098.1:0-2922 GCA_050245915.1 Microbacteriaceae bacterium
GGGTCGCGGTCTCGAGGATGCGCAGCTTCGCGGGGGCGGTCGGCAGCGACACGCTCGGGCGGGGGATCTCGATGGACACTGTCTGCTCTCTCGGAGGTCGGGTTCCCGAGGGCTCCGCGCGTCCGGGGATACCGCGCGGTTCCCCCGCGTCGTGGCCGCACGGGGGACGGCCACGACTGCGGGGTGGTCAGAACACGGGTTGTTCTGGGTGACGGATCAGGGGAACCCGTCACCCGAAACGGTAGCACATGAGGACAGACAGACTTGTCTGTTTGTCCGCATGGCGTGTCCCCCCATTTCGGGTGCCCGGGGTGAATCCGTTCGTCCCCACGTCATCGGATTCGGAACGAGCCGGGCATCCGATTGCTGACGTAGAGTCGTACCGATGAACGGCGCGGTGCAGCTCCCTCTCGACCTGGCCGAGCTGACGATCACCGCATCCGGCGGCAGTCTCGTGCGACGCAGCGTCCTCCCGAGCGGGGTGCGCATCCTGAGCGAGCAGGTGCCCGGATCGCAGAGCGCGACCGTCGGCTACTGGGTCGCGGTCGGATCGCGCGACGAAGAGCCCGTCACCTACGGCTCCACGCACTTCCTCGAGCACCTGCTGTTCAAAGGCACCCCCTCGCGCACCGCGCTCGACATCGCGGTCGCGTTCGACGCGGTCGGCGGCGAGCACAACGCGATGACCGCCAAGGAGTACACCTGCTACTACGCGAAGGTGCGAGATCAGGACCTGCCGATGGCCGTCACCGTGCTGGCCGACATGTTCACCTCCTCGCTGCTCGATGCCGACGAGTTCGAGGCGGAGCGCGGCGTCATCCTCGAAGAGCTCGCGATGGCCGACGACGACCCGTCCGACGTCGTCAGCGAGCGCCTCTTCGAGGCCGTGTTCGGCGACCACCCGCTGGGGCGTCCCATCGGGGGCAGCCCCGCATCCATCACCGCGGTGAGCCGGGATGCCGTGATGCAGCACTACCGGGCCAACTACCGGCCCCAAGACCTCGTGATCTCGGTGGCGGGAGCCGTCGACCACGACGCCCTCGTCGGCTGGGTCACCGCCGCGCTCACCGCAGCGGGCTGGGACCTCGGCGAGCAGGGTGCGCCCGTCGCCCGGCGCGACACCGAGGGCGGTCTCATCGCACGCGGCGCACCGCTCGCTCTCGTCGAACGCCCCACCGAGCAGGCGAACCTGCTGCTCGGGGTGGCGGGCCTGCCCGCCGGCGACACGCAGCGCCCCACCCTCCTGGTGCTGAACTCGGTGCTGGGTGGCGGGATGTCATCCCGGCTCTTCCAGGAGGTGCGGGAGAAACGCGGGCTGGCGTACTCCGTATACTCGTTCGCCGCGAGCTACGCCGACTCCGGCATCGTGGGGCTCTACGCGGGATGCTCGCCCAAGAACGCGAGCACGGTCGCCGACCTGATGATGGCGGAGTTCCGCCGGCTGGCGGCCGACGGGATCACCGACGACGAGCTGTCCCGGGCGCGAGGTCAGCTCGGGGGTGCATCGGCGCTGGCGCTCGAGGACTCCGACACCCGGATGACGCGGCTGGGCCGCAGCGAGCTGACCTTCGGCGAGTTCTCCGACCTCGACGAGACGCTGCGCCGCATCGCGGCCATCACCGCCGACGATGTGCGGGCGCTCGCCGCCGACCTCGTGGACCGGCCGCTGTCGGTCGCCGCCGTCGGCCCGCTCGACGACACCGCATTCGACGGCCTGCTCTCGACAGGTTCGACAACCGGCACCGAGGTGGCCTGATGTCGCGGTACCTCTACCTGGTGCGGCACGGCGAGCAGCAGGATGCCGAACACGGCCTCCCCGACGGACCGCTCAGCCCCCGCGGCGTGCGGCAGGCGAAGGCGATCGCCGAACGTCTCGGCGGCGTGCCGTTCACCGAAGCCTGGACCTCCCCGCTGCAGCGTGCGCAGGAGACGGCGCGCATCATGACCGAGCGTCTGCCCGCGCTGGAACCGCAGCCGTCCGCTCTGCTCATGGACTGCATCCCGTCGGGCCCCGAACCGGACCTGCCTCACGCGTTCGAGTCGTTCTTCGGCGGTGTGACCGCGGAGGAGATCGCGGCGGGCGAGGCGCAGATGGCCGACGCCGTCGCCGAATGGCTGACGCCGTCGCGGGAGGACCGGCACGACCTGCTGATCACCCACAACTTCGTGATCGGCTGGTTCGTGCGGGAGGTGTTCGGCGCCCCGCGGTGGCGGTGGCTGGGGGTCAACCAGGCGAACTGCGGGCTCACCATCATCCGGGTGCGTTCGGCGAAGCCGCCGGTGCTGATCACGCACAACGATCTCGGGCACCTGCTGCCGGAGCTGCGCACCGGGCTGCCGGTGGATCAGCCGTACTGATCTCGATACGCGCCTGCGGCGCTACTCGACCGGCAGCGGTTTCCCGAACCAGTGCGTCGCGTTCGGGTTGTCGTTGTAGGGCTCGATCTCGTCGTACCCGCTCGTGCGATACAGCCCCTGCGCCGCCTCGAGGGTCGCGTTGGTGTCGAGCACGATCACGCGGGCGCCGAGTCCGACGGCGCGCGCCTCGAGCTCGATGAGCAGCGTCCGGCCCCAGCCGCGGCCGCGCGTCGACGGGTCCAGCCAGAGGTGCTTCACCTCCGCGCGGTGGTCGTCGAGCATCCGCACCCCGCCGCAGCCGACAGCCGTGTCGTCCTCGTCGAACACCACCAGGAACGTGCCGCGCGGGGGAACGAACGCGTCCGGGTCGGGCATCGTGCGCCGGTAGACGCCACCGGTGAACCCGAGCTCGCGGCTGGTGAAGTACGCCTCGAGCAGTCGTTGCGCGACCGGGTCGTCGACAGGGGTGGGGACGAAGCGCGGCACGCCCCAAGGCTACGCTGGAGCACATGGTCAGCAGGGTCGCCGTGGTCGGCGCGACGGGCAGGATGGGCACCCTGGTGC
>JBFWWZ010000099.1:0-2816 GCA_050245915.1 Microbacteriaceae bacterium
TGCGGGCGTGAGCATGGGCGGCCGCGAGCAGGTGAGCAACGCCGCCGATGAGTGCGACGGCAGCGATCGCCAGGACGATCCCGACCACCGCCGCCGGGCCCGGCCGCTCCCCCAGCACGACGCCGGTGAGCACGGGAACGATGGCGGCGACGACACCCGTGACCGGCGCAACGACCGTCATGTTGCCGCGTGCGAGCGCGATGTAGAGCCCGACCACGCCCACGCTGCCCGAGAGACCGGCCACGACACCCCACACCGCGGCGCTGCTCGGTGGGCCGGCGTCCTCGACGAGCGGGATCACTACCAGCGCGATCGGGAGCATCGCGACCTCGGCCACGAGCGCCACGGCGACCGGCGCGACCCGCCGGCTGGCGCGGCCACCGACGAAGTCGGACACGCCGTACATCAGCGCCGACACGAGGGAGAACACGATCGCCACGGCGCGTGTGTACCAGCTCGCCTCCCGGCGACCCCGTACGGGATTCCCGCGGTCCTGGCTCCCCGGGAGCCAGCGCAGCGGCGAGGTGATGCATCGTCGAAAGCGATGCCTCATCGAAGCCGATGAGGCAGGCGTGTACCATCTGGCACGATGACCGCGACTGCGCCGAAGCTGACGAGAACCGAGCAGCGCCAGCGCCAGACACGAATCCGCCTGCGCCGGGTGGCGTACGAGCTCATGTCCACGGCCGGCGTCGACGCCACGACGATCCAGCAGATCACCGACGCCGCTGACATCGGGTTCGGAACGTTCTACAACTACTACGACACCAAGGAGCAGCTCGCCCAGGACGTGCTCGACTGCATGATCCACAACATCGGCGAGCGCAATGACCTCATCACCCAGGCCCTCGGCGAGACCGATCCGGTGCGGATCGTCGCCAACTCCGTGCGGTTCGTCATCCGCTGCATGGTGGAGGACCCGGTGTTCCACTGGTGGGTCGCGCGCATGGACCTGCTCGTCGACCGGATGCGAATCGGGTTCGGGCCGTTCGGTCTGCGCGACATCGACCACGCCGTCGACGCCGGCGGCTACCACATCATCGGCGACGACCGACCGCTGGCCTGGAGCCAGCTCAACTGGCTCATGGCGGCCGGCGGACGCGACATCCTGCGCGGCGTCCACCGCCCGGGCGACGAGCGGGCGATCGTCGAGGGCATCCTGCGCGTGATGGGGGTCGAGCACGGCCACGCCGCAGCCGCGTGCGGCACCGCGCTGCCACCCTCCCCCGACCTCCCGATCGACTTCTCCCACGGGCTCGGCTCAGGAGCCGAGCGAGTAGGCGAGTGAGGCGACCAACCGTGACGAAGGACACGAGCGGAATGAAAAGGAGCGAAGCGACCTATCCGCTCGAGTCCTGAGGCGCGGCGTCGCACGCCGCTCATCCATCACCGCCACGCGGCGAGGACCGACGGTTCGCGCCCCGTAGGGTGGCTCGACCCGGAAAGCAGACACGCGTGCACGACCTCGATCCCCTTGCCGACCCCCCGAACGGCGCAGAGCCGACCTTCGCCGCGCTCGGGCTTCGTGCCGAAACCCTCGCAGCGCTCGACGATCTCGGGTACGAAGAGCCGACACCGATCCAGCGCGAGACGATCCCGCTGCTCCTCACCGGCCGCGACCTTGTCGGCCAGGCGGCCACCGGCACCGGCAAGACCGCCGCGTTTGCACTGCCGATCCTGGAGCTGATCGAGGGAGGGCGGGCGCCGGCCACGCCAGTGGCGCTCGTGCTCGTGCCGACCCGCGAGCTGGCGGTGCAGGTCAGCGAGGCCATCTTCAGGTACGGCCGCCACCTCCTCGACGGGCGCGGCGTGCGGGTCGTGCCGATCTACGGTGGTCAGCCGATCCACCGCCAGCTCCAGCAGCTCGACCGCGGCGTCCACGTGGTGGTGGCCACGCCCGGCCGCGCGATCGACCACATCGGGCGCGGATCGTTGCCGCTCGGGGCAGTGCGCACCGTCGTGCTGGACGAGGCGGACGAGATGCTCGACATGGGCTTCGCCGACGACATCGAGTCGATCCTCGACAGCACGCCGGCGGATCGCCAGACGGTGCTGTTCTCGGCCACGCTGCCGCCGAGGATCAACGCGATCGCGAAGCGGTACCAGCGCGAACCGGTTCGCATCCGCGTCGGCGCCGGCGACGCGGAGGTCGGCCAGGCGCGCATCCGCCAGCGCGCTGTCGTCGTGCTTCGCCAGCACAAGCCGGCGGCACTGGGCCGGCTCCTCGATGTCGAGGCACCACGTGCAGCGCTCGTGTTCTGCCGGACGCGCGGCGAGGTGGATCAGCTCACCGAGACGATGAACGGTCGCGGCTTCCGGGCCGAGGCACTCCACGGCGGCATGGACCAGGCCCAACGCGACCGCGTGATGGGTCGCCTCCGGGACGGCACCGCCGAGCTGCTGATCGCAACCGACGTCGCGGCACGCGGCCTCGACGTCGACGTGCTCACACACGTCGTGAACTACGACGTGCCGTCGGCCGCCGAGAGCTACGTGCACCGGATCGGGCGGGTCGGACGCGCCGGTCGCGACGGCGTCGCGATCACGCTGGCCGAACCGCGCGAGCGCCGCCTGCTCCAGAACATCGAGCGGCTCACCAAGCAGCGGATCGAGATCGGCTCGGTGCCGACGCTGGCCGACCTCCGCGCTTCCCGGGTGACGCAGACCACGACTGCCTTGCAGGAGGCGTTGCGCACCGACGACCTCGACGACTACCACGACGTGCTCGACGCCCTCGCCGGCGATCACGATCTCCGGGCGATCGCGCTGGCTGCGATCAAGCTCGTGCACGAGACACAGGGAGATCGGAAGAGCGT
>JBFWWZ010000100.1:0-2801 GCA_050245915.1 Microbacteriaceae bacterium
GCTGAACGCGCCGCGGCGGCGTGTCCTGGCGGGTGCGTGACTCCTCGCGGACCCGCACGCAGCGTCATGAACAGGGCGTTCACCGATCCGCGTGCCGTCGGCCGCCAGGAGCCCGGCACCGCCCCCGGCACCGCTGACGCGTCCGGTCACGCCGACACGCGCCGGCGGAGCCCGGCACCAGACGCCCTCACCAGATCATTCGCGGGGTCGCCAGACACCGAAGACGTCATCGAACCCCGCGACGGCGGAGCCCGGTGACCGGCACCCTCGTCAGCGGGCGAGGGGGATGCCAGCTTCCTCGGCGGGTTCGCGGTAGGCGGTGGCGAGGGTGTCGACGGTGTCGTGGGCGTTGAGGCCGCTCGGGTTGGGGACGACCCAGAGCGCCGCGCCTTCGAACCGGTCGGGCTGGCGACCCGGTTGGGCAGCCTTGACGCCGAACGCGGCCCGGTACGCGGTCACGCCCGCGACGGCGACCACCCTCGGCTGCTGCTCGCGCACCAACGTGCGCAGTTGCTCTCCGCCGGCGCGCAGCTCGGCCGCCGTCAGCTCCGACGCCTTGGCAGTCGCTCGGTGCACGAGGTTGCTGATGCCGACGCCGCGCTCGATCAGGTGGGCGCGATCGTCGTCCGACATGCCGGTGCCCCGGTCGATGTCGCGTTCGATGATCCCGGCCCGGCGGAGGGCCGGGTAGAAGCGGTTGCCGGGGTGTGCGAAGTGGGTCTGCGTCGCCGCGGTCCACAGGCCCGGATTGATGCCGACGAACAGCAGCTTCAAGCCCGGCCCCACGAGGTCGGGCACGGTCGCGTCGCGGAACGACTCGAGCTCGGCGCGCGTGAAACCCATCGGCCGCAGCGTACGGCGGGCGACCACCATGGTCCGATGGCGCACCCGTACTGGCCGTTGTTCGACCTCGAGGTCCGCACGCCGCGACTCACGCTGCGCGGCATCACCGACGAGCTCGCCGTGGCGCTCGCAGCGCTCGCCGCTCGCGGGATCCACGACGACGACTTCATGCCGTTCGCGATGCCGTGGAGCCGCCGCCCGTCGCCCGAGCTGGAGCGGCAGGCGCTCCAGTTCTACTGGCGGTGCCGGGCCGAGACGTCGCCGGCGAGCTGGAACCTCAACCTCGTGGTCCTGGTCGACGGTGAGGTCGTCGGGACCAGCGGTCTGATCGCGTCCGACTTCGCGCGGATGCGGCAGTTCGAGACGGGGTCGTGGCTGGGCCGGGAGCACCAAGGCCGTGGCATCGGGAAGGAGATGCGGCTCGCGACGTTGGCGCTCGGGTTCGACGGGTTCGGCGCCGAGTGGGCCACCACCGGTGCGTGGCACGACAACGGGCCGTCGCTGGGGGTCACCAGATCACTCGGCTACGCGGTCGCCGGTCACCGGCGCGCGATCCGCGACGATCGTGAACCCGACACCCTGCTCGGCTTCGAGATGCCGCGCTCGCACTTCGACGAGCACCTCCGCCGCGACGACATCGAGCTGATCGGCGTCGAGCAGGTGCGCGAGCTGCTCGGGATCAGCCGCTGAGCTGCGCGACGAGCTCGGCCAACGGCGCACGGTAGTGGCGCAGGAGCGGGATGCCCGCCGCGGCCAGCGCTGCGTTCTCCAGCACGCCGTTGGCGGGGCGCGGTGCGGGGCGCGGCGGCTGCAGCTCGGCGGTGGCGATCGGCTCGACCATCGCCGGGTCGCAGCCCGCTGCCGCCACGATGTCGCGCACGAACTCGTACCAGCTGACCGCGCCCTGGTTGGTGGCGTGGAACACACCCGGGCGCCGCTCCGCGCTCAGCCTCCGGACGAGCGGGGCGAGGTCGGCGGTGAACGTCGGGCAACCGCGCTGATCGTCGACGAAGCGCAGCACCGGGTGCTCACCGATCAGGTGCAGCACGGTCTTCACCATGTTGCCCCCGGCCACACCGCACACCCACGAGGTGCGCACGATCGTCGCCGCCGGGCCCGCAGCCCGCTCCCCCGCCAGCTTCGACGCCCCGTACACCGACAGCGGGTTCGTCGTATCGTCCTCCCGATACGCGCGATCCGACATGCCGTCGAACACGTAGTCGGTGCTGACCTGCACCAGGTGCGCACCGCTCGCGTCGCACGCCTCGCGCAGGTGCGCCACCGCCTCGCCGTTGTCGCGGAACGCCCGCGCATGGTCGGCCTCGCACGCGTCGACCGCGGTCCACGCGGCGCAATTGACCACCACGTCGGGACGCACCTGGCCGACCACCCGCAACACGGACTCGCGGTCGCCGACGTCGAGCTGGGCCCGGTCGACCCCCACCACGTCGTCACCGGCCGCCTCGGCCGCGAGCAACAGGTCGCTTCCGAGCTGACCGGCGGCGCCGGTGACCAGCAGCCGCATCAGAGGCCGGCCCGCGCCTTCAGCGGCTCCCACCACTCACGGTTCGCCCGGTACCACTCGACCGTGTGCGCGAGCCCGGCATCGAAGTCGCGCTCCAGCTTCCAGCCGAGCGCCGTGATCTTGTCGATCTGCACGCTGTAGCGGCGGTCGTGCCCGAGCCGGTCGGGCACCCACTCGATCGCGCTCTCGTCGCGCCCGGTGAGCTCGAGCAGGCGCATCGTGATCTCGCGGTTGGTGACCTCGTTGTGCGCGCCGATGTTGTAGATCTCGCCGACATCGCCGACCTCGAGCACCAGGTGGGCGGCGCGGTTGTGGTCCTCCACGTGGATCCAGTCGCGCACGTTCCCGCCGTCGCCCATCAGCGGCACCGTGCGCCCGTCGAGCAGGTTCGTGGTGAACAGCGGGATCAGCTTCTCGGGGAACTGGTACGGGC
>JBFWWZ010000101.1:0-2514 GCA_050245915.1 Microbacteriaceae bacterium
GGTCCTCGAGCTGCTCGAGCTTCCACACCCCCAGCACGCGGCGCGCGCGCTTGACGTCGACGTCCTCGTACTTCACGTTCCAGCGCCCGGTCACCGAGTAGGCGGCGGTCATCACCACATCCAGCACCGCCTCGTTGCCGGGGATCTTGCGGGCGAGCGCGGTGGAGGCGAACCCGATGCGCGGCCGCAACTCGAACACGTCGCTCGTACCGAGGGATTCGCCGAGGAGGGTCGCCGTCCCGGATGTGGGGTGGATGGTCGCGGACGCGACCTGCAGCAGCGTGGTCTTGCCGGCGCCGTTCGGCCCCAGCACCACCCAGCGCTGGTCGGCGTCGACGCTCCAGGTCAGTGAATCGAGGATCCGATTGCGGTCCCTGACGACCGTGACGTCCGAGAATTCCAGCACCGCGACCATGATGATCCCAGCCTACGTCAGCACGGATTCGTAGATCGCGACGGTCCGCGCCGCGATCCGGTCCCAGCCGAACTCGGCCTCCACCCGCAGCCGCCCGGCCTCGCCCATGAGCCGCGCCGCCACCGGGTCGGCGATCACCTCGGTCAAGGCGGCGGCCAGATCCGTCACGAACCGGGCCGGGTCGAGCGGCGTCCCGGTGCCGTCGTCAGCCTGCTCGATGGGGACGAGCCGCCCGGTCAGGCCGTCGGCCACGACCTCCGGGATGCCGCCGGTGGCGGTCCCGACGACGGGTGCGCCGCAGGCCATCGCCTCCAGGTTCACGATTCCGAGGGGTTCGTACACCGACGGGCAGACGAACACGGTCGCGGCGGACAGCACGGCCGCGAGCTCGGGCTGTGAGAGCAGCTGCTCGATCCACACCACCCCGGTACGGGACCGCTGGAGCTCGGCGACGCCCGCCTGCACCTCGGCGAGGATCTCCGGCGTGTCCGGCGCGCCGGCGCATAGCACCAGCTGCACCTCGGGCGGAAGCAGCTTCGCCGCGTCCAGCAGGTACGGCAGCCCCTTCTGCCGCGTGATGCGGCCGACGAAGACCACGCTGGGGCGGTCGGGGTCGATGCCGAGGGCCCGGACGACATCCTGATCCTCGAAGCGGGTCCAGCGCACCAGGTCGATGCCGTTGTGCACCACCTCCACGCGTGCCGGGTCGATCGCCGGGTACGAGCGCAGGATGTCGGCGCGCATCCCCGCGGAGACCGCGATCACAGCGTCCGCGGCCTCGAATGCGGTCTGCTCGATCCACGACGACACCCGGTATCCCCCGCCGAGCTGCTCGGCCTTCCACGGACGCAGGGGCTCGAGGCTGTGCGCCGTGACGATGTGCGGGACCCCGTGCAGCAGGTGCGCGAGGTGACCGGCGCCATTCGCGTACCAGGTGTGGGAGTGCACGAGGTCGGCACCGGCGGCATCCTCCGCGATCTGCAGGTCGACGCCGAGGGTGGAGAGCGCCGGGTTCGCGCCGGCGAGCTGCGGCGGCACCAGGTAGGAGTGCACGCCGGGTTCGTCGCGCGGCATCCCGAAGGCGCGGACGACGACGTCGATGCCGGTGCCCTCTCGCAGGGCTCGAACCAGCTCGGCGACGTGCACGCCCGCCCCGCCGTACACCTCCGGCGGATACTCGCGGCTCAACACATCGACTCGCATCTGTCCGACGCTAGTACAGCGCCACGGGCGGGCCTATATTCGGGACATGTCCCCCCAGAAGATCTTCGGCATCGTCCTCGCCGGCGGGGAGGGCAAGCGGCTGATGCCGCTGACGGCCGACCGCGCCAAGCCCGCCGTCCCGTTCGCCGGCGGGTACCGGCTCATCGACTTCGCGCTGTCGAATCTGGTCAACTCGGGGCTGCGCCAGATCGTGGTGCTGACCCAGTACAAGTCGCATTCGCTCGACCGGCACGTGTCGCAGACCTGGCGGCTGAGCGGGATGCTGGGCGCCTATGTCGCCTCCGTGCCGGCGCAGCAGCGGCTCGGCAAGCGCTGGTTCTCGGGGTCGGCGGACGCGATCCTGCAGAGCCTCAACCTGGTCACCAACGAGAAGCCCGACATCATCGTGGTCGTCGGCGCCGACCACGTGTACCGGATGGATTTCAGCCAGATGGTGGCGGCCCACGTCGCCTCGGGCATGGGGGTCACCGTGGCCGCGATCCGGCAGCCGATCGCCCTCGCCGACCAGTTCGGCGTGATCGAGCTCGACAAGGACGACCCGGAGAAGATCGCCGCGTTCCACGAGAAGCCGAAGAACGCCGTCGGGCTCGCGGACTCCCCCGGCGAGGTGCTCGCCTCGATGGGCAACTACGTGTTCGACGCCGATGTGCTGATCGAGGCCGTCCAGCGCGACGGGGAACGGCCGGAGTCCAGCCACGACATGGGCGGCGACATCATCCCCGATTTCGTCGCACGCGGGCAGGCGGGCGTGTACGACCTCAACCGCAACGAGGTGCCGGGGTCCACCGACCGCGACCGGTTCTACTGGCGAGATGTGGGGACGATCGAGTCGTTCTTCGAGGCCCACCAGGACCTCATCCACGTGCTGCCGGTCT